>CAZORE010000160.1:2015-16603 GCA_964581815.1 uncultured Streptosporangiaceae bacterium | reverse complement strand
CCTGGCGCGTGAGGCCTATGAGAACCGGAGGCCGCGCGTCGCCTGGGAGCCGACACCCTGAGTGAGCCGGGGTGCACGGTTGCCGCTCGGTGAGCGTGCCTAACGGGGGCGCTCGTCGATGATGCGGCGCATCTTGCCCATGGACCGCTCGATGGTGTCCGGGTCCTGGACGACGACGGCGGCGGTGACGCCGATGGTGTTCTTGATGAGGGCGGCCAGGTGGGCGGCCGCCGCCTCGGCGTCGGCGGGGGTGGTGTCGGGGCGGCGCTCGACGTGGACGGTCATCGCGTCCATCCGGCCCGGGCGGGACAGGTGCAGCTGGAAGTGCGGCGACAGGGCGGGGACGCGCAGGATGAGCTCCTCCACCTGGGTGGGGAACAGGTTGACGCCGCGCAAGATGATCATGTCGTCGGTGCGGCCGGTGATCTTCTCCATGCGGCGCATGGTGCGGGCGGTGCCGGGCAGCAGCCGGGTGAGGTCGCGGGTGCGGTACCGGACGACGGGCATCGCCTGCTTGGTCAGCGAGGTGAAGACAAGCTCGCCCATCTCGCCGTCGGGCAGGACCTGGCCGGTGACCGGGTCGATGACCTCCGGGTAGAAGTGGTCCTCCCAGACGTGCAGGCCGTCCTTGGTCTCCACGCACTCCTGGGCGACGCCCGGCCCCATCACCTCGGACAGGCCGTAGATGTCGGTGGCGTCGAGGCCGGCACGGGCCTCCATCTCGGCGCGCATCTCGTTGGTCCACGGCTCGGCGCCGAAGATCCCGTACCGGAGCGAGCTTTGCGCGGGGTCGATGCCCTGGCGCTCCATCTCGTCGATGATGGCGAGCATGTAGGACGGGGTGACCATGATGACGTCCGGCCGGAAGTCGCGGATGAGGGTGACCTGCCGCTCGGTCATGCCGCCGGAGACCGGGACCACGGTGCAGCCGAGCTTCTCCGCGCCGTAATGCGCGCCGAGCCCGCCGGTGAACAGGCCGTAGCCGTAGGCGACGTGCACGATGTGCCCGGGGCGGCCGCCCGCCGCGCGGATGGAGCGGGCCATGACGCTGGCCCAGGTGTCGATGTCCGCGGCGGTGTAGCCGACGACGGTGGGGCGGCCGGTGGTGCCCGACGAGGCGTGCACCCGCGCCACCTGCTCGCGGGGCACCGCGAACATGCCGAACGGGTAGTTGTCGCGCAGCGACGCCTTGGTGGTGAATGGGAACTTCGCCAGGTCGGCCAGGTCGGCCAGGTCATCGGGGTGGACCGCGGCGACGTCGAACATCTTCCGGTAGTACGGCACGTTGTCGTAGGCGTGCCGCAGCGACCAGCGCAGCCGCTCAAGCTGCAGCGCCCGCAGCTCGTCAACCGAGGCGGTCTCAATGGGCTCAAGCTCGCCCGGCGGGCTGACGGCGGCGGTCATGGAGTCTCCCGTTAGGCGTCGTAGTCGACGGTGATCTCGTCGCCGAGCGGTGTGGCCTGGCAGGTCAGGATGTAGCCGGCGTCGGTCTCGTGCTGCTCGAGCGCGTAGTTGCGGCGCATGGCCGCCTCGCCGGAGACGACCTTCGCCCGGCAGGTGCCGCAGACGCCGCCCTTGCAGGCGAACGGCAGGTCGGGCCGGACGCGCTGGGCGCCGTCGAGCACCGGGGTGCCGGCCGGCAGGGTGAGCGTGGTGCTGCGCCCGTCGAGGATGACCGTCAGGCTGGCGCCCGCGCCGACCGGGGCTTCCTCGTGCACCGCCTCGGCGGGCGGCTCGTCGCCCACCCAGAACAGCTCGCGGTGGATGCGGCCGGGATCGACGCCGAGCTGGCGCAGCACCTCGATGGCGTCGTTGACCATCAGGTAAGGGCCGCACAGCCACCAGTGGTCCACGGCGGGCACGTCGACGGTGGCGGGCAGCAGCGCAGTCAGCCGGCCGGCGTCGAGCCGGCCGCTGTGCAGCTCGACCTCCTGCGGCTCGCGGGACAGCACGTGGACGATCTGCATCCGCGCCGGGTAAGCGTCCTTGAGGTCGGCGACCTCGTCGGCGAACATGACGGTGTCGCTGCGCCGGTTGCCGTAAATCAGCGTGACGGCGGACGTGCCGTCCGCCGCGAGTACCGACGCGGCGATCGACATCATCGGCGTGATGCCGGAGCCCGCCGCGATCAGCGCGTGCCGGCCGGGGACGGTCAGGTCAGGGGTGAAGCTGCCGCTCGGCGCCTGCACGTCGAGCGTGTCGCCGGCCTTGAGCTCATGCACCAGCCAGCCGGAGACGGCGCCGCCTTCGACCTCGCGGACGCCGATCCGCGGCGGCGACCCGGCGGGCGCGCAGATGGAGTAGCTGCGCCGTTCCTCGCCACGGCGGACGGTCAGCGTCTGCCCGGCGGCGAACGTGAACTCCCGCGCCAGATCGTCGGGCACGGTGAACGTGATCGCGGCGGAGTCGCCGGTCAGCGGCTCGACGCGCCTGACGACGAGCCGGTGGAAATCACGGCTCCGCGAACGGCGGCTGCCCGTCCTCTCGGTGCCCGTGGCCGTCATGTCGGCGGACTGGGCGCCCGTGGTCGTGATGCCGGCGGCCTCGGTCACCGGGGCCCCGGTCATATAGGCTTCACCGCTTCGAACGGCTCGCCGCACGCGGTGCAGCGGTGCAGCGACTTGCAGGCCGTCGCGCCGAACTGGGCGGTCAGCCGGGTGTCCGGTGAGTCGCAGCGCGGGCAGCGGGGCGACGCAGGACGGACGCCCAGGGTCAGCGGGACCGGGCCGTCACGCTGCGGCGCGGCGGACGGCGGGGCGATGCCGACGGCGGCGAGCTTGCGGTGCCCTTCCGCGGTGATCCAGTCGGTGCTCCACGGCGGGCTGAGCTGGGTGGCGACGGTGACGCGCTCGAAGCCGGCCCGGTGCAGGCGGGCCTGGACGTCCGCGGCCATCTCGCGCAGCGCGGGGCAGCCGCTGTAGGTGGGGGTGATCGTCACGACGGTCCCCCGGCCGGGAGAGTAATCGACGGAGCGGAGGATGCCGAGGTCCTCGATGGTGAGCGTCGGGATCTCGGGGTCCGGGGTGGCGGCCGCGACGTCGTATGCGGGCGTCCGGCGGGCCGCGGGTGCCGCCTCGTCCGGGGCTCTCCGGGGTACGGCAGTTGCCGCGTCGTCCGGGGCCTGCCGGGCCGCGGGGCCTACCATGTCGCGTCCGGGTGGGCGCGGGCGACGGACTGGAGCTCGGCGAGGATGTAGCCCATCGCCTCGGTGTGCACGCCGTCGCGGCCGGCCCGGCCGCCGACCGCGGCGAGCGGCGCGGCGGTCGGCCGGTCAAGGCCCGCCGCGGCGAGCACGGTGTCAAGGATGGCGTCGAACGCGGCGGGGCCGGCGCTGCCGCCAGGGATGAACGGATGCGCGTCGGGGTCGGGGCGGAACAGCTCCCCCGCGAGCGGCCACAGGGTGTCCAGGGCCGCCTGCGCCTTCGCGTGCGACAGCTCGGTGCCGTCGCCAAGGCGGACGACCCAGCCCGCCGCGTAGTCGCGGTGGTAGGCGAGCTCGTTGACGCCCTTGGCGGCGATCGCCGCGAGCACCGGGTCTGCCCGGCCTGCTGGTGAGGGGGCGGACAGCGACTCGAACAGGGCGAGCCGCCAGGTGGACAGCAGCAGCAGGCGCACGACGAGCTCGGCGAAGTCACGGTCGGCGTGCTCGGCGAGCCGGACGTTCCTGAAGTCCTTCTCCTCGCGGAAGAACGCGAGCTGGTCCTCCGTCTGGCCGACGATCCCGCCGGCCCGGGCGAGCAGCAGGCGGGCCTGGCCGAGCAGGTCGAGCGCGATGTTGGCGACCGCGGTCTCCTCCTCGAGCTCGGGCAGCCTGGCCACCCACTGCTGCAGCCGGTGGCTGTAGATCAGCGCGTCGTCGCCGAGGGCGAGGCAGTAGCGGACCAGCGCGCCCGGGTCGAGGCCGTCGGGCACGGACGTGTCGATGCCCTCGAGCGGGTCGGTGAACCCGGTGCCGAACGCCCACCGTTGACCTGCGTCGTGGTCCTCCGCGAGGAGGTCGTACGGGTTGTCGTCATCCGGGTCGAAGCCGGCGTCAGGAGTGCTCATGTTTCCCGTGCTCATCGTCGGCGGCGCCCTACATGTGCGGCACGTCGTCGGGAATGTCGTAGAACGTCGGGTGCCGGTACACCTTGTCGCCGGACGGCTTGAAGAACGGGTCCTTCTCGTCCGGGCTTGACGCGGTGATGTCGGCGGCCCGGACCACCCAGATGCTGACGCCCTCGTTGCGGCGGGTGTACAGGTCGCGGGCGTGGTGCAGCGCCATCTCCGGGTCCGCGGCGTGCAGGCTGCCGACGTGCACGTGGTTGAGGCCGCGCTTGCCGCGCAGGAACACCTCGTACAGCGGCCAGCTCTGGTCGGTCATGACTTGTCTCCTCGTGCAACACCCGCACGTTCTGGATGCTCGTCACCGTGCTTGGCGGCGTGGGCGAGCGCGGCCTCGCGGACCCAGGCGCCCTCGTCGTGCGCCGACTTGCGCCGGGCGAGCCGCTGAGCGTTGCACGGGCCGTTGCCGGACACGACGGCCTTGAACTCATCCCAGTCGACCTGGCCGAAGTCGTGGTGGCCGCGCGCCTCATTCCAGCGCAGCTCCGGGTCGGGCAGGGTGACGCCGAGCTTTTCCGCCTGCGGGACGGTCATGTCGACGAAGCGCTGGCGCAGCTCGTCGTTGCTGTGCCGCTTGATGCCCCAGCGCATGGAGCGCTCGGAGTTGGGCGAGGCGTCGTCCGGCGGGCCGAACATCATCAGCGACGGCCACCAGAAGCGGTCGGTGGCGTCCTGCACCATGTCCCGCTGCGCCTGGGTGCCGCGCATCATGGTGAGCAGCAGCTCATACCCCTGCCGCTGGTGGAACGACTCCTCCTTGCAGATGCGGATCATCGCCCGTGCGTACGGGCCGTAGGAGGAGCGGCACAGCGGCACCTGGTTACAGATCGCGGCCCCGTCGACCAGCCAGCCGATGACGCCGACGTCGGCGTAGCTCAGCGTGGGGTAGTTGAAGATGGAGGAGTACTTCTGGCGGCTGGTGATGAGCCTCATCGTGAGGTCGGCGCGGTCCGCGCCGAGGGTCTCCGCCGCGCTGTACAGGTACATGCCGTGCCCGGCCTCGTCCTGCACCTTGGCGAGCAAGATCGCCTTGCGGCGCAGGCTGGGGGCGCGGGTGATCCAGTTGCCCTCCGGCTGCATGCCGATGATCTCCGAGTGCGCGTGCTGCGCGATCTGCCGGACCATGGTCGCCCGGTACGCCTCGGGCATCCAGTCGCGCGGCTCGATCCGGCTCATCGCGGCGATCGTGTCCTCGAAGCGGCCCTCCAGGGCAAGCACTGCCAGGTCCTCGTCGCTTGTGGTGGTCATGCGGTCCTCGGTTCGGGCTTTCCTATTTACTTACCGATCATTCGGTAATGTACACTCAGTTCGTGGCAGTTGACCAGTCATCAGCACAAGGTTACGCCGCGTGACGGCGACGGCTCCCTCCGCCAGTGCCGGGGTCACGGGGCAGGCCCCCGGGCAGATACAGCGCCGGCGCGGCCGGCCGGGGTACGACCTGGAGTCGGTGCTGCGGGCCGCGGTCGAGGTGTTCAACGAGCGCGGGTACGACGGGGCGAGCATGGAGGACCTGTCGCGGCGCCTCGGCATCGCCAAGTCGGGCATCTACCACCACGTGTCCGGCAAGGAGGAACTGCTGCGGATGGCGCTCGACCGGGCGCTCGACGGGCTGTGGGACGCGGCGGAGCGCGCCCGGTCGATGGACGCGCCGGCCATCGAGCGGCTTGAGGCCCTGGTCAGGGGCGCGGTAGCGGTGCTCGAGGCCCAGCTGCCGTACGTCACGCTGCTGCTGCGGGTGCACGGCAACACCGAGGTGGAGCGGGCCGCGCTGGCGCGGCGCCGGTCGTTCGACGCCCTGGTCGCCAGCCTGGTCGCCGAGGCGGAGCGGGACGGGGACATCAGGGCGGACATCGACCCGAGGCTCACCGCGCGGCTGCTGTTCGGGACGGTGAACTCGGTCGTGGAGTGGTACCGGCCGGTTCTCGCCGAGGCGGACGGCGCGGAGGCGGCTTCCGTCTCGCTGGCGGACGCGGTGTGCGCGGTCACCTTCGACGGGCTGCGGGTGCGCCGCTAGGCGCCCGCTTGGCGGGCTGGTGATGATGGCCCAGATGGTGGCCTGGTTCTTGCTTGCCAACCGCATCACTCGGCGCAGGTGCCGCACGGACCCTAGAATGGCTATCGCGAAAGCGGCGGCGGTCGCTTGATAACGATGTCACGAAGGGCGGAGGCCTCATCCATGGATCCGGTGACGGTTATCGTGACGGCCCTGGCCGCGGGGGCGAGCACCGGCGCGATCGGGGCGCTCAAGGACGACGCCGCGCAAGCCGCGAAGGCGGCCTACGCGAAGCTGCGCGGGCTTGCGGGCCGGCGGGTCGCCGGGCAGCCGCATGGCGAACTCGCGCTACAGGAGCATCAGGCCGCACCGCAGAAGTGGGAAGGCCTGCTCACCGCCGAACTTACCGAGGCGGGTGCGGCCGGGGACGCGGACCTGGTGGCCGCCGCCGAGGCGTTGCTTGCGCTGATCGATCCGGCCGGCGCGCGGGCCGGGAAGTACCAGGTGACGCTCTCCGGCGCCCAGGGAGTGCAGGTGGGCGACGGCAACGTCCAGATCAACCGGTTCTAGGTCCCAGAAGCGGTCTACTCCAGCGGGCCGCTCAGCCGCAGGTTGGCTGGTACGGGATTCCTTGTGCCTGCTCTGTCCAGGTGCCTGAGCTGAACGGCACCCCGGCTTGGGCGCACAGGGCGGCGGCGGGGTGCGTGAGGTAGGGCATGCGCCACAGTTGTACCTGTTGTGCCTGTCCATCGACGGCGATCGTCGCCAGCGTGCCTTCCGCGCTGATGGCCACCGCCGGGGGCGACTGGCTGGCGCCCTTGGCGGGGCGGCTCGCGAACTGCTGGCCGGTGGCGGCGTCCCAGAGCTGGATTCCGGAGGCGGTGCTGATCGCCAGGGCATCGGTGCCCGGAGCGAAAGCCAGCGGCGTCGTCTCCCCTGGTCCGGTAGGAAGAAGCATGGCCGGCTGGGTCCCCAGGGAAGCAACTTTCCACAGCTGGGTTCCGCCGCTTGTCCCGACAGCCAGGAGCTTGCCGTCGGGGCTGAACGCCACGGCGGAAACGAGGGTCTGGCCGAAGGCCAGGAGCGTTGTAACTAGCCGGCCCGCAGGCACCTGCCATAGCTGGGTCGCGCCGCCGGCCGTGCCTTCAGCCCCGACGGCCGCCGCGAGGAAGGCACCGTCGGGGCTGAACGCCAGCGATCCGATGATGTCATTAGCCGACGTCAGCGTCCTTATCAGCTGGCCGGACGGAGTGTCCCACAGCTGGATCTTCCCGCCGGCGGCCGTGGCCAGGAGATTCCCGCTCTGGCTGAACGCCAGCGCGCGGTCGCTCGCGGCCGGAAGCGTCTTGATCAGCTTCCCCGCGGGCAGGTCCCACAGCTGAGTCCCCCCGGCAGCGCCGATCGCCAGGATCTTGCCGTCCGGGCTGAACGCGACGGTGTCAGCGGCCGGAAGCGTCTTGATCAGCTTGCCGGTGGGCATGTCCCGCAGCTGAGTCCCCCCGGAGCCGGCGACGGCCAAGGTCGTGCCGTCGGGGCTGAACGCTAGCGCGCTGACGACGCTGTCGCCCGCGTCAATGGTGGCGGACGGGACAGCCGCGGCGATGTCCCAGAGCTGGACCGAGCCTTGGTTGACGCCGGTGGCCAGCACCGCGCCGTCGGAGCTGAAAGCCATGCTATCGGCCCAGATGCCGGCGGGTTCTGCGAGGGTGGCGAGCAGCTGCCCGTCGTGCGCATCCCACAGCTGCGTCGTGGCCGAGGCCTTAAGGGTGGGGTCGAGCGTCTTGGAGGAGGAGTTGACGGCCAGGATGGCGCCGTTCGGGCTGAACTTCGCCGTCGCGGTCGCGGTGCCGGCGACCGCGGGAAGGACGGCGACCACCCGGCGAGCTGCCACATCAAGCAGCTGGACCGGGCCGCCCCCGGTGGTGGTGACGGCCAGGGTCGCGCCGCCCGGGCTGAACGCCACCGAGGCGATCGCGACGGCGCCGGCGATCTTGACGGTGGCGGTGAGCCGCAGTGAGGCCGTGTCCCACAGCTTAACGCTGGTGCCATCGCCGACGGCCAAGGTCGCGCCGTCGGGACTGAACGCTGCCGCGGTGGAGTCCAGGCCAGGAAGCGTGGTGATCAGGCGGCGGGCTGCCACATCCCACACCTGAAGCGGTTCCTCCTGGCTTCCGACGGACAGCAGCGCGCCGTTCGGGCTGAACACCACGGTCGCGTGGATTTCGACGCCCTTCACCCGGAGCCACCCGATCACCCGCCGGCCAGGCACATCCCACAGCTCGACACCCTGATCCTGGGTGCCGATGGCCAGGATCTTGCCGTTCGGGCTGAACGCCGCGGAAACGCCGCCGACGGGGTGCACCGGGATCTGCTGCCGGGCGGGCACGTCCCACAGGTCGGTGCCGTCTTCCCTGGCCACGGCCAGGATCTTGTCGTCGGGGCTGAACGCGACTCCGTCGGCCGCGGTGCCCGCGCCGGAATCCTTGAACACGACGTCGGCCGGCAGGGCGCCCGCGGCGAGCATCGCGTAGGTCGAGCGGTCGGTGGGGGCGAGGTGCCAGGCGGCGACGGCCTCCAGCCGGGCGGTGACGGGGTCGGTAGCGCCGGTGACCTCGCTCTGGGCGGCCAGCGCGCCGGCGACCGCCTTGGTGCGCTCGGCGACCGCGGCGTCGCGCTGCTGGCCGACCAGGACGGTCGCCGCGGCCAGGGCGACCGTCAGCGCGGTGAGGACGGCGATCAGGCCCTGGCGCAGCCGGGCGCGGCGGCGGCGGGCCCGGCCGCTGGCGGCCAGGAACGCCTGCTCGTTACGGTTCAGCGGCGGGTGCCTGGCGGGATCGGCGGCGCTGCGCGCCGCGACCTCCCTGGCCGCGTCGAGCACGGTGCCGCCGTACAGGTAGGCGGGGTCGCGGGAGTGATCGCGCCACTCGGCCGCGGACGCGGCCAGCCTGGTCCGCACGATCCGGTCACCGCGCGACTCGGCCAGCCAGTCGTCCCGGAGCAACGGCCAGGCGGTCAGCAGGACCTCGTGGGTGATCTCGACCGTGCCGGCCGCCAGCGTCAGCAGCCGCTCGGCGGCGAACGCGTTGACGACGGCCACGACATCGCTCGCCTGCGCCGCCGGGCTGCCCGCGGTCAGGTCGGCGGCGGCGGCCGGCGCGGCGGTGTCGGTGCCGTCGGGGCCAGTGGCCGTCAGCCGGGTGAATACCTGCCGGGCCGCCACCTGCTGGGCCGGGGTGAGCGCCCGGTAGACCTGATCCGCGCTGCGGGCGACGGCCGACTCGATCCCGCCGGTCCGCTCGTAGTCGCTGAGGGTGAGCGCGGTTCCCGCCCGGTTCCGCCAGGCCTGGTCCAGCGCGTGCGACAGCAGCGGCAAGGCCCCCGCGCCAACCGCCGCGCCGGGCCCGTCAGCGCCGGGCGCGGACGGCCGGGAGCCGAGTTCCCGCAGCAGCAGCTCGGTCAGCTCCGGGTCGACGCTGGAGCCGGCCCGGGCGGCCGGGGCCGTGATCGCGATCCGCAGCTGACGCGCGGTCATCGCGGTCAGCAGGTAGCGGTCCTGAACCGGGCCGGCCAGCTCGGGGTAGTCCGCGCAGCGGGCCTCGAAATCGGCGCGGAGCCCAAGCACCACCAGGGCCGGGGGCGGCTGCTGCGGCCCGGACCTGACGGTGGCGGCCGCGTGCAGCGCGGTGATGAAGGCACGCCGCTGCCGCTCATCCGGGCACACCGTGAACAGCTGCTCGAACTGGTCGATCACCAGCAGCAGGCGGCCCGCCCGCGAGCTGGGCGGGCCTTCCTGGCGGGCCAGCGCGGCCTGCCAGGCGGTGAGCACGAATCCGGCCGGGTCAGCGGCCAGCGCTCGGCGCACCAGGCCCGCGTCCGTCCCCGCCAGCGACGCCACCCGGACGGCCAGCTCATCCAGCGGCGCGTGGCCCGGGGTGAGCAGCAGGCACGGCCACGCGGCGGAACCGCTCGCCCCGGGCAGCCCGTCGCGGCGCAGCTGCGGCAGGACACCCGCCCGCAGCAGCGAAGACTTGCCCGCACCCGACACGCCGGAGACGACCATCAGCCCCGGGCCGTCCACCGCCCGCGACAGCCGCCCGACGACCTGTCCGATCGCCTCATCGCGGCCGAAGAAGACCTGCTCGTCCTCTGCCTCGAACGCGCTCAGCCCCCGGTAAGGCGAGCCAGTCAGCGGCGGCGGCGCGGGCCGCCCGGCCCACGTCTGGTCACCGTAGTAATAGGAGGAGTAGTAATTGACCTGGGTATTGAGAAACCCTGACTGAACGCCGCGCGCTCCGCGCGCGTCCACCACCGGACCAGCGCTCGCGCCGGGCTGCCCGTCGGCCAGCCCCGGACCGGCACCCACGACAGCCTCCCGCGCCAGACAACCCGGAAACCTTCAGCGCCGACGGTACGCCTGGCGCCCCGGGCTACCTTACGGGAGCCGGTGTCGCGTATGCCGGCAAATCACTGCATTTGCACGCGTGACGAATGATTTTACAAATGCGAAACAACAGTTGATATATCGGTTTAGGCTCCCTGGATAACCATTTATCAATACGTTATATGTCGCGCCGGCACACCGCCGCTGAACGCAGGTCACCCAGCCTGACGCCGGCCCCGGCGGAACCTACGCGCGCCTGCGCGACCTCGGCCACGCGCCTACTCACTTCCGGCAGGATCTCCGTGCCCGGATGCCCGAGCCGGGCGAAGCCTCAGCCCTCGACCTGGCCGCCGGCACGCCCGTGGTCGAGGTGATCCGC
Source organism: uncultured Streptosporangiaceae bacterium (assembly GCA_964581815.1). Classification (GTDB taxonomy): domain Bacteria; phylum Actinomycetota; class Actinomycetes; order Streptosporangiales; family Streptosporangiaceae; genus Trebonia. The sequence goes on along the minus strand of CAZORE010000160.1, from coordinate 5,746 downwards.
ACCGCGTACACGCCGAGAACTCGACTCGTTTCCAGCGGTCACCTTCGACGGGCTGCGGGTGCGTCGGCAGCCGCGACTTGGCGGGCTTGGTCACGCTCGCGGCATTGGCGCATGGCGCGCAGCACTTCTTGCTGTTATCAGCCTTGCCGGATCATTGGGTGTAGTTAGTGCCGTGATTTGGGTCCTAAGTACCCCCGGTAATTCCGGACCGGGGCTGCGGGGTTGCGGGGGCGGGGCTGCCCGGAGCTGGTCGCGCAGGATGTAGAGGTCGGTCTCGAGAGCGTCGTTGCCGAGGGTTTCGGGGTCGGCGAGCAGCACTTCGACGGCCAGCAGCCGCGCGGTGTCGTCCATGGCGGTGCCTCCTAGCTCGCCTGGGCCCAGGCGGTGCGTGCCCGCCGGTCGAGTTCCTCGGTGAGCTGCTGGTAGCGGGCGGTGACCTCGTCCAGTTCCGCGCGGACCTCGGCGCGGGCGGCGAGCAGGGCGGGGTCATCTAGCAGCGTGTAATCGGGGGTGTCGTTCACGGGGCTTTCCTCACGGTCTCGGGGTGCGGCTGGCAGGGTTTCCTGCCGCTGGGAGCAGCCTAACCCAACCTCTCTAGAGAAGTCGATACATGTCTAGAGAGGCTGCGAGCGGCTGCCGCCGTCTCGCCGGCATGGGTCCGCCCCGGTAGGGTATGGGGGGTCTCTAGAGAAGCTGTGCCAGCGTTGAGAACAGTGGGGCAGGTAGCAACCAGCCATGGCAGCACCGGGCAAGGGCGAGCCCAGGTACCTCCAGATCGCGGCCGACCTGCGCGCCTCGATCACCAGCGGACAGCGCGGGCCCGGCTCGCGGCTGCCCGGGGAGAACGACCTGATGGCTACTTACCAGGTGGCCCGGGAAACAGCCCGCAAGGCACTGGCCCAGCTCATCAACGAGGGCATCGCCACCCCACGGCGCGGCGCCGGCGTCTACGTCCGGGAGTTCCGGCCGGTCATCAGGGACGGCATCGCGCGGCTGACCGGCCAGACCTGGCCCGAAGGCAAGCCGATCTGGGGACCCGAAGCCGAAGGGCGGTCCCTCCAAGTCGACCGAGTCCAGGTCAGCGAGGACGACCCGCCACCCCGGGCCGCGGTACTCCTCGGGCTGGCCGACGGGGAACGCGTGATCGTCCGTGACCGGCGCTACCTGCTCGACGGCAAACCCGTGCTCATCGCCCGGTCCTACCTGCCTGCCAGCCTGGTACGCGGAACGCAGATAGCCCAGCCCGACACCGGCCCCGGCGGAACCTACGCGCGCCTGGCCGACCTCGGCCACGCGCCCACTCACTTCCGCGAGGACCTGCACGCCCGGATGCCTGAGCCGGGCGAAGTCTCAGCCCTCGACCTGGCCCCGGGCACGCCCGTGGTCGAGGTGATCCGCACCGCGTACGCCAGCAGCGGGCAGCCGGTCGAAGCCAGCGAGATGGTTGCCGATGCCGGCGCCTACGTGTTCCGCTACGACTTCACCACTTAAGCCGCACCTCTTCCTCGGGGCAGTGCGCCTGACCGTGCCGTCGTTCGTCCCAGGGGAGGCAGGAGAGGGGTTGCAAGGGGGGAACCTCCGCATGAGCATGGTCCCGAGGTGCGACACGCCGAGAACTCGACTCGTTTCCAAAAATGTTTTCTATTTGGTCGTAACCCAGTCTTTGGCACTGACATACTTCTTGCTGTTATCAGTCGATATTGTCAGTGCCCGGCTTGGTTAGCGGCCGATCTGGTGGCTGCGGCCGCGGAACTCCGCGATGACCGTCTCGCCGCGGGTGACCGTGACGTCGTAGACGCCGTTGCGGCCGTAGCGGGCACGCGCGCGGGCCTCGGCGACAAGCACGTCGCCGCGGCTGGCCGGAGCGACGAAGACGATGTCGCAGCCCGCAGCCACGGTGACCGGCCCCCAGCTGTTGCAGGCACAGGCGAACGCGGTGTCCGCGAGGCTGAAGATGAGGCCGCCGTGGCACATGCCGTGCCCGTTGACCATGTCGTCCCTGACCGTCATCCGGGTGCGCGCCCAGCCCTGGCCGCACTCAACGAGCTCGATGCCGAGCATCCGCGAGGCGGCGTCAGAGGCGAGCATCGTCTCGACCGGGCCGGTATCAGCCGGGCCAGTCTCCATGGGTCCGGGCTGGCCGGCGGGCTGCGCCAATAAGTCTCCCGTGCTCGGCAATTTCTGAACATCCGGTCAATGGGTTGAGGTTAACGTCGGCCGGATGAGCGTGAGGGAAGGGTCGATCTTGGCGATGTCGGCCGGGTCGCTGGTGATCACGGAGTGGCCGCGGTCGCGGGCGCACAGGGCGACGCTCACGTCCACGATGTCTGTTGAGCCAGTCGACGCGCAGGTGGCGCCGACGCGGACGGCAAGCTTGGTGTCGAGGGGGACAACGGACGTCACCCTGAGCTGCAGCAGCCTTGCGATCCTCGCCTGGCGGGCGCCCCCGCGCCACGCCTGGGCGACCACCCCCGCCGGTATCGCTATCTCGGTACCGGCGGCTACGGCCTGCTCGACCCGCACTGCCACGCGGCGGCTGCCCGCCTCAAGCGCGATCAGCGCTCCGGTGTCGAGCGTCAGGCCGGTCACGGCTCGAGGCCAAGGTCGCGGCGAGCCTGGGCCCGCTCCTCCTCGGTCGGCGGCCCACCGGTTTCCGCGTAGATCTCCGCAATGATCTCGGCCATGTCCTCCTCGGCGGTCCGGTGCGCGAGGGCCTGGGATATGTACGCGGAGACCGAGGCGGCACGGCCCTCGGCCACCGCCCGCCGTGCGGCTGCGACCTGCTCCTCCGGCAACGTGATAGCGATCTTCTCCCGTGTCATACTCATTATCATACCGGCGGTGACCTTTCTACCAAGGGGCTGCGCGCGGGGCATCCAATACGAACCTAGGCCAGAATACAACTTGTGAACGACGTTTCCATTGTTCACAACCGCTTGCGGTCTAACGAGGTGGCCACTAGGGTGAGCGCATGGAGCCCGAGGGGCCAGAGCTAATCACCGCTGCGGCCATCGCCCGGCTTGCAGGCGTAGGCCGGGCCGCCGTCTCGAACTGGCGGAAGCGGTACCCGGAGTTCCCGAAGCTGGCGGGCGGGTCACCGAACAGCCCGACCTTTGACCGGGCCGAGGTGCTGGACTGGCTCAAGAAGACAGGAAAGGCGGATCAGCTCGCGACGGCGGGCCGGACGGACGGCGGGACGATCCGAACGGGCTCACCCGGCACGAGGACCCTCGAGACCAGCTTCGAGTCGATGTTCGCAAAGGCATGGCAGCAGCTGCCGGAGCGGTCCGTCAGCGACCTGCAGCCCCGCGACCTGCTGGCCCGGGCGATGGCGGCGCTGCTCCCCCGATCGATCGCATCAGAAGCAGCGGACCTGGCACAACTCCCCGTCGTCGTCGATCCGGCCTGCGGTGGCGCGCTGGCGCTGATGGCGGTAGCGGACCGCTTCGGCGCGCGGGTCCGGCTCGTCGGACAGGACATCGACGAGCGGGCGGCCAGGATCGCGGCCTTCAACCTGTCGGGGAACTCGCTCGGCGCGCCCTATGAGGTGCATGCCGGGGACTCGTTCACCGACAGCCAGCTCGGCGCATACCTCGGCAAGGCCGCCGCCGTCGTGTGCGAGCCGCCGTTCGACCGGCCCGACTGGCCCGTCGCCGAGCTCACCACGGACCGGCGATGGGAGTTCGGCATCCCGGCGCCCCGTGACGCGGAGCTTGCCTGGGTGCAGCACT
>CAZORE010000160.1:0-1915 GCA_964581815.1 uncultured Streptosporangiaceae bacterium | reverse complement strand
TGGGAGTTCGGCATCCCGGCGCCCCGTGACGCGGAGCTTGCCTGGGTGCAGCACTGCTACGCACACCTGCGGCCGAACGGGGTCGCGGTCGTCGCGGTACCGCAGCGGACCTGCGTGCAGCCGTCCGGTGAGCACATCAGGGCCGCGCTTGTCCGGTCCGGGGTGCTGCGCGCCGTGATCGCGCTGCCATACAAGATGGGCCCGCCACCCGCAAACGACATGTGCCTGTGGGTGCTGCGACGGCCCGCCGGACGACCGGACCGGGCACCGGTGCGGGTCATCGACCTGTCGGGTCTCGCCGACCTGGCCGACGTGCCACTGGAGTTCGGTGCCTGGCAGCAGCTATGGCGGAGCGACGACCCGGCCGTGTCCCGTGCGGTGGAGCGGCTCGAACTGCTCGACGAGGGTGCCCGCCTGCTGCCGTCCAGGTACCTGGCGGTGCGCGGTGCGACGTCCGCCGCGGACCTGGCCCAGGTGACGGGGCGGCTCACGGAGATCTACGCGGCGGTAGGCCGCGGGCTGCCGCGGTTCGCCGCGCCAACGGCCGGTGGCCGGCATGCCTACGTGACGCTCGCGGAGCTCGAACGGGCGGGTGCGCTGACCGTCCGGGCCCGCGACGACACGCCCCGGGTGGGCGACGTGCTGCTGCGCACCCAGGGCAGGCCGCCGGTGGTGGCGACCGCCGTCAAGGACGGTGACGATGACGAGATGGGGCAGTTCGTCGACGTCCCCGGCATCGCCCAGGTGGTCGAGATCGACGGCACCCGGCTGGACTCATACTTCGTGGCGCTGTTCCTGCGAAGCGATGTCGCCTCGTTGCCTGCCGCGAATACGCTCGGAGCCATCAACCGGGACGACCTGCGCCGGTGCCGCATCCCCCGGCTGCCACTGGCCGAGCAGCGGCGGTACGGCGCGGCGTTCCGGCTGCTGAGCGAGCTCGAGCAGGCCCTGGCCGCGTTGTCAGACCTCAGTGCGAAGGTGATCGGTCAGACGATCAACGCACTGACCACCGGCGCGGTCGCGCCGGACCACGAACTTCCGGCCGCTGGCCGGGTGCAGGAGCGGGAGAAGCACGAGATGAAGGGGCGGCGTCAGTGACCACGGGAGCGGTACCAGGACCAGGATCGTCGGGAGCGTCGGGGCCGACGCACCAGCGGATGGCGGCGGACATCTGGTCGGTCGCGGACCTGCTGCGCGGCAACTACATGCGGCATGAGTACGGCGAGGTGATCCTGCCGCTGACCGTGCTGCGACGGCTCGACGCGGTGATGGCGAAGACCCGGCAGGCGGTCTGGGACCGAGACGCGGCACTGAGCAGCTCAGGGATCCAGAACCGGGACCTCCCGTTGCAGCGCGCGGCGAAGCTGCCCTTCTACAACACGTCCAAGCAGGACTTCTCCACCATCGCCAGCGACGCGCCGCAGGTGGCGAAGAACCTGCGGGACTACATCGCCGGCTTCTCGGAGAACGTCCGGAAGATCATCGAGCGGTTCGACCTGGACAACCAGATCACCCGGATGGCGGAGTCGAAGATCCTGTTCCAGGTCGTCGGCCGGTTCGCCGGGATGAAGGACCTGGAGAAGCTGTCCACGCACGACATGGGCTACGTCTTCGAGCACCTGATCCGCAAGTTCTACGAGGACGCCAACGCCACCGCCGGCGAGCACTTCACCCCGCGCGAGGTCATCCACCTGATGGTGAACCTGCTCATCGCACCGGACCGGGACACGATCAGCGGCGAGGGCCAGGTCATCAACATCCTCGACCCCGCCTGCGGCACCGGCGGCATGCTGACCGCCGCCGAAGACAAGATCAAGGAATTCAATCCGAACGCACGGGTCTATCTCTGGGGCCAAGAACTGAACCCTCAGTCGTGGGCGACCTGCGGCTCTGAGATGCTGCTACGCGACCAGCC
>CAZORE010000159.1:0-16608 GCA_964581815.1 uncultured Streptosporangiaceae bacterium | reverse complement strand
CGCGTCGCCCTCGCCCGCCGCGTCGCCCTCGCCCGCCGCGGCCAGCTCGATGAAGAACCGCTCGCCCCGCTCCGGCCCGTCGTCGCTCCCCCGGACCACCCCGGTGATGGTCACCGGCACCAGCTCCGCCATCGCGGCCGCCTTCCTGGCGCTTTGCCTCCTTCAGGGTAAACCAGCGGTAACCGGCCATGGTCCCGCCCCTGACTAAGCAAAGTCGGCAAGCAAGCCAGGCAGCGCCGCCGATGGCCGCTGCCAATCCCCGCTGCCGAACGAGCGCCGGTAAGAGGCCGCCGGACCATAGTGAGCCTCACCATGTCCCGCCCAGGGCCGTAACCGCGAATCATCTTCAGGTCAGCGCGGCCTTCACCAGAAGTGATCTTGCTGACCGTAGAGATCCTCTCCCTTGTCCCGCCCCCAACGGCAGTCACAGGAATCTCCACGGCAGGGTGACCTTCTCCCGGGATGAGTCAGCTTTGCATAGCCCAGGACCACGGATCCTCGCCTTTGCATAGCCGGTGGCTGGACATTCGGTACAAATCGAATGTGATCATGGGCGCCCGCTATGCAAAGGAGCCCGAACGTAGTCACCAGCTATGCAAACAGGAACGGCCAACGGACGGCCATGGAGGCAGGCCAGGGTTTCCGTTGGCCATTCCGTGCTGCTCTCAGGACGGCTTGGTCAGGTCGTAGACGGTGACGCCGCCTACTGTCTGCGCCGTGTAGTGCGCGGCGACCCAGGAGGTGATGGACGAGGAGCCCGCACCCCCGCCGAAGCTCTGGGCGCCGCGGCCCACGTAGTAGTGGATCTCGTGCGCGGCGACCATGGACTCGAACTGCGCCAGGGTGGGCGCGGGGTCGGACCCGTTGAAGCCGCCGATCGCGACGACGGCGAGCCCGCCGGTGGCCAGCTCGATCGGCGCGGCCTCCTGAGACCCTTCGGTGGCGGCGATCCAGCGGTACTTGCTGGCATCGGTTTCCAGGAGCTTGACGAGCGCGCTGCTCACCTGAGTGTTGCCGGACAGCCCGCCCCCGCCAACACCGCCAGCACCGCCGCCTCCGGGGCCGCCGGGGAAGCCGCCGGCGAAGCCGCCTCCCGTGCCGGTCCCGGTCCCGTTTCCTGCCCCGGTGCCAGTGCCCGCGGAGCCTCCGGGGAAGCCACCGCCAGGAAAGCCGCCGCCGCCCGTTCCGCCCCCCGGGAAGGTGCCCGTTCCGCCAGTACCCGTGCCGCCGCCGCGGAAGCCGCGGAAGCCGCCCCCGGCGCCGCCGAAGCCACCGGGGAAGCCTCCCCGGCCGCCGAATGCCCCGGTGACCGCCGGGCCCGCGCTCGGGAGCGCCCCGGTGTAGCTGGTGTTCACCGTGTCAAGCGTGTAGGCGAGCGGCCCGGCGAGCCCGGCGACAAGTGCAGCGCCGGTCGCCGCGACGGCCGCGGCCGCCACGGCCCGGCCGCCGCCGCGAGCCCGGCTGGGTGCCCGGCTGGGTGCCGGCACATCCAGCCGGCCCGCCTCATCCCCCACGGACAGGATCTCGGGCACGTCCAGCCCGTCTGCCGTGTCGGTTGCGGACAGGGCATCGCGGTCGTCCCGCTCGCCTGGCTCGTCCGGCGCGAGCGGGGTTCCCCGCCAGCCGGCCAGCCGGGCCCGCCGGGCCCGCAGGCCCGGCAGCGCGGCGACCGGGCCCGAGGCGAGCAGGCCCGTGACGAGCAGGCCGGTGACAAGCACCGCCGCCGCTCCCGCGATGCCCGCCGCGATGACCGTGGCGCGCAGCCACGGCAGCCAGTGCGGTGTCCGGTCGAGCAGCTCATTCGACCACCAGGCGGTGACCAGGATCGCGATCATCGCGGCGACCCGCCCCGCCCAGCCGAGCCGCGCCTGCCAGAGCGACATCGCGCCGACGCCGACGAGCGCGCCGATCGCGGGCGCGAGCGCCACCATGTAGTAGGGGTGGATGATGCCCTGCATGTAACTGAAGACGAGCCCGGTGACGATCAGCCAGCCGCCCCAGATGGCGGCGAACGCCCGCATCCGGGTCACCGGCGTCGCCGGCTCGGCACCGGAATCGGAAGGACCGGTGCCGGAGGGAACGCCGCCCGTGGTTTGCCAGCGTGCGCGGCGGGGTCGCCAGGCCTGCGGCCGGGCGACCCACAGCAGCGCGGCGAGGGAGATCAGCGCCGCCGGGATCAGCCAGCTGACCTGCCCGCCGAACTCCGACTGGAACAGCCGGAAGATCCCGGTCGCCCCGCCGAAGCCGCCACCGCCCGGACCGCCGCCGAAGCCCGCCACGGAGCTGCTGTTGAACCCGATTGACCCGGTCTCGACCCCGTCGAGCCGCCCGAGGCCGTTGTAGCCGAGGGCCAGTTCAAGGATGTTGTTGTTGGTCGACCCGCCGAAGTACGGGCGGGACCCGGCCGGCCACAGCTCGGCGATGGCCACCCACCAGCCGGCCCCGGCGATCACCGCCAGGCCGGACGCGAGGACGTGCCAGATCCGGCGCGGCAAGCCCGCCGGCCCGGCCACCAGGTAGGCGAGCGCGAACCCGGGCAGCACGAGGAAGGCCTGGAGCATCTTCGCCAGGAAGGCGAAGCCGAGCAGCAGCCCGGCGAGCAGCAGCCAGCGCAGCGCGCCGCGCCTGCGTTCCACGGCGCGCATCACGCTGTAGCCGGACACGGTCATCAGGAGCGTGAGCAGCGCGTCCGGGTTGTTGAACCGGAAGATCAGCGCCGCCACCGGGGTCAGCGCGCAGGCCAGCCCCGCGATGAGGCCGGCCCCTGGCCCGAACCAGCGGCGCACGGCGAGATACAGGACCAGCACCGTGAGGACGCCTTCAAGGGCCTGCGGGGCGAGCAGCGTCCACGAGGAGAACCCGAAGACGCGCGCGAAGATCTCGTCGACCCACAACGAGGCAGGTGTCTTGTCCACGGTGATGAAGTTCGATGAGTCGAACGACCCGAAGAAGAACGCCTTCCACGAGCGGGTGCCCGCCTGCACCGCGGCGGCGTAGAAGTCGTTCGCGTAGGCGTTCCTGCTCAGGTTGAACAGGTAGAGCACCCCGGTGACGGCGAGCAGGCCGAGCAGCCCGGGCCGCGCCCAGGCCGGGTCACGGCCCGGGCCGCGCCACAGGGCGCGCAGCCGTCCCGTCAGGCCGCGTCCGGCGCTCACCGCCAGGCCGGGCGCGGTCACGGTGGTGGCGCTCATGGCGTGCTCTCCTCAAGCTGAGCGCGGCGGCCAGCGACCTGCCGCAGGACGGGGGACCCGGTGAGCAGCCCAAGGCGCAGCCGCCCGATGCCGCGCAGGTCGGCCAGCGCGGTCGGGATGATCTTCACCCGGGAGTCGGGCGAGTCGGTCCAGTCAACCGGGACCTGGTGAACGCGCAGCCCGGACCGCTCGGCGAGCACGAGCAGCTCGGTGTCGAAGAACCACGACCGGTCCTCGACGAGGGGCAGCAGCGCCCGCGCCGCATCGCCGCGCAGCGCCTTGAACCCGCACTGCGCGTCGGCGAAGCCCACCCGCAAGACCATCCGCAGCAGCAGGTTGTAGGCCCGGGAGATGACCTCGCGCTTGAACCCGCGCACCACGTGCGAGCCGGGCGCCAGGCGGTTCCCGACGGACACGTCGGCCTCCCCGAGCACCAGCGGCGCGACCAGCGGCAGGAGCGCCTTCAGGTCGGTGGAGAGGTCCACGTCCATGTAGCCGACCACGTCGGCGTCACTCGCCGACCAGACCGCGTGCAGCGCGCGCCCGCGCCCGGGCAGTTCCATGTGCACGGCCCGTACCCGGCCAGGGTGGCGGCCGGCCAGTTCCTGGGCGAGCGACCAGGTGCCGTCCGTCGACCCGTTGTCCGCGATGGTGATCAGCCAGGCGTAAGGGAACCCGGCCCGCAGGTGCTCGACCAGGCGGGTGACGTGGTCGGTGAGCTCTCGCTGCTCGTTCCGGACCGGGATAACGATCTCGATAAGGGGCACCCCGGACGTCGGGGCTGAGTAGCTCATAATGCCGAGTATTAGGGCCTGTATTAGGACAGGCTGCGACAGAGGTCAGAAAACGCTGTGCTCCCGCTGGGGCTTGCCGTCTTATCCCGAACGGTAGCGTGCGTCGCGCGGCACTCAAGGTGCCTGCGCTCTAGGTGCGCGGCGCTCCAGGTGGCCGGCGCCCCAGGCCGGCCGGCGCTGACCCCGGCCAGCACCGGGGTCAGCCGAGGGCTGCGGTTACGTCGGCCAGCGCCGTGAGGAACTGGTCGGCGTGCTCGGGGCCGAAGGGCAGCGGCGGGCGGACCTTGAGCACGCTGCCCTGCGGCCCGGTGGCGCTGATCAGCACGCGGCGCTCGCGCATCCCGTTGACGATCGCGGCGGCCAGGTCGCCCGACGGTGCGCCGGTCACCGGGTCGGCGACGTCGATGCCCAGGTAGAGGCCGGCGCCGCGCACCTCGCCGAGGACCGGCCGGCCCGCCGCGAGGCGGGCAAGCCCGTCTTTGAGGTACGCCCCGGTGGCCGCCGCGTTGGCCGGGAGCCGCTCGGCCTCGAGCACGTCGAGCACGGCCGATGCGGCGGCGACGCAGACCGGGTTGCCGCCGAACGTGTTGAAGTACCTGACGTCCCGGCCGAAGTCGTCGAGCACGTCCTGCCGCGCGACCAGCCCGGCGATGGGCAGCCCGTTGCCCATCGGCTTGCCCATGGTGACGATGTCCGGTACGACCCCGTGCCGCTGGTACCCCCACATGTGCGTGCCGGTCCGCCCGAAGCCCGACTGCACCTCATCGGCGATGTAGAGGCCGCCCGCGGCGCGGGTGATCTCGGCGACCGGGGCGAGGAACCCGGCCGGGTCGGGGAAGATGCCGTCGGAGGAGAACAGCGAGTCGGCGAGGAAGGCGGCCAGCCGGACGCCGTACCGTTCCAGGTCCGCGATGGCCCAGGCGACCGCGGCGGTGAAGTTCACCCCGGCGGCCGGCGCGGGCACCACCCGGACGTCCCGGCCGAGCGGGACGTTCGGCCCCAGGCTCGGGGACAGCTCCGCGAGCGAGGCGGTGACCCCGTGGTAGGCGTTGGCGGTGACGATCACCCCGGTGCCGCCGGTGCGCCGCCGGGCGATCCGCAGCGCCAGGTCGTTCGCCTCGCTGCCGGTGCAGGTGAACATCGCGCGCGCGGGCGCGCTGAGGTCGTGGGCGGCGAGCAGCCGCTCGGCGTAACCGACAACGCCCTCCGTCAGGTACCTGGTGTGCGTGTTGAGCGTGCCGAGCTGCCGGGTCACCGCCTCGGTGACGTGCGGGTGCGAGTGACCGACCGACGGCACGTTGTTGTACGCGTCGAGGTACGCCTCGCCCGCCGGGTCGTACAGGTAGACGCCGGCGCCGCGGACGAGCTCGACCGGGGAGGCGTAGAACAGCCGGTACGCGCTGCCCAGCGCGGTCTCCCGGCGGCGGACCAGGTCCCGGGGGCCGGGCGGCAGGCTCGCGGCGTGCGAGCCATCGAAGGCGTTAACCATTACAGGCGCTGGCTCGGTCACTGGTCCCCCTCGCTCGTGTCCTTCACAGGCCCTGGCCCGGTCACTGGTCTACCTCGCACGTCTCTCTCATGGGCAGGCGTCTCTCATGGGCAGGCCGCCCGCAGCCGGGCGGCGATCTCGTCGGTGCCTACCCGCCGCAGCGCGGTGTAGTGCTCGATGGCCTGGGGCGTGCGCCGCAGCAGGTAGCCGCGGTTGGCGGGCTCGCGCAGCGCGTTCCACTGCGACACGATGATCCGCGCGACGACCCGCGCCACGATGAACTCCGCCGCGAGCTCCAGGTCCGCGCGGTTGAGCGGGTCGACGGCGTGGTACCCGGCGACGACGTCCAGCGCGGGCGCGAGCGGGTCCGCGCCCGCGCCGAGCTGGTAGCAGGCCGCCACCGCGACGTCCATCGCGACCGGGCCGGCGAGCGCGTCGCCGAAGTCGAGGATCCCGGTGATCCGCTCCCCGTCGCCGAGCAGGTTGAGCCCGTGGAAGTCGGTGTGGATGACTTGCACAGGCACCCGGGCCAGCCGTGGCCGGACCACCGCGTCGAAGTGGTCCAGGGAGTCACCGAGCGCTCTGCTTAGCCCGCCCGCCCCGCCGTGCCTGTCTGCCCCGCCTCGCCCGTCGCTCGCGGGCAGGCCGCCGGCGTCGAGCGCCGCGCGGACCTCGGGGAGCACGCCGTCTGGCGGCAGGTCGCCGAGGAGCGGCCGCAGCCTGCCCAGCTGCTGCAGGTCCCACCAGTGGGTCCGCCGCGCGTCCGGGTGGCTGAACCCGCGCAACGCCAGGCTCAGCCTGGCCAGGGTGGCGCCGATGTCCGTGCGCAGGTCGTGGCCGACGGTTTCCTTGCCGAGCGGGTCGCCGTCCAGCCAGGACGTCATCCGGGCCAGTCGGGGCGGCCCGGCCTCACCAGGCGCCGCGTCGCCGGGCACCGCCCCGGCCAGCAGCACCTCGGGCCGGCCGTCGAGCGAGGCGATGACCCGCTGCACCGGCAGTCGCGGCGCGGCCGACGCGAGGTGCAGCAAGATGGCCGCCTGCAGCGAGACCCCGTCGGCCGGCCCGCTGCGCGGCGTGGTGACGCTGACCCGCAGCAGTCGCGACGACCCGTCGCCGGCCACGATGCGGAATACGTCGTCGTGCTCGGCCGCCAGGCGCTGCGCGCTCCCGGAGAACCCGTAGTGCGCGCGCGCGACCTCCTCGGCCGCAGGCTCGGTGACACGGGCAACGGCAACCACGTCAACATCGTATGCCGCAGTAGATCGTCATCCGTCAATAACGACTGGCCGGGGCGAGTGATCTGCATGGAAGCTGAAGTGACAAGAAGGGCGTTGTGAGGCGTACCACGCACCCTGAGTGGTTCAGGGCCGTCGACCTGGGTAGCGAGCAAGCCGTGGGCAGGACAGCGCAGTGAAACAGGACAGGCCGGTAATCGCCGTCGCCAACCGGCTGCCGTTGCAGCACGGCGACAACGGCTGGGAGCTCTCGCCCGGCGGCCTGGTCACCGCGCTGCGGCCGGTGATGGCCACCCACCCGGGCGCCTGGGCCGGCTGGGACGGCGGCAGCAAGGGCATGCCGGCGAGGCTGCCGGACTCTGAGGTCCGGCTGCTGCCAGTCGGGCTGTCCGCCGCGCAGGTCCGCGACTACTACCGCGGCTTCGCCAACGCCACGATGTGGCCGCTGCTGCACAACGCGATCGAGAAGCCGCGCTTCGAGCGCTCCTGGTGGCGCGCCTACCAGGACGTCAACCGCGTCTTCGCGGACCGGGCGATGACCGCCGTCGATGAGTACCCGGACGGGATCACCTGGGTGCACGACTATCACCTGATGCTGGTGCCCGAGCTCATCCGCAACCATCGGCCGGAGGCGCCGGTCGGGTTCTTCCTGCACGTGCCGTGGCCGTCGCCGGACATCTACGCCCGGCTGCCCTGGCGGGACCAGGTGCTGTGGGGCCTGCTCGGCGCGGACGTGATCTCGTTCCACACCGACGAGTACCGCCACAACTTCCTCTGGTCGGTCGCCCGCCAGCTCGGTGACTCCGGCGTCGAGGTGCGCGGGCCGTCGGTCGTGCTGCCGGACGGCCGGGCGGTGACCACGTCCACGGCGCCCATCTCCATCGACGCGGGGGAGTTCGCCGCGTTCGCCGCCGACCCCGAGGTGAAGACGGGTATCGAGGCGCTCACGGAGCAGTTCAGCGGGCGCACCGTGGTCCTCGGCGTGGACCGGCTCGACTACACCAAGGGCATCATCGAGCGGCTGCTCGCGGTGGAGATGCTGCTTGAGCGGAACCCGGAGCTGCGCACCAGCCTCGCGTTCCTGCAGCTGGCCGTGCCGAGCCGGGACGACGTGCCCGAGTACCGGCAGCTGCGCAGCACCGTGGAGCGGCACGTCGGGCGGATCAACGGCGTGTACACCGAGCCGGGCGCCGACGTGCCGGTGCACTACCTGTACCGGGGGCTTTCGCCGCAGCAGCTCGCGGCGTACTACGCGTTCGCCGACGCGCTGCTCGTCACCCCGCTCATCGACGGCATGAACCTGGTCTGCAAGGAGTACGTCACCGTGCAGCAGGCCCACGGGAGCAGCGGCGTCCTGGTCCTCAGCGAGTTCACCGGCGCCGCCGTCGAGCTGTCGGAGGCCGTGCCGTGCAACCCGTTCGACGTGGAGGGACTTTCCTACCGAATCGAGCAGGCGCTTGCGCTGCCGCTGGAGGCCAGGCAGCAGGCCATGGCCGCCATGGCCGAGCAGGTCCGCACGCACGACGTGCACGACTGGGTATCCGGCCAGCTCGAGCTGATCGCCGCCCGCGGCGGCGCCTCGCGCTAACCCCGCCCGTCGCCCGCCGCCCGCTGATCGCCGCCCGCGACGCAACCCCGCGCCAGCGCGGGGTTGCGTGGGCGCCGTCGCCGGTACCGTCACCGGCATGGACGAGTTGTGCGACGACCTCCTGCTGCTTGCCGTGCGCCCTGACGGCACCCTTGCCCTCCCGGCACACCTGCGGTTCGGGGTGTCCGGCGCCGAGCTGGTGCGGCTCGCCGCCGCCCGCCGGGTCGACATCACCCGTGGCCGCATCGTGGTGCTCGACACCACGCCGACCGGCGATGAGCTGCTTGACGCGGCCCTGGCCAGCATGGCCGGCGGGCGGCGCGGGCCGGCCGCCAAGGCCTGGGTGGCGCGCCACCGGCCCGGGCTTGTCCACCTCTACCTGGCGCGGGCGGCCGCCGCCGGCACCATCCGCGAGGAGCGCGGCACCCGGCTCGGCTTCATCCCGGTGACCCGCTGGCTGGTCACCGACACCGCCCGGGCGGCCGCGGCGCGGGCCCGGCTCGAGGCGGTCGCCGCCGCTACCGGGCCCGTCGGCCAGGAGCAGGCCGCGCTCGCCGGGCTGGCGGCCGCGTCCGGCGTGGCCCTCGTCGCCTTCCCCGGCCGGGCCGGCAGCGCCGCGCGCAAGCGGCTGCGGGAGGCGGGCAAGCGCGACCCGGCGTCGGCCGCGGCGATCAACGCGGCGGACAACGCGTCGGCGGCCGCGGCCGACGCGGCCAGCAGGGCGGCCATGGACGCGGCCACCCGGGCGGCGATGGACGCGGCCGTCCAGGCCGCCACCGACGCGGCGGTCAACGCGGCGGTCAGCGCGGCCACCGACGCCGCCGTCTCCGCCGCGACCGACGCGGCGGCTCACGCCGCGCACGGCGGCGGCGCGGCAGGCGGCCACCACTAAGCCCGTCGGCCCCGCGATCCCCTCCCGGAACGCCGAACGCCGCAAAGGCGCGACCGCCCCGAACCGGCCTGGCGGGGCGGTCGCGTCAGCGGATATCCGCTCAGGCCTGCGAGCGCCAGCCGCGGTGGTAGCTCTCCTGAACGACCTTCGAGTACGGTGCGGGCGAGACGACCGCGCGGACGGCGACCTGCTCGTGCGGCTGCACGGTGGTCTTCTTCGACCCGCCGCCCGGCTCGCCCCAGATGACCTTGACCTCGGCGCCGATCGGCACGTCGGGGTCGACGGTGGCGAGCGACAGCCCGGACCGTTCGTTCGCCGAGTACCCGGTGAACATGGACAGCCCGACGACCTTGCCGCCCGAGTCCGTCACCGAGTCGAAGTTGGACGAGCCGTAGTTCGCGTTCGGCAGGTCGAAGAACTGGTAGCCGGGGCCGGGGCCGAGCGGTGAGGCGAGGACCTGGCCCAGGTCCTCGGCGTTCCAGGCGAGGGTCACCTTGCGCCGCTGCACCGCGGGGTCGAGCGCCTCGAGCGCGTCGCGCCCGATGAAGTCGTGGTCGAACTTCACGAAGGACCCGTAGCCGAGGTCCCACGGGTTGGTGTAGTAGTCCTTGATGTCGTCGGACATGAACGACCCGGCGATCGCGTTGGTCGCCTCGTAGGAGTCCGCGCCGAGCCACTCGCGGTAGCCGCGCAGCCCGGGCGCGGTGTAGATGGCCGGAAGCGGCGAGGGGATCCAGCCGGACTCCAGCGTGTTGCAGGAGTAGGCGCGCGCGCCGCAGGGCTCGAGCCCGAACTCGCGGCCCGCCTCGAGGATCGCGTCGCGGATCTTGTCGTACGACTGGTACGGGCCCCAGACCTCAAGGCCCGGTGCGCCGGCCATGCCGTGCCGCAGCGTGCGGACCTTCTCGCCCGCGATGTTCATCCAGCCCATACGGAAGAACCTGACCTGCTCCATCGGCTCGCCGTTGAGCTTCTCGATCACCGGCCACGCGTTCGGGCCCTGGATCTGGAACCGCCAGACCTTGCGGGTCACCACCTTGCCGTAGGGCCGGGACGGTGACCTGGGGTCGAGCACCATGTCGACGTTGTAGCCCTGCGACCCCTGGTAAAGCAGCCAGTTGGCGACCGGGGCCCGGCCGACGAAGGTGAGTTCCTCCTCGGACTCGCGGAACAGGATGCCGTCGCCGATCACACCGCCCTCCGGCGAGACGGGGACGAACTGCTTGGCGGTGTCCACCGGGAACTTCGCGGTGGAGTTGATGCCCGTGTCAGTGATCAGCTTGAGAGCGTCCGGACCGGAGATAAAGATGTTGTGCATGTGGTGCGACTGGTCGTAGAGAACCGCGGTTTCCCGCCATGCGATGACCTCGCGACGGAAGTTCGTGAACTCGGACGGGACGACCGGGTAGATGTACGCGCCAAGCTGGGAATTGCGCAGCAGGTCTACCGTGTTCCCCGCGCTGTCGAGCAGCTCCTGCAGGTTCTTCGGGCTCATTTGTCACCTGTTCTAATACGGCTCGGGCTTCTCCTGCGGTCCACATGCTAGCGCCCGGTTCTGTGGGAGGTAATGCCCGCTATTGGCACGCTTGGACCGCTGTGTTTGTGACCGGGAAACAAAACCGGGAAATGGCGTGAGCGGGCTCGCGGCTCGTCCGCCCGAGGTGCTGCGTGTACCGGACGGAGTCGGTCGCTCACGTTCGGAATAGAGTTCATGCAAGCTTCCGAAGTGGGCAGACAGTCTAGACGCTGAGTAATCGCGACAGGGGAGGCGGATGCGGATCCGGCTGACAGCACGGTGGTTGCTGTCCGGCTACGTCGCCGTGACGGCGCTGCTCACCGTCGTGCACTACGCGCACCCCGGGTCGCGCACCGCGGCGGCCGGCGCCATGGACGCGCTCGCCGCCGCGGCGATCCTGGCCGGCACGCTCGTCAACCGCCCCGCGCGGCGCGCGCCGTGGATGCTGCTCGCCGCCGCGAACCTCGCCGCCCTCCCCGGCGACGACGCCGGCTTCGTCGCCGTGCTCAAGTTCCCGCTGATCCTCGCCGCACTGCTGATCTTCATCCGCAGCCGCGCGCCCGGGCGCGGCCTGCGCGAGTCGGCCGACGCGCTGATCCCCGCCATCGGCCTGGCCCTGCTCGCCTGGTTCCTCGTCGTCACGCCCGACGCGCCCTACCCGGCGCTCACCTGGCAGTTTCGCCTCCTGGCGGTGGCCTACCTGGTCGGCGACCTGCTCATGGTGATCGCCCTCGCCCGCCTGCTCGCGCCCGGCACGCCGCGCGGCCTGTCCGCCGCGCTGCTGACCCTCGGCACGATC
Source organism: uncultured Streptosporangiaceae bacterium (assembly GCA_964581815.1). Classification (GTDB taxonomy): domain Bacteria; phylum Actinomycetota; class Actinomycetes; order Streptosporangiales; family Streptosporangiaceae; genus Trebonia. Next base: position 5,104 of record CAZORE010000159.1, on the reverse strand, counting down.
GGGCGGGTCGCGTCCGACGCCGCCTACGTGGCCTACGACGTGGTGGGGCACGCGAGCAGCCGCCCGGCGGGCACGGCGCTCGACGTCGGCTGGCTGGCCTGCTACTTCGCCTGGGGGGCCGCCGCGCTGCACCCGTCCATGACGGAGCTCACCAAGCCCGTCGAGCAGCGGGAACTGAACGTGAGCACCCCGGCGGCCGGCATCGTGGTGCTCCGGGTCGCCTCGCTGGTAGCGCCGGTCCTGCTGTTCGTCCAGGCCTGGCTGCACCGCGACGGCGTCGAGGGCTGGGTGGCGATCGCCTGCGGGGTGCTCTACGGGATGATGCTCTCCCGGCTGTGGGGCGTCGGGGCGTCATACCGCCGCAGCCTGGTCCGCGAGCGGACGCTGCGCGTGGCGAGCGCCTCGCTTGCCTCGGCCAGGACCGTGCGGGACGTCGCGACCGCGGTCGGGGCGGCCGCGGCCACCCTGGTGCCGGCCGGCCCCGCGCGGCGCGCGGCGCTGCTTGCCGTCAGGGAGGGCGACTACCTGCGGCGCATCGAGCCGGGAATCCCGCGGGACGCGATGCAGCTGGACCCGCTCGGTACCTGGCTGAGGCTCGCGAGCCAGCGGGTGCCGCGATTCGTCAGCCTCACGGAGTTCCTCGCCATCGGGGACGACACCGGGGGCGGCGCCACCGAGGCCGGCCCCGCGGTCAGCGACGCCGTGGTCGGCACCGCAGACGCACCGCCCGTGCCCGCGGTCGCGCCGGCGGGCTACGAGGGCGCCATGGTCTTCCCGCTCAACCTCAAGGACCGGCCGGACGGCGACCCGTTCATTGGCCTGCTCGCGTTCTTCGGCAGCCGGCCGCACCTCACCAACGCGTCCGCGGCGCTGGAGATCCTGGCCGGGCAGGCGACCCTGGCCGTCGAGCGCGTGGTGCTCACCAGGGAGGTGGTGCGCCAGCGCGGCGAGGCGCTGTTCCGCACGCTGGTGCACGACACGTCCGACGTCATCCTCGTCCTCGGCGACGACCGGCGGATCAGGTTCGCCACCCCGTCCGCCGCCGGCTTCTTCGGCGACGTGACCGTCGAGGGACGGCGGCTGACGGACCTGGTCGGGCCGGACGGGCGGGAGGACGTCGACCGGGTGATCGACCTGATCCTGACGCTCAGCGACAGCGACAGCGACAGCGACGGGACCGCGGGCCGCGGCGCGGCCGAGGCTGGGGACGCGGGCGGCACCGGAGGCGCACAGGACGCGGAACGAGCCGGCGGCGCGGATGACGGCGGCGACGGGGGCGGCGGCCGTACGGGCGAACCCGGGTACCTGCTGCGGGTCGAGCGCCTTGACGGCCGCTTCGCGGTGCTCGAGGTCCGGTGGAGCGACCGGCGCCGTGACCCGACCGTGGGCGGCCTGGTGCTCACCTTGCGCGACGTGACCGAGCAGCACGAGCTCGAGGAGGAACTGAAGTACCAGGCCTTCCACGACGCGCTGACCGGGCTGCCGAACCGGCTGCGGTTCGCCCAGAAGGCGGCGGACGCGCTTGAGGAGGCGAGCAGGACCGGCCGGACAACGGGCGTGCTGTTCGTCGACATCGACGACTTCAAGGTGGTCAACGACACGATGGGGCACGGCCTCGGCGACGAGCTGCTCATCGGGGTCGCGGGACGGCTCGCCGCCTCCGTCCGGCCGATTGACATGGCGGCGCGGCTCGGCGGCGACGAGTTCGCCCTGCTCATCGAGGACACTCCGGACGTAGCCACGGTCGAGGCGTTCGCCGAGCGGATCGTCAAGGCGTTCACCGAGCCGTTCGCGCTCAGCGACGCCGCGGTGCTCGCCTCGGTCACCGTCGGCATCGCCACGTCGCAGGACAGCGCGGACGTCGATGAGCTGCTGCGGCACGCCGACCTCGCCTTGTACGCGGCGAAGGGGGCGGGCAAGCGGCGCTGGCGGCGCTACCACGAGGCGCTGAGCAGCGGGATGCTGCGGCGGCGGGAGATCGTGGCGGCGCTCGACGTGGCCGTCAAGGCCTCCGCCTTCACCCTCGCCTACCAGCCGATCGTGTCCATGGAAAGCGGTGAGATCGCCGGGTTCGAGGCGCTGATCCGCTGGCCGCACCCGCGCTGGGGCGTGATGCTGCCCGGTCAGTTCATCGAGATCGCGGAGGAGACCGGGCACATCGTGCCGATCGGCGCCTGGGTGCTGCGCCAGGCGCTCGCCGACCTGGTCCGGTGGCGGAGCAAGCTGCCGGCGCCGGCGCCGGCGCCGGGCCAGCCGGCGCCGCACCTGCCGCACGTCTCGGTGAACGTGTCCGCCCGCCAGTTCCGCGATCCCGGGTTCGTCGACAGCGTCAAGCGCGCCCTGCGGGCGTCCAGGCTGCCGCCCGAGGCACTGCTCCTCGAGCTCACCGAGTCCATCCTCTTCACCGACAACGAGCGCAGCCGCGAGGAACTCGAGGAGCTCAAGGAGATCGGCGTCCGGCTGGCGGTCGACGACTTCGGCACCGGGTACTCCTCGCTCAGCTACCTGCTTGACCTGCCCATCGACGTGCTCAAGATCGACAAGACGTTCGTGACCGGGATCGCCTCCTCCTGGCGCAGGTACGCGCTTGTCGAGGGCATCATCAGGCTGGCCCGGACCCTGCAGGTCGAGGTCATCGCCGAGGGGATCGAGACGCCGACAGAACGGGAGCTGCTCGCCGAGATGGGCTGCGAATTCGGCCAGGGCTACCTGCTGTCCGTGCCGGTCAACGCGGACCAGGCCGAGGCCATGCTGCGGCTCGGCCACGGCCTGGCCCGCCAGCTGCCCAGGCAGCGCCGCGAGCCGCCAGCAGACCGGTACCTGACCGACCTGTGAGGCCGAGCCTGTAACACGGGGCCGCGCCCGGGCCGCGCCTTGGTAGCCTGGCGCGATGCGGACGAGCCGTCTCGAGGCGTTCAGCGACGGCGTGCTCGCCATCATCATCACGATCATGGTGCTCGAACTGCGCGAGCCGGACGGAGGCAGTCTCACCGCGCTGTGGCACGAATCGGTCCCCGGCATGCTGAGCTACCTGCTCAGCTTCGTCTACGTCGGCATCTACTGGGTCAACCACCACCACATGGTCCAGCTCACCACCCGCGTTACCGGCGGCGTGCTGTGGGCCAATCTCGGCCTGCTGTTCTGCCTGTCGCTGTTCCCGTTCACCTCCAAGTGGGTGGACGACACCCACTGGGCGCGGACCCCCGTGGTGGTCTACGGCGTGAACCTGCTCGCGGCGGCGATCGCCTATTACATCCTGCAGTCCGTGATCATCCGCGATCAGGGCGGGGACTCGCCGCTGCGCAAGGCAATCGGCGGAGACCTCAAGGGGAAGCTCTCCCCGTTCTTCTACATCGCCGGCTGCGTCGCGGCCCTGGCCGGGGACGGCGGCCGCGGCGCGGGCCGCCCCGGCATGTGGGTCGCGGTGGCCTGCTACGTCGGGGCCGCCGCCATGTGGGTCATCCCCGACCGCCGCATCGAGTTGGTCATCGCCGCCGGCCGCGGGGAGGCCGGGACCGACGGCGAAGCGGGTCACCCGACGGCCGGCTCGGCCTCCGGGTCGTAGGCGTAGATCCAGCCGCTCGCCGCGAGCGGGTCGACGTCGGTGAAGGACGCGTCACGGGCTCGCTGCTCCGGCCCGTCCGGCAGGTGGTTAACGTGCGCGCGGGCGTGGCTCACTTCCTGCAGCCGGGTGGTGCGCGGAATGCGCAGCTCCTGGTAGCGGGCCAGGGCGGCGGCCGGGTCGGCCGGGCCGGCGGCGAGGCAGCGGGCGAGCACCGCGGCGTCCTCAATGGCCTGGGCGGCGCCCTGGCCGAAGAACGGGAACATTGGGTGCGCGGCGTCGCCGAGCAGCGTCACCGTGCCCCGGCTCCACCCGGTGAGCGGCGCGCGGTCGAGCAGGGCCCAGCGCCCGGGCGTTTCCGCCGCGCGGATCAGGTCGGTGAGCCGGCGGTCCCAGCCGTCGAACTCCGCGAGCAGCTCCTCGACCGTCGCCGTCGCGGTCCACGATTCCGTGGTGTAGCCGCCGGCCGGCGCGAAGGCGACCAGGTTGACCAGCGTGCCCGCGGAGACGGGGTAGTGCACGAGGTGATGGCCAGGCCCGAGCCACAGGGTCTGCGCGGGACGGCGGGCGAACGCGGGCGCCTGCCCGGCGGGAACGAGCGCGCGGAAGGCGCACAGCCCCGAGTACGTCGCCGGGGCCGGCTCGGTGAGCGCGGCGCGGACCATCGAGTGAATGCCGTCGGCGCCGATCACCACATCGGCCACGGCGGTCTCGCCGTCAGCGAAGCGTAGCCGGCAGCGCTCGCCGTCGCCGCCCAGGGCGGCCCCGTCCAGGCCGACACAGCGCTTGCCGAGCCGCACGTCCTCCTCCGGCACCGCCCGGCGGACCGCCTCGAGCAGGTCGGCGCGGTGCGCGGTGTAGGTCCGCTCGCCGTAAAGCAGCGCGCACTTGGTCGCCAGGTCCTCCGCGGACAGCACCCGGCCGTCCTGCCAGCGGCGGAACTCCCAGCCGACCTCCAGCGGCACCGCCCGCTCCTGCAGCACGGGCAGGACGCCGAGGACGCGCAGCAGCCGGGCCGCGTTCGGCGCGACGACGACGCCCGCGCCCACCTCGCCGAGCCGCCCGGCCTGCTCGTACACGGTGGCGCGCAGCCCGGCCCGGCGCAGGAAGGCGGCCGCGGCCAGCCCGCCGATGCCGCCCCCGATGATCGCGATCTCGGTCATCGAATTTGCGGCGTGGAGACCCCGGCCTTCAGGCCGGGGAGGAAACGCCGCTTCCCCCTTCCGCGCGTCGGCTGATCCATGTCGGTTCCTTCCGGTAGCATTCAAACATGCGTACGGCATACAAGTGCCGGGCCTACCCCAGCCCCGAACAAGCGAGCGTGCTGAACCGCACGTTCGGCTGCGTCCGCGTGGCCTGGAACCGCACCCTGGCCTGGCGCCAAGCCCGCTACCGCGACGAGCACGCCGGCACGAGCTACGCCCAGGCCAGCGCCTACCTCACCGCGATGAAAGCCGAAGCAGACCTCAGCTGGCTGGGCGAGGTCTCCAGCGTCCCGCTGCAGCAGGCAATCCGCCACCAGCAGGCCGCGTTCGCCAGCTT
>CAZORE010000158.1:0-16656 GCA_964581815.1 uncultured Streptosporangiaceae bacterium | reverse complement strand
CCGAGGCGGCGGTCCAGGCCAACATCGTCGCGGCCGGCTACAACACCGGCGGCGGTGGCGGCGGCGCTACCGGCACGATCGTGTCCGGCGTCAGCAGCTCCGCCTGCATGGACAACAACAACGCCAGCGGCGCCAACGGCAACAAGGTCCAGATCTGGGCATGCGACGGCAACGCCGGCGCGCAGAACTGGACCGTGAACACCAACGGCACCATCACCATCGACGGCGGCTGCCTGGACATCACCGGCGCCAACTTCAACAACGGCACCCTCGTCGAGCTGTGGACCTGCAACGGAGGCTCCAACCAGCAGTGGACGGCGCAGAACGGGGCGCTGGTCAACCCCGCTTCTGGTAAGTGCCTCGACGACCCCAACGGCAGCACCACCAACGGCACGCAGCTGCAGATATGGTCCTGCAGCGGCGCCAGCAACCAGAAATGGACAATCCCGTAGTCAGTCCTGACTCCGGTACCTGGAAACGGCCCGGCCGTCACCTTGACTGGTGGCGGCCGGGCGCCCGTCCGGCCCCGGTGGCGGCAGCCGCCTCATGCCCGGGTCAGGACCAGCCTCTCCGGTGGCGGCAGCCGCGAGCCTAGCCAGGTAATGGACCCAGCCGACGCCGTGTCCTGGCTTCTCCGCTACTGGCAGTTGACGGTGCTCAAGGTCGACGCGGGTGCCCGTGCCCTCGGGGGTGAGGCGGATCTCCACCGTGCTCGCGCCGGGCGGTAGCCGGTCCGAGCCGGCGTAGCCCCAGCTGATGAGAAGCAGGCGCGGCGGATCGAGGCGCAGGAACCGGCCGCGCACTGGCGCTCCCTGGACGTTGACGGTGAACTGGCCGCCCGGCTCGGGTTCGAGCACCGCGTACTCGCCCATCCACCGGACAAGCAGGCCGGGCCTGGTGAAGTAATCCCACACCCGTTCTGGCGGCGCGTCGATGTGCACGGTAGCGGTGACCGGGTCAGCGTTCATTATCAGCCTCCACGACGCGCTTGAGTCGCTGCAGGCTGTCGGGCCAGAACTCGGCGAGGAAGTCGCGCAGCCCGGCTAGTCCTTCCGGGCGCACGGCATACAGCCGGTGCCTGCCCTGCGGCCGGACGGCGACGAGCCCGGCATCCCTGAGCACCTTCAGGTGCAGGGAGACTGCCTGCTGGGTGATGTCGAACTGCCCGGCGATCTCGCTGACCGACTGCGGCCGGTCCCGCAGCAGCCGCAGGATGTCTCGCCGGTGCGGTTCGGCGAGCGCGTGGAACGCGGCTTCGCTCACGGTGCCCATCATACCCATTCACAAGCCTTGACTTGTATAACTCTTCGACGTAGCTTATACAAGCATTCGCTTGTGCGATCACGCTGATGCCGCCCCCAGGAACGAAGAGAGGCCATATGAGCAGGCAAGACACCGCAGCCGTGATCCGCGGCTATTACGACGCCTGGACTTGCGGCGAATTCGGTCAGGCAGCCTCGCTGCTCGCACCGGGCCTGATAGTGGAAGTGCCGGTCAACAGCTATCCGGACGCCAGGTCTTTCGCCACCGCTCTCGAAGGCTTCGGGTCGCTGAGTACCAGGACCGAGCTGCTGGCGGCGATGAGCGCGGGCAGCGAGGGAATGCTGTTGTACGACATGGACGTGGCGGAGCTTGGGCCACTTCGGGTGGCCGAGCATTTCACCGTCGAGAACGGCAAGATCACCCGCATCCGGCAGGTGCACGACACCGCCGCCCTCCGCGCCGCCGGCTTCGTCGGCTGACGCGCACACCGTGAACGGCCCGGAGGAAACAGGCAGATGAACTCAGATCAGGGAACGATCGAGGCCGGCCACCCAGTTGAATACACCCGGCGCCTGGTCATCGGCGCGCCACGGGAGCGCGTGTTCGACGCTATTGCCACCGTGGACGGCCCGCGTAACTGGTGGACCACGAATGTAACCGGATCGGCAGCCGCCGGCGGCCAGCTCCGCTTCGGGTTCGCCGGGCTCGACGAGGTAATGATCATGCACGTCACCACGCGCCGACGGCCGTCCGCGGTCGCATGGTCCTGCGTCGAACACACGAGGAACAGCGAGTGGGCGGGCACACTGCTGGAGTTCAGGCTCACCCCCCGCGGCCCGGCGGAATCAGAACTGGAGTTCCGCCACAGCGGACTGCCGGCCCAGCTCGTGGCCCAGGGATGGGAGCAATTCCTGGCCAGCCTGGCCGCCTACGCCGAGACCGGCACGGGAACTCCGTTCGGGCAAGTCAGCTGATTCAGTTCCCGTAGCTCACCGCACCGGGTCCTCGAAGGGGCTCGCGTAGGAGGGCCGCCGGGCGCGCATCGCCAGCCGCAGGGTCAGCCGTATGCGCGTGGATGCGGGCAGGCGCACCGTGAGATACGGGGCGCCAACATCCGCCTGACGCTCGGTAACGACCGGGTCGCCGTGCCCGTAGTCGTACATGTCGCCGAGCCAGGAACCGTCCTCGCACGCGGTGTAGCGCACGTCCTCGATGACGTGCTCGGCGAACGCCCCGGCCTGGACGATCACCTGGCGCTCGCCTCCCGCGTCGAGATTGATCAGCTCAACCACGGTGGCCTCAGGATCGATGCTTGACACCAGGGCCGCCACGCCAGGAGGGAGGCCAGGACGCCGGCGGATGGCATCGTAGTAGCGGACCCTGGCCTGCTGCAGGCCTCCGTTGTAGATGACTTGCGGACCGCCCCAGGTGAGCTGGACCAGGGCCTCGGTGACAACCGGATTTGACTGCTGCCACAGGTGGATGTCGGCCTCCGCCACGTCGCCGCCGCGGTATGCGCGCATGCGGGCGAGCCGGTGGCGGGCCTGGGCCTGCGCCGCGGCCAGGATCTTCTCCGGGTAGTCCGGGTTGTCGCCAGCCAGGAACGTGAACCACGGCTCCTCGTGACCCGCCTCCTCCTTGCTGCGGAAGGAGCGGACCGTCCGCCAGTCGTATCCTGACCGGTCACGCAGGTCCGCCAGCCGCCGTCGGTCGGCCGGGTCGCCGGCATGGTGCCACAGGGCCGTCGGGACCGACGCCAGTACCGGGTTGTAGTCGAACCAGCCCCGGTCGCTGTGCCGGAACGGGACGAGCAGCGTCGGCACGCTCACCGCCGGGCCCAGCTGCGGGTACCACTTCGACGGAATGGAGGAGTCTGACTCGGCGAAGGGCATCACCGAGCCGGCGGCGATGACCGCGTCCAAGGCCGGGCGAACCAGGTCCAGGTAGCTGTCGTCCCCGGTCGCGATGGCGGCGGCGAGAGCGCCCACGGCGGCGGCGGAGCCGACACTGTACCAGCCGTGCGGCCAGGTCCAGCCGTAGTGACCACCGTACCAGCGCCCGTCAAGCATGCTGCCGACCACACCGTCAGGGCCGACGTTGTCCGGCACCACCCCGTCGTTCGCGGCGGCCCGCTCCCGCCACGCGCCGACGTACTGCTCGATCCACTCACGGTAGCGCTGATCGCCGGTGAGGATCCAGGCGTTCAGCACGAGCCCGGCGGCCGCAAGGTTCACGATCGTATCGCCCACGCCCACCCTGGCGTTCATCTCGGTGGTCAGCCGCGGGTCCTGGTCCCGTTCCGGCACGGGCGCGTCCGGGGCAACCAGCCAGTCGAGAGGAAAGCCGTAGCTCTTCTCTTCCCCGTCAATCCACGGGTAGTGCGTCCCGTCGAACAGGCCCCGGCGGCCCGGATCTGACCCGTTGTGCGGGCGGCGGATGATGCGGCGGACGGGATCGTAGTTGCCGTGAGCGGGGTCGACATACAGCTCCGCGAACCGCACCGATCGCTCCGCCCACCGGGCCGGGTCGGCCATGGTGAGGAAGTACAGCAGAAGCAGGCTTTCGCCTTGGTGGAACCAGTCGTAGCCGCGCTCGTACTCGCCCGACAGCATGCCAAGCTCGGTCAGCTGCGCGGTGACTCCCTCCCAGTGGCGCTCGGACTGCGCCAGCAGGTCGTCGGCCCCGCCGAGCAGGTACAGCTGCGGCCAGTTGAAGAACGTCTCGTAGAAGTCGTCAACGCCGTCCCGGCTGGTCAGCGCATGCCGGTAAGTCAGCCGCCCGTCCGGGCCGGTGAAATCACGCGCGAAGCGGCGCCAGGCGTAGTCGAGCAGGTCGAACAGCTCACGCTCGGCCACTGCCCAGCCAGGGGGCTCAAGTAGCGGCTCCGAGGCCGCGATGTCGAACAGCACCTCAGCCATGCATCACTGCTTAACCGCCCCGCCGAGCATGCCGCGCACCAGCGCACGCTGCGACAGCAGGAAGACGATCGCAACGGGGACGACTGCGAGCAGTGTGGCGAGCGCCAGTTCCGGTCGGAAGATGTTCACCTGCTGGCCGCCGCCACCCTGGGCCGGGTTGAACGAGGGGGTCGACGAAAGCAGGTCAGAGAGACCGACCTGGATCGGGTACTGCGACGAGTCCGCGAGGACGGCGAACGGGAGGAAGAAATTGTTCCAGTCGGCCACGAAGCTGAAGAAGAAGACGAGCGCGACGATGGGCTTCGCGAGCGGCAGCGCTATGCGGCGGAACGTCAGCCACTCGCTGGCACCGTCGACGCGGGCCGCGTCGAGCAGGTCGCGTGGCATTGCGGTCGCGTAGTAGATGTACGCGATGTACACCCCGAACGGAAAGAATGAGAACGGCAGGATCACCGAGAACACGCTCCCGATCAGGTGCAGCGAGTTGAGCTCGAGGAAGATCGGGAGCACCAGCGCCGCCGCCGGCATGATCATCACGACGAGCGTCAGCGTCAGCACGAGCCTGCGGCCGGGGAAGCTCCCGAGTGCGAGGCCGTAGCCGGCCGGGATCGCCGTCGCCAGCACGATCGCGGTCGCGCTGCACGCGTACAGCAGCGAGTTCCCGATCCAGGCACGGTAGATGTGGTCGCTGTAGGCGTCAAGGTGGTCCCAGGCCAGAGCGACCTGGTGGAAGCTGCCGAACGACAGCGGGTTGCTCGTGACCAGCGCGCCGTCGGCCTTCGTGGGGGCGAGAATCAGCCACAGGACGGGTACCACGAAGAAGACGGCGAACGCCGTGAGGATTACCAGCCGCAGGCCGCGGGCCGTGATCCGCATCAGTCCTCCCTCCGGAAAAGTCCGGTGCGCGTGACGATCAGCACCGCGGCGAGCAGCCCGACCACGAGCAGGTCGACCGCGATGGCGGCGGCGGCGTTGAAGTCCCCGTACCGGAAGGCGAGCTGGTAGGCCAGCTGGTTCGACGACCACGTGTCGGGGACGAGACCGAGACTCGCCTCGTTCACGAGCTGCGGCTCGATGAACAGCTGCGTCCCGGTCGCGAACGACAGGATCGTCATGTAGGCGATCCACTTGCGGATCATCGGCAGCTTCAGCCGGACGGCGATGGTGAACGGGCCCGCCCCGTCGATGCGCGCGGCCTCCTCAAGCTCGTTCGGGATCGTGTTCAGCGCGCCGTACATGACCACGATCCAGCCGCCGGCGCCGGTCCAGAACGCGATCATCGCGAACACGAACGGCAGGTTCCCTGGCGCGATCGCCTTGACGAACAGATCCACCCCGAATACGCGCAGCAGGAATGACCCGGGACTGACCGCCGGGTCGAGCATGAAGAGCCAGACGAGGACTGATGCCGCGCCGGCCAGCGCACCCGGCATGTAGAAGAGAAAGCGGAAGGCTGACGAGACCCGGTTGGCGCGGCCGTGGAGCAGCAGCGCCAGCCCGACGACGAAGACGATGAGCGTGCCGAGCCAGATGCCGGTGTACTGCAGGATGTGCTCGAACGCGGGAACGAAGCGGTAGTCGGTGAACGTCCGCGCGAAGTTGTGGAAGCCGGACCAGCTGCCGTCGGCGCCCGTGAAGGCAAGGTCGAGCGCGTAGAGCATCGGAGCGATGCCGAACAGGATCAGGAATGGCAGGTACGGCAGGATGAACGGCAAGCCCCGCGGTACGCGGAGGCCGCGCATCCGCGGGGCGCGGAGGCCACGCGGCTGCGTGGCCTCCGCACGTGCCGAGGTCAGAGCGGACGAGCTCACTGAGTGACCTGGTATCCGGCGGCCTGCGCCGCCTGCGCGAGCGCGCTGCCGAACGCTGGCAGCAGCGAGGTTAGCGACTTGCCTGCGACCAGCCCGGTGACGACGGTGTTAGACCAGACGGGCTGGTCCGGGTAGGTGACAATGCTCCATCCCTGCCAGATATCCGCCGCCGCTGCCTTGAGCGCCGGCGTCGGGTCGGCGGCGAAGTAGGGGTTGCTGGCTATGCCCGTCAGCCACTTGGCCGCCACGGGCGCGTAGGCCGGGTACCCGGGCCTCGCGTCCTTGCCCGTCGGGTCGGGGTTGTAGACCGTCGTGGCCCAGGTCACGAAGTCGGCCGCGGTCGCGAGGTTCTTGGAGTGCTTGGAGATGACCCACGGGCCGCCGCCGACCTGGCCGGTCGTGACCGCCTCGTTCTCCCACTGCAGTGGCGCCGCGGCGGTGATCTGCCCGGCCGGGATGTGCAGCGTGTCCCGGAAGAGGGAGGTCGCGTACCAGCTCGGCCCCGGCATCATCAGGACCTTGTCGTCCGCGCCGCCGTACTTCTTGGCGAAGTCCGGGGTGAACACGCTCAGTGGCGGCAGCGCCCCGTTCTTGATCAGCGGGTCGAGCAGGCTGGCCATCTCGGTGCAGTGCGTGTCCGCCGCGTTGATGGTGAGCTGGCTCCCCTTCAGCTGCTCGAGCGGGCACTGGTTGCCCCACAGGTAAATCCAGTGGCTGAACGAGTCGCCGATGTTCCCGACGATGTAGCCGGGGTGCTCCGTCGCGACCTTCTGGCCGAGCGCCGCCCACTGCTGCCACGTCGTCGGGACCGTGTAGCCGAACTGGTCCATCAGCTTCTTGTTGACCCAGAGCGCGACCTGGGCGAGGTTGTCCTGGACGCAGATCTGCACGCCGTTGACCGTGCACTGGGCGGTCGACGGCGCGGGCCACTGGCTGAGCAGGCTGTCCGCGATGAGGCCCTTAACTGGCGCGGCGAAGTCGAACGGCTTTTGCGCCATCCAGACCGGGTCATTGACCTGCTCGCTGAAGATGACATCCGGCCAGCCGCTGCCGGTCCGGTTCCACAGCTGGATCTTGGTCTGCAGCGACGTCGCGCCGTTGGCGTCGCCGTCAAAGGTGACGATGTGCACCTTCACGTTCGGATGTGCCTTGGCGTAAGCCTGCGCCGCCGGCAGCCGGACCGAGTCAACCCAGACCGTTAGCGAGCCGCCGACCTTGCCAGTCGCCGCGGCGCTTGAAGCTCCTGTCACAGCCGACGAGCTGCTGCTGCCGTTCGAGCACGCGGCGAGGACGACCGCCAGCGCGACCGCGCCGACGGCGAACGCGACGCGTCCGCCCAGCGCTCTCAGACGGCTGCGCGGGCGGGCCGCGCTCCTGATGAGGGCCATCGATACCTCCACTTCGTTGTGCAGTCGCCCGGACCGCTGGTGCGGTGGAGGACAACCGAGATATTCGCATGTGTATGACTTATCGATGCTCGCCTAACGCGTACACGGCGAGCAGTCGGCGCGGACTACCTGGGTGACGTCCACGTTGCTTGCCTCATTAAGACGCACATATGGGATGTAGTCAAGAGGTATAGGCACGCCTATACCTGATTTCCGCTGGCTGACTCCAGTGGAGGTGGGTGGATACTTGAACCTTCAGGGGTTAACCTTAATAAAATAAGTAGTACTCATAATGCTGACCTGGGCCTACCATGCTACGATCACCGCAGACCAGAGCCACCGTTGCCTACGCCGCGGCAGGCGACCGGGAAGAACAGGATGCGCAGGAAAGTGGACGGCGTGCCGCTGGCAAGCGATCACACAGGAGCACCGGCTAGCCGCACCGCGCAGCGGGAAGCGGCCGACGCCTACCGGCCACGCTACGAGGTGGTGGCCGGACAGATACTTGAGCTGATCCGCGAGCTCGCCATGCGCCCAGGAGACCGGCTGCCCACGGAGAAGGATCTCGCCTTGCGCCTTGGTACCAGCCGCAGCGTTGTCCGGGACGCGGTCAAGATCCTCTCGGCAAGCGGACGGGTCAGCGCGCAGAAGGGCCGCGGCCTTTACGTCGCCAACGGCGAGCCCGCGATGGGGGCGGGACGGTGGGTCGGCTCCTTCGAGCCAACCAACCTGGACCACATCTTCATGCTCTTCGAGTTCCGGCGCATCCAGGAGATGCACGCGAGCAGGCTTGCCGCGAGGCGCGCGAGCCCGTCCGAGCTGCGCGACATCGAGAGCGCCGTGCAGGCCTGCAGGCAAGGGCACGCCGACGGCGACGACGCGCAGTTCAACCACGGCGACGAGGCGTTCCATCTCGGTATCGCTGCCGCCTCACACAACGTCTTCCTCGTCTCCGCCGTTCGCGAAGCCCGCTCGCTTCAGCGGCAGGCCAGCGTCATCGGCTTGCACGGACTTGGCGGCCACGCGGCGGCCGCGGTCGAGGAACATGCCGCGATCTACCGTGCCATCAGGGACGGAGAGCCGGAAGCGGCAGCCGAGGCAACCTCGGTGCACCTGGACAACACCCTTGAGGACTACCGTCGCGAAATCCAGCGCCGGGTATTCGGATGACGCCGGTGGATGAGGCAATCGTGCGGAGAACAAGTCATACTCTTCGGTGTGACACAGGCCCATGGCGGAGACAAGGCGGCCGGCATGACCGCTGACGCCACGACCCGAACGTCCACGGGCATCGGTGACGCTATGCTGACCCGGAGCGCCTACCGGCCGGGATACGAGCTGATCGCCGAGCAGATCCTGGAGCTGATCGCGCGGTCTGACCTGAGCCCGGGAGACCGGATGCCCACCGAGAACGAGATCGCCGCGCAGCTCGGGACGAGCCGCACGGTCGTGCGCGAGGCGATCAAGATCCTTTCAGCGCTCGGCCGGATCAAGGCGCAAAAGGGCCGCGGGCTCTACGTCGCCGACGACGACGGGATGCTCGGCATGCGCTGGGGCGGCTTCTTCCTGCCAACCGACCTCGATCACATCTACATGCTCTTCGAGTTCCGCCGCGTCCAGGAAGCCGAGGCGAGCCGGCTCGCCGCCACCCGGGCGACGCCGGCGGAGCTGCGCGCCATCGGCGCGGCCGAGCAGCTGTGCCGGGAGGGACATGTGTCGGGGCAGCCGGAACTGTTCAGCCGAGGCGACGATGACTTTCACCACAGCATCGCGGCGGCGTCGCACAACCCGTTCCTTGTCGCGGCGGTGCGCGAGGCCCGGCGTCTGCTCATGCAGTCCGCCACCATCGGGCTGCACGGTACGCTCGGCGGCCACGCGGCGGAAGCGGTCGAGGAGCACGCGGCGATCTACCAGGCCATCCGCGACGGCGAGCCGGCCGAGGCCGCGCACTTCGCCACCGTGCACCTGGATAAGACGCTGGAGGACTATCAGCGGGAGATCCAGCGTCGGGTATTCGGCGGCTAGCCGCGCCAGCGGAAGAACGCGACGGCGATGATGTAGGCGAAGCCGCCGATCGCGCCGAGCCAGCTGTACGGTTCGCCGCTGTGCCCGCGGGCGATCTCCACCAGCCAGGCCACGATCACCGTGGTAATCAGGACCAGTCCGGTCGCGGCCGTCGCCCGCAGGTCGATCTGGGCGAAGCGCTCGTCGCGGCCGGTCGTCAGGCCGCGGATGGTCTCGCTGCGGCCGCCGAGCAGCAGCAGCACCAGGCCGAAGACGGCCATGACCACCAGGCCATAGACCCCCGACTCCAGCTGGCCGCCCAGCCAGCCCGCAAGCAGCACCACGCCGCCGAGGCCAAGGCAGAACAGCGGCATGAGCCACCTAGAGCGAGCAACCGCCTGGCGATCGTCCTTCATCATCGAACACCTCCTCGACCGTTACCCCGAAATACCGGGCGAGCGCGATCGCCAGCGGCAGCGAGGGGGTGTAGCGGTCGTTCTCGATCGAGTTGATCGTCTGCCGCGACACCCCCATCGCCTCGGCCAGCTTGCCCTGCGCCATGCCGCACGCGATCCGTAGTTCCCGCACCTTGTTCTTCATCGCTGGCGGCAGGCGCGCCTCACCCCGCCTGCCGGCCGCGGCGCGGCAGGCAGCGGCGGCTGGCACCCGGCCAGCAGGCCGCGACGACGACGGCCGGGATCAACATGCCGTCGGTAATCGGCCCCCAGCTGTGCTGCACGACTGCCTGTACGACCGAGCCGACCGCGATGAACGCTAGCGCGAGTCCTGCGACCATCGGCAGCCATCGCATCCGCTGTCCCATGACGAGCCCCCTTCCTGTAAGGCGTCCTTGTCAGTGACAAGTTAGCTTGTCACTCGATGGACTGTCAAGTGAGCTTGTCACTTTGGGCGCCACGTCGTTTACGCTGGAGCAGCGGGATAGCGAACCGGCATGCTTAGGTGCCATGAGCGACAGTGCGTCTATTCCCATGCCTGGCCCGGAGCCGCCGCCGCGGGGCGTCGTCGTGGTCGCCCACGGCGGCCAAGAGGTGAGCACCGAGCCGGTCACGGCCACCCAGATCGCCGTGCTGCGCATGGTCTCCTTTGCGAGGGCGATCAGGCACGCACTCGCCGACGGCAAGTTCCTGGTGCTGCAGCCGCAGTTCACCGTGCGCGGCTGGAACGGTGCCGCCGCATCGCCGGTGGGCGATCTCCTCACGCTCCTCGACGGCATCAGGGCCAGGCACGGCGCCGTCCCGGTAACGCTGGTCGGGCACTCCATGGGCGGGCGCGCCGTGCTGCGGGCGGCCGGGCATCCTTCGGTGCACGCGGTGGCGGCCCTGGCGCCGTGGATTCCGCCGGGAGAGCCCGTGGCTCAGCTCGCCGGCCGCCGGGTGCTGCTCGCGCACGGCAACCGCGACAGGATCACCAGCCCGCGGAACACGTGGGCCTTCGCCGAGTTGGTCCGCGAAGTCACCCCGGTGACCGCGGTGGAGGTGCGGGCCGGGGAGCACACGATGCTGCGCCGCGGGCGCCTGTGGCACGCCCTGGCCGCGGAGTTCGCCCGCGCGTCGTTCGGCCTCGGCGAAGACGACCCGCTCGCGGCGGCCGCCCTGCGGGACACCGGCGCGGGCCGGGTGACCGTGTGACATACCCGGACGCGGCGGGGTGAGGTGCCGGGATCCCCTCCCTGAACGCCGCCCGGCCGCTAGCGGTTAACGCCGGTCGCGCGGATGACTGCGGCCGCGTGGTCGCGGGCGGGTGAACCGAGGGCGGCGTCGAGCGCGCCGAACAGCTCGCCCGCGTCCACGCCGTTCCAGCCCGGCGGTAGCAGCGACAGCGGGATCCCCGGGTCGCGGTACGGCAGCCGCCGCCATTCCGTGAGCATCGGCAGGTAGAGGCCGAAGGCCTGGGCCGGCGTGAGCGCGCCCGCCGCCACGCGGTCGCGGACGGGGCGGTAACGGCCAAGAAAGTGCGCGTAAAGCGCGGTGAGCTCGCTCAGGTCCCACCATTCGCGCACCTTCGACCGCATGTCGCCGAATCCGAGATGCTCCCCGGCGAACAGGTCCACGTACTCACCGAGGCCGCGGCGTTCCAGGGTGTGCGTGGTCTCCGCGGCGATGCCGCCCGGCGCCACCCACACGCCAGGCGCCGCCGTGCCGAAGCCCAGGCGGGTCAGGCTGGCGCGCAGCGCGTGCCGCTTGTCGCGCTCGGACTCCGGGACCGAGAACACCACCACCAGCCAGCCGTCCGCCTCGGTCGCCCGGGGGCGGCCGAAGATCCGCACGTCGCCCTCGGCGAGAACCTGCAGGGTGGGCGCGGTGAGGCAGTAGCCGGCCATGGCGCCGCGCCGCTCACCGTCGAGCACGCCGCGGCGCTTCAGCCTGGACACCGAGGACCGCACGGCCTGCCCGTCCGCGCTGAGGTCGGCCATCAGCGCCACGATCGACGCCACCGACAGCCAGTTGCCCTCGGTTCGCCCGTAGAGGGCGAAGATCGTCAGGATGAGCTGCCCGAGCCGGGTGGTGGTGTTATCGGTGGTTGCCACCTTACGAGGGTGCCGCACTCAGGGCGGCCGCCGTGGGCGAAGGCGTCCACCGGACGTGGACCGGTTCGCTGGCCTCCGCGCGCAGCAGCGACAGCCTGGGCCGCACCGCGTCGGTGCGGGCGGACGGCGGCTTGCGGCTGCCCGCCGCGAACTGGTCGGGCCAGGCGGCCGCGGGCCCGCGGTAGCCCTGCTCAACGGCGGCGTGCAGGGTCCACTGCGGGTCGTAGAGGTGCGTGCGGCCGACGGCGCACAGGTCGGCCCGGCCGGCCAGCAGGATTGAGTTGACGTCGTCGTAGGAGGCGATCGCGCCGACGGCGATCACGGCCACGCCGGCCTCGGCGGCCACCTCGCAGCGGATCCGGTCCGCGAACGGTGTCTGGTACGACCGGCCGAACGCGGGCCGCTCCTCCTTGGTGACCTGTCCGGACGACACGTCGATGCCGTCCGCGCCATGGGCGATGAACGCGCGGGCGATCTCCACCGCGTCGTGCTCGTCGTTGCCGTCGGGCACCCAGTCGGAGGCGGAGATCCGCACGGTCACCGGCTTGCCCGCGGGCCAGGCGGCGCGCACCGCGTCGAACACCTCGAGCGGGAACCGCAGCCGGTTCTCAAGCGAGCCGCCATAGGAGTCGGCGCGCTTGTTGGCGACCGGGGAGAGGAACGACGACAGCAGGTACCCGTGCGCGCAGTGCAGCTCGAGCAGGTCGAAGCCGGCGTCCGCGCCGCGCCGCGCCGCCGCGGTGAACTCGGCGACGCGTCGGTCCATGTCGGCCCGGGTGAGCTCCCGCGGCACCGGCGAGCCGGGGCCGTAGGGGACCGGCGACGGGCCGCAGACCTCCCAGCCGCCTTCCGGCAGCGGCTCGTCCATGCCTTCCCACATGAGGCGAGTGGAGCCCTTGCGGCCAGAGTGGCCGAGCTGGAGGCCGATCTTGGCGGTGGACCGCTCATGAACGAATGACGCGATCCGCGCCCAGGAGTCGCGCTGCTCGTCGGTCCACAGGCCGGTGCAGCCCGGGGTGATGCGGCCCTCGGGTGACACGCACACCATCTCGGTCATCACCAGGCCGGCGCCCCCCATGGCCTTCGAGCCGAGGTGGACCAGGTGGAACTCGCCAGCCACCCCGTCGACGGCGGAGTACATGTCCATGGGCGAGACGATGACCCGGTTCTTCAGCTCGAGGCCGCCGAGCCGGAACGGCTGGAACATCGCGGGGGCCGCGGGGTCTCCCCCGGCGCCGGCCCCCCCGCCGAAGGCGGCATTGACCTGAGCGCCGAAGGCGGCATTGACGTGCGCGGCGAACTCCGGGTCCCGTTCGCGGAGGTTGTCGTAGGTGATCCGCCGGGACCGGGTCAGCAGGTTGAAGCAGAACTGCTCCGGCTCGTTGCGCGTGTACATGCCGATGTTCTCGAACCACTCGAGTGACGCCTGAGCCGCGCGCTGCGTCGACTCGACCACCGGGCGCCGCTCGGCCTCGTAGGCGGCGAGCGCCGTCTCGACGTCCGGGTGCTCGTGCAAGCAGGCCGCGAGCGCGAGGGAGTCTTCCATCGCCAGCTTGGTGCCTGACCCGATCGAGAAGTGCGCGGTGTGCGCGGCGTCCCCGACGAGCACCAGGTTGCCGTGATGCCAGCGCTCGTTGCGGACGGTGGTGAAGTTCAGCCACTTCGAGTTGTTGGCGAACAGCTGGTGCCGGGCGAGCTCACCGGCGAACAGCTCGCGCAGCCGGCGAAGAGCGTACTCGTCGCTGGTACCGGGCGGGAACTCGGTGCCCTCGGTCGCGTCGAAGCCAGCCCGGCGCCACACGTCCTCGTGCATCTCCACGATGAACGTGGACCCGGCGTCGGAGTAGGGGTAACCGTGCACCTGCATGGTGCCCCACTCGGTCTGCTTGACGAAGAACTGGAACGCCTCGAACACGCGGTCCGTGCCAAGCCACATGTACTTGCTGTGCCGCTGGTCCAGATCAGGATGAAAAACGTAGGCGTACTGCGCGCGGACCCTGGAGTTGAGCCCGTCGGCGGCAACCACCAGGTCGTAGCGGCCGCGGAGCTTGTCGGCGTCCGGCGCCTGGGTGGTGTAGCGGACGGTGATGCCGAGGGAGCGCACCCGGGCCTGCAGCAGGGCGAGCAGCTCCTTGCGGCTCATCGCCGCGAAGCCCTGGCCGCCGACGGTGAAGCTCTTGCCCCGGTAGTGGATGTCGATGTCGGTCCACCGGGCGAACCGCTGCGCCATGGCCGCAGCGAACTCGGTGTCGGCGTTATCGATGCCGCCAAGGGTCTCATCGGAGAACACGACGCCGAAGCCGAAGGTGTCGTCGGGGGCGTTGCGCTCCCAGACGGTGATGTCGTGAGCCGGGTTGAGCTGCTTGGCCAGGGCGGCGAAGTAGAGCCCGCCAGGGCCGCCGCCGACTACGGCGATCTTCATGGACGAGTCTCCTTTCGGCCGACGCCTTCCTGCTCGGCGCCGTCGCGCTCGAGGATTGCCCGCAGGGCGAAGTGCTGCAGCTTGCCGCTCGCGTTGCGCGGCAGCGCGGTGGTGAACCGGACGTCGCGCGGGTACTTGTACGGGGCGAGCACGTTCTTGACGTAGTCCTGGATCTCCTTCGCCTTGACGGCGGCGGCCGTCGCGTCGGACGGCAGGCCGTCCCGCAGCACGACGAAGGCGCAGACGACCGAGCCGCGCTCGGCGTCCGGGCGGGCCACCACCGCGGACTCAAGGACGTCAGGGTGCGTGTCGATGGCGGACTCCACCTCGGGTCCGCCGATGTTGTAGCCCGAGGACACGATCATGTTGTCGCTGCGGGCCTGGTAGTAGAAGTAGCCGTCCGCGTCCCTGTAGAACACGTCGCCGGTGATGTTCCAGCCGCAGCTCACGTAGTTCCGCTGCCGGTCGTCGTCCAGGTAGCGGCAGCCGATCGGCCCGATCACGCCGAGCCGCCCCGGCTGGAGCGGGCCGAGCTCGGCGCCGTCCGGGCCGAGGATGGCGGCGCGGAAGCCGGGCAGCGGCTTACCGGTCGCACCGGGCCGGATGTCGTCGCCGGCCGCGGTGATGAAGATGTGCAGCAGCTCGGTCGCGCCGATGCCGTCGATGACCTTCAGGCCGATGCTGTCGCGCAGCCGTTCCCAGGTGCCCTGCGGGATGTGCTCACCCGCCGACACCGCCTTGCGCAGCCCGGCGAGCTTGTACTCAAGGCCCTCCCGCAGGATCGCCTTGTACGCGGTCGGCGCGGTGGCGAGCACGGTGACGTGCTCGGCGGCCACGATGTCAGCGAGCTGCGCTGGAGTGGCCTGCTCGATCAGCAGCGCGCACGCGCCGGCCCGCAGCGGGAAGATAAGCATCCCGAGGCCGAAGGTGAAGGCGAGCGGCGCGCTGCAGGCCACCACGTCGTCCGCCGCCAGCTGGAGGGCGTGCCGGTCGAACGTGTCGCAGATCGCCAGGATGTCCCGGTGGAAGTGCATGGTGATCTTCGGGACCCCGGTGCTGCCTGACGTCGGGGCGAGCAGGGCCACGTCGTCCGCCGCGGTGTCCACGTCGGTGAACTCACCCGACTTGGCGGCCGCCCGGGCGGTCAGGTCGTCCGGGGTGTCGCCGCCGTAGGCGACCACCGTCATGGACGACAGCACGGAGTCCCTGACGGCGTGCACGTCCGCGGTGAACCGGTGGTCGACGAGGGCAACGCTGGGCTGGGTGCGCTCGGCGATCGGGCCGAGCTCACGGGCGCGCAGCGCGGCCATGGTAGTCACCACGACGCCGCCGGCCTTGAGCACGCCGAGCCAGGCGGCGACCGTCCACGGGTTGTTCGGCGAGCGGAGCAGCACCCGCTGCCCGGGGACCAGGCCGAGGTCCTCCGTGAGCACCTGCGCCACCTGGTTGGCCCTGGTCCGCAGCTCGCCGTAGGTCCAGGTCTCGCCGTGGGGGATTCGCAGGGCGGGACGGCCCGCGCCGAGCTTCTCGGCGGGCACGTCGACAAGCTCGGCGGCGGCGTTGAGCCGGGCCGGGTAGTCGAGCTCGGGGGTGGTGAGCTCGATCACCGGCCACAGTTCCGCCGGGGGCAGGTGGTCGCGGGTGAAGGTGTCGACGTGCGCCGACGGTGACAGGGGGGCGGCGGCAGGCTTGCTGAAGTCGGGCGTCACGGTTCCGGCTCCTCCCGGTTCGCCCATGTATGTAGGCATATGTGAGACGCTCGCCATAGAAGCGCTATATCGAATTTTGCACGACCGTCATGTACTGTCAATATCGGACCTGGATCGCCCTACCCGTCCGACCCGCACGGCATGCCCGGCTCGCCCGACCCCGCCCGACCCGCCCCGCCTGGAGGAGGCCTCGATGGCGCCCGTCCCCGTCAACCCCGCCGCCCTGCCCGCGCCGAGCGGCTACTCGCACGGCACCCTCGCCGGGAACACGCTGTACCTGGGCGGGCAGACCGCGCTCGACGCGGACATGAAGATCGTTCCCGGTGGCATCGTCGAGCAGTTCCGGCAGGCATTCGGCAACGTGCTGACCACGCTGCGGGAAGCGGGCGGCACGCCGGAGGACCTGGTGAGCATCACGATCTACCTCACCGACATCCCGGACTACCAGGCGCACGGCAAGGAGATCGGCCGGGTCTGGCGACAGCTGGCCGGCCCGGTGTACCCGGCGATGGCCGGGATCGGCTGCACCGCGCTCTGGCAGCCGGAGGCGATGATCGAGATCCTCGGCGTGGCCGTCATCCCCGACGGCCGGC
>CAZORE010000157.1:8366-16706 GCA_964581815.1 uncultured Streptosporangiaceae bacterium | reverse complement strand
GAGTCCGCATTCGCGGACGCACTGTACTTACTGATTCGCTCGCAAGCTCGCTCATCGCCTCACTGATCCTCTGACCACGGGCACCCTGCGCACCAGCGCGGTGGACAGGTGGATCGCGGCGTACCCCGCCACGATGCTCGCCGCGGCGTACCCGGCGGCCAGGCCGTACGCGTGGGCGCTGAGCATCCTCAGTATCTCCACCTGCATCGTGGAGAACGTGGACAGCCCGCCGCATATCCCGGTGCCGAGCAGCGGCCTGCGGTAGCTGGACAGCGGCAGCCGCTCCTGCAGGCGCGTCATGAAGTAGCCGAGCAGCAGCGCCGCCACGATGTTCACGCCGAACGTGGGCCACGGCCACGCCGTGGCCGCGTGCGGGAACGCCTGCGCGAGCGCGGCGCGGGCCAGCGTGCCGAGCGCGCCGCCCGCGAAGATCGCCGCGACCGTCTGGCCGTCCGGGCGCGGCAGCACGGGCCTGGACCCGCGGGCACGCGGTACCGCCGGGCCCTCGGCGATCCGTGACGCTGTATCTGGCACTTCCCGATTTTAGCGGCCCGGTCGACCGGGCCGCCGGCCGCGGTTAATTACTGGCGGGCCCGGCAAATGCGTTATATCGTGAATAGGAGCCAAGGAGGTGTCCGATGCGAGGCATCGCGAAGCTGCTCTTCGACGGAGACGGTGACGGGAGCCGGCTCCTCGGCCTGCTCGACGGGGACGAAGACTGGTTCCGGCTGGCCGATGAGGCGCGCCGGACGGGCGAGTGGTGCGGGACCACCCCGGGCCGCGGCGCAGTCGCCGACGCCGTGCACGGCGCGCCGCGCCCGGGACGGATCCGCCGGCCGATCAGCGCGCCGGATTTCCGCTCGAGATAACAGCAAGAAACGTCCCGCCGCCGTTAGCAGAGTCGTCCCGTCAGCGGAGAACAGGGAGCCTGGCCCGATGCCAGACCATGCGCCAGAGGCGGAGGCACGCGAGTTCGCGGCGGCCTTCCGCGGGTTCATCGAGTGGGTGCAGCAAGCGGCCGATGATGGCCGGCGCAACGAGGTAGCCGCTCTTATCGAGGGCTTCCTCGGTACTGGCGGTGAGGACCACTCCGTGGTGAGCCGCGACCTGCCGGTATTCGAGCACGTCAACCTGCAGGCCGCGATCGACGCGTGGTCGGCGCGGCCAGGGCGCGCCGTCGAGGTCCGCGGCTTCCTGCTGCCGCCGCACCACAGCGTGCAGCTGCAGCAGCTCATCGGCGCCGAGTGGGCGGGCAGGCTGCGGCTGACCGCGCCGGCGCTCGTCGACCTGCCGAACGGTCCAAGCTCCACGCTCGGCTGCCTGAAGCTCGCCCTGCTCCTCGTGGAAGACGCCCGGGGCCGCTACGTGATCATGGTGCAGGGCCCCGCCGAGCACCATCCAAGCCTCGAGGTGGAGATCGCCGGCCTGCCGGTCGCCGACGCGCAGGCGGTTCTCGGCGAGCTGGACAAGCTCCGCCTGGAACTCAACGTCTACCGCGGCCACCAGCTCGACGTGACGCTCGCCCCGATGGGCGGCGTCATCCTCACCTTCGCCGTCCCCCCAGGACTGCGCCGCGACGACGTGGTGCTGCCGGACGTCGTGCTGACCCGGGTGGAACGCCACGCCCTCGGCGTGGCCGCGCACCGCGACGCGTTGCTCGCCGCCGGCCAGCACCTCAAGCGCGGCCTGCTGCTCTACGGCCCGCCTGGCACCGGCAAGACGCACACCACCCGCTACCTGCTCGGCCAGATGACCGGCTACACCCGGCTGATCCTCACCGGCCGGGCCCTGATCGGCGTCGGCGCGGTGAGCGAGCTGGCCCGCGACCTGCAGCCCGCCGTCGTGGTGCTTGAAGACGTGGACCTGGTCGCGGAGGACCGCTCGCACGGCCCGGCGTCAAGCCCGGTGCTGTTCGACCTGCTCGACGCGATGGACGGCGCGGCGCCCGACGCGGACCTGCTGTTCCTGCTCACCACCAACCGCGCCGACCTGCTCGAGCCCGCCCTGGCCGCGCGACCGGGCCGGGTCGACGTCGCGGTGGAGATCGAACTGCCCGACGCCGCCGCCCGCGAGCGCCTGCTCGCCCTCTACGGCCGGGGCGTGCCGCTTGACCTGACCGCGGCGGACATCGCGACGGCGGTCGAGCGCACCGAGGAAACCACCGCCTCCTTCCTCAAGGAGCTCATCAGGCGCAGCGTCCTCGAGGCGCTGCACGACGCGTCCGGCCGTGACGGTACCGGCGGTGCCGGCGAGCCGCCCCTGGTCACCGGCGCGCACCTGGCCCGCGCGCTCGACGACCTGCTCGACTCCGCGCAGGGGGTGACCCGCACGCTGCTCGGGGTCGGCGTGGACCCGGCCACCCTCCCGGCGGGCGGCGCGCTCGGGCTGAGCCCGGCCCAGCAGATGGCGCGGCGGCGGATCGCGGTCAGCCGCGCCATCTTCCGCGGCTAAGTTCCTGTCACGCACAGACATCATCAGTCACAGCAGCCCCTTTTTTAGCTATCTGAACGAGGGGTTTCTTTTCTTAACGCCAGGTGTCTCTTGTGTGAGCGGCATGTTGCGGGGTAAGCCTGATGCCTGAAAGCTGAGCGCTGATAGCCAAGCCCGTGCCCGAGCGCGGAGGGGCGGGCGGCCGCTGCCTGAGGAGCACGCCATGGACGTTGAGGTCACTGTCGAAACCCCGCAGGGGTCGCGCAACAAGTACAAGCTCGACCCGAAGAGCGGGCGCATCAGGCTGGACCGGATGCTGTTCACCTCGACCGTCTACCCCATGGACTACGGCAGCATCGAGGGCACCCGCGCCGAGGACGGCGACCCGCTCGACGTGCTTGTCTGGCTGGACGAGCCCACCTTTCCCGGGTGCCTGCTCACCGTGCGCCCGGTGGCCGTCTTCTGGATGAGCGACGAGCGCGGGCCGGACGCCAAGGTCCTCGCGGTCGCCTCGCACGACGTCCGCAAGTCCGGGATCACGGACCTGCCCGACGTGCCGCGGCACCTGCTCAACGAGATCGGCCACTTCTTCGACATCTACAAGGAGCTTGAGCCGGGCAAGTCCACCGACGTGCGCGGCTGGATGGACCGCGCCGAGGCGGAGCGGGTCATCGGCGAAGCGGAGGCGCGGCTCGCCAACGGAGCGGTGCCGGAGCAGCGCGCGGACGCCGCCGAGGATCCCCGGCCGCACCTGCGGACTCGGACCGCGAGAGTGTTATCGACCTGGAATGTTAATTAACCCCTAAGAAACGTTTAAGGGGGAGACTGTGGCAACTGTCAATTTAGTTGCCTGGAGTCTCATTTATGGCCCTCATGGAGACCACCGCCGCCGCCGCGACGGAAAGCGCCAAGCTGCAACGTCACTTCGGCCGCTTCGACATCCTGTTCTTCCTGGTCTGCACGATCGTCGGCGTGGACACGATCGCCGCGATCGCCGGGGCCGGCGGCGAGGCGTTCACCTGGACGCTGATCTACGCGGTGATCTTCTTCGTGCCGCAGGCGCTGCTGTTCGCCGAGCTTGGGACCGCGTTCCCGGGGGAGGGCGGGCCGTACCTGTGGACCAGGCTCGCGTTCGGCCGCCTCGCGGGCGCGGTGAACAACTTCCTGTACTGGGTGACCAACCCGGTGTGGATCGGCGGCTCGCTCGCCGTCTCCTGCGTGGGCGCGGTCACCGTCTTCTTCACGAACGGCAGCCTGAGCACGCCGGCGACCTACGTCGTCTCGCTGGTCTTCGTCTGGGTCACCATCGTCACCGCGATCGCCTCGTTCCGGGTCGGCAAGTGGGTGCCGACCGCCGGGGCGTTCGCCCGCTTCGCGCTGCTCGGCCTGTTCAGCGTCTCGGTGATCATCTACGGCTTCAAGCACGGTGCCCAGGGACTGTCGCACTTTAGCGACTACCGGCCCACGGCCAGCGGGTTCGTCCTGCTGGTCGGCCTGCTGCTGTTCAACTACGTCGGCTTCGAGCTGCCGAACAGCGCGGGCGAGGAGATGATCAACCCGCAGCGGGACGTGCCGTTCGCGATCTTCCGGTCCGCGATCGGCTCGGTCATCCTCTACACCCTGCCGGTCATCGGGATCCTCATCGCGCTGCCGCCGTCGGCGATCTCCAACTTCAGCGGCTTCGTCTCCGCCATCCAGGACGTGTTCACCGTCTACGGCGGCTCGATCGCCAAGGACGGCACCGCGTCGCTGACCGGGGCCGGCCTGGTGCTCGGCGACGCGTGCGGCATCCTGTTCATCCTGTGCCTGGTCACCTCGGGCGCCACCTGGATCATGGGCTCGGACCGCGCGCTCGCCGTGTCCTGCTACGACGGCGCGGGGCCGCGCTCCCTCGGCGTGATCAGCGCCAGGTTCGGCACCCCGGTCCGGGTGAACATCTTCAGCGGCGTGGTCTCGTCGATCGTCGTGGTCCTCGGCGAGATCATCACCAGCGGCAACGCGGTGAAGTACTTCGACGCGATCCTCGGCATCACGATCTCCACCACGCTGATCAGCTACCTGCTGATCTACCCCGCCGTGTGGAAGCTGCGCTCGTCCTACCCGGACGTCGCGCGCCCGTTCCGCATGCCGTGGATGAAGCCGCTCACCGTGCTGCTGATGGTCCTGGTGGCCGTCGCGGCCGTGCAGCTCATCGCGCCGGGGGCCGGCTACCACTGGTTCAGCAGCGACTTCGCGCCGTCCGGCTGGTCGTACGGCGACCGGTACAAGTACCTGCTGACCGAGGCGGTCCCGGTGCTGGTTTTCGTCGTGATCGGCGTGCTGTTCTGGGTGCTGGGCAGCCGCACCCGCGCCGAGGTGGTCCAGCTCGAGACGATCAAGGCCGCGGAGGAGGCCACAGAGTAACCTGGGCCTGGTGAGCGCGGTCGAGATCGTGCCGGGGTCGCTGTTCGGTGCGGCCAACCTGCCCTACGGGGTGTTCGCGGCTCGCGGTCACGCACCGCGCGTCGGGGTGCGCGCTGGCGACAGCGTCATCGACCTGGCGCTCGCGCTGCGCGACGAGGTGTTCGCCGCGCCGGCGCTCAACCCCTTCATGGCGCAGGGCCCGGCCCGGTGGGCGGCCGTCAGGCAGCGGGTCACCGAGCTGATCGCCGGCGCGGACGTGCCGGCCGGCGCCGTCCACCCGGTGCGGGACGTGGAGCTGCGGCTGCCGTTCGAGGTAGCGGACTACGTGGACTTCTACGCGTCTGAGCACCATGCGTCCAACCTCGGCCGGCTGTTCCGGCCCGATGCCGAGCCGCTGCTGCCCAACTGGAAGCACCTGCCCGTCGGCTACCACGGCCGGGCGGGCACGGTCGTCGTCTCCGGCACGGGCATCGTCCGCCCGTCCGGGCAGCGCAAGGGACCCGGTGACCCCGCCCCCGTGTTCGGACCGTCGGCCAGGCTGGACATCGAGGCGGAGCTCGGCTTCGTGATCGGCGCCGGCTCGCCGCTTGGCACGCCGGTCCCGGCCGGGGCGTTCGCCGACCACGTGTTCGGCGCCGTCCTCGTCAACGACTGGTCCGCCCGCGACCTGCAGGCCTGGGAGTACGTGCCGCTCGGGCCGCACCTGGGCAAGTCGTTCGCCACCTCGGTATCGCCCTGGGTCGTCCCGCTCGCCGCCCTGCAGGCGGCCCGCGTCCCGCTGCCCGGGCAGGACCCGCGACCGTTGCCGTACCTGCGCGAGACCGAGCACTGGGGCCTGGACATCGACCTGGCCGTGGAGTGGAACGGCGAGGTCGTCTCCCGGCCGCCGTACGCGGCCATGTACTGGTCACCCGCCCAGATGCTCGCGCACATGACGGTGAACGGCGCGTCCACGCGGACCGGCGACCTGTTCGCGTCCGGGACTATCTCTGGCCCGGAGCGCGCGCAGCGCGGCGCGTTCATCGAGCTCACCTGGGGCGGCGCGGAACCGGTCACGGTCAACGGCGAACCGCGCGCCTTCCTCGAAGACGGCGACACCGTCACCATCACCGCCACGGCCCCGGGAGCCGGCGGCGCCCGCATCGGCTTCGGCGAGGTCACCGGCACCATCCTGCCCGCCGTCGGCGGCTGACCCGCCCGGCGCCTCGGTCTTCTATCATCGCCTGAGCGGGACGACCTGACGGGAAGGCGGCGACGACCGTGAAGCCGGAGCAGACCCTGGCCTGGATGCACGACGGCACCCGGCGGCTGCTCGCCGACGTGGCCGGACTGCCCGATGAGGCCCTGGAAGCGCCGACGGCGCTGCCGGGCTGGTCCCGCCGTTACCTCCTGTCGCATGTCGCCGCCAACGCGGACGCGCTGCGTAACCTGGTCCACTGGGCGCGGACCGGCGAGGAGCGACGGATGTATGCCTCGGCCGCGCAGCGCGACGCCGACATCGCCGCGGGCGCCGCGCTGCCGGCCGACGAACTGCGGGCATGGGTCTCTTCCTCCGCGCGGGCGCTGGCCGCCGACCTTGACGCGCTGACCGATGACGCGTGGGACGCGAAGGTGATCACCGCTCAGGGGCTGACCCGGTCCGCGAGCGAGATCCCCTGGATGCGCGACCGCGAGGTCTACATCCACGCGGTCGACCTGGGGGCCGGCATCACGTTCGCCGACCTGCCCGACGGGTTCCTGACCGCCCTGCTCGATGACGTGACCGCCCGCCGGTCGGCGAACGGCGGCGGCCCTGCCCTCGCGGTGGCCGCCACCGACACCGGGGACGCCTGGGAGGTGGCCGGCACGGGCGCCCCGGTGCCGGTCAGTGCCCCGCTGGCCGACCTGGCCGCGTACCTGACCGGCCGACCCGCCCCTGGCCTGCCCGCGGCTCCCGGCCTCCCCGCCTGGCTTTAACCCGGGCCCGAGGGACCGCCGTCGGCGAGCGAGCGGGGCATGGCGGTTGCCGCACCGATCATGCTCGTGGCGACCCCGATGAGCGGGAAGACAACGCAGATCGCGCCGTAGAACTGCACGTCCATGCCCGCGTAGAGCTCACGCCCGTAGACCGCGGAGGCGGTCAGGTGCGCCCCGTGGAAGAGCCAGCCGCGCACCAGGGCCGACTTGATCATCAGCGCGGTCGTGCCGGTGCCAAGCACGGCGGCGGTCAGCGCCCCGGTGCCGGTGCACACCAGCCCGGCGGCAACGCCCTGCCAGGCCCGGGCCGTGGCCGCCGGGCCAGGGTCGTCAGGCACCGGGCAGCGCTTGGCGGCGAGCGCGGCCGCGACGGCCGGCGCGGTGAGCAGCACCGCCCAGGCCAGGATCACCAGCGGGTCGGTCGCCGACCCGTGCAGCCACGGATTGGTCGCGTACTTGTTTCCGCCCAGCGGGTCCACTGCGTACATCACCACGCCGAGCACCAGGCCCGCGCCGGCGCCGGCGGCTACCGAGGCCGGCGCCACGTTGGCTCGCCGCGAAGTCAGCGCGAGGACGACAGCCAGGTAGCAGGCCGTGATCAGCAGGACGATGACCTCGCCGCCCCAGTCCGGGCCGCCTGACGCGCTGCCCGGCGCCGGTGAGCCCTGCGTGATGAGGTCAAAGGTACGCAGGTCGACGCCACCGCGCGGGGTCGCGCCGATGAGCTGCTCGGCGACGGCCTTGGCCGGCATGATGACCACGACCGCCGCGCAAAATCCCGCACGGACCCACCGGGCCGCCCGGCTGGTCGGCGGGCCGAGAAGCCGGCGGATCAGCAGGGGCAGGCCGGCCAGCAGCGCAATCGTGATGATGACGTCGCCCTGGTTCACGGCGCCGTGGCTGAGCGATGCGGCGGGCGGCGGCCAGGCCGCCCAGGCGGCCGCCGCGACAAGCAGCAGCACGCCAGTCCTGTGCCCTAGCCGTGCCTCCCGCGCGATCAGCCGCACCCCGCCCGCCCGCCAGGCCAGCCGCTCCCAGCCCGCGGGCACCTCGTCCGCCTCGGCCCAGAGCGCCTCCGCCCAGTCCCGCCGCGCGGCCGGCAACAGCCGCGCCCGGGCGCGGTCTAGCCAGCTCATGACACCGCGGGCGCCGCGGCGCCCCGCCTGGCCGGCTGGCTGGCGTCCAGGGCCGCCGCCGGCCGCCTGGCCGGCCGCCACCGCGCGGGGACGGCGGCCAGCGCCTGCGCCGCGGTGGCCGCCCCGTCGGCGGTGAGCCGGTACAGGTGCCGGCGCGGCCGGCCCGGCGTGGGCTCCTCCTGCCAGCGCGCCTCCACCAGGCCCTGGTCGGCCAGCCGGATCAAGATCGGGTACAGCGTCCCCGACTTCAGCCCCGTCTCGCTGGCCAGCGCGTACCCGTGCTGCCATTCGGATGGCTGTTTCCGCAGCGCCGCCAGGACGAGCAGCGCCTGCGGCGAGAGCCGGCGACGTGATGTCATGGGCTGAACTCTACATAGGTAGAGAAGACATTGTCTGCATAAGTAGAGAACGGCTC
>CAZORE010000157.1:0-8266 GCA_964581815.1 uncultured Streptosporangiaceae bacterium | reverse complement strand
GGCTGAACTCTACATAGGTAGAGAAGACATTGTCTGCATAAGTAGAGAACGGCTCGCGCGGCCGTGCGCGCACGGCCGCGCGAGGAAGCCACGGGGTAGGAGACGGTCACCGATGCTCCGTCGTCCCCAGGTATTCCGCGCTGATCGACGACCTTGCGGATCTCTAGGACAAGAAACCAGGGCAGCGAAAGACTTGCAGTCGAGTTCTAGCCCGCGCGGTGCCCGCGCTATGGGCGTCAATGCAGGCACTGGGAGGCTAGCCGTGAGCGAATCAGAATCGTCCAGCTACTCGGTCCTCATCTGGGTGACCGAAGGAACATGGGCGTCTTGTGTAGATGCGGCGCGCCTGTTCGCGCCCGCCAGCGCGCAGATCACACTGATGTACGTCGTCCCGGCCGACTTGCTCCAAGCGACCCATGGCGCTCATCGCGGCCTGCTTGGCCGCGGGAATCGAGGAATCGATTCGCGAGTCGACGAAATACTGGACACCTCAGCTGATGAACTGCTTGCCGATGCCGCTCAGCGCCTCAGCCGTCCATGCGGCAGAATCAGAACCCATGGGCGACCCGGACACGAGGTGGCAACCGCCGCAGTGGACGCGGATCTACTCGTCGTGGCAAGAGACGGGGATCAATCCCACCTAGGTCCGAGAAGCCTAGGTAAGGAAACCCGGTTCGTCGTCGACCACGCCCCCTGTCAAGTCCTGTTGGTTTGGCCAGGAGAAGCGCCAACCAACGTACCTCCACCGCCGCCACCGCCAGCTGCGCATGAGCGCGGTCCGCGCCATCCTTGAGAACTCTTACGCGGCGTGTCGGCCTGAGCGGCAGTCGGCAGCCGGCTGGCTGGCCAGCCGGGGTGCGGTCAGGGAGCGGCGGGGGGCTTACGCGGGGCGTCCAGCCAGGCCCGGCCCTGCCGTGTCGTCCCGCGGGCGTAGAGTTGCTCGCCGAGGGCGGTCCACAGCTGGCGCTCAGCGGCAAGGGTCGGCGGCATCGGCCAGCCGAGCTTGCCGAGCAGGTCACCCCGGAACAGGTCGTAGCTTGACCTGACCAGGTCGCCGAACACCGCGGCGGCGGTCACCGCGGCCAGGTAGCTGGACCGCGACAACAGCAGCGCGCCGGCCGCGCAGCCGAGGCCGACCGCCAGGTTCAGCCCGGCGCAGCTCAGCGCGAGGGAGACCACCCCGAACGCGGCCGACAGCATGGTCAGCACCACGAGCTGGTCGAGTGAGGCGCGCGCGTTGTCCACCTGATCGCGCGCGCTGTCCGGCAAGATCAGGTACAGCCGCGGCCACCAGAACACGGCGTCGATTCCCCAGCGCTGCTCGTCTCCCGGATAAGACTCGGCGGCCAGCAGCGCGTTGCCGAGCCGGGTGGGCAGCGGCTCGCCGTCCGGCGGGAAAGCCAGGTAGCTGCGCAGGGCCGCAAGGTCGGACGTGTCTGCCGCTGCCGCAAGGCTGGCCCTGCGCTTCCTCTCGCGCCAGCGGCCCAGCCTGCCCAAGGTCGCGTTGACCCATCTCGAGGGCCAGTAACCCTCGAGCACCCGGGTCATCGCCACGACCTGCGTGCCGATGATGATGGCGAGCACGACGACCGCCGCGGCGGCGGCAACGCCGAGCGCCACCTGACGCGCGGCGTCAAGGCCCGCCCACCAGGTGTCCGCCTGGTGCCAGCCGGTCATCGTCGCGGCGAGCGCGGCGGTGCCCGCGGCGAACGCGAACACCGGAAGCAGCAGCGCGAGGACGAACCGGCTGTCGAACAGGCCGGTGACCTTGTCGAAGAGGGTGCCTAGCATGTCCCGGCGGCTACCAGTCGAACTGGTGCGCGGCCAGGCCGCGCTGGTTGGGGCAGCTCGGCATCACGGCGGGCCTGGTGCGGAACGACTTCGGGGTGCCGCACGTGATGCTGGCCTCCACATATCCGCACGACACGGCGATCAGGATCTTCGGTGCCCCAGGCAGCACCGGGCCGCTTGACCCGAACACGCCCCGCGTCGGCCCGCGCAGCATCACCCTGGAAAGCGTCAGCCCGCTCACCACGCCCGCGACGCTCGGCTGGCCCGGCCGGTCCTCGTCAGGCTCGGTGAGGACGAGCGCGCTGACGTCGGCGAACTGCTCGAAGGCGTCCGACTCGAGCGCGTCCACCAGGTCCATGGCCGCCGCGGCGACGAGGATCCTGGGCGGCCGGTCGCCTTCCGTCAGGGTGGTGCCCGGCTGGATGGCGCAGACCGGGCCCGCCTCGCCGGCGAGGACCACCCACCGGTCGTCGGGCGCCGTGACCGGACGAGGGCCGGCCGGCATGCTCTCGAATGGCTCGGACCCAAGGTCGCGCAGCGTCGGCATGAGCGATTCCCCCACTCCTAGGATCGGTATCCTGCCACGTTCTTACGCGCTTTCGCCCGCCCTGGCGGGAAATGTGAAATGCAGGACCGCGCCCAGTAACGTCAGCCGGTCTCACGAAGATGGCGGGCAGCCACGGCGGCGGCGGTCATCTTGCTCATCGCCAGGTAGCGAGGCACCCGGCGCAGGCCGCAGTCGGTAGATATCTCGAGCCGGTCAGCGTCGCGGTACTTGAGGCAGGCGCGGACGCGCTCGATGATGTCGTCCGGCGTCTCGGAATAGTGGGTCTTGATGTCGATCAGCCCGGCCGACAGGATGCGGTCACGGTCCCACTTCCCGACCAGGTCGATTTCCGCCATCTCGCGCGCGCCGAACTCAAGGCTGAAGCCGTGGACGTGCGCGTCGAGCAGGGTGGGGAACAGCCAGCGGTAGGTCCGCTTCGCGTACGGCAGCCGCCGGAACGACCCGAAGCAGATGTGGACGACGAACGTGCACCCGGTGATCCCGTCGACCACCTGGTTGATCGTCTCGACCAGGTTCTGCGGCGTCCGGTCCTCGGCGGCGTGCGACGGGGTGAGCGGCTCCTCGATCTGGATGTAGTCGCAGCCGGCCGCGACGAGCCGCTTAATGTCGGCGCGGATGGCGGGCACCAGCGCGTCGGCGCATTCCCTGCGGCTCCGGTAGACGGGGGAGAAGTCGAGCTCCGTGGTGATACCGTACGGGCCCGGCATGCCGATCTTGGGCCGCCGCCCGGTCCGTGCGCGCAGGAACTCGTACTCGCTGGTGTAATCCCAGATCGTGGTCACCTGGTCGAGCGGCTCGCGCACCTCGTAAACCGGCAGCTGATCCCAGCCGATCGCGCCGAGCCTGCGCGGCGCCGGCTTGAGCGCCAGGCCGGCCATCTGCCCGGTGATGCCCTCGATCCAGCCGCCGCGCCGGTGCTCGCCGTCGGTGAGAATGTCGAGCCCGGCCGACTCCTGGTCGTAGATGGCCAGCTGACAGTAGTCGTCGAGCAGTTCGCTCCGGTCGGCGGGCCCGAACCGGCCCGCCTTCTCGCCGTCCGCCACCACGTCCCACCAGCCGGGCCGCGCCCAGCCGCCGGTGGTGGTGACCGGCAGCGCCGCCGGGTACGTGTAGTCGCTCATGATCAAGTCTCCTGGTCAAGGCCGCGTAGCGTGTTGATGAGTTCCTGGTGGATGTAGCCGTTCGTCGCGACGACATCCGCCCGGTCGGCGGTGACGTGCGGCTGCCCGCCGAACAGCGACAGCAGGCCGCCCGCCTCGGCGAGGATCAGCTGCCCGGCGAGGATGTCCCAGGCGTCCATCGCGTACTCGCAGTACGCGTCGAGGCGCCCCGCCGCGATATAGCACAGCGTCAGCGCGGGGGAGCCGAGCGACCGCACCCCGCCGGCCACCGACATGAGCCGCTCCACCAGCAGCGCGTACGCCCGGATCTCCGCCGGGTCGACCGTCTGCGCCTGCGCGACCACGAGCGCCCGGTCGAGCCGCGTGACGTCGGACACGCCGACCGGCACGCCGTTCAGCGTCGCGCCGCCGCCGCGCGCCGCGACGAACATCTCATCGCGCAGCGGGTCGTAGACCGCGCCCGCCACCGTCGCGTCGCCGCCGCCGCCCGGTGCTTCGGATGAACTGCGCAGGGCCACCGACACGCAGGAGAACGGGAGGCCGTGCGTGAAGTTGGTTGTCCCGTCGAGCGGGTCGACGTACCACACGTCGGGCGAGTCGAAATTCCCCGCGACGCCCTCTTCCCCATCCACGGCATGACCAGGGAAGGCGGTCAAGATGACGTCCGCGATGGCGGCCTGCGACTCGCGGTCGGCGACGGTCACCAGGTTCGCCCGCGCGTCCTTGTACTCGACGTCGAGTCGCTCCAGGCGGCGGGCCATCAGCGCCGCGCCGCCTGCCCGGGCCGCGGCCCGCGCGACCTCGGCGGCCAGGATCGCGTCGGTCACTTCTTCGGCACCTTGAAGACGTTGCGCAGCGCGTACTGCACGGGGTCGAAGGCCGGTTCCGCCTCCGGCGGCGTGGCGCCGGCGTCCGGTGCCGCGGCCGGTTCATCGGGCACGGCGGCGGTCCAGGTGGTTTCCGGCCGGTGCTGCAGGAAGTAGACGCTGTCCGGGAACGGCAACCCGCGCGCGATGGCCCACTCCACGTCCTGCGGCACGCCCCCCGACGCCGCCTCGATCGCGACCGCCTGCGCGCAGAGGTACCGCACCTCCTCGTCGGTCAGGCACGCCCGCCCGGCCAGGTCCGGCGGCAGCGGCGACAGCACCACCCGGCCCGCGGCCTCGTCGTACGCCGACCAGGCGCGCTTCGTGCCCTGCCGGGCCGTCAGCACCTGGCCCGATGCGCGGTCCACCGTCCAGTGGTCCGGCGTGACGTGCCCGGACACCACCGACTCGCCGAATCCCCAGTTCCCCTCGAGCACGCACACGCCCCGGTCGCCCGTGATCGGGTCGAGGGTGAACGCCACTCCCGCGGACCGCGCGTCCACCAGCTCGAGCACGCCGACCGCGAGGTCGTGGACGCGGACCGGTGAGGCGCCGCCGAACCGCTGCCGGTAGGCCAGGGCCGGCGCGGAGAACCCGCTCGCCCAGCACAGCCTGACGTGCAGCAGCACGTCGTCGACGCCGGACACCCCAAGGTAGGTTTCGTACTGGCCGGCGAAGCTGGCCGCGTGCCCGTCCTCGCTTACCGCCGACGACCGGACCGCCACGCGCAGCGCCGCGCCGTGCCCGGTCCTCGACTCAAGGCCCGCGTGCGCGTCAGCGACCGCGTCGGTGATCCGTGACGGCAGCGGCTGCGCCTCGATGAGGGCCTGGGCGCGCGACGCCAGTTCCGTCAGCTCGGCGTGCCCGGCCACCGGGGCGCTGAACAGCCGGGCGAGCTCGCCGCGGGCGGCGGCGGGCAGCCACCCGTCGAGCGCGCTCGCGGTGACCGCGTAACCGTCGGGCACCCGCCAGCCGTCGGCCGCGAGCTGCCCGAGCCGCGCCATCTTCGGCCCGACGCGCCCCGCGTCAGCGCCCCGGATGTCTGCGAGGCCGATAACCGCCGCATCCGTCACGCGAGGACCTGGACCGTGCCCGCTCGGCCGTCGACCCTGATCCTCATCCCCGTCTTGACCACCTGGGTGGCGATGGCGGTGCCGACCACGCAGGGGATGCCGTACTCGCGGCTGACGATCGCCGCGTGCGTCAGCGAGCCGCCCGTGTCGCACACGCACGCGGTGATGATGCCGAACGCGGGCGTCCACTCCGTCGTCGTCCCGCCGCACACCAGGATCTCGCCCGGCTGCACCAGGTGCAGGTCGCCGACCGTGGTGATCACCCGGGCGGTGCCCTCCACGGTCCCCTTCGCCGCCGGGAACCCGTGGATCTCGGTAACCGCCGCCGCCCCGGCCTCGCCCGTGCCACCGTCGCCGCGCAGCGTCTCGAGGAAGTGGCCGGACAGCCCGAACACCTCGATCATGATCGGGTCGGGCACGGTGTCGGGGATCGTGCCGAGCATGGTCGGCAGCGACGGCCCGCGTTCCCGCCAGTACTCGAAGTAGTCCCGCCGGTCCGGGACCATCGCGGCGAGGTCGGCCCACCGCCTGCCCGGGCCGCCCGACACCGCGGGATCGGCCTCCATCACCTCGAACAGCTCCGGCTTGAACAGGTAGAACAGGTCCGTCGGGTCCGCGACGCGGCCCGCGTCGGCCAGCCGGGCGCCCAGCTCAAGCGTGGCGCGCCGCACCGGGATGGCGGCCCGCCGGTCGATCAGGTAGTTATGCTCCTCGTTCCACCAGGCGAAGTTGGCGGCCTCGTTGGAGGCCAGCGCCGCGTTGAACCGGGCCAGGTCGGCGCCGTTCACCGAGCGCCGCGCCTCCTCGATCAGCTGGTCCCGCTCGGCGATGGTGGCCGCGCGCGCGGCGTTGAAGTCGAAGCCGGCCGGCTTGGCGAGGAACGCGCCGATCGAGTACAGCGCGGGAGTGGGGTCCTCAACCCAGGCCGGGGTGTCGATCCGGCAGGTCTCCTCCATCCGCTGACCGTAGACGGCGAGGAAGGCGTCGAACTCCGTGAGCCACGCCGCGCCGCCGGCCAGCGCGGCGATCCTGGCCCGCATGTCGAGCGGCGACCCGTGCAGCAGCGCCGCGTCGACCCCGAGCTCGCGCGCCCGGCCCGCCAGCCGCCACAGCTCCTCGTCGGTGCGGGAGTAGAACGTCTGCTGCCCGGCCAGGAACGAGGAGACCTGCGACCCGGACAGCCCGATCTCCTCGGCCAGGGCGTAGAAGGCCAGGTAGTTCGCGGTCAGCACGTACATGACCTCGAAGTGGATGAACCAGGCGCGCCGGTGGAACGCGTACGCGTCCTTGAGCGTCGTCCACAGCTCGGCGGGCGACATCGCCGCCAGGTCCAGGTGGTCAAAGTGCTCGTAGGCCGCGGTGAGCTCGCCCGCCCGCATCGTCCAGTACGAATTGAAGTCGGCGAGGATCGGCGACACGTAGGTGCCGAACCGGGCGGCCCGCGCCTGCACCTGCCACTGCGTGTCCACGTCGATCGTGCCGAGGTACACGTGCGTGCCGGCCAGCCGGTTCACCGAGCCGCGCGTCGGCGGCACCCCGACGATCTCGGCGCCGAGCTGCGCCCCCCAGGTCTGCGCGTCATCGAGCGTGGCGATCGACGCGGGCACCATGCCCTCGCTGAAGTGCAGCGAGTCCCGCAGCCAGTAGCGCTCGTTGTCCGCGAGGGAGAACGGCCGCACCGGGCCCGCCACGAACGGCTGGCTGCCGAAGGCCTGCCGGTACCCCGGGTAAAGCTCTTCCCTGACGAACTCGTCGACCGGAAACGTACGCGGCGAATCAGCAGACAAGACAGCCTCACCTCGGCCTTGAAGTGGTTGACGTTACAAGGAGAGTCTGGTGCAGTGACCTGCGCGGCGGCAAGAGCACGGCCCGGTCGATTAGAAGCAGACGCCGGGCAGGCCGCAGGAGGACAAACTCCGTCACCAGGTACGGTAGGTTCCCAACCTGATCCTGATGTGAGGCGACTATGACCGGGGAGCAGCAAGCACCTGCGCCGAGTCCGCCCGGCCCGCTGGCCCGTTACGAACAGAGTGTCATCAGCCGCATCGCCGACTTCAACAATCCCCGCCAGGAGTGGCGGCGCCTGGCCTCCGAGCTGCTCGGTACCTTCTTCCTGGTGCTCGCGGCCGCCGGAGCGGGCATGATGGGGCATGCCTTCCCCGGCGTGATCAGCCACACCGCCGCCGTCACGGCCCCCGCGCTGACGGTCATGGCCGTCATCTTGTTCATGGGCAAGATCTCCGGCGCGCACCTGAACCCAGCCGTCAGCATCGCCTTCGCCCTGCGTCGCGACTTCCCCTGGCACCGGGTGCCCGGCTACATCATCGTGCAGCTGGCCGGGGCGACGCTCGCCGCCCTGGTCCTGCACGCGATCATCAACGTCTCGGCCACGTACGGCAGCAACTACCCCGCCCACGGATACTCCGACATGGCCGCGTTCTGGATGGAACTGATCTTGACCACCGGGCTGGTGAGCGTCATCCTAGGCACCGCCTCAGGGGCCCAGAACGTTGGCATCATCGGCGCCTTCGGAGTCGGCAGCTACATCGCCCTGGCCGGCCTGTGGGGAAGCCCCATCTCGGGCGCCTCGATGAACCCGGCCCGCACCTTCGGGCCCGACCTGGCCAGCACCACCTTCACCGGCTACTGGATCTACAT
Organism: uncultured Streptosporangiaceae bacterium; assembly: GCA_964581815.1. Taxonomy (GTDB): domain Bacteria; phylum Actinomycetota; class Actinomycetes; order Streptosporangiales; family Streptosporangiaceae; genus Trebonia. Next base: position 189 of record CAZORE010000157.1, on the reverse strand, counting down.
CGCAGGGCCGATCGCCGGCGCCGTAGCCGCTGTCGGCATCGCCTTCGTCCTGCGCGGCCGCGGTGGCGACAAGTCCGCCCTCGGGGCCGCCCAAGGTGACCTGTTCATCGAAGGCCACGAGACCGGCAAATCCTAAGGATCTGGTCGCGCGGCCACAGTGCATGGAGGCGGGGGTTCAAGTCCCCCCTC
>CAZORE010000156.1:0-16857 GCA_964581815.1 uncultured Streptosporangiaceae bacterium | reverse complement strand
CACCACGAGCCGGTGCCCGTCCCAGCGCAGCAGCGTATGCCACGGCGCGGCGCCCGTCGCGCCCGCGTCCCGCCGCCGGTGGCACCCGCGGCTCTCCGCCCGCCGCACCGCCCCCGCCGCGATCAGCAGCGACACGGTCCGCAGGTTCGCCGCTTCAACGGACTCAAGTTCAGCATCCAGAACGAGTGCGTGCTGCGCCCGCACCGTCTCGCGCGTCAGCTCGGCCGGTCCCGCCGCCCCGTTGGCGGAGCCCGCGCCCGCGATGATCCGCAGCAGCCGCTCAAGTCCCGCGGCTTCCCTGATCACTCCCGCGTACCGCGACATCGCCTGCGCGAGCGCCAGCCGTCCCGCGTGGCCGGATTCCGCGTTCCGCGCGGCCACGGGCAGCGTCATCGCCCCGGGATCCCTCACGGTCAGCGAGGGCGGGACAGGCAACGCGACCCGCGTCGTGGCCGGCGCGGCCGCGCCCGCGCCCGGTTTCGCTCGGGGCGCCAGCGCCCTGGCGATCGCCTCCCCGGCCCGGCGGCCGGCGATGACCGCCTCGGTGACCGAGTTGGACGCCAGCCGGTTCGCCCCCTGCACCCCGGTTGAGGCGGCCTCGCCGACCGCGTAGAGCCCGGGCAGCGTGGTCCGCCCGTCCAGGTCGGCCAGGATGCCGCCGCACGAGTAGTGGGCGCCGGGCGCAACGGGGATGTACTGCGTCACCGGGTCGATCCCGTGCTTGCGGCACGCCGCGGTGACCGTCGGGAACCCGTCCTCGAGCAGGTCGCGCCCGAGACCGGTCGCGTCGAGCCAGACGTGCCCCGCCCGGCGGCCGGAGTGGCTGCCCGCCGCGATGACCTCGGCCATCCGCGCGGCGACGACGTCGCGCGGCGCCAGGTCGCCGCGCGGGTCCTGCCCCGACATGAGCGGCATGCCGTCCAGGTCACGCAGCACCGCGCCGGCGCCGCGCAGCGCCTCGGTGATCAGCGGGCACTGGCCGGTCGCCTCGGGCAGCCAGAGCACCGTCGGGTGGAACTGCACGAACTCCAGGTCACGCAGCACGGCGCCGGCCCGGGCGGCGATCGCGATGCCGTCCCCGGTTGCCCCGGCCGGGTTCGACGTGGTGCCGAACGCCTGCCCGAGCCCGCCGGCCGCGATCACCACGGCCCGCGCGGAGATCGCCCCCGTGGTCAGCCGCCCGTCGGCCTCGATGAAGGCCGCGACCAGGCCAGTGACCGGCTGGAAGGGGATCGGCTGGCCGGGTACCTGCCCGGGTACCTGGTGACCGGGGGCTGAGTCCCCGGTGAGCGGGTCGGCCGGGGCGGCGTTGGCAGCCGCCGCCCCGGCCGCGGCAGCCGGACGGATGCCGGCCCCCGCCCCGTGCCTGGCCTCCCGCACCGCGGCCAGGTCCGTTACGGACTGCCTTGCCAGGTCGAGCGCCACCGTCCGGTCGAGGATCTCCACGTCGCTGGCGAGCAGCGCGGCAAGCAGCGCCCGGTGCACCTCCGCTCCGGTCGCGTCGTCGCCTGAGTGGACGATCCGGTGGGCGCTGTGCCCGCCCTCCAGCCGCAGGTCCCGCGTCTCGAGCCGCGCGCCGAGCTCGGTCAGCCAGTCGATCGTGCCGGGCGCGGCGGCCGCGAGCTGCGCCACCACGCCCGGCTCGCACAGCCCGGCCCCGGCGGTCAGCGTGTCGGAAACGTGCGCGGCGGCGCAGTCGCCGGCGCCGAGCGCCGCGGCGAGCCCGCCCTGCGCCATCGGCGTCGCCCCGCCCACCAGGTCCTTGGTCACCACGAGGACCCGCAGGCCGCGGGCCGCCGCGGTCAGCGCGACCGAGATGCCGGCCGCACCCGACCCGACGACGACCACGTCCGCGTCACGCCGCCACCGGGCCCGGCCCGGCCCGGCCCCGGTGGCGGCAGCCTCGGTCATCGCGCGCCGGCCGCGACGGGGGCCGGGCCGACGGCGATCATGCCCTCGACCGCCCGGCGGGCGCGGGCCGCCACCGCCGGGTCGACGTGGACCTCGGTCTGGCCGAGCCGCAGGCAGCGTTCCAGCGCCTCACCCGTGATCATCTTCATGTAGTGGCAGGTAGCGTGCGGGTTGACCGGCTCGAAGCTGACCGCGGGATTGGCCTTGCGCAGCTGGTGCAGCATCCCGGTCTCGGTCGCCACCAGCACCGCGGGCGCGCGGGTGGTGCGCGCGGCGTCAAGCATCCCGCCGGTGGACAGCACCTTGGTACGGGACAGCGGCAGGTCGCCGGTTCCCGTCTGCCACAGCGCGGAGGTGCCGCAGCCGCACTCCGGGTGGATGTAAAGCTCCGCCTCCGGCCGCGCCGCGGCCAGGTCGCGGAGCGCCTGCGGGGAGATCCCCGCGTGCACGTGGCACTCGCCGGCCCACACGTGCAGGTTCGACCGCCCGGTGACCCGGCGGACATGCGCCCCGAGGAACTGGTCGGGCAGGAAGAGCACCTCGCGGTCATCCGGGATGGCCGAGACCACTTCGGCGGCGTTCGCCGAGGTGCAGCACACGTCGGCCTCCGCCTTGACCTCCGCGCTCGTGTTCACGTACGCGACGACGGCGGCGCCCGGGTGCTCGGCCTTCCACGCCCGCAGCTGGCCCGCGGTGATGCTGTCGGCGAGCGAGCAGCCCGCGCCGGCGTCGGGGATCAGCACCGTGCGGTCGGGGGAGAGGATCTTGGCGGTCTCCGCCATGAAGTAGACCCCGCACAGCACGATCACCGAAGCGGAACTCGCGGCCGCCAGCCGGGCGAGCGCGAGGGAGTCGCCCACGTGATCGGCGACCTCCTGGATCTCGGCCCGCTGGTAGTTGTGCGCGAGGATCACCGCGTCGCTCATCGCGGCCAGCCGGCGCACCCGGTTGGCCCACTCGGCATCAACCGGGTGAACCGGTGCCGTCGCCATGATGTCTGTCATGTTTCCGACTCTAGGGCGAAAACACGTAGGTTTACAACCCATGGGCGAAAACTTGTGACCAGGGCAACAGAGACGGTGCCGGACGTGGCGTCCCGCCCCTACGATGAGCGTGTGCCAGCCGACCTTTTCCGCCACGAGGCCCTCGGCGTCGTGTTCCAGGTGCGGGACAGGCGGCTGACCGTGCTGCTCTGGCGGCGCGCGGCGCCGCCGTTCGAGGACGCCTGGGCGCTGCCCGGCGGCCTGCTCGAGGCCGATGAGCGGCTCGGCGCGTCGGCCAGCCGGCATCTCGCCGCCAAGGTCGACATCCCCGAGATCGCGCACCTCGAGCAGCTTGAGACGCGCAGCGACCCGGTCCGCGACCCGCGCGGCCGGGTGCTCGCCACCGCCTACCTGGCGCTGGTGACCCCGGAGGCGCGGCCGAGCCTGCCGCTCGACACCGCCTGGCACCCGGTGGACGCCCTGCCGCGGACCGCGTTCGACCACGGCTCGATCATCGGCTCGGCCCGCAACCGGCTGCAGGCCAAGCTCTCCTACACCAACATCGGCTTCGCCCTCGCCCCGGAGACGTTCACCATCTCCCAGCTCCGCGATACCTACGCCGCGGCGCTCGGCCACCCGGTCTCCGCGACCAACCTCCAGCGCATCCTGACCCGCCGCGGCGTGATCGAGCCGACAAGCGGTGTCTCCCGCCCCACCTCAACCGGCGGCCGCCCGGCCACCGTCTACCGCTTCGCCGCCCGCGAACTGGTGGTCACCAACCCCTTCGCCGCCTTCCGCCCCCGCGCCGCCGGCTAGGTTCTCCGCCCCGCCCCCGCCCCCGCCCCGCCCCGCCAATCATCGTGTGCACTTAACCGCGGAAAACAGCCATCAACTACACACGATGATCCCGGGATAAGGACGGTGCGGGGGAGCTGGAGATAACAGCAACAAGCGCAGTGCTTGAGCCCGCCAGGGCAGAGGAGTCCTGACGGACGGAGTAAGCCGCTCTCGTTCTGGATAGCAGAATTACTCGTTCGCTAGCGCTGGACACCGGCCAGTCTGGATCCATGACGACCTCGCTTGGCTTCGAATCACCGGTGCACCTGACGGCGGTGGCGGCGGAGGACCAGCCGGCCGTGACCCCGGCGCTCGAGGACCTGTACCGGGGCTTCGAGCAGGAGCTGCTCGTTCCGCTGTGGACGGAGATCGGCGACCTGATGCCGGCCCACCCGCGGTCGAAGGCGGTGCCGCACCGGTGGCGCTGGGCGAACCTGCGCGCGCTGGCGGCGCAGGCGGGCGAGCTCGTCCCGGTGGGCCGCGGCGGCGAGCGGCGCGCGATCGCGCTCGCCAACCCGGGCCTGGGCGGCCGGCCGTTCGCCACCCCGACGCTGTGGGCGGCGATCCAGTACCTGCTGCCGGGAGAGAACGCGCCCGAGCACCGGCACACGCAGCACGCCTTCCGCTTCGTGCTCGAGGGCGCGGGCGTGTGGACGGTGGTCGGCGGCGACCCGGTGGCGATGCGCCGCGGCGACTTCCTGCCGCAGGCCGGCTGGAACTGGCACGCGCACCACAACGCCACCACCGCGCCGATGGCCTGGATCGACGGCCTGGACATCCCGCTGCAGTACCTGACCGAGGCGCAGTTCTTCGAGCCTGGCCGGGATGAGATCAGCGACGCGGAGCGGACCACGCCGGAGCGGTCGCGGTCCGAGCGGCTGTGGGGCCATCCGGGCCTGCGCCCGCTCGCCGCGTCCGCCGCGCCCGCCAGCCCGGGGAGCCCGCTGCTCGCCTACCGCTGGGAGCAGACCGACCGCGCGCTCGCCGACCAGCTGGCGATCGAGAAGGAGGGCTACGGCGGCACCGTCGAGCCGGGCCACGCCGCCGTCCGCTACACCGACCCCGGATCCGGGCAGGACGTGCTCCCGACGATCCGCGTCGAGTTCCACCGCATCGCGAGGAACGCCGAGACGGCACCCGTCCAAGAAACCGGGTCGAGCGTCTACACGGTCTTCGACGGCTCAGGCACCGTCACCGTCGGGGACCGGTCCTGGTCGGTGAGCCGCGGCGACCTGTTCGTCGTCCCGTCCTGGCAGCCGTTCTCCGCTAAGTCGGAGGCCGGCGCCACCGACTCGGACAGCAAGGCCCTCGACCTGTTCCGGTTCAGCGACGCCCCGGTCTTCGAGGCGCTCAAGCTCAACCGGAGCGCCGCCCAGTGAGCACCGGTCAAGCGATCCCCGACGTGATCGTGGTCGGCGGCGGCATCGGCGGCCTGTCCGCCGCGTTCGCGCTCGCCCGCAAGGGCCTGCGGGTGCGCGTGCTCGAGCGCTCCGCGGAGTTCGGCGAGGTCGGCGCGGGCATGCAGATCGCGCCCAACTGCACCCGCATCCTGCGCACCTACGGCCTGCTTGACGAGGCGACGCGCCTCGGCGTGCGGCCGTCGAGCATGGTCATGAAAGACGCGGTGGACGGCACCGTGCTGACCAGCCTGGACCTAGCGGACATGGAGCAGCGGTACGGCACGCCGTACATCGTCATCCACCGCAGCGACCTGCACACCCTGTTCCTCAGCGCCTGCCGGGAGGCCGGCGTCGACCTGCGCACCAGCCAGCACGTTACCGGGTACGACAACACTGGGGCCGGCGCCCGCGTCCAGCTGGCCGACGGCACCGCGCACGAGGCGAGGCTGGTGGTCGCGGCCGACGGCCTGCACTCGGCCGCCCGCGCGCGCCTCGTCGGCGACGAGGCGGTGAACTCCGCCTACGTCGCCTACCGCGGCGCGGTGCCGATCGCGATGGTCAGGGAGAACGGCGTCTCAGCGACCGACGTGGTCGTCTACGTCGGCCCGCGCTGCCACTTCGTGCAGTACCCGCTGCGCGGCGGCGAGATGTTCAACCAGGTCGCCGTCTTCGAGTCGCCGCGAGCCCGGGCGGGCCAGGAGGACTGGGGCACGCCGGACGAGCTCGATGCCGCGTACGCGGGGATGACCGAGAACATCCAGCGGGGTCTGCCGCTCATGTGGCGGGACCGCTGGTGGCGCATGTTCGACCGCGACCCCGTCATGACCTGGGTCTACGGCCGCATCGCGCTGCTCGGCGACGCCGCGCACCCGCCGCTGCAGTACATCGCCCAAGGCGCGATCATGGCCATCGAGGACGGCTACGTGCTCGCCGAGCACGTGGCCGCGAACCCGGGGGAAGCCGGCCTCGACCAGGCCCTGGCCGCCTACCAGGCCGTCCGCCCCGAGCACTGCCGGCGCGTGGTGGAGACGTCCCGCGCCTGGGGCGCGCTGTGGCACCTTGACGGCGAGAAGCGCGAGCGGCGCAACGAGATCCTCCGCGCCAGGGACGTCCGCGATTACAGCTTCGTCGACTGGCTGTACAGCGTCACCGCGCTTACCCCGGCCGAAGAACCGCCAATGTTCAAGGTAATCCCCCTGGACACCTCAGTAACAGCCGCCTCGGGCGCATAAAATCAATAGAAAAATACAAAAACCGAACATACCGAACGGAGGCGTGTCCTACCTCCAGCCGCCCCCGCGCGACCGCACCGCGGGCCGCCAGGCGCCATGCCCTTTCGCGCGGTGCTAACGGCGCCATAACGAAATAGCCAACTTAACCAGGCCTTAATTCCCGCCCTAGCGTCGCTTAACGCCACGGCCTACTCTGATGGCTGTATATCGCGCTTCGTTTGGGTGGGGGAGAGCTTATGTTGGGCAGCTTTGATCTTCCGGTACGGACCCGTGGGGGGAAGCTCCGGTGATCAAGGACCTGCGGGCCGGTGACCCGGCGGTTGTCGGGCCGTACAAGCTGCTCGGGCGGCTCGGCGCCGGCGGCATGGGCGAGGTCTACCTCGGCAAGTCGCCGGGCGGGCGGCTCGTGGCGATCAAGCTGATCCGGCCCGACCTGGCCGAAGAGCGCGGCTTCCGTTCCCGCTTCGCCAGCGAGATCTCCGCCGCCCGGAACGTCAGCGGCATCTACACCGCGGCCGTCGTCGACGCCGACGCCGACGCGGAGCTGCCCTGGATGGCCACCGTCTACGTGCCAGGGCCGTCGCTGACCGACGCGGTGGAGGACAACGGCCCGCTGCCCGTCGACTCCGTGTTCGCCCTGGCGGCCGGCCTGGCCGAGGCGCTGCAGGCGATCCACCGGGCGGGCCTGGTGCACCGGGACCTCAAGCCGTCCAACGTGCTGCTCGCGACCGACGGCCCCCGGGTGATCGACTTCGGCATCTCGCTCGCGCTCGAGCGGTCCATGATGACCGCCACCGGCATGGTGATGGGCTCGCCCGGGTTCATGTCGCCGGAGCAGGCCAGGGGCCAGCGGGAGGTCGGCGCGCCGACGGACGTGTTCAGCCTGGGCGCCGTGCTGGCGTTCGCGGCGACGGGAACGGGCCCGTTCGGCACCGGCCCGACCCCGGCGCTGCTCTACCGCGTGGTGAGCGAGCCGCCCGACCTCACCGGGGTTCCGGCCCGGCTGACCGCGCTGATCGGGCACTGCCTGGCCAAGGAGCCCGCCGACCGCCCCACGCCCACCGAGATCCTCACCACGCTCGGCGACGACGTCGAGGTGCTCACCGGGGAGTGGCTGCCGCCGCTCATCGCTGCGTCGATGAGCAGCTACAGCCCCACGACGCAGACCCCGCTGCCGCCCGCGCTCAAGGAGCAGGACGGGTCCCAGCCGGCCGCCGCGGCGCCCGCGGCGGCGGTGGTGGTGGCGGCGGCCGCCGCAGCCGCCGCCTCGGCCGCAGCCGGGTCGGCGTCCCCGGCGCCATCCCTTCCCGGCTCGCCCGCGCCCGGCGCGATCGGCTACGAGCCGACCACCCTCGAGCCGGCCATCGGGGCCAGGGCGGCCGCGGCGACCCCCGCCACGCGCGTTGAGCAGGCCTTTTCGGATACGTCTCTCGTCCCGGTCTCCGGCCCCCTGCTCCTCGGGCCGAACTCCGGCGGCATCCCTCCGGTGCCGCCCCGCAGGCCGCCGTCGCGGGCGCGCCGGTGGCGCTGGCTCGTCCCGGTGGCCGCCGCGGTGGTGATCGTCGCGGTGGCGGCGATCCTGCTCACGTCGCACAAGCCGGGCGGGGGGAAGGGCGGCGCCGGCGCGAGCGACTCGCTCGCCGGCAACACGACGCAGCCCGCCTCGGCCTCGGCGACTAGCTCGCCCACGCCGTCGCTGTCAGCGAGCCAGACACCGACGAAGGCGAAGCCCTCCACGTCGGCCGCGTCCAACCCGGTCACGCAGCCCACGACCTACCAGTCCACCTCGCCGACGTCGACGCCGACCAAGAAGGCGTCACCCACCACGAGCCCGACGACCAAGCCGACGACCTCGCCGACCAGCAGCCCGACCACCAGCCCCACGACGACCCCGACGACCAGCCCGACGTCGACGCCGACCACCAACCCGACCACGGCCACACCGACCACGGCGGCAGCGACAAGCACGGCGGCGGGTTAGGCAACCAGGTAATGACAACGGCCGCCACCGCGGCGCGGGCAACCCGGCGACGCCGGGCTGCCCGCGGTCGGCTGGGACCTGGCCACGGAGGCTCCTAATAGGGGCCCCACCTGGTCATGTCGAGCACGATGGGCACCATCACGACGATCAGCTTGATGTCCGGCGACATCGGCCCGGTAAAGGTGACCGAGTAGTGGTCGGACGAGGTGAGCAGCTCTTTCCCGAGTCCCGCCCACGTCTTGCGGACCCGGGCGTACCGCTCGCCCTGCGGCCCGGTGATGACGATCTGCTTGACGGCCAGGTCGCCGACCGCCTGCCCGGCGATCTGGCCGGCCTCGTCGAGCAGCGTGTAGTGGCGCCGCGTCTCGCCGATCTGGATCCGCCCGATCAGCCGGTCGTCCGGGTCGGTGACGTCGACGATCCAGTCGCTGTCCCGCTTCACCAAGGTGAGCAGCGGCTCGCCCGCGGCGGACCGCACCCCGATGACCCGCGTCCGCGGCACGAGGTCGGCCATCGTCTGCAGCACGGAACGCGGCGAGGTTTCCGCGGCGACGGCGAGCAGTGTCCGGCCGGAGTCGAAGATGTCATAGCGCGCACGGCCTGGTAGCACCCTCGCAGGCTGGCGGATCCGCAATTCCCTGACTGCGAAGGGGTCTGTCATAACGTTGATTCTATGGTCAATTCCCGGGCCCGCCTGGGCGCCGCGGAAACGGGGGAGCTGGCCAAATGCCGTAAATCCCGGCTAATTCTCCTCCGTCGTGGCAGCCCAGATCATGATCACGAAGAATTGTCAGCACCATGGCCGGAAATCTCTTCGTGATCATGAACGATTTCGTTATCGCGGCGCTGCCTGGGTCATTCCTTTACCCGTTGCTATCAGCCGGGCGCCGTGCTCCGCCCGCCAGCGCGCCCGCCTCGGTCAGGTACGGGGCGTCGGCGGCGTACTGCGGGTGCCCGCATGCGGCTAGGCGATTTCTGTTCCGGCGCTCGCCGCGTCGCGGAACACGCCGCGGATCGCCTCGGCGAGCGCTGCCGCCCGGGCCGTCTGCCTGACCCCGGGCAGCGTGGCGATCACCACGCGCAGCGCGGGCACGTCGTCCGCGATCCGGCACGTCGCGACCCGGCGGCCGTCGTAGGTGAGGTCGTGCCGCGGCCGCTGGTTGAGCACGGAGAACCCGTGACCGTGCGCGACCATCGCCCGGACGGTCTCGTAGTTGCGCGAGCGGTGCAGTATCTCCGGCTCAAGGCCCGCCGACGACAGGAGCTGCAGGAAGTAGTCGCGGCTGTGCGGCAGGTCGAGCAGGATCAGCTTCTCCCGGCCGAGCTCGCGCAGGAAGATCCGGTCCCGGCCGGCCAGCGGATGGCCGGCGGGCAGCAGCACGTGGGCCGGCGTGGTGGCGACCACCTCCCGCTTGATCCCCTCGCCGTAGGCGAAGTCGTAGCCGACCGACAGCTCGGCGCGGCCCGAGCGGAGCGCCTCGCGCGCCTCCTCCGCGTCGACCTCGTCCACCTCGATGTTCAGGTACGGGTGTGCGGCCCGGGACCTGGAGATGACCTCGGGCAAGATGAACGGCGCCAGCGTGACGAAGCACGCCAGCCTGATCGTCCCGCGCACCTGGTTGTCCACGCCCCGCGCGGCGTCGACCGCCTGGTCGAGGCCGAGCATGAGCGCCCGCACGTCGCCGAGCAACTGCACGCCCGCGGCGGTCAGCACCAGTCCCTTGGACCGCTGCCTGATGAACAGCTGGGTCCCGACCTGCTGCTCAAGCTGGCCGATGGCCGCCGAGACCGCGGACTGCGCGACGAACAGCTCGCGGGCGGCGTCCGTCATGGACCGGTGCTCGGCCGCGGTCGCGAAGTAGCGCAGCTGGGTCAGGGTGATCTCCTGCCGACGGCTCACTGGCTGCTCCGATCCGCCCTCTGCTTCAATCAGTACGCGGCATCGTTCCGGCTGATGCATCGGGAGAAGTAATCCTATTGTGGTGATGCAACGCGGCGGCGGCCGGCCGCGCTTGCCCGGACCGCACCCGCATCTCAAGGAGCCCTGACCATGAGTGACAGCTGGGATGTCGTCGACCTGCTGACGGAGATCGCGGACGTGGGCCGCGATCCGGTGCGCGGCGGCTACTCGCGGCACGTGTTCGAGCCGGCCGAACTGGAGCTGCGGGCCTGGTTCACCCGGCGCGCCACGGCGCTCGGCCTGGCCGTCGCGCCCGACAAGAACGGCAACATCTGGGCGCGCTGGGGCGAGCCGGGGCCCGGTACGGTCGGCACCGGGAGCCACCTCGACTCGGTACCGGGCGGCGGCGCGCTCGACGGCCCGCTCGGCGTGGCGTCCGCGCTTTCCGCCGTCGCCTGCCTCAAGGAGCGCGGCTTCACCCCGGTCAGGCCCGTCGCGGTGATCGCCTTCGCCGAGGAGGAGGGATCGCGGTTCGGCCTCGCCTGCCTGGGATCGAAGCTGATGACCGGCGCGCTCGAGCCGGCCGCCATCGCGGCGCGCGCCGACGCCGCCGGGGTCACGTTCGCCCAGGCCGCCGCCGCGGCCGGGGTCGACCCGGCCGGGACGGGGCGAGACGACGAGCGCCTCGCCTCGCTCGGCTGCTTCGTCGAGCTGCACGTGGAACAGGGCCGCGCGCTTGAAGACATCGGCGCCCCGGTCGCGGTCGCGTCGGCGATCCTGGCCCACGGCCGGTGGCGGCTGACGTTCACCGGGGAGGGCAACCACGCCGGCGCCACCCCGATGGCGGGGCGCCGGGACCCCGTGGTGGCGGCGTCGGCCGCCGTGCTCGCCGCCAGGGAGATCGCCGCCGCCCGCGACGACCCGGCGGGCGGGGTCAACGCCCGGGCGACCGTCGGCCGCGTGGTCCCGCTCCCCGGCGGCACCAACGTGATCGCCTCGCGGGTGGATGCCTGGCTCGACGTGCGCGGCGACACCGACGCGGCGGCCCGGGCGCTGGCCGCCGAGATCACCGCCGCGATCCAGGTCGCGGCCGGGCGGCACGGCTGCCGCACCGAGATCACCAGGGAGTCCTACCTGCCCGAGGTCACCTTCGATCCCGGGCTGCAAGGCCGGCTGCGCACGCTGCTCGCCGGAATGCCGCAGTTCGGCGCGGTCCCGGTGCTCGCCACCGGGGCGGGGCACGACGCGGGCGTGCTCGCCGCGGAACTGCCCACCGCCATGCTGTTCGTCCGCAACCCGACCGGGGTCTCCCACGCCCCGGCCGAGACGGCCTCAGCAGCCGACTGCCGCGCCGGGGCCAGTGCCCTGGCGGCGGTGCTCGCGGACCTCGCCGGGGCATAGCGCGGCGTTGGTGAAATCTACGTTTCCGGCGCGTCACTGATACCGGCATTGGCGGCTTGAGCTGCATTTATCAGCAAAACAGATGAACTTCACCGGAATCAGCTATTGGACAGAAGCAGCCTGGTGAGCACACATTGTCGGCATCAGGACCCTGTCCGCATTTCCCGTGAAGGACGCAGCCATGCCGGTAGCCGAAGCGCCGCAGCGCATCGAGGATAAGACGATCCAGCCGATCCCGCCCGACGAGCGGCACGGCCGGACGCGCGACCTGTTCAGCCTCTGGTTCGGCTCGAACATCATGCTGCTCACCGTGGTGACCGGCGCGCTGGCCACCTCCGTCTACCAGCTGCCGTTCTGGCTCGCGGTGATCGCCATCGTGACCGGCAACCTGATCGGCGCGATCTTCATGGCGCTGCACAGCGCCCAGGGGCCGCGGCTCGGCGTGCCGCAGATGATGCAGACCCGCGGCCAGTTCGGCTCCTATGGCTCGCTGATCGTCATCGTGCTCGTGGTGCTCATGTACATCGGGTTCTTCGCCTCCAACCTGGTTCTCGCCGGGCAGTCGCTCAACGTGCTGACCAGCGGCATCAGCGTCGACGTGGGCATCTTGCTGGTCGGCGCGGTCAGCGTCGTGGTCACGATCTTCGGCTACGACCTGATCCACGCCTACGCCCGGGTGATGACCTACCTGGCCGGCGCGGCGCTGCTGCTCACGTTCATCTGGATCGTCGCGGTGCACGGGGCCGGGCACGGCTTCGGCTCGTTCGGGCACGCCAGCTTCGCCGGGTTCCTCGGCACGGTGACCGCCGCCGCGCTCTGGCAGATCGCCTACGCGCCTTACGTCTCCGACTACTCCCGCTACATGCCGGCCGACACCGGCGCGCGGCCGGCCTTCTGGGCCAGCTACTGGGGCTGCTCGCTCGGCTCGATCCTGCCGATGATCCTCGGCGCCTTGATCGGCGTGAACACCGCGGACATGGTGGGCGGCCTGCACACCGAGACCGGCGCGGTGGCCTCCCTGGTCATCGTCATCTTTACCGTGTGCATCGCGATGACCAACTCGATGAACATCTACGGCGGCGCCCTGTCGATGATCGCCATCGGCCAGACCTTCAAGCCGTCCTGGCTGCCCGGCGCGGTGGCCCGCGCCGTGCTGACGGTCGTCATCTACGTCGCGGCGGTGGTGCCGGCCATCGTCAGCCAGAACGACTTCCTGGTCAACTACTCCAACTTCATCCTGCTGCTCATGTACGTGCTCGTGCCGTGGACCGCGATCAACCTGGTCGACTTCTACCTGGTGCGGCACGGCAACTACGACGTGGCGCAGTTCTTCCGCGGCGACGGCGGCATCTACGGCCGGTTCGACTGGGTGTCGATCGGGTGCTACCTGATCGGCATCGCGATCGAGGTGCCGTTCGTGAACACGACGATGTTCGAGGGCCCCGTCGCCAAGGGCCTGAACGGCGTGGACATCTCCTGGATCATCTGCCTGATCGTGATCAGCCCGGTGTACTACCTGGCCGCCAAGCGGCTGCGGCGGCCCGCCGCGGCGGTGGCGGAGCCGGCCGCGGTGGTCGCCTGATGACGGCGGCCGGGCCGCGGCCGCAGGTAGCGCCGGCCTCACCGTCCGGGCCGCCGGAGTTCGCCACGATCGGCGTCGCGCAGTGGCTGGCCGTTCCCGGTCAGTCCGCGGTGAACGAGGCGACGGCGGTCGCCGCGGTCCGCCATCTGGCGGCTCAGGGCTGCGACGCGGTCGTCCTGCCCGAGCTGTGGCCCTGCGGCTACGACCCGCGCACCCTCGCCGCGGACGCCGCGGACGCCGCCGAGCCGCTCGACGGGCCGCGCGTCGCCCTGCTGGCCGCCGTCGCGGCGGAGGCAGGCGTGCTGCTGTGCGCGGGCAGCCTGCCCGAGCGCGGCGCGGACGGTGCCCTCTACAACACCGCGGCGCTGCTGTCGGCCTCGGGCGAGCTGCTGCTTGCGCACCGCAAGGCGCACCTCTACCCGCCGCTCGAGCCCGCCGTGTTCGCCCCGGGTGCCGCCGCCGCGAGCACGGCGCGCACGCCGCAGCTTGGCACCGTGGGCGTCGCCGTCTGCTTCGACGGCGACTTCCCGGAGACGGCCCGCGCGCTGCGGCTGGCCGGGGCGGACGTGGTGCTGCTGCCATCCGCCTACGAGACCGCGGCCGCCCCCTGGTGGGACACCCTGTATCCCGCGAACGCGCTGGCCAACGGGCAGTGGTGGATCATGGCCAACCAGCACGGCGACAACGGCGGCGCCACGCTGCTCGGCGGCAGCCAGGTCATCGCACCGGACGGCACGGTGACCGCCGCCGCCCCGCGCGGCAAGCAGACGGCGGCCGACGGCTGCACCTATCTCGTCACCCGCCTGCCGCTGCGCGACTCGCTGTCCCGGGCCGCCCAGGACTCCGGCCCCCTGCTCGCCGGCCGCCGCCCGGCCCTGTACGGGGCCCTCGCCACCTAACGGATAAAACACGTCTGGCCGGTCCCAGGCTTGCTGGGGCCGGCCAGACGGTGGTTGATGACCTCCGTTCGTGAGCGCTAGCGGTTGTCCGGTGAGATTACATGCCGCCCGGGTTCTGGAACCGGTGCCTGCGCGCGCCCCGGGCCTGCGTGCCGGTCGTCTGGCCGGCGGCCGGGTTCGGCGTGGCCGCCGTCGCGCCCTTGGCCGTCTGCTGGGTCAGGTTGTAGGTGACCGCCGTCGCGACGCCGTTCCCGTCCAGGGTGACGTTGACCGGGTTGGTCAGGCCGTCGTTCCCGCAGCCCAGGTTGACGAACGACATCGACAGCCGGTTGCCGAGGAACGTGGCCAGGCTGTTGCCCACCGTCGGCACCGGAGAGGCGAAGGCGGCGTCCGCGGTCAGGTCCAGGTTGTTCCTGGCCGGGGCGATGTTCACCATGTTCTGGCAGTAGCTGGCCGCGACCGCCGCCGCGCTGGTGTTCCCCGCGAGCAGCGGCTGGCCGACGAGCGAGCGGTAGACGTTGGTCTTGGCGATGCTCATCTGCCCGCCGACCAGCGTCATCTCGTCATTCGGCGGGACGACCGCGATCGTGCCCTTCTGGTCGACCATCGCCTGCAGCTCGTTCAGTGCCTGCGACGGGCCATTGGCCTTCGGATAGGTGGAGTCGGGCGCGGTGAACGGCGTGCAGCCGTTCGCCGGGTCGACGAACTCGCTGAGCAGCGCGTCGTCGCTGCCGTTGGCGAGCACGGTGGCCCCGGTGAGCTGCGCGGCGTTAGCCGGCGAGTTCTGCGCGGTCTGGCCGCCCGCGGTGATCAGGTACTGGCTGACCACGTTGTCGCTCTGGTCCTGGTCGATCAAGGCGAAGTCACGCGAAGTCTCGCAGGCCTGCCCGTCGGTCGCGGTGCCGACCGCGGGGACCGTGAGCGTCCCGTTGGCGATCTCCCTGCTCGCGGCCTGGTAGAAGGCCACCGCGTTGCAAGCAGACACCTGGCCGATGACCGACTGGCCGAGGGCGTCGACGCAGTTGCCCGCGCCGGTGCCGGGACCCGTGAGGAACAGGTTGGTGCCGTTGAAGCCGACGCTGATCTCCACCACCGAGCCGGCCGCGATGGTCGGCGCCACGGGCGCCACGGCGGGCTGGGTGCCCGCGGTGACGACGAGCGGGCTGTAGACCTGCAACTGCCCGTTCGGTGACAGGATCGTCGCCTCGACGAACGCGCCTTCCGTGCCGGCGTTGGCCATCGAGCAGCCGTCACCGAGTTGCCACGGCGTGGCCAGGCCAGCCGCGCTGAGCGGGTTGGCCGGCACGGTGAGCGAGCAGTTCAGCGAGGCCGCGGCCTCCGCCGCGGTCTGGTTCAGGTTGATCGCCGCGCCCGTGCCGTCGACGGGGGCCGTCGCCACGTCACCGAGCCGGAAGGTAGCGAGCGCGCCGCCGGCGAACGAGTTGGCGGGCGCCACCGTGGTACCCGTGGTCGTGGTCGTGGTGGGGCTCGCGCTCGCGCTCCCCGTGGCGGTCGCGCTCGTGGTGGGGCTCGCGCTCCCGGTGGCGGTTGCGGTCGCCGTCCCCGATGCCGATGCCGATGCGGTGGGCGTCGGGAATGTCCTGTGGTGGTGCCTCCAGAACGACGCGCTCGCTAGGTTGAACGACCCGCCGCTCACCGCGGCGGCCGCTCCGATCGCGATGCCTGCCGCCACCGGAATGGCGATCACTGCCGCGATACGAGCGCGGCGCTGACGTTGACGGCGCTGACGCATGGTCGGCCGTTGGCCAGTTAGCATTCATCCACCTCCCTTTCTGCGTTTGCTGTTAGAAGTGCGTGCCGCTGACCGTCGGCACGGTGCCGCCCGGCGCGACCGCAGGAGCGTGCGCAGGCGCGGCGGGCGCGGCGGGCAGGGTAGTCGTTGATCCGGGCGCTGGCGCCGTGGTCGGTGCCGCGAACAGCACCAGCTGCGCCTTCAGCGTCTGGCCCTCGCGCTCGCCGAAGACGAACACGAAGTCGCCCTTGGCGAGGCCCCTGGTCTTGGTGTCCATGACCCACCAGGACGGCACCCGCATGTTCACCGAGCCGCCGGTCATGGCGGACATCCCCATCGAGGTGCCGCCGACGTTCAGGACCGCCGTCTTGCCGGTGATGTGCCAGACCTCGAGCTTGCCGTTGGCGGACCGGACCGCGAACTCGTGCTTGCCCGTCGCGACCACCTTGCCGCGCTGGAAGAAGAGGGTGACGTGGTGCCAGGACTGCGTCCAGTAGTTGTTGATCTGCTGCATGTGCGAGAGTGTCCGCAGCGACGTGCTCGGCGACGAGTCCCAGGTCTTCATCGCCGAGGAGATGGCGCTGGAGTAGCTCAGCGTCCCGCTGCTCTGGATGAACCCGGCCGACTCGGCGTTCACCGCGCTGCCGTGACCGGCACTTAGTACTACCGCCCCGGCGGCGCCTCCGCTCGCGAGTACGGCGGCAGCAACACCCACGCGTACCCGCATGGACATTCCGCGCATTCCGCGCTTGCTCATCGATGCCTCCTCAGTGGACGGCGCTCGCCCAAGCGCGCCCGTTTTGTTCTGACGGCATCGACCTTGCCGTGCCCGCAACCGGAACGACAGCGATTCGAAGGTCGGGTAAGAGTCCTGTAGGAGTGATAACGGATGTGTTACAGGTGCCTTACGGCCGGCTCAGGCGCAATCGCCCCGCCTGGCGGTCAAGGAGCAGCAATTGACGCGGGGCCGGAAGGCCA
>CAZORE010000155.1:13098-16876 GCA_964581815.1 uncultured Streptosporangiaceae bacterium | reverse complement strand
GCGCAGCAGCGGCCTTCCCTCGGCGTCCTCGCGGGTCATCGCGCGCAGCGCGGCGAGCTTGCCCGACGCCGCCCACGACTCCACCGCCGCCCACTGCCGGGCGATCCCCACCAGGGCGTCCGTCTCCGCCCCCGCATACAGGTCATCCGGCCCGGCCGCCTGCTCAAGCGCGGCGGCGAGCGCGGCGGACGGGACCGCCTCGGCCCACGGGCCGCCGTGATCGAAGCCGCTGTGATCGAAGCCGGAATCCCGGCTGGGCAGGCCCGGCTCCCGGCCGGGCGCCCCGCCCGACCAGGAGTCTCCGGTCGCCTCCCAGCTCATGCCCGCCCCCGTTTCGATCAAATGGATCTGTCAATGTGTCTAATCGAATACTACTCCGACCCGCCGACATTCCGGTTGGCCAACCCGAGCGGCCATGGGCCGGCCAACTACTCCGTGGATGTACCGGCACGAAAGAGTGTGCTGTGACAGGAGATATTCACGGGTCGACGATGTTGTCTGAAGTTGACTCAATTAGCCTTGGCGTACGCCCGCCTATTTCGAAGGAGTTTGCCGGCTATGCCGCATGCCGTCACGCTTATCCGCTCGAGCTCCTTGTCGGATGTCGCCGAATACGCCTACGCCGCGACCGCGCCCGCCGGGGCGCGGCTGATCTTCCTGGCCGGGGCGTGCCCGCTGAACGCGGACGGAACGACCGTGGCGCCCGGGGACTACGCCGGCCAGGCGGCGAAGGCCTTCGAGAACATGCGGACCGCCCTTGCCGATGCCGGGGCGTCTATCGAAGACGTCATCAGCACCCGGGTTCTCGTCGCGTCGGCCCGACGGCAGGATCTAGTGGCCGCCTGGGAGGTGGTCCGGGACGCGTTCGGCGCGCACGACGTCCCCAGCACCCTGCTGGGCGTGACCGTCCTCGGTTATGAAGGCCAGCTGGTGGAAATCGAGGCCGTTGCCGCGGTGCTCGACTCTTGACGAGCGGGCGCTTAGCGTTCGAGGCGGGCGAGCGCTGGCCTTGGCCGCGGTCTCGTCCCTGCTCGCGTGGTTCGCCAATGATCGCGCGGTACATAATTCACTGCTTTTCCGATGAATGGTTCGCATAGTAGTCGGAATTGGATTTCGCGACCATATTCACCGCCGGTATTGATATCCATAACAGGGAAATGTTAGTGTCCGTTTGATACAACATATTCGAGCACGCCATGCCTGGAGATCCCGAGAATCTTGGGGGCAGTTGTGCCTGAAACGGAAAACGCAGTCACTTTTAAAGGGGCGATGGGCCGGTCAGCCAGGAGCGTGCGGCAGTTTGTCGCCGGTCCCGCCGGTAGTGAGGTCGCGGCGGTTCTCGTGGTGATGATACTCGTCGCCCTCGTCACGGTCCCGCTCGCGCTCTTCGCGGATGGCAAAGTGTCCGCTAACGGCCCAGCGCCGGTAAATCCGTGCAAAGCGCAGATCATAGCGAATTCGACCATTCAGACGGCTAACCAAGTGCAGGTGAGCGACAGCTCGGGCCAGGGTAACTCGCTCGCTGTCTACGCGGGCCGGGGTGGCGGTGTCGTCCAGCGAGCATCCACGCCGCTGGCCGTGCAGAGCGGCCTGCTGCCGCCCAACTTGTGCTTTGGCACCGTGGTCAGTGACCTCGTGCGCTCTGACGGCGAGGTGATCCCCACGGACCAGGTCACAAGCTGGGCGATATCCGGCAACGCGGGACGCGGGATCTTCATTTATATCGAGGTGAGCCCGCGCTACGGCCAGGTGACGCCGGCCGGCGGCTACACAGGGACCGTGGCCCTGGATGACGAGCGCGCGATCGGCGGAAACATACCGGTGGACATCCACGTCGAGTACCCGCGCCTGTGGCGTGCCGCGATGGTCTGCCTGGTGGCGGCGTGGTGCGGCTTCTTCTGGGCCTGGCTCATCCACCTGACCAGGGCGGACATCCCGACGACCGGCCGGTTCTGGCTCTACGTCAGCCTGCAGCTTGCCGTGCTCACCATCGTTTCGTTCCCCGTGCTGAACGCGCAGGTTCTCACCAACCCGGACTGGATCGGCAACGTGAGCCAGTACATCGCCCTGGCGTCGCTGGCGGGCGGCGGTGCGCTGGCGACCACTCCCACGCTGCGCGCTTTGGTCGACCAGGCCGCCGCCTTCATGCCGAGCGCTTCTCCGGGCCCGTCTCCGGGCGCTCCTCATGGATCGCCGGCCGCCACTACTGACACGACGGCGCCGACGGTACCGCAAGGTACGCCGGCGGGCAGCGCCCCGGGCACCAGTGGCGACGGCACCGCCGGGGCGGCCGGCACCAACGGCGGCAGCGCGGGTGCCCCGCCTGGCCCCGATGACGGCACCCCGGGTGGGCCGGCCGCCCCGTCGGGTCCCGATGACGGCGGCCCGAACGGGCCGAGCGACCCGTCCGCCCCGCCAGTTCCCGCGGGTGCCCCCGCCGGCCCGGCGATTCCGATAGCCCCGTCGGATAACTGACTCGCGTGGAGGCGTCGACCGGCAGGGCGACCAGGTGCTGGCGGCAGTTTGCCGCCAGCACCGCCAGGAGCGAGGTCGCGGCGGTTCTCGTGATGATGGTGATCGTCGCCGTCGCGACGAGCGTGCTCGCGTTCGTCATGGACCACCCGGAGCTCGCCAGCGGTAAAGCGCCGGCGAACCCGTGCGCTGCCGCGGCCGGCCCGGCGGCGGCGCGGGCGGCGGGTCCCCCGGTGGTGGTGGCCGACGCCTCGACCGACCACGGAACGGTGGCTGTCTTTACCGACCGGGCAGACGACGCGGCCGAGCGCCAGTCGACGCAGCTCGCCGTGGAGGGCGGCACGCTGAAGCCCGGCGAGTGCCTGGCTACCTCGTTCAGCGGCTTCGTACGTGTCGATGGCCAGTCGATCCCCGGCAGCCAGGTCTCCAGCTGGGCGAAGTCCGACAACACGGGCACGCGCGTTACCGTCTACATCGAGGTCAGCCCGCGCTACGGCACCGTGACCGCGCCGGGCGGCTACACGGGGAACGTGTACCTGGATGACGTCCGGGCCACCGGCGGCAGCGTGCCGGTGTACATCCACGTCGAGTACCCGTATGTGTGGCGCGCCGCGATGCTCTGCTTCGCCGCGGCGTGGGCCGGCTTCTTCTGGGCGTGGCTGGTCAACCTGACCAAGCAGGCGGACGCGCCGCCGCCGGACAACCTGTTCTGGCTCTACATCGTGCTGCAGCTGGCCGTGCTCGTCGTCGTCCCGTTGTCGGTGCTCGACGCGCAGGTGCTGACCAACCCGGACTGGAGCGGCGACGTGACCCAGTACGCCATCCTGGCCACCCTGGCGGGCGGCGGGGCGCTGGCCACCACGCCCACGCTTCGCGCGTTCGTCGACCGGGTGGTCATCCCGCTGGTCCGCAAGTCTGGCTCGCCGTCCGGCGCTGCCCCGGAGGTCCCTGCGGTCCCGGCGGTGCCGGAGGTCCCGGCGGTGCCGGAGGTCCCGGCGGTGCCGGAGGTCCCCGCGGCGCCCGTGGTCCCGGCGATCTCGGCAGGCTCGCCGGCGGGCACCCCGGCAGGCGGCGACGGCGGCAGCCTGCCCGCGCCGCCCGGGCCGCCAGTTCCGCCAAAGCCGCCAGTTCCGCCGGCTCCGCGTGAGCCGATGGAGATGTAGCCGGTCCCTAGGATGGGGCCGGGACCGGCACGGGCTGCGGCTGCGCCTGCGGTGCCAGCTGTGGTGCCGGCTCTGGTGCCAGCTCTGGTGCCGGCTGCGCGTCTGGCGTCTGCTCGGCCCGCGGGTGCCCGGCCCGCGGGTGC
>CAZORE010000155.1:8437-12998 GCA_964581815.1 uncultured Streptosporangiaceae bacterium | reverse complement strand
GCGGGTGCTCAGCCTGCGGGTGCCCGGCCCGCGCTCCGCCTTCTTCGAAGAGGAAGAAGGCGGCGAGGATGACGGCCGCCTGGCGGAATGCCGCACATTGACGAACCGCGCACTCATTAGACGGGGCCATAAAAAGGGTTCAAGCGGCGAATAACATGAATTTCCGTTCAGCAAACTGGACGTTTTGTCCGTTGTTATCGGACTGAAATGCGTTTAAAATTGACGTGCAGTCTGCATAAGGCAGGCGGGGCGCCCGCGGTATTACCGTACCAGCGGCGCGTCCCGCTGACCATCCCATTCACGCAACCGAGGATGACCAATGAGGTCAGTCATCGCCGAGGGAGGCGGCGCGCGCTCTCGCCTGGATCGGGTCGCGGCGGCAACGTGCGAGCAATTGAAGATGGCGCTCATGGTGCTGAGTGACGTCAGCCCGGACGCTTTTGATTACGCAATGGACGCAGCGGAGTCCGGAGACGAGGACTTGAACGCCGCCGCCCGGGAGGCCGCGCCGGCGTGCGCGATATGCGGCGTCAGTGTCGGCATCTTCGCGGGGCTCGGGCTCGACTGGCGGCATTTCGCCGGGGACTGGGCGACGGCTGGCCAGCAGCGGGTCTTTGACCCGGGTCACGTCCCCGTGGTGACCTGGCAACTGGCCGAGGAGTTGCAGGTATAGCCCAGGCGGGGAATGACCGCGGTGTGACCGATACCGAATCGCCCGCGGAACCCGCGGCCATGACCGCGCTGCCGGCGATACCCGTGTCCGCCGGCGCGCTGATCTACGACCGGGCGGGCCGGCTGCTGATACTCAAGCCGACGTACAAGTCCGGCTGGACAATCCCCGGCGGCGTGATGGAGGCGGACGGGGAAACGCCGTGGGACGCCTGCCGGCGGGAGGTGCGCGAGGAGTGCGGCCTTGAGCTGCACGGCGGGCGGCTGGCGGGCGTCGACTTCCGGCCGTCCCGTCCTGAGCGGGCGGGCGGGATCAGGTTCCTGTTCGACTGCGGTGTTGTTGACGACGCGGAGCTGGCCTCGGTTACCGTCCAGCCGGAGGAGGTGGCCGAGTTCCGGCTCGTCCCGCTCGACGAGGCGCTTGAGCTGCTCCGGCCGCCGATCCGGCGGCGGGTCCGGGCCGCGACGCGGCACCGGCGGTGCGTGTACCTGGAGGACGGGCGGCCGGTGGAGGGAGTCCGGTTAGGCGCGCGGACGCCGCCGGGCCATGGCGAAAACAGCTGGCCTGGCCGTTAAGGTGCAGCCATGGCCTCATCTGTTGCCCGAAGCGCGCATAACGCCACCAACTCCCTGCACTCGCTGATCTACTTCGCGCCTGAGGCTGAGCGGGAGCTCACCCGGGTCGGCCTGCGGGCCGGGCAAATGTGCTACTTCGCGGGGCGCGCGGCCCCGATGGGCGCGGTGGGCAGCGGCGTGGTCACCGCGACCTTCTATAACTTCAACCCGGAGCTGGTGGCCAGGTCCATCCCCGCGGCCTGGGAACTGGCCAGCCCGGAGGTCGTGGTCGGGGCCCGCTTCGCCGCCGCCGACGCCGCGCTGACCCGGCTGCTCGGCCCGGACGTCACCGGGTCGGCCGACATGACCGCGCTGGCCGACGCGCTCCGCGACGCGGTCAGTGCCTGCGAGCCCGAGGGGCGCCCGCTGTACGCCGGGCACGCGGACCTGGACTGGCCCGATGCCCCGCACCTGGTGATGTGGCACGCCGCGTCGCTGCTGCGCGAGCACCGCGGTGACGGGCACACCTGGGCGCTGGCCGTCGCGGGGCTGAGCGGCATCGAGGCGCTGGTGACGCACGTCGCTACCGCGAAGGGGTTCAATCCGGCGTTCGCCCTGTCCAGCCGCGGGTGGAGCCAGGAGGAGTGGGACGGCGCCGTCACCGGCCTCGCGGCCCGCGGCCTGCTCGACAGCGAGGGCGAGCTGACCCCGGCGGGACACGAGGTGCGCGCCCAGGTCGAAGACCAGACCGACCGGCTGGCCGCGGCGCCCTGGCAGTACCTGGGCGAACAGCGCACCGAGGACGTCGTGCGGATCGGCAAGGCCATGACGCGAGCCGTCCTCGCGGCCGGCGCCTTTCCCCGGGAGATCTTCGCCGCCCGGTGAGGCGGCTAAATCAGGTCGAGATCTCTGGTGTGACTGCCGTACGTTCGGAGGCATGACTAGCCAGAGCGAGAAGGCGGCGCGGTTCCTGGTCCTGCACCGCCCGGGAAGCCCGCTGTTGCTGCCGAACCCATGGGACCAGGGATCCGCGCGAGTCCTCGCCGCGCTCGGGTTTCAGGCGCTCGCCACCACCAGTTCGGGGTTCGCCGCGACGCTGGGGCGGCTCGACGGCTCGGTGAGCCGCGACGAGGCCCTGGCCCACGCCGCCGCGGTCGTCGCGGCGACCGAGCTGCCGGTGTCCGCCGACCTGGAGAACTGCTTCGCCGACGACGCGGACGGCGTCGCGCGGACCGTCACCCTGGCCGTGGAAGCCGGGCTGGCGGGATGCTCGATTGAGGATTCCACTGGTGACAAGAACGCGCCGATTTACGACCTGGGGGTGGCGACCGAGCGTGTCGCGGCCGCCGCCGAGGCGGCGCACGCGGGACCGGTGCACCTGGTGCTGACCGCCCGCGCCGAGAACTACCTGCACGGGCGCCCGGACCTGGCGGACACGATCACCCGGTTGCAGGCATACCAGACGGCGGGCGCCGACGTGCTGTACGCACCCGGCCTGAAGAGCCTGGCCGACATCAGGCAGGTGGTCGCGGCGCTCGACCGCCCGGTGAACGTGCTCGCCGTCGGCGGGGCGCCGTCGGTCAGCGAACTCGCCGAGGCCGGCGTCAGCCGCGTCTCGGTGGGGGGCGCGTTCGCGTTCGCCGCGCTCGGCGCGCTGGCTGAGGCGGCGACCGAACTGCGCGACCGGGGGACGTACGAGTACCTCGCCGGCAGCGCGGTCGGCAGGCAGGCCATCCAGCGCGCCGTGTTATCGGTCGCATTCGGAGAATCCGGAGCTGAGCCGGCGGGTGATGACCCCGAGCGCGCGCGGGGTGGTCGCCGGCTCTGGCGGCGTATAAGCGTGTCATGTCATGTTGGGCGGGCTGGCCAGCCCGCTGCACACCCACGGGGGGATCATGAAGCTGCGCGGCGCGGGCCGGTCTAGGGTCAGGATTCTCGCCATCGCGAGCGCCGTCGCCATGGCCGTCACCACCGTGGTCGTACTGGCGCCGGGCGGGGCCACTGCCCGGGCGGTGTCGCTCGCCGAACCGGCGATCACGGTCGCCGACGGCAACTCCGTTATCGCCGAGCAGACCGGGAGCAACGGGCTTCGGTTCTACTGGAACGAGCACGGCACAAACACCTGGCACGCTGAGCAGGTCGCGGCGGACGGCACCACCTTCTCGAACGCGGCCATCGCGCAGGTCGGGGCGTTTGTCGTCATCGCCGCGCAGGGCGCCGACAACAGCCTGGACTTCTACTGGCAGCCCAACGGCGGCAGCGGCTGGCACATGCAGACCGTGGCGGGAAGCGGGACAAGCTGGTTCATGCCGTCGATCATGCAGGACGGGGCCGGCGTGGTCATCGCCGAGCAGGGGGCCGGCAACAGCCTGGACTTTTTCTGGACGGCCAGCGTCGGCGCAAGCTGGCATCCGGAGACGGTCGCAGGCTCGGGGACGACCTTCTCCGTTCCGGCGCTGACGGTGAACGGCAACAGCGTGAACATCGTCGCCCAGGGACCCAGCAACAGCCTGTACTTCTACTGGGCGGTCAACGGCAGCTCCACCTGGACCCCGGAAGTCGCAGCCGGCCCCGGGAGCATCGCCTCCGCCCCCGCCATCACCGTGAACCAGGGCAGCGTCAACATCGTCGCACTCAGAGCCAGCGGCCTCGGTACGGAGTTCTACTGGGCGGTGAACGGGAGCACAACGTGGCATCCGGAGGTCCTGCCGGGCTTCGACACCGGCGCGCCCGATATCACGACCTACCCAGGCGGCGTCCACGTCGTCAACACCACGTTCTTCGCCGGCGTTGGCGACGAAAGTGCGGTCAACGGGACTGGTAACTGGCAGTGGACTCCGGTGAGCGGCGTGGAGCACACCGCAACCTACGCGGCTGTCACCACGAACGACGGCGTCGAGAACGTTACCTTCATCGGCGGCGACGGGAACCTGTACTTCTACTGGCAAGCCAGTGACGGTTTCTGGGTCCGGGAGACAGTGGACACGGCCGCCAACTTGTAGCCCGCAATTTGCGTGGCGTCACTGGGGCGCGCGGACGGGCCGGCCGGGGAGCGCGTCGGGGGCGAGCTGCCCGTCGCGGACGACGAAGGTGCCGTTGACCAGGACGTGCCTGATGCCCGTCGTGGTGCGGGTGCTCGCGGCGTAGGTGGCCTGGTCGGTGATGGTCGCCGGGTCGAAGACGACGAGGTCGGCGTCGGCGCCCGCGGCGACCCGGCCCTTGCGGCGCATCGCGGGGACGTGGCCCTCAAGGAGCCGGGCGGGGCCCAGGCTGCACTTGGCCAGGGCTTCGGCCAGCTGAAGGGGTCCGCCGTCCCGGGTGAGCAGGCGCAGCGCCC
>CAZORE010000155.1:5358-8337 GCA_964581815.1 uncultured Streptosporangiaceae bacterium | reverse complement strand
CAGCAGGAGCTCCCGGTCGGCCGGGTCGTCGTCGTTGAGGAACCTGATGATCGCCAGCCCGCCGGGGTCGACGGCGCGCAGCTCCCGCAGCCGGGCCGCGTCGGCGACCCGCTCGCCGGTCGGCGCGTAGGTGAGATCGGGTGGAACAAGCCCTCGTTCTGATAGCCGGTCCGGAGCGAGGAAGGCCGCACCGATCCCGGTCATCCCGGCGCCGTACGGGTAGGCCTCGGTGGTCACCCGCGACCCGGCTCGCTGTGCACGCTCGACCAGGCCGAGGACCCGTTCGGCGTGCCGCACCGTGGTGCTGTTCACGTGGCAGTAGTGCATGTGGGCGCCGGTCTCGGCGGCCGCGCGGACGATCTCTTCGGCCCCGTCGGCGAGCGTCCGCGGTGCGAACTCGGCGAGGTCGCGGGAGTGCGTGTACGTCGGCACCGCGGCCCGTGCGGCGAGCGCCGCGACCCGCAGGTACTCGGCCGGGTCCGCTCCGGGCACGTAGCCGGCGAGGATCCCGATGCCGAGCGCGCCGTCGGCGAGGTCGGCTTCCAGCCGGGCCAGGATCCGGTCCACCTCGGCCGGGGCGGCCGCGCGCTGCCAGCCCGGATCCTGCATGTGCTGGAACAGGACGGCCAGGCCGCCGTCCAGCGGCACCCCGGCGAGGGCCTCCATGCGGGCCATGGCCCACGAGGCCGCGAAGCCGTAGTTCACCGTGCGGCCGGCGCGGGCCGCCTGCGCGTAGGCATCGGCGACGGGGGTGATGCCCGCCTCGAGCTCGAGCGCGGTCGTCACGCCGTCCATGGCCTGCAGGCGCTGGCTGCCCCGGTCGTGGGCGTGGCTGTGGATGTCGATGAAGCCGGCGGTTACCACCTGGCCGGCTACGTCGAGGTCGAGGCGGCCGGGCGGGAGGTTCGGCCCGATGCCGGCCACCCGGTCGCCGGTGATCGCTACGTCCCGCACGGCGTCCAGGCCGGATTCCGGGTCGACGACCCGGCCGCCTCGCAGGACTACGTCGAAGTCAGCCATAACAGGAGCACCTCGTATCCAGGCGGTCGGGGATATCCCCATGATGATCCCGAACGTAGGCGGGCTTAGCGTGCTCCCGCCGGCGAGGCGCTGGCCGGTGCGGGCAGCCCGGCGGCCGCGGCCCGGCGGCGGGCGCGCCGCAGCCGGACGTGACTGGTGGCGGGCATTGCGTAGATCTCGGCTTCCCGTTCCGGGGCATGGCGGCGTTCGGCCTGGTGGAGCAGGTCCATGCGGACCAGCACGGCCAGCGAGCCGGCCAGCCAGATCCCGAGGACGAGCAGCGGGTGGGCCAGGCTGGCGTCCGGGAGGTACGCCACGTCGCGGGCGGCGGACACGACGGCGCCGTTCGGCAGCCACGGCGCCACCTGGCGGAAGCCGTCGGGCAGGAAGGCGAACGCGAGCGTCCCGCCGGACACGGCGTTGCCGACGAAGACGAAGGCGAGCGCGGCCAGGCCGGTTCCCGGCAGCCCGACGGCTGCCTGGCAGGCGGCGATGAACGCCACGAACGCGAGCGCGCCAAGGAACCCCACGCCGATCAGCGGGAGGGCCGCGCCGGCCAGGGCGCCGAAGACCACGTTGAGCACGAGCGCGCTGGCGATCGCGGCCAGCAGGGCGAACACGGCCGCGGCGGCGATCCGCCACCAGATACGGAACCGCCTCCCGGCCAGGAACAGGCCGACGCCCCCGATCACGCTGGGGATCAGCAGGCCGAGTTCGAAGACGAAGACCGACAGGCCCGCCCGGTCGCTCGCCGGCAGCGGCGCGACGTCAAGCGACCGGGCCGGGCGGTGGAACCCGGCCGCCGCGGCCGTGAGGGCCGCGGCGATCGCCTGCTGCTGGGCCGGGCCGGCCGCGCCGGCCGTCACGATCGTCACCGGGCCCGCCGCGCCGGCCACGAGCCCGCCGGCCGCCGCCTGCGAGCGGACGCTGCCGGCCACGGCCTGGGCCGTCGGCTCGGCCACGACGGTGAAGCCGCCCGGTGCCGCGTGCGCGAGCCCGGCGGACAGTTCCCGGGTGAACCCGGCGGGGGCCGCCACGGCGAGCCGCACGCCGTGCGGCGCGGGGGCGTGGTCGGCGAAGTCGAACGAGAGCGTGAGGATCAAGCTGACCACGGCGGCCGCGACGGCGATCGCGAACAGCCGCAGGGGCGACGGCTGGCGGCGCAGCCGGGACTTGTCGGGCATGAGGTCGGGCCTTCCTGGTGACGCGCACCGCCAGGCCACTAATGACCAAGCGGTTACTAAGCACGGTACCACTTCGGAGCGCTAATGACCACTTGTACACTTAGTCCATGGAAACCCGGCCAGACCGCCCGCCTGCCAAGCGCCGGCGCGACCCGGAAGCGTCGCGGGCGGCGATCCTCGAGGCAGCGCGCGAGGTCTTCAACGAGCGCGGCTACGCGCGCGCGACCATCCGGGAGATCGCCCGGCGGGCCGGCGTCACGCACGGCCTGGTGATGCGCCACTTCGGCACCAAGGAGCAGCTGCTCCTCCAGGCGCTGCCCGGGCCGCGCGTCGCCGCCGAGGTCGCGCCCGGTGACCTGGACACGCTCCCGGAGCGCATCGCGGCGGCGTTTGTGGCGGAGACCGAGCCCGCGGGCGGTGGCCAGACGCCGTTCATCCTCGCCCTGATCCGCAGCGCCGCGACCGGCGAGGATGCCGCGATGCCGCTCTACGCGGCGGCCGAGCGCGAGGTAACCGCGGCCTTCCGCCGGGTGCTCGGCCCGGGCACCGAGGTATACGCCAACCTGCTCACCTCGCTGATCATCGGCGTCACGTTCGTCCGCCACGTCGCCCGCACTGGCGCCCTGGCGGAGCTGACCCGGGACGAACTGATCGGCTACCTCGTGCCCGCCATCCGGGCGCTGCTGGCCCCGGCCGTCGCCGCCGCGCAAGCGGCGGAGTTAGTAGCGACCGGGACAGAGTTTCCTTACCCGGCCACCCGGCAGGTATCCGGCAG
>CAZORE010000155.1:0-5258 GCA_964581815.1 uncultured Streptosporangiaceae bacterium | reverse complement strand
CCGGCAGGTATCCGGCAGCCAAGTTCAGCCTCTGTCCAGGTGAGAACCCGCGATCGCGCCACGGCGCGTAGAGATCGCCACCCAGGAGGGACAAGGCATGGCTGGAACCTGGAAAGCGCTGACGCATCAGCCGACCTTTCATACGAGCACCATGATCCAGCTCACCGACGGGCGCGTGATGGTCCAGGAGGAGGGAACCGCCCACTGGCACGCTCTCACCCCCGACGCTACAGGCAGTTACGTTGACGGGACCTGGTCAGCGTTGGCTGACATGAGCATCTGGCGGCGCTACTACGCTTCGGCGATCTTGAATGACGGCCGCGTGCTCGTCATCGGTGGCGAGCAGAGCGGTGACGGCGATGACACTGATAAGGGCGAGATCTACGATCCTGTCGCGGATGCGTGGACGCCGATGCCCTCGCCCCCCGGATGGACGCAGGTTGGTGATGCGTGTTCATGCCTGCTTCCGGACGGTCGCCTGATCATCGGCGCGTTGCTCAGCGGCAACTGCGCCATCTACGACCCGCCGAGCAATTCATGGCTGCCGGGGGCAACGATGGCCGGTCGCACCAACGAGGAGACTTGGATTCTGCTCGGTGACGACACGATTATCACTGCGCAGACGTGGAAGCCGTTCGGCTCCGAGCGGTACAGCATGTCCTCGAACGCCTGGAAGTCCGCCGGCGCGGTGCCGGAGCAGGTTGTCGATCCGGTGATGAACGAGATCGGGCCTGCGATGCTGACCTACGACAACCGGGTGATCTTCTTCGGCGCGGCCGACGTGAGCGGATCCGGGCGAACGGTGATATATACGCCACCGCTGGTATACACCGGGGCGGGCACGTGGGCGAAGGGACCCGACATCCCAAAGATCGGCGGCGCAGCTCACGTGTGCAATGACTGTCCGGCGAGCCTGCTCCCGAACGGCAAGGTGCTGGCGGCATGCGCGCCCTATGTCGACAACGACTGGGGGTCACCGATCAGCTTCATTGAGTTTGACCCGTTCACGGACCAGATACTTCAGGTCCCGACCCCCGTGAACAACGCCGCGCAGGTGTACTGGAGCCGGTTCGCGCTGCTGCCGACCGGGGAGGTGCTGTTCAGTCCGAGTTCGAACAATGTGCAGTGCTACATACCGGACGGCGCGCCTCAGGATCCATGGCGTCCGGTGATCGAATGGGTCGGGCGGGATCCGCTGACGTGGCCGAGCACTGATTACCTGCTAAGGGGCAGCCAGCTCAACGGGCTCTCGCAGGCAAACATCTACGGTGACGACTGCAGCCCGGCCACGAACTACTCACTAGTGCGGCTGGATGATGAGTCGAGCGGGCATGTCTACTACGCCCGAACGTACGGATTCGGAACGCGGTCGATCGCCCGGCATGCGGCTGGCTCGGTCCGCTTCTCGGCCGGCCACGTCCCCTTCGGTCATTACCGGTTGTCGGTGGTGGCGAACGGGATCAGCTCTCTGCCGGTCGGCTTCGAGCACCGCCCGGCTCACCACGCGCACCACCACGATTGCCGTCCGCATCCCTGCGGTCGCGGGTGCGGATGCGACGACCGCCATGACAGCGGCTGTGCTTGTGCCCAGGACGTCGAGGTCAAGTGCGTGGAGCGGCACGAGCTCAATGCGGTCGAGCGCGAACTCGGCCGACTCCTCCGACGCGTCGACCGGTTGACCGCGCAGTCGCCGCGCGAGGAGCCCAATCGGGACCCGAAGCCACCTAAGCCGCTCGATAAGGATGATGCCGAAGGGGCCGGGACGGCGCTCACGCCGAGGTCAACTCGGACGCGACGCAAAGCCTGAGTCAATCCGCCTCGATCACGGCGATCAGCTCGCACGATCGCGAGACCAGCCGACGGTGGACACGCGTCGCGGTGTGGGATATGGGTGGATGATGTCACCTCATGTCGTGGAGAGAAGGCGCTCATGACCGACGGCAGCGCGGGCAGCCTCCGTTCCATCATCACGAGGTCCGACGGCCATCCGGCCCTGGTGCCCGAGTCCGGCGCCGCGCTGACGTACGCGGGGCTGCAGCGCGCGCTCGACCGGGCGGCGGGGCGGCTGGCCGCGCTCGGCGTGCGGGAGGGCGACCGGGTGGCGATCGCCGCCGCCAACGGGCCGGGGCTGATCGTGGCGTTCCTCGCGGTCGTCGCCAGCGGCGCGGTGGCCGCCCCGCTGAACCCCGCGCTCGGCGAGGCCGAGCTGGCCGGCGAGCTCGAGGACCTGCGCGTGTCGCGGCTGCTGCACGACGGCGTGGCCGCCGCCGTCGCGGCGGCGGGGCGGTCGGACGTTCCGGCCTGCGTGTTCGGGATGGCGGACGGGCTGCTGCACATCGACGGCGAGGCCGGCCCGGCCGTGGAAGCCGACGGCGAGCCGGACGCGCTGGCCCTGCTGCTGCACACCAGCGGCACGACCAGCAAGCCGAAGACCGTGCCGATCCGGCAGCGCAACCTGGTCGCGTCGACCGCCGCGGTCGCGGGCACCTACGCGCTGTCCGGCGACGACGTGACGGCGTGCGTCATGCCGCTGTTCCACGTGCACGGCCTGGTCGCCACGGTGCTGGCCACGCTGTCGACCGGCGGCACGGTGCTGCTGCCACGGTTCCGGCCGTCCACGTTCTGGGACGACACCGTTGTGTATCGGGTGACGTGGTACACGGCGGTGCCGACGATTCATGCCCGGTTGCTCACGCGGGCGCAGGAGCTGGGCGGGGCTGGGAATCACCGCCTCCGTTTCGTACGATCTTGCTCGGCGCCATTGCCGACGGCACTGTGGCGCTCCTACGAGGACACGGTCGGGGTTCCGCTCGTCGAGGCGTACGGGATGACCGAGGCGGCGCACCAGATGGCGTCCAACCCGCTGCCGCCCCGCGAGCGCCGGCCCGGCACGGTCGGGCTGGGCACCGGGACCGAGGTCGTCGCGCTTGACGACGACTGGCGGCCGGTGCGGGCGGGCGAGGAAGGTGAGGTCGCGGTGCGGGGGCCGTCCGTCGTCTCCGAGTACCTCGATAATCCGGGCGCCACGGCGGCCGCGTTCCGTGACGGCTGGTTCCGCACCGGCGACGTGGGAAAGCTGAGCGACGACGGGTACCTCTCGCTGGTGGGGCGGCTGAAGGAGCTGATCAACCGGGCCGGGGAGAAGATCTCACCGTATGAGGTGGAAGACGTGCTGCTCACCCATCCCGCGGTCGCCGAGGCGGCGGCCTACCCGGTGCCGGACGAGACGTACGGCGAGCAGGTGGGCGTCGTCATCGTGCTGCGCGGCGAGGCGACGCCGCGGGAACTGACGTCGTACTGCGCGGAGCGGCTGGCCGCGTTCAAGCGGCCGGTGCGCGTGACGATCCTGGGTGAGATCCCGAAGGGGCCGACCGGCAAGATCCAGCGGCGGAACCTGGCCGGGCTGGTGGGCGGCTCGTGAAAATCGCGGTCGTCGGGGCCGGGGCGATCGGCGCCTACGTCGGGGCGGCGCTGGACCGCGGCGGCGCGGAGGTACACCTGCTGGCCCGCGGTGCGCACCTGGCGGCCATGCGGTCGCAGGGGGTTACGGTGCTTAGCCCGCGGGGTGACTTTCATGCGCATCCGCACGCTACCGATGACCCGGCCGCGATCGGGCCGGCGGACATCGTCTTCCTCGGGCTGAAGGCATACAGCTACCGGGACGCGGGGCCGCTGCTCGCGCCGTTGCTGCGGCCGGGCACTGGGGTGGTGGCCGCGCAGAACGGGATCCCGTGGTGGTACTTCCACGGTCTGCCTGGTCCTTATGAGGGGCGGCGGGTTGAGGCCGTTGATCCGGGGGGCGCGGTTTCTGCCGTGATCCCGCCGGAGACGGCTATCGGGTGCGTGGTGT
Organism: uncultured Streptosporangiaceae bacterium; assembly: GCA_964581815.1. Classification (GTDB taxonomy): domain Bacteria; phylum Actinomycetota; class Actinomycetes; order Streptosporangiales; family Streptosporangiaceae; genus Trebonia. The sequence goes on along the minus strand of CAZORE010000155.1, from coordinate 1,408 downwards.
ACTGCTCGGCCGAGATCGCCTCACCGGGAGTTATCCGGCACGTGGAGGGAACGCGGTTTTCTATTGGGGAGCCTTCCGGTTTGGTCTCGGAGCGCTGCCTTGAGTTCAGCAAGGCGATGATCGCCGGCGGGCTGAAGTGCCCGGTGGTATCGGACCTGCGTTCCGATATCTGGCTCAAGCTGCTCGGTAACGTGGCGTTCAATCCCGTCAGCGTCCTTACCCGCGCCACGATGGGGGCGATCGCGGAGCATCCGGGGACGCGGGAGCTGGTCTTGAGCATGATGCGCGAGACGGCCTCGATCGCGGAGCGGCTCGGCAGCACGCCGAAGATCTCGGTCGAGCGGCGCTTCGAGGGAGCGGCGAAGGTCGGCGACCATAAGACGTCGATGCTGATGGACTTCGAGGCCGGCAAGCCACTGGAGACGGACGTCCTGCTGGCGGCGCCGGTCGAGCTGGCGCAGCTGGTGGGCGTTCCGGCCCCGACGCTGGAGATGGTGCACGCGCTTATAGACCTGCTGACTTCTGATCTATAGCAGAATTTGCTATAGATGTGGTATGTCCGAACGTGGCGAGATGCTCCGCGAGGTGATGCGCGATACGAGCACCACCCAGTCCGCGCTGTCCCGCCTCAGCGGCATCCGCCAGCCCAGCATCAGCCAGTTCCTGTCCGGCAAGACCTACCTGAGCGACGACCAGCTCGACCGGCTGCTTTCCTGCATGGGCTACCGCCTCGAAGTCACCCGGCGGCCCGTCGTCCCCGAGCTCACCCGCTCCGAACGGCGCTCCTGGCGGCTCCACTGCCGCCTCTCCATCCGCCTGACCCCGGACAGCCTGCAGGAGTGGCAGCCCGTAATCGAGCGCAATCTCCAGCGGCTCCGCGACGGCGTGACCGGCCAGCCGCACAGCCGCAACCTCGACCGGTGGGAATCGCTCATCGGGCACGGCGACGTGCTTGGCCTGCACCGTGCCCTGACCGGCCTCGACCGCGACTCCATCGAGATGCGCGAGGTGTCGCCCATGGGCGGCCTGCTCCCCCAGGACGAGCGGCAGGCCGTACTCCACCAGGCAGACTGATGCGACGCGACCAGCTTGAGCACGCGATCCGCACCGCATGCCAGGTCATCGGCCGGCCTGAGGTGATCGGCGTCGGCTCCCACCGCGGGACCAGGAGATGCTCACATTTCCCGCTGACATCAGCGATCACAGGAATCTCTACGGCAGCGTGACCGTCCCCCGGGATGAGGCGGCTTTGCATAGCTAGTGGTCGCCGAAAGAGCTCTTTGCATAGCTGGTGACCATTTTTATGGCCGATTTGGGCCTTATTTTGGTCGCCAGCTATGCAAGGCTGCCCGCGCGTGGTCACCAGCTATGCAAAGGGCAGCCCATCCAAGGGACGGTCGTGCCACCT
>CAZORE010000154.1:0-17257 GCA_964581815.1 uncultured Streptosporangiaceae bacterium | reverse complement strand
AACCGTCACCGCAACGGGCGACCGTTCGCCGCGCGGCCGTCTCCGGGTCAACGGTCACCGCAAGAGCACCACCAGCCCCCACCGGGGCACGACCAACCTGGCGGCCATGCTCGACGCGGTGGCCAGGCTGGCCAGGCGGCGGGCGCTGATCATCGTCATCTCCGACTTCATCGGCGACGGTGACTGGGAGCGCTCGCTGCTACGGCTCGGGCCGCGCCATGAGGTCGTCGCGCTCCGCGTCGTCGACGCGGCCGACGGCGACCTGCCGGAGGCCGGCCTCGTCGTCGTCGAGGACGCCGAGACCGGCGAGCAGTTGTTCGTCGACACCGGCGATCCGCGGCTGCGCGCCAGGCTCCGCGCCGCCGTCGCGGACCGGGACGCGCGGCTCGCCGCCGGAATGCGCCGGGCCGGGGTGCCCGTGCACCGGATCGGCACGGACGCGGACCTGGCCACCGCGCTCATCCAGGTCGTCGCGAGCACCAGGCGCAGGCGCGCATGACGTTCGGTCACCCGGCCCTGCTCGCCGTCGGCCTGCTGGTCGCCGCGGCCCTGGCCTGGGCCGCGGTCGTCGTCATGCGGCGGCGGGCCGCGGCGCTGGCGGCGGCCGGGGTGGCGGCCGCCGGCGCCGGCCGGGGAGGGAGGGGCGGGCGGGGAATGACCGCCGGGATCTGGCTGACCATCGCGGGCATCGCGGCGCTCGGGGTGGCGGGCGCCGGCCCTTCGGTGACCGTTCCCGTGTCGCACGCCAACGGCACCGTCATCATCGCCATGGACGTATCCGGCAGCATGTCCGCGACCGACGTGCCGCCAAGCAGGCTGAGTGCCGCGAAGACGGCGGCGCTGGCGTTCATCAGCGCGCAGCCGGACAGCGTGGCGATCGGCGTGATCGCCTTCGAGCAGGGCGGCCTCGAGGCGGCGGTCCCGAGCACCGATCACGCGACGGCGCTCGGGGCGGTCCGCCGGCTCAGCACCGGGGGCGGCACCTCGCTCGGGTCGGCCATTCTCGCCGCGCTGTCCGCGATCACCCAGCGGACGGTCACGCTCGGCCCTAACGGCAGCGCGCCAGACATCGGTTTCTGGCCCTCGGCCACCATCGTGATGTTCTCCGACGGCCAGGACGGTGGCGCCGGGACCCTCTCATCGGGCACCAGCGCCGGGGCCGGCAACAGCGTACCCGGCATCGCCGACACCGCCGCCGCCGCCGCGGTCGCCGAGCAGGCCGGGGTGCACATCGACACCGTCGGCGTGGGCACCGCCGCGGGCACCACGGTGGACGCCGACGGCTACCACCTGTACACAGCGCTTGACGAGGCCACGCTCAAGTCGATCTCGCAGGCGACCGGCGGTGCCTACCACCCCGCGTCGAACGTGAGCGAGCTCGACGGCATCGCCTCGTCGATCAACCTGCGGCTCACCGTTACCCACCAGCCGCTGCCGCTGGCCGGCGCCGTCATCGCGCTGGCACTGCTCCTTCTCGCGGCCGGCGCCGTGTTCACCGTGACAAGAACGGGCCGGGTGATCTGATTGACCTTCAGCTGGCCGTGGGCGCTGCTCGCCCTCCTGGTTCTCCCGCTCGTCGCCGGCGTCTGGTGGCTCACCCGGCGCAGGCGCAAGCGCGCCACGGTGCGCGTCACCTCGATGGCGCTCGTCCGGAGCGCGGCGGGCGGGCGGTCCCGCTGGCGGCGGCGTGTTCCCGCGGCCCTGCTGGTGGCCGGGCTCGCGGTGCTCGCGGTCGGCGCCGCCCGGCCGCAGGTGTCGGTGCCGCAGGCCTCGTCGAACGCGACGATCATGCTCGCCCTCGACGTCTCCGGCTCGATGTGCTCAACCGACGTGAAGCCCAACCGGATCACCGCCGCCGAGCAGTCGGCGGGCGGGTTCATCACGTCACAGGAGGGCGGCCCGCGCATCGGCCTGGTCGCCTTCGCGGGCACCGCCGTGGTCCTCGTCCCGCCCACCACCGACACCCAGCAGCTGCTCACCGCACTCCGCGGCCTGAGCGTCGACGGCGGCACCGCGATCGGCGAGGGCATCCTCACCTCGCTCGACGCCATCGCCCAGGTGGACCCGTCGGTGGCGCCGACCGGCGCGACCGTCAGGCACGCGGCGGGCGCGGGCTACGCCGACGACGTGATCGTCGTCCTCACCGACGGCTCGAACAACCGCGGCATCGACCCGCAGGTCGCGGCCCGGGAGGCCGCCCAGCGGGGCGTCCGCGTCTACACCATCGGCTACGGCACGGACAATCCCGCGCCGCTCGCCTGCGGTTCCGGGCAGTTCGGCGGGTTCGGCGGTTCCGCGCAGTTCGGCGGCTACTTCGGCGGGGGCGCCAGGGGAGGCGGCGGCGCGAACGCGTTCGATGCCGACTACGGCGCGCTGATGAAGATCTCGCACACCACCGGCGGCACGTTCTTCCGCGCGCAGGACGCCAGCCAGCTAAGCCGCGCGCTCGGCAAGCTGCCCGCCGCCTTCTCCATTGTTCACAAGCGCGTCGACATCGCCGCCGGGTTCGCCACCCTCGGCGGCCTGCTGATCGCCGTCGCGGTGGCGCTCTCCCTGTGGCGGGACCGGCCCCGGCGCGTCATCGCCGCCCCGCGGGCTACCCCTGGCTGAGGTGCTGCCCGAGCAGCGCGAGGTCGGCGGCGCCGAGGCGGTCCCTGGCCGTGGCCAGCTGGTGCCAGTACGGGTAGACCAGCTCGGGGGCACTGACCTTGTCAAGCGCCGCACGCTCGTCGGCGGTCAGCGACAACGCGGCGGCGCCCAGGTTGTCGCGGAGCTGCTCTTCGGTCCGCGCTCCGATGATCAGCGAGGTCACCGCGGGCCTGCCGAGCAGCCAGGCGAGCGCGACCTGGGCCGGCGAGGCGCCGTGCGCGCCCGCGACATCGACAAGCACCTCGATCGTGTCGTAGAGCTTCTCCTGGTCGCGGACCGGCGGCTCGTTCCACTCGCCGGACAGCTGCCTGGTCTGCCCCTCCGGTGACGCGTCGCGCCGGTACTTGCCGGACACCAGTCCGCCGGCCAGCGGCGACCAGACGAGGATGCCGAGCCCCTGGTCGACCGACAACGGGACGAGCTCGTACTCGGCGTCCCGCGCCTCGAGCGAGTAGTAGACCTGCTGTGCGGCGAACCGCTCGAAGCCGCACGCGTCCGCGACGCTCAGCGCCTTCATCAGCTGCCAGCCCGCGAAGTTCGACGCCGCCAGGTAGCGGACCTTGCCCGCGGCGACAAGCGCGTCAAGCGCGGACAGGGTCTCCTCGAGCCGGGTCTGACCGTCCCACTCGTGGACATGGTAGATATCGATGTGGTCGGTACCGAGCCTGCGCAGGCTCGCCTCACAGCCGGAGATGATGTGGTGGCGGGACAGCCCGGCATCGTTCGGGCCGTCACCCATCGGCATCCGGACCTTGGTGGACAGCAGCAGCGAGTCCCGGCGGCCCATGATCGCCTCGCCGGTGATCTCCTCGGCGAGCCCGCCCGAGTAGACGTCCGCGGTGTCGATGAGGTTCACCCCGGCGTCCAGGCACATGTCGACCTGACGCCGCGCGCCGGTGACGTCGGTCGCGCCCACGGCGCTGAATCCGCCGCGCCCGCCGAAGGTCATCGTGCCGAGCGTCAGCGCTGACACCCGCAGGCCGCTGCGACCAAGTTGCCGGTACTCCATGTCAACCGTCCTTCGTCATCGTGCCCTTGCCCCTGGCCAAGACCTAACCAGTACCCGGGCAGCTAACCATCGGGCCAATCATCACAGAACCCGGCCTGACCGGGCGGGGCGACGTCCGGAACAAAGGGACCAAGGGCCTGACAGGTCCGGGCCACTCGCCCATAACCGTCATACCGCAGAAAACGGATGCTTGAGGTGTAAGGAAATCAGAACGGAGCCGGGCCAGGATGACCCGGCGATAGCCAGGGAGATGTTCCAGATGCGCCGCACCACTATCGACAAGCTTCTCGGATGGACCGGCGCTGGCCTCGGCGTGGCGCTGCTCGCCGTCGCCGGCCTGCTGCTGTGGGGTTCCGCCTACGTGCACAACACGGTCCAGGGCCAGCTCGCCGCCCAGCAGATCACCTTCCCGCCGGCCAGCGCGTTCGCGCACCCCAAGGCGGGCACCGAGATCACCCCGAGCATGATCCCCAGCGTGAGCCAGTACGCCGGGCAGCAGCTGCTCACCGGCCAGCAGGCCGAGGCCTACGCTGACAACTTCATCGCCGTGCACATCGCCAACATGACTGGCGGCAAGACCTACTCCCAGCTGTCGGCCGAGGCGATCGCCCAGCCGAACAACACCAAGCTCGCCGGCACCGTCGCCACCGTCTTCAAGGGCGAGGCGCTGCGGAGCATGCTGCTGAACGCCTACGGCTGGTGGAAGGTCTCCCAGATCACTTACATCATCTCGCTGGCCGCCTTCGGCCTCGGCACCTTGTCCTTCCTGGCCGGCCTGTTCGGTTTCGCCAGCCTCCGCCACGACCGCAAGCTCGCCACCGCCAAGGCCCCGGTCATCGAGCAGATCAGCGAGGCCGGCCACGAGGCCAAGGCCTAACCGCCCGCCGGCCCGGCCGGCCCGTGACCTAACAGAAAAGCGGCCCCCGCCCCCAACGGGACCGGGGGCCGCGCCACCACCGCCCCAGAGCGCCCGCCGCAGCGGCGCAGGCGGGCAGGTGCGGTAGACAGGAACACCTGCCTACCGCACCTTTTGCATGTCCGGCTCGAGTGTCCGGTGGGCCCGCAGGTCAGGCGAGCTCGCGCAGCGTCTCCATCAGCTGGCTCGCCAGCTCGCCCGGCGCGCTGCCGCTGCGGGACAGGATGCCGACCGGCTCCGCGTTGCCCGGGACAGGGACGTTCAGCCGGCGCAGCCAGCGCCGGTCGAGGTCGAGCTGCACGGGGTGCCGCGGGGTGATCCACACCGCGTCGGACACCAGGGTCAGCGCGCGGGCCACGGAGACCGACTGGGTTTCCGTCCGCCCGGGCGGCAGCGCGACGCCCTGCGCCGCGAAGAACCCTTCGACGTCATGCCGCGGCGCGGTGCCCGCGCCCGGGATGACCAGCGGGTAATCGAGCAGGTCGAGCGCGGACAGCGGCTTGCCCCCGGCGATCGCGAGCGGATGCTGCGGCCGCGTCACCACGGCGAGGGACTCGGCATAGAGCAGCTCGAACGACACGCCCGGCATCATCGCGGGCTCGGCCATCCGCCCCACCGCGACGTCGATCTCGCCCGACTTGAGCCCGGCGAGCAGCTCGGGGTTGTCGCCGATCCCCAGGCTGATCCCGGCGTGCGGCCGCCGCTCGCGCAGCCGCACGATCGCGTCGACGAGCAGCCCGCCGGCCACGGTCGGCAGTGCGGCCACCCGGAGAGCCGGCGCGATTGGCACCGCGGCACCGGTCAGCACGGCGGCAGCCGACTCGAGCGCCTTGGTGACGTCGACCGCGTAGCGCAGGAACTCCTCCCCGGCCGGCGTCAACTGAGTGCCGGCCCGCCCGCGCTCGACCAGGCGGCGGCCGGCCAGCTCCTCAAGCTCGGCGAGCGTCTTGGACACGGCCGGCTGGCTCAGGTGCAGCCGCGCCGCGGCGCGGGCCAGCGTCCGCTCCTGAGCGACGACCACGAAGCACGACAGGTGCCTGAGCCTGATCCTGGACGACACTGACGCGTGGCGAGATGACGACGCAACGTGATGAGACAACGCACCGCGTTCGGTCGGCTGCGCCCCGGAATCGTAATCTTCCATAACCTCAAGTTATTAATGACTGATCAAAAAGTCAATTTACATTACTTGAGCGAAACTATAGAGTCACGTTTAGCGCGAACGGCCCTGTTTGCCAGAGAAGACCCTTCTATTACCAACCGGAAGGGTATGATTACAGACCGCTGCCGACGCCAGCGAAATGCGCGGGCAGCACTGGAGGACGACATGGCCAAGATCATCGGCGGCGTCGCCGCATCGCACACGCCGACCATCGGCTTCGCCTACGACCAGAACAAGCGGGATGACCCGTCGTGGGGGCCGATCTTCAAGGCGTTCAAGCCGGTCGAGGACTGGTTCAGCGAGAAGAAGCCGGACGCCATCGTCTACATCTTCAACGACCACGTCACCTCGTTCTTCTTCGACCACTACTCGGCGTTCACGCTGGGGATCGGCGAGGAGTACCCGGTCGCCGACGAGGGGGGCGGCGCGCGGGACCTGCCCGCGATCAAAGGCGACCCTAAGCTCGCCGCGCACATCGCCACCAGCCTGGTCACCGACGAGTTCGACCTGTCCTACTTCCAGGACAAGCCGCTCGACCACGGGTTCTTCTCGCCCATGTCGGTGCTGCTCGACCGGCCCGACGGCCAGTGGCCGACGAAGATCGTCCCGCTGCAGGTCGGCGTGCTGCAGTTCCCGATCCCGACCGCCGCGCGCTGCTTCAAGCTCGGCCAGGCACTGCGCCGCGCGATCGAGAGCTACCCGGAGGACATCAAGGTCGCCGTGGTGTCGACCGGCGGCCTGTCCCACCAGGTGCACGGCGAGGGCGCGGGGTTCAACAACCCGGAGTGGGACCACAAGTTCCTCGACGCCATCACCGACGACCCGACCGCGCTGACCCGGATGACCCACGCGGAGTACGCGCGGCTCGGCGGGCTCGAGGGCGCCGAGGTGATCATGTGGCTGGTGATGCGCGGCGCGCTCTCCGACAAGGTGAAGCGGGTGCACAGCTCCTACTACCTGCCGTCGATGACCGGCATCGCGACGCTGGTGCTGGAGAACGAGGCCGCCGACCTGCCGGACGCCGATACGGTCAACGAGCGTCACCGCGCCCGGATGGCCGAGCAACTCGACGGCATCGAGGAGATGACCGGCACCTACCCGTTCGACATCGCGCACAGCGTCAAGGGCTACCGGATCAACCGGTTCCTGCACGACCTGGTGATCCCCGAGCACCGGGCCCGCTTCCTTGACGAGCCGGAGACGGCGTTCAAGGAGGCCGGCCTCACCGAGGAGGAGAAGGAGCTCATCCGGACCAGGGACTGGCCCGGCATGATCCACTACGGCGTCATCTTCTTCATGCTCGAGAAGCTCGCCGCCGTGATCGGCGTCTCCAACCTGCACGTCTACGCGGCGATGCGCGGCGAGACACTCGAGGACTTCCTCAAGACCCGCAACACGCAGGTCATCTACTCGGTCGCCGGCAAGAAGAAGGATTAAGCCTGGAGTGACCCGCGGAGCCCGCTCTCGTTCTGACTGACGAACATCATCCAGCGGAACGGTGGCGGGCGTCGCCATTCCCGCCAGGCATACGGCGATGGTTGTGGCAACAAGCTGGTTAGGGCGGCTCGTTGCCACAACCATGCGGTCGAAGGGAGCGGCCAAGCACTACAGTGACTAGTTACGCTAAGCGGATCTTTTGGGGGTTACCGGGCATGGAAGCGCGGCTGGTCGCCGGACGTTACCGGCTGGTCCGGCAGCTGGGGCGGGGCGGCATGGGAGCCGTGTGGCTGGGCGAGGACGAGCTCGCCGGGCGGATGGTTGCCGTCAAGGAGCTGCGCCCGCCCGACGCGGTCAGCCCGGAAGAGCAGGACGTCTTCCGTCGCCGGGCGCTCAGCGAAGCGCGCAGCGCGGCCCGGCTGGCCCACCCCAACGCGGTCACGCTGCACGACATCATCCCGGCCAGCCCGGCCGACGACGCGGTGTACCTGATCATGGAGTACGTCGCCGGGGCCTCCCTGGGCCAGCTGGTCGACGAGCAGGGGCCGCTTCATGAGGCGCGGGTGACGGAGATCGCCTTGCAGCTGCTGTCGGTACTAGACGCGGCCCACGCGCTCGGCATCGTGCACCGCGACATCAAGCCGGCCAACATCATGATCACCCCGGCCGGCCAGGTCAAGCTGACCGACTTCGGCATCGCGCACATGGCCGGCGGGACCCGGCTCACCGGCGACGGAGTGCTCGGCACCCCCGCCTACATGGCCCCAGAACAGCTGCAAGGGTTCGACCTCACCCCCGCGGTGGACTGCTGGGCGCTCGGGGTCACCCTGTACGACGCGGTCAGCGGGCGCAACCCGTTCGACCGTAACACCACGGCCGCGACGTTCCACGCCATCCTGATGGCTGACCTGCCCCCGGCCCCGTGCGGACCCCCGCTGGCCGACGTGATCACCGGGCTGCTTGTCCGCGACCCGGGCCAGCGGATGACGACCGAACGAGCGCGTGCTTCGCTGACCGGCGCCGCTCCGCTGCCGCATTCGGCTGGCGCGGGCGTTCCGGTCCCGCCCCCGGTGCCGTCCCCGGGGCCAACCAGGCCGGGGGATGCCTGGTCCCCGGGTCCCGGCGGCACCGCCGTCGCAACCGGCCCGGCGGCGTGGCCTGGCCAGCCCACGGCGCCGGTCAGCGCCACCCGGCGGCGTCGGGGCGTGCTGATCGGCGCAGGGGTGGTCGTCGTGGCGGCGGTCGCGGCCGTGATCGCGGTGACCACGCTGCACGGTACGGGCGGAAGCCCGCCGACCAGCGGCGGGTCATCCGGCTCGGCCACCGTGGCCACCTCGTCGGCCGGGACCGCGTCGTCGGCCGCCACGGATACTCCGGCCAGCTCAGCGTCCGCCAGCTCACCGTCCGCCAGCGCAGCCTCGGCCAGCTCAGCCTCAGCCAGCGGACCGCCCGCGTCCAGCGCCGCCACCGGGCCCGGCGCCGTGCCGCAGGCGTACCTCGGCCAGTGGAGCGGCACGATCACCTCCAACACCGGGGCCGAAGGGCCGCAGACGGCCCAGTTCAAGCTCACCGGCGGCGCGGTTAACTCGATCGTGGGCACGTCCAGCTACACCAACGGCCCGTGCACGTACAACCTGCGCCTGATCAGCTCGTCGGGCTCCGAGGTTGAGCTGCAGGAACAAGTCACCTCGGGCCCGTGCCTGGCCGACTACGCCATCGTGAAACTAAAAGACGGGAAGCTCACCGAAAACATCTACCTGTTCTCGCCGAGCGGCTCGCCCGACCTCACCGGGACGCTGGCCAAGACCTCGTAGCGGCGGCAGGCCAGCCAGCACAGCAGGCCGAGGACCGGGAACGCGGCCGCGACCAGGGTCGCCCCGGTCCAGCCCCACCGCGCGTAGGCCTGGGCGCCGGCCGCCGAGCCGAGCGCGCCGCCGGCGAACATCGTCGTGATGTAGACGGTGGTGAGCCGGGACCTGGCCTGCGGCAGCAGGTCGTAGATCACGCTCTGGTTGATCACGTGCGACCCCTGCACGCAGGCGTCCATCAGCAGCACGCCGATGACGAGCAGGGCGAGGCCGGCCGCGCCGGGGTGCGCCCCGCCGAAGTCCACACCGCCCAGGCCGATCGGCAGGTACGCGGCGGCAAGCAGCCCGAGTGCCGCCCCCGATGCCGGCCAGCGCAGCGCCTGCCGCTTGTCGAGCACCCGGCCCGCGGCCAGCGAGGTGACCGCGCCGGCCGCGCCGACCAGTGCGAACAGGCCGATGTCGAGCTGGGAGAAGCCGTACTGCGGGCTGGAGAGCAGGAACGTCACGGTGGTCCAGAAGCAGGCGAAGCTGCCGAACCCGCAGGCCGCGATCAGTGAGCGCCAGCGCAGCGCCGGCTCGGCGCGGGCGACGTCGAGCACGCCGCGCAGCTGCTGACGGTAGCCGATGGCGAGCTGCGGGCCGTCATCCGGCAGGGCGCGGCGCAGCGTCACCGCGGTGACCGCCATGAGCACGGCGGCGATGCCGTAGACCGCCCGCCAGCCGGCCAGCCCGGCGACCACCCCAGCGAACGTGCGGGACACCAGGATGCCGATCAGCAGGCCGCCCATCAGCGTGCCGATCACCCGGCTGCGCTCGTTGTCGCTGGCCAGCGTCGCGGCGTAGGGGACGAGCATCTGGACGACCACCGAGGTGACACAGCACAGCGCGATGGCGGCGTCGAGCAGGGGCAGGCTAGGAGCGAGCGCGCCGATGGCCAGGGTGACCGCGCAGCAGGCCAGCAGGCCGGTGAGCAGCGGGCGGCGGCGCATGATGTCGCCGGCCGGCACGATGAGCAGCAGCCCGGCCGCGTAGCCGAGCTGCCCGATCGTCACGAGCAGCGACGCGCTGCCCTGGCCCACGTGCAGCGAGTCACCGATCGAGTGCAGCAGCGGCTGCGCGTAGTACAGGTTCGCGACGGTCACGGCGCAAGTGACCGCCATCAGCCGGACCAGGCCGGGGGTGAGGCCATGTCCTGCCGCGTTCTCTGGGCGGGCAGCCGTGGTTCCCTGCTCGCTCACGGGTCTCCCATGGATCGCGGAAAGGGGCTCTAGTTACAACCCAGCGGGGCACGGATGATTCCGCGATCTGCAAACGATTGCGATTTGCCATGTAAGCGGACATCGCGGACATCGGGGGGTTCGTCCCCCCGGGGGACTAGAGTGACAGCGTGGCGGAGGGGCGGGTGGTCGCCGGGCGCTACCGGCTGACCAGGCAACTGGGGCGCGGCGGCATGGGAGCCGTGTGGCTGGGCGAGGACGAGCTCGCCGGGCGGCTGGTTGCCGTCAAGGAGCTGCGCGCGCCCGCCGGGGTCACCGAGGCCGAGCAGGAGGTCTTCAGGAAGCGGGCGCTGCAGGAGGCCCGCAGTGCCGCCCGGCTGGCGCACCCGAACGCGGTCACCCTGTACGACATCATTCCCGCCACCTCAGAAGACGACGCGGTGTACCTGATCATGGAGTACATCGACGGCGCCACGCTCGCCCAGGTCATCTCGCGGGACGGCCCGCTGAGCGAGCCGCGGACGGCCGGCATCGCGCTGCAGCTGCTGTCCGTCCTTGAGGCGGCGCACGTCCTCGGAATCGTGCACCGCGATATCAAGCCGGCGAACATCATGATCACCGCCGACGGCCGGGTGAAGCTGACCGACTTCGGGATCGCGCACGTGGTGGGCGGCACCCGGCTCACCGGGAGCGGCGTCATCGGCACCCCCGCCTACATGGCGCCCGAGCAGTTGCAAGGGCTGGATCTCACCCCGGCGGTTGACCTCTGGGCGCTCGGGGTCACGCTGTACAACGCCGCCGCGGGACGCAACCCGTTCGACCGCGAGACCACCGCGGCCACCTTCCACGCCATCCTCATGGCGGAGCTGCCCTGGCCGGCCTGCGCGCCACCGCTGGCCACCGTGCTCGCCGGGCTGCTTGTCCGCGACCCCGCGCAGCGGATCACGATCGCGCAGGCCCGCAGGCTGCTCGCCGGGAGCACCGCCGTGAGCGACGCGCCCCCGGCCGGCCGCGGCACCCCAGCTGCCGTCGCCGGCCCGATGACGCACCCGGGGAACCTGGCCTTTGAGGGGAATCAGACGCGCCCCGGCGGCCCGTGGTATCCGGACCGCGGCGCCGGCGGGCGCCCGGCGGGGCGTCGGCGCCCGGCGGTCATCGCCGGCGCGGGCGCGGTCGTCGCCGCGGTGGCGGTGGCAGTGATCATCGCGACGACGCTGCACTCGGGATCGCCGCACTCCGGGCCGGACGGGACGTCATCAAGTACGGGGGCGGACGGCCAGGTGACGGGTTCCATCCCAGCGGCCGTGGTCGTCACGCCCCTTGGATCGGGGGAAACTGGTATGCCCGCGAGATTCCTTGGCAACTGGACCGGCACGCTGACCGACAACACCGGCGTCGAAGGCCCGCAGGCCGTCCGGCTCACGCTGGCCGGCGGGGAGGTCGGCACCCTCGTGGGGACGGTTAGCTACCCGAACGTGGGCTGCGGCTACGCCTTGCGCCTGACCCAGGAGGCAGAGAACCAGCTCCAGCTCGACGAGGAAATCCAGTCCGGTCCTTGCATCTCCGAGTACGTCACGCTCACCCAATCGGACGCCGGGCTCACGGAATCCGTCTACGCGAGCACGCCAAGCGGGCAGCAACCCGACTTCTACGGCACGCTCACCAAGGGCACCGCCGGCTGACGTCCCGGTCAGCGGACGTGCCGGGCGGAGCCAAGCCCTCGTTCGGTATCCCGCTGACTGTCCCCGGCCGGCGCTACGATCTCAACGTGACCAATCACACGCCTCCTGTCACCGCTGACTCCGCTCTCGGGGGCGAGGACCTGCTGCGGTTGCTGGCCGGCACGGCGGCCGACGGCACGGATCAGCTAGGGACACGGGAGTCCGCGGTCCCCTGGCTGCGCACCGCGGGGCTGCTGCCTGGCGACGCCATCCTGAGCGGCTCGGAGCACGGCGCGCTGCTGCGGCTGCGCGACTCGCTGCGCGACATGCTGGCCGCGCGCGCCGCGGGGCGCGCGGACGAGGACGCCGCCGCCCGGCTGGCGCGCGCGCTCGCCGACGGGCGGCTCTCGGTCACCGTCGCACCGGACGGTGCCGCTGGACTGGCCAGCTCCGCCCGCGCCACCTACTCGAACCTCGTCGCGGCCGTCGCCATCGCCGTGGCGCAGGCCTGGTGACCCCGGCGCACGCCAGGTGAACCGCGCGGGCCTGGTGACCCGGCCGTGCCTGGTGACCCCGCCACGTGCCTGGTGAACCGCCTGCCCGATTGAGTCGCGGGCCCGGTCAGCGGGGTGGCGGCGCGGGCATGGGAATTGTCTCGCGCCGGTTATCGCTTTAACCGCGAGCGAGCAATACACGTGGAGGAGCGAGATGAGCACCGTCGCACTGACCGAAGACAACTTCGAGCAGACCGTTACCGGACAGGGGATCACCCTGGTTGACTGGTGGGCCGCCTGGTGCGGGCCATGTCGTGCGTTCGGGCCGGTCTTCGACGCCGCGAGCGAGCAGCACACGGACATCACCTTCGGCAAGATTGACACCGAGGACCAGCAGGGGCTGGCCGCCGCCGCCCAGATCACGTCCATCCCGACACTGATGGCCTTCCGGGACGGCATCCTGGTCTACTCCAAGGCGGGCGCGCTGCCTGCTGCCTCACTTGAGAAGCTCATCCAGGCCGTCCGCGAGCTGGACATGGCGCAGGTCCGCGAGGAGATCGCCGCCCAGTAGGCAGCCTGACCAGCTACTTCCTACTTCCCTGACCAGTCAATCGGCGGTCAGTGGCACCGGGTCACCTAACGGCAGAAAGCGCTGGCCGCCCGGCCGAATACTCCCGGGGCCGCTGGGTAGCCGGAGCGGAGCGAACGTCGCGTTCACCCGAAAAGGGAAGTGATGGCAGTGGTTGGGTTCATGCGGATTAGGCGCACTCACGGGATCATCGGCGGCCTGCTCGTCGCCCTGCTTGGCATCTGGGGCGGCATCATCCCGTTCGTCGGCCCCTACTTTAACTACGCGTACACGCCGGACACGGCGTGGAGCTACAACACGGGGCGGCTGTACCTGGAGATCCTGCCGGGTGTGGGCGCGCTCCTTGGCGGGCTGCTGATGATGGCCGCGCGGAGCAGGCACGTGGCGCTGTTCGGCGCGCTCCTGGGGATCGCGAGCGGTGCCTGGTTCGCGCTCGGCAACGTCTTCGCTCCGCTCTACTGGACGACGGCGAACCCGGCTGGCGTCCCGGCCAGCGGCGGCACGCTGATGCGCGCGCTTGAGCAGGTCGGCTTCTTTACCGGACTTGGCCTCGTCATCGTGCTGTTCGCGGCCATGGTCGCCGGGCGGGTCACCGCCGTTCCCGGTGTTACTTCGGTGGTCGAGCGGCCGACGATCCCGGCGAGCCGGGAGACGGTGGACGAAAGCGAGACCGAAGTCATCGGGTAGCCGACGGCTCGCGGAGCCTGACCGTCCCCGCCGGTCTGCGGCGGCGGGGACGGTCGCTCATGCCAGGGGCCGGCCGCTCCCCCCTGGGGGGCCGGCCCCTGGGGCTTTCCTGGCCCCTGGGCCTTACATCCGGGTCCGGCCGAAGTCGTCGAACTCGCCGTTCCTGACGCCACCGAGGAAGGCCTGCCACTCGTCCGGGGTGAACCGGAGAACCGGTCCCCCGCGATCGCGGCTGTTCCGGACGCCGATTGCGCCTCCGGGCTGGTCCGATACCTCGACGCAGTTGCCGTTGGCGAAACTCAGCGAGCTCTTGACCCAGATCGACCTGGTCATCGTGCTGCTTGCCAGACTTCCCGTCATTGGGGTTCCCACGTTGTCCCTTCGCTGACTGACTTTCCCAGCCGGGTGCGAGCATCTGCCGGTAGGTTAACTACCGGTCCCACCCTGAGCTGGCTGCCTCGAACCGGTCTCGTCCTGCCCGCCGTCCGGAGAAGTCGGCGGGCCAGCAGCAGGCTGGAAAGGTTCATTACGAATGCTGCTGCAACTTGCAGTGCAAGACATCGGTCAGCTGCCGTATATGTGCGCTTCGCCCCCTAAGTCCGCTTGAGACATCAGGTGACAACGTTGTCACGGTGATGCCTGAGGGGCGCGGTCCGCCGTTGGACCCGGGCGCGCGATGCAGATCGGGACGTTTTTCTTGTTCCCTGGGCCTCTTTGTGGTGCGAACGGAGTGTGCGACCATCGGCGCAAGCCGCCGGCCTGCCGATCCGCCGACCTGCCCAACGCCGACCCAAGGAGACGTCATGGCGTTCGCGATGCGACCTGAATGGAAGGACGAGCCGGTCTCGACCACTGGCGCGTCATACGTGGAGCCGTCGGCAACGGACCTCATCGAGCCGGGGCAGCGGGTGGCGCACCTCTTCCCGCGCAGCGTGATGGAGGAGTACGTCCTGCAGCGGGTGACCGAGCGGGTCTGGTGGGTCTCCAGGCATTTCTACGGGTCGCTGTTCTATGTGGGGACGCGGGGCGTGCTGCTGCTCGACCCGTTCCTCGGCGGGGCCGACGCGACGGTCAAGGCGGTCGCGTCCGTGACCGACCTGCCGGTGACCGCGGTGGTGTACTCGCACTTCCACGCCGACCACGTCGGCGGCGCGCGGCGACTGTTCGAGCTGCTTGCCTCCGCGCCTCCCAGGGTGATCGCCTCGGAGAACACGGCCATCTGGATGGAGCGGTTCGGCAGCGATCTGCCATGGCCGGCCGACGTGCTCGAGTGGCCGTCCGGCTCCCTTTCCTTCGAGGACGTGACGCTCCGGCTGCGCGGACTGCCCCGGCCCGGGCACGCGCCCGATCACGCGGTGTTCCTCCTCGAGGAGGAGCGCGTCGGGCACTCGGCCGACCTGATCAACATCGATCAGCTGCCGTTCGGCGGGTTCGCCGGCCAGGACCCGCTGGTGCTGTTCAAGCCGAACCTGGAGTTCGCCAGGTCGCTTGAGTTCGACTGGTTCTGCGGCGGCCACGGCAACATCGGCGAGAAGTCCGACTTCGACGTTTACCTCACGTACCTGGACGAGGTGGCCGGGCTCGTCAACGAGTACGTCCCGCGCCCGGAGGTGGTTCCCGACCTGTCACTGACCGACTACCTTGGCGGCCTCGACGAGGCGAGCAGGTCCCGGCTCCTGACCGGGCTCGACAACCACTTCGGGCTCTACCTGTACGGCCGGCAGATCGCGGCCGGGCAGCCGCCGGCCGCCAACGGCGGGAACCCGTTCATGAGCGGCACGATCGGCGAGTGGGCGACGGAGCGGAAGGAAGCGGTCGACGCGGCGGTGCCGCGCATCATCGAGCGGCTGCGCCCCAAGTACGGGCGCATGTACAACTTCGACGACGCCCAGCCGGGCAACGTCCGGCTGATGGCCATGGCCATCCAGCCGAGTCTCACCAACCGCTGACGCTGCCGCCTCCCTTTCGTGATCATGGACTTCTGGCTATCGGAAAAAGCGGGAAGGCGGGTCAGTGACCCGCCTTCCCGTGATAACTGGGTAACGCGCCGAAGCGGTCGAACTCGCCGTTGTGAACGCCGCCGATGAACGCGTGCCACTCGTCCGGTGTAAACCGGAGAACGGCGCCGGCGATGTCTCTGCTGTTGCGGACGCCGACTGCTCCGCCGGACAGGTTCGCCACCTCAACACAGTTGCCATTGGCGAAACTGAGCGAGCTTTTCACCCATTCGGGCTGACTTTCGAGTGTAGGCATAGCAATGCTACCCCTTTACTGTTTTTTGTGTGTTTGCCCTGCACACGTGGCTACCAACGGCGTGAGCCTTACCGAGAGTAGCCAACACCGGTGAGGCTAGCACACCATGAGCATCAGGGGTCTGATTCAACCCAAGTGGCGCCACTGGCCGGTAAGCAGTCTTTAATTACACGTCTTCACATAGATCACACTGGACACATTGATAATCACAGATCTAACAGGGGCGGGCCGCAAGCGATACCAGCGCATTCGCTCCGCGCTCCGTGCCAGTCTCGCACAAGATTTCGGATTTGTCAGGAGGCGCTGAGGCGGGTGCCGGCCCAGTGGGACTCGGCCACGTCAAGAATCAGCTGCTTGGAGTCCGCCGAGCTGAGCGCCGCCTCGGTGAGCGTGCGGAAGGCCACCCGGTGCAGGTGGGTCTCTCGCTCGCCCTCGAGGATGAAGCCGCTGCGCATCTGCTCCGTGGAGACCACGTCTTGCAGGACCGCGTCGCCGTCGGCCTCGAAGCCGAACAAGACGAACGACTCGCCGATGACCGTGTGCGGGCCGTCGAGCGGCAGGATCTGCAGGGTCAGGTTGGGGCGGTCGCACTCCTTGGCCAGCCGCTGCAACTGCTCGTACATCGCTCGGTCCGAGCCGATCCTGCGCAGCAGGACCGACTCGTCGAGCACCACGTTGAGCCTGAGGCCGATACGGTCGAGTACCTGCTGGCGGCGCATCCGCACCCGGACGAGCCGGGTCACCTGGGACGGCGCGATCGGCTCGACCCGGTCGTAGCTGTCGATGATGTGCCTGGCGTACGCCTCGGTCTGCAGCAGGCCGGCGACCACGTCCACGTGCCAGATGGCCACGGCGGTCGCCTCATGCTCAAGGCCGATGAACTGCTGGTAGTCCTCGGGCAGGCTGTCGGCGTACTCCTCCCACCAGCCCTTCTGCGAGGCATCCTGGGCGAGCGCGAGCAGCATCTCGCGGTGCGTGCCCTTAACGCCGTAGTAGTCGAGCAGCCGCTCGACCTCCGAGGGACGCAGCCCCGTCTTCGCCCGCTCGTACCGGCTGATCTTCGAAGGGGACCAGCGGAGCGCGTGCGCCACCGACTCGCCGCTGCGCCCCTTGGCCTCGCGCAGCTGCCGCAGCTCGGCCGCGAGCCGCCGACGGCGCACCGTGGGAGAACCCTCCTCAACCACCGGGCACCCTCCTCTCGCCGGCAGGCGGCGCGGTTCCGCAAGCTGCCCGCACCCGGTTACCGCTCCGGCCGCGGGCAGTACCGAGCTGTGGACAGTACTGTAACCCTGATCTTGAATATTTCACGGAAAGGTTTGGCGAAACCAGGGAATCGCAGTTATCCGCACCGATGGTGATCAAATCGTCACTGCGC
>CAZORE010000153.1:0-17284 GCA_964581815.1 uncultured Streptosporangiaceae bacterium | reverse complement strand
AGCCCCGTGGTGCGGAGCCCGGCGGTGGGGAACTCGGTGGTGGGGAACTCGGTGGAGAACCAGCAGAGCCGCTGCGCGGGGCCGGCCTCCCGCACGGCCCGTAGTGCCGGGCCGGCCAGCAGGGCCGGCTTGTCCGGCTTGACGGCGAAGCCGAGGCCGGCCTCGTAGGGGTTGTTGTCCGACCTGATGTCCGCCGCCCAGGCGAGGTACTGCTTCTCCAGCCGCAGCGACTCGATGGCCCGGTAGCCGACGTCGCGCAGGCCAAGGTCCTCGCCCGCCGCGATGACCTTGTCGTAGAGGTCGCGCAGGTACTCCGTCGGAACGTGCAGCTCCCAGCCGAGCTCGCCCACGTAGGTCGCGCGCAGCGCGAGCACCGGCGCCCAGCCCAGGTCGATGTGCTGGGCGGTCATGTAACCGAACGCCTCGTTGCCGAAGTCGCCGGAGCTGAGCGACTGCAGCAGCTCGCGCGAGCGCGGTCCGCAGACGTTGAGCACGCCGCGGGCTGAGCTGACGTCGTCGATGGTCACCGACCCGTCATCCGGCGCGTGCTGCAGCAGGAACGTTACGTCGTGCCGGCCGAAGCCGCTCCCGGTGACCAGGTAGAAGTCGCCCTCGGCGAGCCGGGTGACGGTGACGTCCGCCTCGATGCCGCCGCGCGCGTTGAGCAGCTGGGTGTAGACGACCTTGCCCACCGGGACGTCCATCTCGGCCCCGGCGACCTGCTGGAGTAGTCCCAGGGCGCCGCGGCCCCGGATACGGAACTTCACGAACGAGCTCTGGTCGATGACCCCGACGGCCTGCCGGACCGCCGCGTGCTCCGCGGCGGTGAACGGCCACGCCTCGCTGCGGCCGAAGGTCGGCGTCTCGTGCCGGCTTGGCCCGTGTTGGCCAGCACTGTGTTCGCCGGCACTGGCCGTAGCGAACCAGTTGGCTCGCTCGAAGCCGAACTTGCCGCCGAACACGGCGCCGCGCTCGTCCAGCCGGTCGTAGACAGCGCTGCGCCGCTGCCCGCGCGGCGGGTGGGCCGGCCGGTTGGGGTAGGCGATGTCGTAGTAGTGGCCGTAGGCCTGGACGGACAGCTCCTCAAGGACCGCGGGCACGTTGTGCGGCCCGCCGAAGCGGCGCACGTCGAACGGCCACAGGTCCATGCCGGGGTCGCCGTCGATGATCCAGTTCGCCATCGCGTCGCCCGCGCCCCCGGCCGCGGCGATGCCGGCCGAGAACCCGCAGCAGTGGTACAGGTTGTCCAGGTCCTCGGTGAGTCCCATGACCGGCTCCGCGTCCGGTGAGAACGGGATCGGCCCGTTGACCCAGGTGCGGATGCCCAGCTCGCCGAAGAGCGGCACCCGGTTCGCCGCGCCTTCGGCGAGGCCCGCGAACCGCTCGTGGTCCGGCTTGAACAGCTCGGGCCCCAGGTCGTACGGTATGGTGCGCCAGCAGGCGCGGGTGCCCTCCTCCCAGCCGCCGATGACCAGGGCGCCGGCCTCCGGCTTGAGGTAGAACCGGGCGTCGGGGTCGCGGAACGTGGGCAGGTCGCGGGGGATGGCGTCGCTCTTCTCCGTGACGACGTACTGGTGCTCCACGGCGTTGACGGCGAGCTGCACGCTCGCGAGCCTCGCGGTCTCCGCGCCCCACATGCCGGTCGCGTTGACCGCGATGTCGCACTCGATCCGGCCCTGCTCCGTCTGCCCCTGCTCGATGTGCACAGCGGTGACGCGGCGGCCTGACCGCTCGATCCCGGTCACCCGGCAGTGCTGTACGACCCGGACCCCCGCGGCGCGGGCGCCGGCGATGAATGAGAAGGTGAGCTGGCTCGGGTCGGCGTAGCCGTCCGACGGCGTCCAGGTGGCACCGTAGACGCCGTCGGTGTTCAGCAGCGGGAAGAGCTTGCCGGCCTCAGCGGGGGAGACCAGGTGGATGTCGAAGCCGAAGCTCTTGCCCTGCGTGTAGACGCGCCGCAGCTCATCAAGCCGGGCGGGGCTTGACGCGACGCGCAGGCCGCCGACGCCGTGCCAGCCGGTGGCGTACCCGGTCTTGCCCTCAAGCGCCTGGTAGGTCGCGACGCTCTTGCGCATCAGCTGGGTGAGGCTGCTGCTGCTCCGCAGCTGGCCGACCAGCCCGGCGGCGTGCCAGGTGCTGCCGGCGGTAAGGCTCTTGCGCTCCACCAGCGTCACGTCGGTCCGGCCGCGCTCCGCGAGGTGATAGGCGATGCTCGCGCCGATGACGCCACCGCCGATGATGACGATCTCGCTGCGCGACGGAATGCCCATGTAAAAGTCTAGACCATAAGACGCATATCGGTGTCAATGGTTAACTTTTGGCAGTTAACTCCTTGGCGGGCTCGATCTCGGCGCGCGGCGCGGCGTCCGCCTGGGTGCGCAGCGTGATCCGCATCCGGTCCGGGCGGAAGTAGTCGTGCGAGTGCTCGACCGGGCGCCCTTCCTTGTCGTAGGCGGTCCGTTGCACCAGCATCAGCGGCGAGCCCTCCTGGGTCCAGAGCAGGCTGGCCAACTCGGGCGAGGCGATGACTGGCTCGAGCACCTCCGTGGCGGAGAACGGCGGGTGACCGGAACTGCGCAGCAGGGCGTAGAGCGAACCGGTCAGCGGCTCGGACAGCAGGTCAGCGAACAGCGCGGCGGGGTAGCTGTTCACCTCCACGGCGACCGGCTCGCGGTTCGCCGACCGCACCCGCACGATCCGGTGCACCTTCTGCCGGCGGGGCAGCTGCAGTGCCTCGCGCACCTCGGGCTCCGGGTTCACCGTCGCGGCCTCGATGACCCGCGCGCCAGCGAGCGCGTTGGACCGGCGCATCTGCTCGGTGAAGCCGGGCAGCCCGGACAGCTCGTAGTCGAACCGGGGCTTGGCGACGAAGCTGCCGCCCCACCGGCCGCGCTTGCGGACAAGCAGGCCCTTGGACTCCAGCCCGGTCAGTGCCTGGCGCAGCGTCATCCTGCTCACCCCGAGCGCGCCCGCCATATCCACCTCGGACGGCAGCCGGTCCTCAAGCTTCAGCTGCCCCGAGCTGATGAGCCGCTCCAGCCACTCCTCGATCCGCGCGTGCGCCGGCCGGTCATCCCCGGCGTCCAGGTCGGGGTACGAGCTCAGTACCGGGTCGTCCATGGCGAGCGCAGTCACCCCTCGATTCTAGTGGCGGGGTATCCGGGGACACCCGCGCCGGAAGGCCGTCACGCTGGCGTTTCCGCCGTTCAGCCGTCCCCCGCGGCATGCTCAAGTAGCTGTACGAAGGCGGGCCCGTCGAATTCGGCGACCGCCCGGTCGTACTTCTCCATCGCCCAGTCCCAGAAGTCGAAGTCGATCGCGCTCACCGACGCCTGGATGGAGCCCCACAATGTCCAGCCGTACTTCGACATCAGGCCCCACAGCCGGGCGCGCGCCACCCGGTGCCTGGCCAGTCCCCCGTCGTAGGCCGCCACCAGCTCCTCGAGCTGCTCCACCGTGAGGTTCGCCTCGCTCCAGATGTTGCCGAGCTCGAAGCAGGGGTCGTTGTTGCCTGAGTACTCGTAGTCGATCAGCCAGATCTTGCCGCCGTCGTCGATGAAGTTCCCCGCGAGCAGGTCGTTGTTGCACGGCACCGTGGCCGCCGGGTGCGCCAGGAAGGCCTGCTCGATCCTGGCCACTTCCGGCATGAAGTCCAGGTAGCGGTCCGGCAGGCGGAACCCCTGCCGCGTCACGAGCTCCAGGTAGCCGCGCTGGATCTGGAACATGTTGAAGTCATTGACGAACCGCGGCCCGCCGTGCAGCAGGCGGCACGCCGCCGCGACCCGCGGCAGGTGCCCGCCGCCCCGTAGGTCCTCGTTGGTGAAGGTCCGGCCGTCGATGTACCCCACCACGAGCAGCCCGGGGTCGGCGATGTACTCGAGCACCGGCGCGCCGACGCCCGCCCGCGCGGCCGCCCGCGAGTTGAGGTGCTCGGCCGCGCGGTCGATCGCGAGCAGCTCGCTCCCCGGCTGGGCGACCCGGACCACGATCGTGCCGCCCGGGTAGCCGACCTTCAGGTTGACGTTGGTCAGGCCGCCGGCGAGCACCTCCACCGTGCGCGGCTGCCCGCGCAGGCACGCGACATGGTCGAGCACGCCGTCCCATTCGCCGCCGCCATGAACCGTGGCCGGATCAGCACCGGTATACCCAGGTTCGTGCATCACAAAAGTCTAGACCTTAGCGTACGAGCCATCCAGCCCTGAACTCGTTCACGCGCTGCCTGACCGGTCGCCGCGGTCGCGGTCGGTGAGGTCGAGCAGCGGCACCGCCGGGTCCACGTGATGCAGCAGGTAAAGGTCGATCCGGTCCACGCCGAGGGTGCGCAGGCTGACCTCACAGTTGCGGCGTGCACGGTGGCCACCGCGTCCTCGGGAGTGCCGTCCCGGAAGGCGAACTGCGCCGTGCCAAGTCCGATGCCCGTCATGCGATGGTCGGCAACAAGCATTCAATTTCTCCCTTTATGCCAGGTCAGGGGCTTGACTCCCGGGCTGGCCGGCAACAGGATGCCTTAGGCTGCTCTTTAGTTGTAGTCGATCGCCGGGGGGTGGCCTGGTGTCCGCTGTCCTTCGTGGCCAAGGCTCGTCCATCGCGCTCGTGGAGCGCCTCATCCTGGCGACCTTCGCCAGCTCGGCCAGCTTGACCCGGCTGGAACTCGAGGAGCTGACCGGGCTGTCCCGCACCGTGGTGGCGGGGGTGGTTGCCGCACTGGTGGCCCGGGGCGAACTGGCCGAGCTGCGCCAGCCGCCGACCGCCGGCGCCCGGGGCCGGCCGCCGAGCCGGTACCAGAGAACCGCGCTGCTGCCGCCCGTGCTGCTGATCAAGCTGAACAAGGACGGGTCCACGTCGGTCTCCTCACTCTGCGGTGACGGTACCCGCAGCGGCACGCACCGGTGCGCCGGATGGTCTCAGCCGTGGCCCGCGTGGTCGCGGTCGGTTAACCAGGCCGCCGGGCGGCTGCGCGACTGGGCGCGGCTGCCGCCCAGGCTGGCGGTGCTGTCGGCGCCCTTCCCCGTCGCCGAGGCGGACGGCGGTTCCCCGAGGCCCGAGACGGCCCACCGGGAGCTGCGGCCCGCGCCGTGGCTGGAAGATGACCCGCGCGACGCGCTCAGCCGCCTGCTTGGCTGCACGGCGCTGGTGGTGAACGACGCCAACTTGGCCGCGCTCGGCGAGGCCGGCTTCGGGGCGGGGCGGGGGCGGCGCGCCGTCTGCTACCTCACCGTGGCCGATGGCATCGGAGCCGGGCTGGTTTTCGACGGCCGGCTGTTCACCGGCGCGCACGGCCTGGCCGGGGAGCTAGCGCACGTGCAGGTTGCCCCGGACGGGGCCCGCTGCGTTTGCGGTAACCGCGGCTGCCTGCTCACCGAGACCGAGGTCGTCGTGCGCGGCCTGCGGGCCGGACCCCTGCCCGGAAGCGGTGAGGTGCTCGGGTCGCTGCTTGGCCGCGCCCTCTCCGCGCTCGTCACGACGCTCGACCTCGACTGCGTGGTGGTCGATCCCAGGCTCGGGGAGGAGTGCGGTCCGTTCATCGCGGAGTTCACCGCGGAACTGGCCCGGCGCTGCCCGCCAGACCTCGCCGGGACCCTGACGGTCGTTCCGGGCGCGTTCGCCGACGCGGAGCGGTACGGCGCGCTGGCCGCCGCCGACGCGCACGCCGTGGCGCTGGTGTCCGAGGGGGCGGCGCGGGAGCGCGTTCTGCGTTGATAACGCGAAACCCGACGCTACCCGCGGGCCGCGCCTCGCGGGCGCCGGCCATTTTTCGTTAATAACGCGCATCGGCTAAGCCGGTGCATTGACCATTGGCTAATTTGGTCTTAGGTTTCCTGAATACGAGAGCTTGGCGGGCCGATTTTCTTTCGGTCGTCTCGATGGGGAGATGATCCATGGCGACGATGAGTAATACCGTAGTCACAACGAAGGTGCTCATCATCGAGGACGACCCGAACATCGTTGACCTGATCCGTTCCAACCTGGTGGTGCGGGGGTTCGACACGGTGGTGTCGGCGGGCGGGCGGGTGCTGGCGCTGCTGGAGGAGGAGCAGCCGGACATGGTGCTGCTTGACCTGATGCTGCCGGAGGCGGACGGGTTCGAGCTGTGCCGGCAGATCCGGGAGCGGTCGTCGGTGGCGATCATCGTGGTGTCGGCCAGGGGCGGGGAGCGGGACAAGGTCACGGCGCTGAACATGGGCGCGGACGACTACATGACCAAGCCGTTCGGTATCGAGGAGCTGCTGGCGCGGATCTTGGCGACGCTGCGGCGGACGCGGCCGGCGGCCGAGGCGGCGGCGGGGGCGGCGCCGACCGCGATCGTGATCGGGGACCTGCGGATCGACCTGGTGAACGAGCAGGTGCAGCTGGCCGGGGCGGAGGTGCACCTGACGCCGACCGAGTTCGCGCTGCTGCGGGAGCTGGCGGTGCACCGGGGGAAGCTGCTGTCGCGCTCGCACCTGCTGCGTCAGGTGTGGGGCCACGGGTACGAGAGCGAGACCGAGTACGTGCGGGTGTACATCAGCCGGCTCCGGGCCAAGCTCGAGCCGCCGGGCAGCCGCCCGCTGATCGTCACCAGGCAAGGCGCGGGCTACCTCATTCCGGTGTGAGGGACGCAGTGTAGCTCAACGGACCTCGCTGACCGCGGCCGGCCGCGCCTGCCGTCTAATAGCCGGCGCGGGTAACGATATGGCTTCCGGCCGATCTCACAAGCCGCACAATTCTGGCCTGTTACGCCAGTATTAACATTTTTTAAGGCTTTACCGCTTGATACCCCGTGTCCCAGAGATCTACCTTTCAACGCGGGAGGACACGCGCGA
This sequence comes from uncultured Streptosporangiaceae bacterium, assembly GCA_964581815.1. Lineage (GTDB taxonomy): Bacteria > Actinomycetota > Actinomycetes > Streptosporangiales > Streptosporangiaceae > Trebonia. The sequence continues at coordinate 10,481 of CAZORE010000153.1, read as the reverse complement.
TGCGCGGCGTCCCGCATAGTCGTATACGAACGCACCGCATTGCGGTGAAAGGGGTATGGGATGCAACTAGGTAAGAGAGGGCTGGGCGTGATAGCCCTGGCGGCAGGCACCGCCCTGATCGCCGCGGGCTGTTCGTCGTCATCGTCAACGTCGTCCACGCCCGCGTCCACGGCGGCCTCATCGGCCGCGTCAAGCGCGGCGTCCTCGGCGGCCTCGAGCGCGGCCGCGGTTCCGTCGAACCTGAGCGTCGACTCCTTCAGCGTCGACATCGCGTCGACGATGTCTCAGCTCAAGGGGCTGACCGGGTCCGCCGGGTCCGGCCTGCAGATCGGCGTGGTCCTGCCCGACACCACGTCGTCGACGCGGTGGGTTGACTTCGACCAGCCGTACCTGACGACGGCCTTCACCGCCGCCGGGCTCAGCTCGTCGCAGTTCAAGATCGACAACGCGCAGGGCAGCGACGCGACCGAGCTGAGCCTCGCGACCGCCGACATCAGCGCGGGCGCCAAGGTCCTGGTCGTCTGCCCGCTCGACGGCCCGACCGGCGTCGCGATCGCGAAGCTCGCGGACCAGAAGGGCGTCACCCTGATCGCCTATGACCGCGCCATCTTCGAGGGCACGAAGACCTACTACGTCAGCTTCAACAACGAGAAGGTCGGCGAGCTGATCGGCACCGGCTTCAACCAGTGCCTGACCGACTGGAAGGTCAAGAGCCCTCAGGTCTACGTGCTGAACGGCGGCGAGGACACCGACCCCAACGCGATCTCCTTCGCCTCGGGTTACAACAAGGTGGTCTTCGGCCAGTCGGCCAAGACTGTCGCCGCGGGCGCCAAGGGCACCGTTGGCGGCGCCACGCTGGTTGCCGAGAACTTCGCCCCCGGCTGGGACAACACCAAGGGCGGCACGATCTTCCAGCAGGCGTTCACCGCCAACCCGAAGATCAACGCCACCATCGAGGCCAATGACGGACTCGCCAACGCGGTGATCACCGACCTCAAGACGGCCGGCGTCAAGCCCAAGACGATCCCGACCACCGGCCAGGACGGCACGGCCCAGGGCATGGCCTGGATCCTCGAGGGCTACCAGTGCGGCTCCGTGTACAAGGCCGTTTACAAGGAGGCCCAGGACGCCGCCGCCATGGCTGTCATCCTGCTGGCCGGCCAGACGCCGCCCGCGTCCCTGCTGAACAGCACGACCGTCGACCCGGCCAACTCGAGCATCACCGAGCCGGCGTCCCTCATCACCCCGGAGTGGGTGACCGCGGCCAACATGGAGTCGACCGTCGTCAAGGACGGCTTCGACAAGGCCTCGGCCATCTGCGCGATCGCGGGCGCGAGCGCCTGCTCCGCAGCTGGAATCAGCTAATCAGCTAAACATCTAACCGGGGTTGGCGGGCCCGCCGCTATTGCGGCGGGCCCGCCAACCCCTCCACGATGAGATGGCTGTGCGGACCAACCCAGGCAAGGCTACTGAAGGTATTAAAAATGACTGAGGTGAACGAGGCCCCGAGTGGCGCGAGCCGCAGCGGGGACGGGGCGGAACCCCTGCTGAGGCTGCGGGGCATCGACAAGCACTTCGGGCCGGTGCAGGCGCTCTACGGAGTGGACCTGGACCTGCCCGCGGGCCAGGTGACCGGCCTGTGCGGTGACAACGGGGCGGGGAAGTCCGTGCTTACCCGCTGCATCGCCGGCGCGCACCAGCCAGACCACGGCGAGATGTTCTTCGAGGGGCGACCGGTACACATCCGCAGCACCCGGGACGCCTCCGCCCTTGGGATCGAGACGGTTTACCAGGACCTGGCGCTGGCCGACAACCTGGACATCGTGCAGAACATGTTCCTTGGCCGGGAAGCGCTAAGCCGCGGCCTGCTCGACGAGGACTCGATGGAGCTGAAGGCGGCCGAGACCCTGAAGGGCCTGCGGGTGACCACGGTGCGCTCGATCCGCCAGCCGGTCGCCTCGCTCTCCGGCGGTCAGCGGCAGTCGGTCGCGGTCGCCAAGGCGGTGATGTGGAACTCCAAGCTGGTGCTGCTTGACGAGCCCACCGCCGCCCTCGGGGTGGTGCAGACCCGGCAGGTACTCGACCTCATCAAGCGGCTGCGGGACCACGGGCTTGCGGTGATGGTCATCTCCCACAACCTGAACGACGTCTTCGAGGTCGCGGACCGGATCGCGGTGCTGTACCTCGGCCGGATGGTCGCCCAGGCGCCGGCGGCGGACTTCGACCGGCAGAGCGTGGTGGAGTACATGACGACCGGTACCGCCTCCGCGAACGGCAAGGGCTGAGTCCATGGCCAGAATCGAGAAGCGCCCGTGACCGCGGACCACGGCGAGAGCCCGGCCACGGCGGCGGGAACCGGGACAGCCGACCTGACCCTCGACGCCAAGGTGGCCGAGGCCGACCTGCCGCCCCAGCTCGTCGCCCAGTCGCTTGGCGAGTACATGCGGGCCTCGTGGCTCCGGATCCGCGGCGGCAACAGCGGTGTCCTGCCCGTGATCCTGGCGATCGTGATCGTCGCCGTCGTCTTCGAGATCATCACCCCCGAGCACGCGTACCTGCGGCCGAGCAACCTCGTGTACATCTTCGGGCTGAGCACCGTGTACATGATCCTCGCGATCGCCGAGACGATCGTCCTGCTCCTCGCGGAGGTCGACCTGTCGGTCGGCGCGGTCGCGCTCATCGGCGGGGCGATCGCCTTCAAGCTGGTACAGCAGCCCGGGCCGAACTGGCCGTGGTGGGCCGCGATACTCGCCGCGCTCGCTATCTGCGGCGCGTTCGGCGCCCTCCAGGGAGCGCTGGTCGCGCTGCTGCGCATCCCGTCCTTCGTCGTGACCCTGGGCGGCTTCCTCCTCTTCTCGGGCATCCTCATCATCATCCTCGGCGGGGCCGACTCCACGGTGAGCCTCAACACCGATGATCCCAACCAGAACTTCATCTACGACATGGTCCAGGGGCTGATCAGTCCCCTCTTCGGCTGGATCATCCTGGCGGTGGTGGTCGGGGTGGCCGGCACGAGCCAGTGGTTCCGCGCGGCCGCGAGGCGGCGCCGGGGACTGGTTACTCCGCCGGTTGGCGTGACCGTGATCAGGATCGCGCTGGTGACGATCGTCGGGGCGGCCGTGGTGCTCGTCTGCTCGGTCAACCGCGGTACCACGCTGAAGCACGTCACGGGAGTCCCGTGGGTGATCCCGATCGTCCTCGTCGTGCTCGCCGCCTGGACGATCACGCTCCAGCGGACCCGCTTCGGCCGCTACATGTACGCGATCGGCGGCAACCCGGAGTCCGCCCGCCGCGCCGGCGTCAGCCTCCCCAAGATCCGCATCTGGGGCTTCGCGCTGTGCTCGGCCACCGCCGCACTCGGCGGCATCCTGCTCGGTTCCTTTTTCTACGGTCAGTACAGCACCAACACGGCCGACCCGGGCCAGCTCGTCCTGTACACCGTCGCCGCCTCGGTTATCGGCGGCGTCAGCCTCTTCGGCGGGCGGGGCAAGGCGATTCACGGTGTGCTCGGCGGCCTGCTCATCGGCGGCATCGCCTACGGTGTGTCCCTGCTGAGCCTAGGCTCACTGTCCACGCCGTTGACCTACATCCTGCCGGGTGGCGTGCTCCTCATCGCGGTGCTGATTGACGTGCAGTCACGGCGCGGAGCGGGAGCGTGACCGGTGTCTGACATGCGAAGGACAAACGATGAGGGAGTACCCGTGACCGCGGACCCCGGCCAGACCCCGGTAGGGACGGGCGTCGGGACGGCCGACCTGACCCTCGACGCCGCGGCCGTCACGGCCGACGTCCCGGCCGAACTGTTCGCTCAGTCGCTCGGCCAGTACTTCCGGGCCTCGTGGCAGCGGGTCCGCGGCGGCAACGCCGGCGTCCTGCCCGTGCTCCTGGCCCTCGTGGTGGTGGCCATCGGCTTCCAGATCGCGAACTCGAAGTTCCTCGGGGCGCAGAACCTGGTCAACCTGTTCGAGCAGAGCACCATCTACATGCTGCTGGCGATCGCCGAGATCTTTGCCCTGCTACTCGGCGAGATCGACCTCTCCGTCGGCCTGGTCATGGGGCTGAGCAGCGTCGTGGTCGCCGAACTCGTGCAGCCGACCGGCGCGAACTGGCCGTGGTGGGCGGCGATCATCGCGGCGCTGCTCGCCAGCACCGCGTTCGGCGCCATCCAGGGCACGCTGGTGTCACGGCTGAAGATGCCGTCGTTCATCGTCACCCTCGGCGGGCTGCTGATCCTGGAGGGCGTGGCGATCATCGTCCTCGGCGGGTCGCTCGTCGGCATCGGCAACGGCGGGTTCACCAACGAGGTCTACCTCTACAACATCTTCTGGGGAACGTTCAGCCCGGTGGTCGGCTGGATCTTGCTCGTCGTCCTGGTCGGAGCCGCCGGCGGGGGCCTCTGGCTGCAGGACGCGCGCAAGCGCCGCCGCGGCCTGGAGACCGCGCCGCGCAGCCTGGTGGCGATGAAGATCCTCCTCATCGCGGTCGCGGGCATCGCGGTCGTCGCCATCTGCAACGTCAACCGGGCCCACGCCGGGACGATCGAGGGGGTTCCGTTCATCATCGCGATCGTCCTCGTCGTCCTCCTGGCGTCGACGGCCCTGCTGCAGCGGACCCGCTTCGGCCGCTACGTGTACGCCATCGGCGGCAACCCCGAGGCGGCGCGCCGCGCCGGTGTCCGCCTGCCGGTCATCCGGACCTGGTGCTTCGCCCTCGCCGGCCTGATCTCCGGTATCGCGGGCGTCCTGTTCGCCTCGTGGCAGGTCTCGCTGACCACCAACATCATCAAGGCCTCCAACAGCTACGTGCTGCTCGCGGTGGCCGCGGCGGTCATCGGCGGCACCAGCCTGTTCGGCGGCCGGGGCAAGACCATCCACGGCGTCCTCGGCGGCCTCGTCATCGGCGGCATCTACAACGGCCTCTACCTGCTCGGCGTGTCCAGCCAGTGGATCGATGTCGCGGTCGCCGCGGTCCTGATCGCGGCGGCGGTCATCGATGTCCTGTCCCGCCGGGGCGCGCCAGGCAAGGCGTGACCTCAGGCCTGGCCCGGGTAGCTCCTCATGGCCTGGCCAGCCGCGGTTCCCCGGCGGGAACCGCGGCTGGCGGGCTAGGCGGCACCCGGCCAGCGCCCGCGAATACTTTTTCGCTAACAACGCGGAATTGATATTCCTGCATAGCTAACGCGTCCTCAGCGGCGCATCGGGGATGGGCCCGCGTTGACCATTGGCTAATTTGGTCTTAGGTTTCCTGAATACGAGAGCTTGGCGGGCCGATTTTCTTTCGGTCGTCTCGATGGGGAGATGATCCATGGCGACGATGAGTAATACCGTAGTCACAACGAAGGTGCTCATCATCGAGGACGACCCGAACATCGTTGACCTGATCCGTTCCAACCTGGTGGTGCGGGGGTTCGACACGGTGGTGTCGGCGGGCGGGCGGGTGCTGGCGCTGCTGGAGGAGGAGCAGCCGGACATGGTGCTGCTTGACCTGATGCTGCCGGAGGCGGACGGGTTCGAGCTGTGCCGGCAGATCCGGGAGCGGTCGTCGGTGGCGATCATCGTGGTGTCGGCCAGGGGCGGGGAGCGGGACAAGGTCACGGCGCTGAACATGGGCGCGGACGACTACATGACCAAGCCGTTCGGTATCGAGGAGCTGCTGGCGCGGATCTTGGCGACGCTGCGGCGGACGCGGCCGGCGGCCGAGGCGGCGGCGGGGGCGGCGCCGACCGCGATCGTGATCGGGGACCTGCGGATCGACCTGGTGAACGAGCAGGTGCAGCTGGCCGGGGCGGAGGTGCACCTGACGCCGACCGAGTTCGCGCTGCTGCGGGAGCTGGCGGTGCACCGGGGGAAGCTGCTGTCGCGCTCGCACCTGCTGCGTCAGGTGTGGGGCCACGGGTACGAGAGCGAGACCGAGTACGTGCGGGTGTACATCAGCCGGCTCCGGGCCAAGCTCGAGCCGCCGGGCAGCCGCCCGCTGATCGTCACCAGGCAAGGCGCGGGCTACCGCATGGCCGGGTGACGGGCAGGGCGGGCGGGTCGGGTAAGTGGGGCCGGGACAGCGTTGGGGCAGCCGGTTACCCGCGGCGGGTAACGATACGGCTTCCGGCCGGTCTCGCAAGCCATACAATCCCAGCCATGAGCGTCGCACATTAACATCTTTTAAGGCTTTTTGCGCCCTGTTAACGGGCGTTTCGGCCTCCGCCGATCTTACGATTCCACCGACTAACTGGTCACCGATGGCCAGGCCGCACAGACTCACTCGCCTGGCAGGCCCGGCTCCCGCCGTGGCGGCCAGGCGCGGGAAGTGAAAAGCGAGGTACGTTCGTGTCTTCTCTTACGAAAAGAGCGGGCCATGTGAAAAGAGCGGGCCTGGCCGCGGCGGGCCTGAGCGTCGCGCTGCTTGTCGCGGCCTGCAGCTCGGCCACCAGCTCCTCCTCGAGCGCTGCCAGCGCCGCGCCCTCAAGCGCCGGCCCCGCGAGCTCGGGCTCCGTGGCACCGTCTCTCACGGTCAGTGACATCGACCCCTCGTTCAGCGCGCTGAAGGCGCTCGCCGTGCTCGCGCCTAGGGGCAAGGGCAACGTGGCCGTCATCCTGCCGGACACCACGTCGTCCACCCGGTGGGTTGAATTCGACGCGCCGTACCTGAAGGCCGCGTTCGCGGCCGCCGGGCTGCCGTCGTCCAACCTCACCGTGCAGAACGCGCTTGGCAGCGACGCCACGCAGGTGAGCATGGCGCAGTCGGCCATCTCGCAGGGCGCGACCGTGCTGATCATCTGCCCGCTCGACTCCGGCACCGGTGCGCACATCGAGCAGCTCGCCAAGGCGGCCGGGGTCACGGTCATCGACTACGACCGGCTGACCCTCGGCGGGACCCGCGGTTACTACGTCAGCTTCGACAACGTCAAGGTCGGCACGGTCATGGGCCAGGGCCTGGTCTCCTGCATCAAGAACTGGAGCGTGGCGGACCCGAACGTCATCGTGATGAAGGGCGCGCCCACCGACAACAACGCGACGCTGTTCGCCCAGGGCTACGACGGCGTGCTCGCGCCGTTCTTCTCCGCGGGCACGTACACGGACGTCAGCAACCCGCCCGGCTCCTGGGACGCGCCCACGTCGCTGTCTGAGTTCCAGCAGCAGTACACCGCGCACAAGGGCATCAACGCGGCGCTGACACCGAACGACACCAACGCCGCGGCGATCATCCACTACCTGCAGACGCAGGGCATCAAGCCGAGGACGTTCCCGACCACCGGGCAGGACGCCTCGCTGGCCGGCCTGCAGAACATCCTCTCCGGCTACCAGTGCGGCACGGTCTACAAGCCGATCTACTACGAGGCCGGCGCCACCGCCGCGCTGGCGATGTACCTGCGCGCCGGGCAGACCCCGCCGGCGTCGCTCGTCAACGGCAAGGTGGAGGACACCGTGTCGAAGGTCCGCGTTCCGTCCATCCTCGCCAACCCGGAGTGGGTCACCACGGCGAACATGAAAGCCACGGTGATCAAGGACAACTTCGTCCCCGTGGCCCAGCTCTGCGCCGGCCAGTACGCGTCCGCGTGCACGGCCGCCGGGATCTCCGGGTAACTGGATGATCGCGGACCACGCGCGCGCGCAGGCGCAGCAGCCACTGCTGCGCCTGCGCGGCGTTAGCAAGACCTTCGGTCCGGTGCAGGCGCTGACCGGCATCGACCTCGACATCCCGGCGGGACAGGTCACCGCCCTGGTCGGCGACAACGGCGCGGGCAAGTCCACGCTGATCAAGACGATCGCGGGGATATGGGAGCTGGCGGCGGGCGAGATGATCTGGCAGGGCAGGCCGGTGCGCTTCCGCTCGCCCAAGGATGCCGCCAACGCCGGCATCGCGACGGTGTACCAGGACCTGGCGCTGGCCGACAACCTCGACATCGTGCAGAACCTGCTGCTCGGCCACGAGATGCGGCGGCGCGGCCTGCTCGATGAGATCGCCATGGAGAAGACCGCGAAGAAGACGCTGGCGGCCATGCGGGTCACGACGGTCCGCAACATCCGCCAGCCGGTCGGCTCGCTGTCCGGTGGTCAGCGGCAGGCGATCGCGGTCGCCAAGGCCGTCATGCTGGACGCGAAACTGGTCATCATGGACGAGCCGACGGCGGCCCTCGGCGTCTCCCAGACCACGCTGGTCCTCGACCTCATCAGGCAGCTGGCCAGCCAGGGCATCGCGATCCTGGTGATCTCGCACAACCTGACCGACGTGTTCCGGGTCGCCGACCGGCTCGCCGTGCTGTACCTGGGCCGCCTGGTCACCGCCGGGCCGGCCGCTAACTATGACACTTCGACGACCGTCCACTGGATGACCACGGGGACGGGTCCTGGAGCGGCTCCGGCGGGTCCGCCCGGCCGGCATCGCGCCCAAGGAGCTGAGCTGAATGGCTAACGTCACGGAACCGGGCGACGACCTGCTCAACACGCTCCAGGCCGGCGCCCCGGCCGAGCTGGTCGCCGACTCCGTTGGCGACTACGTGCGGATCCTGGGCAGGCGGGTCCGCAGCGGTGAGAGCGGCGCGCTGCCCGTCATCGTCGGCCTGGCCGTGATCATCGCCTTCTTCTGGCTGAAGAGCCCCACGTTCCTGTCGCCGCGCAACCTGGTCAACCTCATGACTCAGTCCGCGTTCATCATCACGCTCGGCATGGCCGAGATCTTCGTGCTGCTGCTCGGCGACATCGACCTCGCGGCCGGCTTTACCGCCGCCTGCGCCGCGGTCATCGCGCTGTGGATGCTCGCGCTCGGCGACCCCTGGTGGATCTCGGTCATCGTCGCGCTTGTCGCGGCCGCCGCCTACGGCGCGCTCCAGGGAAGCATCACCGCCCGGCTCGGGCTGCCGTCGTTCGTGGTCACCCTGGCCGGCCAGCTCGGCCTGTCCGGGCTGCTGCTTTACCTGGTCGACCGGACCGGCAGCATCGGCACGGGCGGCGTGATCACCCTGCACAGCACGGTGATCAACGCGATCGAGGGCAGCCAGCTCAGCAGCGGCTGGACGTGGATTGTCATGGTCGTGATCGCGGTGCTCAGCGCGTTCATGATCTTCTTCGGTGACTACCGCCGCCGGACCAACGGGCTCATCGCGGCGCCGATGTCCATCACGGCGCTGAAGATGCTCGCGATCGTCATCGCGTGCCTGGTGGTCGCCTGGATCGCGAACCTGAACCGGGGCCGTGCCATCGTGATCCAGGGCATGCCGTGGGCGGTGCTCGTGGTGCTCGCGATCCTCGCCGCGTGGACGGTCCTGCTCGGCCGGACCCGGTTCGGCCGGTACGTCTACGCCATCGGCGGCAACGCCGAGGCGGCCCGGCGGTCCGGCATCAACGTCGCCCGCGTCCGCACGCTGGCGTTCACCTTCTGCGGCCTCACGGCGGGCATGACCGGCATCATCTACGCCTCGTACCTGGGGTCGATCTCGACCGCGGTCAACGGCGGGCAGAACGTGCTGAACGCCGTCGCCGCCGCGGTGATCGGCGGCACCAGCCTGTTCGGCGGGCGCGGCAAGATGCTGCACGCGGTGCTCGGCGGCCTGGTCGTCGGCGTCATCTACAACGGCCTTGAGCTGCTCGGCCTGTCCGCGTCGGCCCAGCTCATGTGGACCGCGCTCGTGCTGCTCGCGGCGGTGATCGTCGACCGCGTCACCCGCCAGGGACGGACGAGCTGACGGGCGGGCGGTTCATCCACGGCAGGCGGCCGGGCAAGCTCCACCTGCTAGCGGCGGCGGCGGGCGCGGCGGCCGTCGTGCTCGCGATCGTCGTCGGCCTGGCGCTGCACCGGCCCAGCCAGGGTGCCGCTCAGGGCGCGCCCCAGGCGCCGTCCTCCGCGTCGGCTGGCAATCCCGCCGCCGACTCTGACCTGGCAGGCAGCTGCGCGGGCGGCCCGCTTAAGTCGCAGCTGACGGCGGCCATCAAGGGCGGGGCGTCGGTGATCGTGGCCACCGGCACGCTGACGGGGAAGTCGGTCACCGGGGACCCGGCGACCGCCGGCGCTCCCGCCTTCTACGCGGCCACGCTCACCGCGGTGCGGACGCTGCGCGGCCCCGCGGTCGCCGCCGGCTCGACCGCGTGGATCCCCGGGCCCGCCCCCGGCACGAACGCCGGCCCGGAGAACAGCGCGCTGCTCGCCCCGGGCGGCCGGCTGTTCGCCCTCGCGTGGCCCAAGGCCGGCCCCCGCGGCCTCGCCGGCCCGACGCTGCGGCTCGCGCCGATCGTGGGCCCGGACGTGGTGTTCAGCCCGTGGGGCTGCTGGGACCTGACCGGGCTGCAGCCCGACCAGTACCAGGCGAGCACGCCACTGCGGCCGGTGCCCACCGGGCCGAACGTCGGCGGCGAGCACCAGGCGGCCGAGAACGGGCTGTACACGGTCCCGCTCGCCACCGTCGAGCAGGTCGCGGCGTCGGCCTGACACGGCCCGCCGTGGAACTCGACCGTGACCACGCCGTCAGCCTGGCGGCGGCGGACAAATCG
>CAZORE010000152.1:0-17389 GCA_964581815.1 uncultured Streptosporangiaceae bacterium | reverse complement strand
GCTGACGTGAACGCGGCCAGGAACATCGCGGCGGGGCACGCCGTGAAAGCGCGGGAAGGCGACCGGGTTGCCGGGCCTGCGAACCGCGAACCCCAACTCGCGCTTGCTCCTGCGTGAGAAGGAATCCCTGCCTTCAGGCGAGGGAGGATGTCAAACCAGCTTCTTCATCTGCACGGCCATGACCTCATAGCCGAGGCTCTCGTACAGTGACCGGGCGACGGTGTTCTGCCCGTGCACGTTGAGGCCGACCGACGTCATGCCGCGGGACCGCGCTTCCGCCTCGGCGAGCCGCATCGCCGCCCGCCCGTAGCCGTGCCCGCGGAACGCGGGCTCGATCTCGATCTCGAACACCCACGCCATGCGCGGGTCGGGATCGGGACCCGGCACGCCTAGCCAGAGCCAGCCGACGGGAACGTCGGCGGCCATGATGCGGTAGACGAACTGCCCGGGCGTAGCGTACCCCCGGTGGAAGTACCGCGCGGTGTCCTGCTCCGCCTTCTCCCGCGCCGCCTGCGCGGGCATCGCCCCCGAGGACGCGATCAGCTCGGCGTACGAGGCCAGCTGCCGGGGCAGCCACGCGTCGAACTCCTCCGGGGTCACCGGCCGCATCCGGAGCTTGTCGTCAGTCACCCTCCCATCTAAGCTGATTCCGCCCGATCAGGCCACGGTGCCCCTGCGGCACCGGTTTGCCATGCCTTCGTTCTGTCCTCATCGAGCAGTACTCTCCCCGGTGGGAGGTGCCGATGGAAGCGGGAACCGCGTCGCGCACCGCGCGCGCCGTGGCCGCGTGCAGGCTCGAGTACGACCGGGTGGCCGCGGGCTACGGCGACCCGGCGGCCGACGAGGCGCTGAGCCGCGACGTCGCGGGCGGCCTGACGCCCCGCCGGGACCGGATGCACGAGTACCTCCGGGCCCGGACCACGTTCTTCGACCAGGTGCTCGTGCAGGCCATCGACCGCGGGATCACCCAGGTGGTGGTGGGCGGCGCCGGCTACGACGGCCGTGCCTTCCGCTACGCCCGGCCGGGCGTCCGCTGGTTCGAGGTCGACCACCCCGCCACCCAGGCCGACAAGCGGGCCCGCCTGGCCAGGCTCGGACTCGACGCGGCGCACATCACGTTCATCCCCGCCGACTTCACCGTCGGCCCGGTGGCCGCCCCGCTGCGCGACGCCGGCCTTGACCCCGCACGGCGCGCGCTGTTCCTCTTCGAAGGGGTCGCCGTCTACCTGGACCGCCCCGTCATCGAAGGGGTGCTCGCCGAGTTCCGCAAGGTCACGATGGCAGGCAGCACGCTGGCCATCAGCGTGTCGACCGGTGCCGCGACGGGCACCCGGGCCAGCTTCCAGGCGCGGGTGGCCGAACTCGGCGAGCCCGCCCGCACGGTGCTCACCGCCGAGGATGCCGCCGGCCTGCTCGCCGCCGCCGGCTGGGCCCCGCGGGAGGTGAGCGACCGGCAGCGGTTCGCGGGCCTGCTGCTCGCCCGCGCCGCGAACTTCCCCCCAGGTACCGAACGAGAGCGGCGTACTCGCACCCGCCCCGCGTCCCCTCATCGCGCGCAGTCCCGGGCGGGCTCCGCGGCCGCGCGACCCGGCGCCGCGGCGCCGGGTCCCGCCGGCCATCCCCGGCTTCACGCGACCGCGGCCGAGGTGGCGCTGCTGCCGCTGTCCGCGCTGCTGTCGCAGGCGCTCGTCGCGTTCACCATGGAAGCGGACAACGAGGCCGAGCACCGGCTGCCCCACCGCACCACCGATGACGGTACCTCGCCCGATGCGCCGCCTGGCGTGCCGTGGAACACGTCCCTGCTGATGTGGGCGAACTGCCTGCGCCACCTGCCCGACGAGGGAATCACGGTCGCGGAGCTGCGCCACCGCGCCAGGACCGGCACGAACCTGGACGGCATGCGCCGCTGGGGCTACGTCACGTTCACCCCCGACCCGGGCCATGGTAAGCCGCCGCGCCGCGACGCCGTGATCGCGCCGACCCGCTGGGGCCGCGCCGCCCGCGACACCTGGCGCGAGGTGACCGCGAACGTCGAGTCAAGCTGGCAGGACCGGCTCGGCGCGGACGCGTTCACCGCGCTGCGCGACGCGCTGGCGGGCGTCGTGTCGCGGCTGGACCCGGCGCTGCCCGACTGCCTGCCGATCCTGGGCTACGGCCTGTACAGCCGGGCCGACCGGCCCGGCGCCGCGCCGTTGCCCGCCGCTGGCCTGCCCCTGTGGGCGCTGCTTTCCCGCCCGCTGCTCGCCTTCGCCACGCAGTACGAGGCGGAGCCCGGCCCGTCCATCGCCGTGAGCGCCAACGTGCTGCGCGTGCTGACCGACGCGGGCGTGCCGACCAGCGACATCCCCGCCCTCGGCGGCGTCTCCAAGGAGTCCGTGGCGATGGCGGCGGGCTGGCTGCGCACCGCCGGCCTGGTGACCGAGGACCCGGACCCGGCGGGCGGCAGAAGCAAGATCACCAGGCTCACCCCGCGCGGAGCCCGCGCTCGCGATGAGTATCCCGCCCTGGCCGCCGACATCGAGCGGGACTGGCGCACCCGCTTCGGTGACGCCGTGATCACTGCGCTGCGCGAGGCGCTGGCGCCCCTGCTGGCCGGCGACCCGCCGTCGCTCGCCGCGGGCCTTTCCCCCTACCCGGACAACTGGCGCGCCCGCCGCCCGCCGCCCGCGACCCTCCCGCACTACCCGATGACCCTGCACCGCGGCGGCTACCCCGACGGCAGCTGAGACGGGGCCAGCGCCGCCAATACCGCGCGAGAGGTGTGGGGGTAACCCGCCCTTGGGTACAGCAGTACCAAGGAGGTACCTAGCATGCGTCTTGGCAAGGAAAAGGCATCGGGCTACGTCGAGGACACCGAGGCCGACACGGTACTGGCCGAGGAAATCACGGCGGAGCGGTCCGAACAGACGCCGCTGACTCCGGCAGCCGAGCCCGCGCTCCCCGTCAGCTGACGCAGGCCATGGCCCGCCTGCCTTCATGGGCGGCCGAGGCGGCGCGGGACGAGCGGCCCGACCGGCCGTTCACCGGCTACAAGCTTGCGCACGCGGTGTTGTCCGCCGATGGCGCGGGGGCCGGCTTCGCCGGGCTGACGCTCGGCGCCCACAACGTCTACGGGGCTACCGCGGACGCCATGTGCGTGTGGAACAAGCGGCACATGCCGCCGCGCCGCTGGTGCGGCTGCGGTTTCTACTGCCTGCACGCGCTGGCCGACGCGCGCTCACTGGCCTGCGCGACGGAGAACCGCTCGGCGCTCCTGCTCGAGGTGGCGGCGTCGGGCTCCTACATCCGCTACGAGCGCGGGCTGCGCTACAGCAGGCAGCGCGTCCGTGCGGTGCTCGACGCCCAGTGCGCCTGCGGCCGCCCAGGCACCTCGCTCGCGGACGCCGGCAGCGGGCTCATCGGCTGGCGGCACCTGGCCCCGGTCTGCGCCCGGTGCGCCGCGGGCCGGCCGGCGATCAGCTTGTCGGAGTTCACCGCCCGGCTGGACCGCCCGGTCCGGGTGGCCAGCCTGCTCTCCGCGAGCCCGCTGTCCCCCGGCCCGCCAGCCGTGGGGCCGCCAGCGGACGAAGGGAACGCCCGCGAGCCGGCGGTCGGCCCGGGCACGGGCGGCCCGCGCGCTCAGGTTCCCGCGGCCAGGGACGCGCCGGACCTGCCGTCCGACGCCGGGGAGTCTCCGCTCGCCGTGCTCGCCGCGGAGATCGCGTTGCTGCACGCCCGCCTCGACGACCTGCAGTCCCGTCTAGATCGCTGACCACCGGCGCCCCGCCCCATCGCACGATCGGGCCGGGGCCGGTTACCGGAACATCAGGTGCTGCCACAAGGTGAACCCGGTCGTCGGCGGCAGCAGCTCGATCCCGATGATCACCTGCACGACCGCCGCGATGACTAGCACCGTCGCATACTGCGGGCGGTCCATCAGCCGGTGGTGGGTGATCACCGCGATGGCGAGCAGCACGAACATGTAGAACGCGTTGATGGCGGAGTAGGCGTAGCCGAGCCAGAGCGCCAGCGCCAGCGCGAGCACCGGGAGCAGCAGGCCGACGCCGAGGACGATGGTGCGCCGGTGCACGGCGAGCACGACCACGGTGGCGATGTAGAGCGTCGAGCGGGCCAGGTCGGCGAAGGCGGACGCGAGCGCGTGCCCGAGCCCGCCGAGCACCCCGTCGGGGAACTGGAGCACGTGCGCGGCCGGCGCGTAGTCGAGGTTGCCCGGCCAGGTGCCGCTGAACTTCCAGATCAGGAACGACCAGCAGGCTGCCATCGCGAGGACGGGGAACGCGATCACCGCGGCCGCGCCGATCGGCCCCTGCGGGTCGCCGTGGTAGCGCTCGGCGCCGAGCAACGGCACGAACAGGCACATCACCACGGCGTAGAGAAACGCGCCCGGGTCGGCGGCGTAGCACGCGGCGAGCGCGAGCCCGGCGATGAACCCGCCGTAGGTTTCGCCGTAGCCGGCGAACTGGATGAACCCGAACAGCGCGACGGCCAGGAACGTCAGCGCCACCACCGGGGGGAGCAGTTCCGAGGAGAAGAACCACATCTGCGGTACGGCGATCAGCGGCAGGCCGAGCAGCGTCGCGCGCAGTAGCCCGATCCGCCGGACCAGGACCGACGCGATCAGCCCGGAGAACAGGCAGGCGCAGATCGCGAGGCTGAGCTGGTCGCCGGGCAGCGTGATGGAGAGCAGCACCGGCAGCGGCGGGTACACGTACTCCAGGTTGCTGAGCCCGGGCCCGCTGGTGGCGAGGTGCCCGCGGTTCACCACGAACTGCAGGGACGGGCTGACGAACCCGCGGTCGTGCGCGGTGACGGCGAGGAACAGCAGCGGTGCCGCGAACAGCAGCGCGAGCGCGCCCTGCCTGCTAAAGCGGCTTGCGCGGCTGCGGAATGTCTGCTGCGACCGGTCGAGCCGCGGCTGGCGGGGTTCCTCCGGGGACACCCGCGGGCGCGGCAGATCCGGGAACTGCCGCCGCTGCTTCTGATGCGGAGAGCGCACTGATGCCATGGGTCGTCTTCTCCCAGTAGTGCGGCCTGGTGATGAGCTGCCAGAGCGCCTTGTAGGACGCGGCGGAGTGCAAGAGCCAGTAGACGGGGTTGAGCAGCGCCCAGACGACCAGGCCGTACCGCTGCCGCAGGAACGCCCCCATCATCGAGACGTAGATCATCAGCGCGTTGCCCACCAGCAGGTTGAACAGCCCGATCCACAGCACCCAGCCGGGGTATATCCCGGCGAAGATCGGGGCGGGGACAAGCAGCGAGATTCCGAACAGCAGCCACAGGGGCGCCACGAAGAGGAACGAAAGCGGGGTTCCCGCGATCAGCAGGGCGAAGCCGAGCGTCTGCCTGAGCCCGCAGACCCGGATCAGCGCCCACGGGTGGCGCGCGTGCACCAGCGAGGTCTGCATGTACCCCTTGACCCAGCGGGAGCGCTGCCTGATCCAGTTGCCGAGGTTCTTGTTGGCTTCTTCGTACGTGGTGGAGTTGATGACGCCGACCGAGTAGCCGAGCGCGGAGGCGCGGATGCCCAGGTCGGCGTCCTCGGTGACGTTGAACGGGTCCCAGCCGCCGAGCAGCCGCAGCCCCTCGGTGCGGAAGTGGTTGGACGTGCCGCCGAGCGGGATCGGCAGGTGGAGCGCGTCGAGCCCGGGCAGCATGTAGTCGAACCAGAAGGAGTACTCGGCGGTGAACATCCTGGTCAGGAAGTTCTCATAGACATTCCAGTAGTTGAGCGCCGCCTGCACGCAGACCATCCGCTCGCCGCCGCGCTCGAACGCGACGATCGCCTTCTTCAGCTGATCCGGGTCCGGCTTGTCCTCCGCGTCGAAAATGACCAGGTAGTCGCCCTTGGCGAGGAAGAGCCCGATGTTGCACGCCTTGGGCTTGGTCTGCGGCTGACCGCGCGGCACCGTGACGATGGTCATCCACGGCGGCAGGCCGCCGCCCTTCGCCGCGCTGATCGTCTCCTCGTCGTCCTCTTCGAGCAGCAGCAGCACCTCGAGCTTGGCGACCGGGTAGTCGAGCTTCGCCAGGTTGGCGACCAACTGGTGCACCACCTCGGCCTCGTGGAACATCGGGGCGAGCACGGTGTAAACCGGCAGGTCCTCATCGCGCAGCGCCGCTACGTCCTCGTCGCTGACCGCCTGGTACCGCTCCCGCCGCGCGCCCGTCATGCAGACGACGAACTTGAACGCGACACCGAACATGAAGCCGAACGCGATCGTCACGCTCACCGCCTGGAGCGTTCCCCACGGCCAGAGCCAGGCGCAGACGCCGAGCAGGACCAGCGCGATCACCAGCCCGATCCGCTGCCTGGGGTACAGGTTGACCCGGGCCGACTGCGCGGCGTCCCTGCGCCACAGGCCGAGCGCTGCCTGGTCGAGCATCTCCTCGCGCATCCCGGACTGCAGCGCACGCCGGACGTCCCAGTCGGTGGTGGTGTTGAGTACCAGGGTCCGCCCGAGGGTCCGCTCGATGGACGCGACAAGCGGCGGCCGCGGCACGCGCGCGATCGCGACGAGGACGCGGCCGTCGTCGAGTTCGCGCACCGGCACCCAGCCCTCGCGGATCAGCTGTTCCGCGTCGAGCGCGGTCAGTACCTCCGGGTCCGGCGGCGTCTTGACGAGGTCAATGAACGGTACGCGGGTCAGCTCGGCAAGGGCCTGGAAAAGCACCAGGCGCGGCACGAGCCCGGACGAGATCAGGATGACGCTCAGGTTCGTCCCGGCCCGCTCGCGCGCCCGCATCGCCCAGTCGCGCTGTTCCGCGGTGATCTTCCCGTTCGCGACCAGGATGTCCCCGAGCTGCTCTGCCCATGTGTCCCGGGCAACCGTAACCGTCGCCACACGCCAGTTATTGCCGTTAGTGATGAGGCTTAAGCGTTGCGTGTTGTATTATTGACGATTGTGAGGCCTGTGATGCTTGTGCCGTTTCAGTCGTTTTCGCCCGATCAGGCCAGGCAATGTCGGCCGGCCGCACTATAGTCGTTCGTTGTCCACCCGGGCGCCCGGCGACCCCGGGTGCCCGATGACCCCCGGCGGGCGAGAGCCCGGAAGGCAGGGAGCGCCGATGGCCGAGGTCGTGCTGTTTCACCACGTGCAGGGACTGACCGACGGCGTCCGCGCCTTCGCCGACGAGCTGCGGGCCGGCGGGCACACCGTGCACACACCCGACCTGTTCTACGGTCAGCGTCCGGCGACGATCGACGACGGCATCGAGCTGGTGAGCAGTCTGGGCGACGCGCTCGCGACGCGCCGCGCCGAGGCCGTGGCGGGCCTGCCCGCGGGCCTGGTCTACGCCGGCTTCTCCCTCGGCGGCGCGACGGCGCAGCGGTTCGCGCAGACCCGCCCGGGCGCGCGCGGCGCGCTGCTTTACGAGTCGTTCGTCTCGCTGTCCGCCGAGTGGTCCTTTGGCCCGTGGCCCGAAGGGCTCCCGGTCCAGGTGCACGGCATGGAGGCGGACCCGTACTTCGCGTTCGAAGGCGACCTGGAGGGAGCGCGCGAGCTGGTCGCCACTGTGGGCCCGGAGGTGGCCGAGCTGTTCACCTACCCAGGCGACCAGCACCTGTTCACCGACAGCTCGCTGCCGTCCTACGACCCGGCCGCGACGCGGCTGGTGCTCGACCGTTCCCTGGCGTTCCTCAGCCGGCTGAGCTGAGCTCAGGTTCGGGGCCTTACCAGCTCCCGCGGTGCTCAGGTACCAGCCGCACCAGCGGCAGCAGGAGCAGCAGGATGGCCGCGAACACCAGGAACACGTGCGACTGGACCAGCGCGCCCGCGGCCGGCGAGCCGCTGCGCGCGATCACCGCCGTGGTCACCGAGACCGCGGTGATCGCGCCCGACTGGCGGAACATCCCGCGCAGCCCGGCGATGGCGGCCACCTGGTCCGGCGCGAGCTGCAGGCTGGCGTTGTTGGAAGCGGGCACCGACAACCCCATGCCGAGCCCGGTGAACGCGGCGCCGATCGCCAGCCACGCGTACGGCGAGACCGGCGCCTTGACGGCCATGATCACCAGCCCGACCGCCAGGATGGCGAAGCCGGCCACCATTGGCCACCGGACCCCGGTGCGCCGCAGCGCCAGTGCCGCCGCGCCGGCGACGCCGATCATGCCGACCGCCCGCGCGGTGAGCAGCGTCCCCGCCCCGAGCGAGGAGATGCCGTACCGGTCCGTCGCGTACAGCGGGACGAGCGCGGCGAAGCCGAGCGCCGCGGCACCGTACAGGTAGTTGATCAGGTTCATCACGCCGAAGCCGCTCCCGCGCAGCAGCCGGTACGGCACGAACGGCGCGGCGTCGCGCCGCGCGTGCCGCACGAACAGGCCGCCGAGGACGACGGCACAGCCCTCGCTGAGCAGGAACAACGGGCTGTACAGCGGCACCGCGCCGCTGCCCAGGTAGCTGATGCCGAACATCCCCGTGGTGATCAGCCCGGCGAGCAGCAGCACCCCGGTGGTGTCGATCCGGCTGGACGAGCGGGTGCCTGAGGCGGGGATGAACCGCGCGGTGAGCAGGATGAGCGTGATGCCGATCGGCACGTTGATGAGGAAGATGCCGCGCCAGGTCCAGTAGC
Source organism: uncultured Streptosporangiaceae bacterium (assembly GCA_964581815.1). Taxonomy (GTDB): domain Bacteria; phylum Actinomycetota; class Actinomycetes; order Streptosporangiales; family Streptosporangiaceae; genus Trebonia. The sequence continues at coordinate 8,824 of CAZORE010000152.1, read as the reverse complement.
TGACGAACAGCCCGCCGACCGCCGGCCCGACGATGCCGCCGATCGGGAAGATGGAGGTGAACATGCCGACCGCGCGGTCCCGCTGCTCGCCGAAGTGGTCGGAGACGATCCCGGTCGCCGACGGCATGAACGCGCCGCCGCCGAGCGCCTGGACGAACCGCGCGAGGAGCAGCAGGCCGATGTTCGGCGCCAGGCCGCAGCACAGCGACGAGATGGTGAAGATGGCCGCGGCGACCATGAAGACCTTCTTGCGGCCGTACATGTCGCTGATCTTCCCGGCCATAGGCATGGCGATGACCTGGCCGAGCGCGTAGACCGAGATGGTCCAGGCGCTCCAGTTGATGGCGGTGTGCAGTTCCTTCCCGATCGCGGGCAGCGCGGTCGCCACAATGGTCTGGTCGATGGAGACCATGAACAGCCCGATGGAGACGATGGCGAAGATCAGCCGGGGCCGGACCGCGGCCCGGGGAACGGCCATGCCCTCGGCGGTAGTCCCGGTTACGCCGCCGTTCGGGATTCCGGTTGTGCTCGCGCCCGCGGTCGCGCCGAGTCCGAGCTGGCTGGTTCTGCTGGCTTCCTCGGCGACGCTCACAACCGCTAATATTAGTTGCTTGCTGGCAAGCATTCAAGCTGGATAGCCGGATACCGGAGAACGACATGGACACCGAACTCGTGGCGCGGCTGCGCGCGGTCATCCCCAGGCTCGCCCGGGTGCTCAACGACACGTCCACCGGCGAGGACCTCACCCCGACCCAGTACTCCGTCCTGGCCCTGGTCCGCGTCCGCGGGCCGATCGGCCTGACCGAGCTGACCGAGCTGGAGGGGCTGAACCCGACCATGCTGTCCCGGATCGTCAAGGTCCTCGACGAGCGCGGCCTCATCCGCCGCATGGCCGACCCCGGCGACCTGCGCGCCGCCCGCGTCGCGGCCACCCGGGCCGGCGAGCAGGTGCACGACCGGGTCCGCGCGCAGCGGACCAAGGTGCTGTCCGAGTGCCTGCACGGCCTGCCGCCGGAGACGACCGCCGCGCTGCTCGCGGCCGTGCCCGACCTTGAGGCACTGGCCGAGGCGCTCAAGCCGCCGGCGAAGCTGGTTAAGGGCTGAGGCTCAGCCACCAGCCTTGACTCTCACCTTGGGGGAGCCCGCACACTCATCGTGCCGGGCCGGACCGGCCCGGCGATGAGGGAGTCAGCGTGAAAGAGATCAGCATCGGGGAGTTCGCACGGCGGTCCCGCCTTTCGCTGAAGGCACTGCGCCTCTACGACGAGCGCGGGGTGCTGGTGCCTTCGCGCGTCGACCAGGCAAGCGGTTACCGCTACTACGACACGGCCCAGCTCGACCAGGCACGCCTGGTTGTGATGCTCCGTCAGTTGCAGCTGCCGCTGGCGGCGGTCAAGGAGCTGCTCGCGTGCGATCCGGCCGATGCGGCGATGCGCGTCGCTGAGCACTGGCGTGACGCCGAGGCGGCCCACGACGCGCGGCGCGAGCTAGCCGACTACCTCGTCAGCCGGCTGAGTGGAAAGAGGCCTGTCATGTATGAAGTCGCCACGCGAGAGATGCCCGAACGGAGCCTGCTGTGCCTGAAGCGCAACGTCGACGAGCAGGGGCAATGGGCGTTCGGCAAGGAGTTCATCGCGATCTTGCGCGAGCGCCCGCTCCCGAGGATGGAAGGACGAGAAGGCGCGGCCTTCTCCATCCAGTGGGGCTGGGTGAGCGCTGACAGCGACGGTCCGGTCGAATGGTGCAAGCCGGTTCCGCAAGCGGAGGCGCATGCCCTCGCCGAGCGCTATCCCGAGCTGACGTTGCGAACCGAGCCGGCGCACCGGGAGGCGTTCGTCGCGCTGCCAGACTGGTCCGGGCCGGATTCAGCGGTGCACTGGCAGCTCGCTATGGAGTCACTGCAGGCCTGGGTGCAAGAGCAAGAGCAGGAGCAGGAGGATGAGCGTCTTGCCCTCACGCCCGAAGACCTCGGCCTGCGCATTACCTATCTCGCGACCGGACCCGTCACTGCCCCCGACTGCGACGTCGCCGTCCCGTTCGCCGTAGAGCGATGATCGAAGCCCACGGCCTGGTCAAGCGGTACGGCTCCACCACGGCCGTCAACGACCTCTCCTTCTCGATCAGGCCCGGCCTGGTCACCGGCTTCCTCGGCCCGAACGGCGCCGGGAAGACCACCACGATGCGGATGATCCTGGGCCTGGACGCGCCGACGCAGGGCTCGGTCACCGTCGGCGGCCGCAGCTACCGCGACCTGCCGGCGCCGATGCGCCAGGTGGGCGCCCTCCTGGACGCCAAGGCGCTGCACGGCGGCCGCCGGGCCCGCGACCACCTGCTGTGCCTGGCCCAGAGCAACGGCATCCCCCGCCGCCGGGTGGACGAGGTGCTGTGCATCGTCGGTCTCGAGGGCGTGGCCCGGCGCCGGGCGAAAGGCTTCTCGCTGGGCATGAGTCAGCGGCTCGGCATCGCCTCGGCGCTCCTCGGCGACCCGGCGGTGCTCATCTTCGACGAACCGGTGAACGGCCTGGACCCCGACGGCATCCACTGGGTCCGGACCCTCATGCGGACGCTCGCCGCCGAGGGCCGCACCGTGCTGGTCTCCAGCCACCTGATGAGCGAGATGGCCCTGACCGCCGACCACCTGCTGGTGATCGGCAGGGGCCGGCTGATCGCCGATACCAGCACGGACGAGTTCGTGCGGTCCAGTTCCCAGCAGTCGGTGCACGTCCGCAGCCCCCGGGCGGCCGAGCTGGCCGCCCGCTGCCGGGAGGCGGGCGCCACCGTCCGGGCCGGGAGCACCTCCCCGGGGGCGGCCGCGCCGGTGGCCGGCCCGGGCGCCGGGACCGACCCCGACGTTATCGAGATCACCGGGATGGACAGCGCCGAGGTGGGCAGGCTGGCCGCCGCCCATGGCATCGCCTTGTCCGAGCTCATCCCCGTCCGGGCCTCACTGGAGGAGGCGTTCATGGAACTGACCCGAGAGAGCATGGAGTACCAGGCGGCCGGGGCGACCCGATGACCGACGTCGCGATCGCCCCCGCCGGCCCGGACCACCGGGCCGCCTTCCGCGCAGCCACCTTCGGCGACGTGCTGCGCTCGGAGTGGACCAAGCTCCGTTCGGTCCGGTCGACTTTCTGGGCGCTGACCGTGACCGTCGTCCTCGGCGTCGGCCTGGGGGCCGTCATCAGCGCGGCCGCCGCCCACGGCTACGCAAGGAGCAGCGCCTCCGCCAAGCTGAGCTGGGACCCGACCGGGGTCAGCCTGGCCGGGGTGGCCGTCGCCTCGCTGGCCATCGCCGTGCTCGGGGTGCTCTGCATCAGCTCCGAGTACTCCTCCGGGATGATCCGCACCAGCCTGATCGCCGTCCCGAAGCGAGGCCGGGTACTGGCCGCCAAGTCGCTGGTCTTCGCCGCCGTGACCTTCGTCGTGGGGGAGGCCACCAGTTTCACCGCGTTCTTCGTGGGCCAGGCCCTCATCAGCGGCCAAGCCCCCCACGCGGCCCTCGGCGATCCCGGGGTAGCTCGGGCGGTCGCGGGAGCGGGGTTGTACCTGACCGCCCTGGCGGTGCTCAGCGTCGCCACGGGGGCCCTGCTCCGGCACCCGGCGGCCGGCATCGCCTCCCTGGTGGCCGTCCTGTTCGTCCTCCCCGGGATCGCCCAGGCGCTGCCGGACTCATGGCGGAACCCGGTCACCGAGTACTGGCCGACCCAGGCCGGGGGCCAGATCACGAGCGTCCACATCGCGGCCCACTCCCTCCAGCCCTGGCCCGGCTTCGGCGTGATGTGCCTGTTCGTCGCCATCGTGTACGCCATCGCCTGGACGGTCCTTGACCGCCGGGACGCATGATGGCAGGTATTGATTGCTGAGCCGCTGGCCACGTGCCGCCCTGGTCAGTTCTCCGGCAGCCGGAAGCGCGGTAGCGGCGACGGCACGAGCAGCGCGGCGCCGATGACGCCGCCGATCACCGCCACCCAAAGCGCGGGCCGCAGCCCGGCGGCCGCCCCGAGCAGACCGCCGAGCAGCGCGCCAAGCGGCCGCGTCCCGTAGTTGATCGCCGCGAACGCGCCGCCGACCCGGGACCGCACCGCGTCGGGGATCACCGCGGCGAAGATCGACCCGATCGAGATGTCGAGCACCATGACGCCGAACCCGGACAGGAACTCAGCGCCGAACAGCATCGCGATCACCGCCAGGCTGGTCCCGTGCCCGGCCGGCACCGGGGCGAGCGGCACGAGCGCGAGCGGCGCGGTGAACGCGAACGCGCCGGCTATGTAGGCGAGCCCGACGCCGATCCGGGCGGCAATCGCCTTGGTGACCGCCGCGCCGAGCACGCCGCCGAACGCGCCGCAGCCGAGGATCAGCCCGAGCAGCCCCGCGCTGACGTGCAGCACCCGCACCGCGTACAGCATGACAAGCGCGAAGAACATGAGGTTGAAAAAGTTCACCACCGCCACGCCGATCAGCGAGGCCCGCACGATGGGGGAGTGGGCGATGAGCCGCAGCCCCTCGGTGACGCCGCCCTTCCCGTCGTCGGCCGGCGGCTCCGCCGGGTCGATTCGCCGCAGGAAGAACGCCGACCCGAGGAACGACAGCGCGTCCGCGACGATCGCGAACGGGGCGGTGAGCAGCTGGGTGAGCAGCCCGCCGAGCGAGGGCCCGAGGACGAACGACATGGCCCGGCTGCCGTAGATGAGCGACTGCCCGTCCACGTACTGCGCCGGCGCGACGATCGACACGAACAGCGTCTGGTCGGCGACGTTGAACAAGATGGACAGCGTCCCGGCCGCGAACACCACGGCGAGCAGCTGCCCGAGGGTGAGCACGCCAAGCGCCCAGCAGACCGGGATGGTTGCGAGCAGCGCGCACCGCCCGAGGTCGCAGGCGATCATCAGCTGGCGCCTTCGGCCGCGCCGGTCGGCCCAGGCCCCGGCGTGCATGCCGAACAGCAGGCTCGGCACCCATTCGAGCGCGGTGAGCAGCCCCATCGCGCCCGCGCCCGCGTGCAGGGCAAGCACCGCGGTCAGCGGCACCGCGATCGAGGTGACCTGATCCCCGACCATGGACACGGTGGACGCGCTCCAGTACCTGCGGAACACCGCGTCCCGCAGCAGCGGCGGCACCAGTCCGCGCCCGGCCGCGCTGCCGCTCCCGGCCTCGTCGGCGGCGGCGCTCATGACTCGTCCCGCAGTGACACGTTGGGGAACGCGAAGTTCATCGCGGTGACCAGCCGGGCGCCCGGGGGCCGCAGCTCGGGCTTGACCTGGCGCTCGAAGTACTGGTCGGTGACCGCGTTGATGTCGCGCTGGATCCCGGCGAGCTCCTCGGCGGTCACCCACAGGAAGCGGTCGCCGATGAACGCGGCCCGCCGCCATTCCTCGCTCTCCCGCGGCCGCACCTCCAGGTACTGCATGAGCTGCACGAAGTACCACTCGGCGAGGACCTCGGTGAGCAGCCCGGCCGCCGCCGCGGTCTCCGGGTCCTGCTGCACGTCGTCCCAGGCCGTGGACGTGGTGGTCGCCCGCCAGGGCTTCTCTCGCCCGGTACCCTCCCCGGTCTCCTCGACCAGCCCGTACTTGGCGAGCTGCCGCAGGTGGAAGGAGCACGTCCCCGACGACTCCCCAAGCAGCCGCCCCGCGCGCGTGGCGGTCAGCGGCCCCTGCGTCCGCAGCGCCACGATCAACTTCATCCGCACGGGATGCGCGTAGGCCCGCAGCGCCTTCGCGTCCGCGAGCCGGGTAACGGTGCGCCCCGGCACCAGCTCCTCGTCCGCACCCGTTCCCATCCCCGCACCCGCCCTCTCGTCCGCGGCCGTCCCCGCACCCATCCGCACTCTTTGCAAAGCTATCTTTGCAAAGATTCCTTCGCAAGGCTCTCAACCGACCGGCCCAGCAAGCCGTTTGCCCTTCCCGCAGATCTCTGACTAAAGTCAGAGATCGTGACCGATCCCGTCGCCGTCCTCCGCCGCTTCAACCGCTCCTACACCCAGCGCATCGGCGTCCTGGAAGACTCCTTCCTTGGCCTGGGCATGCCCCTCGGCCCCGCCCGCCTGCTGTATGAGATCGGCGCGGCCTCGCCGGCCACGCAAACACGACTGGCCGCCCAAGCGTCGCCGGCCACGCGCACCCCGCTAAGCACGCAGGCACTGCGCGAGCGCCTCGGCCTTGACTCCGGGTACCTCAGCCGGCTCTTGCGCCGCCTGGAACGGGACGGCCTCATCCAGGTCATCCCTGACCCGGGCGACCGCAGGCGCCGCCTAGTCAGCCTGACCAAGTCGGGCCAGGAGCGCTGGAATGAACTGGAACGCCGCTCCGAGGAGCAGGCCCGGCTCATCGTCGGCCCCCTCACCGGCCGGCAGCGGGAACGGCTCGCCCGCGCCCTCGGCGAGGCCGACCTGCTGGTACGCGCCGCCACGGTGACGTTCCAGCTAGCCGACCCGGCGTCGCCGGCGGCCAGGGACGTAGTCGGCCGGTACTTCGCGGAGATCGGCCGCCGCTTCGGCTTTGACCCATCCGGCGAGACAGAGAAGGATACCGAGATCCTCGTCCCCCCGTTCGGCGCCTTCGTCGTGGCGCACTCCGACGGCGAGCCCGTGGCCTGCGGCGGCCTGCATGAGATCGCCCCCGGCGTCGGTGAGCTGAAGCGCATGTGGGTCCACGACGACTGGCGCGGCGCGGGCCTCGGCTCCCGCCTGCTGCGTCACCTGGAGGACCAGGCCTGCGCCCTCGGCCACCGCATCGTCCGCCTGGACACCAACGCCGCCCTCACCGAGGCGATCGCCATGTACCAGCGGGCGGGCTACCGGGTGATCGAGCGGTACAACGACAACCCCTGGGCCACGCACTTCTTCGAGAAGGCGCTCTAGCACGCCACCCGCCCACGGTTAGGTTCCCTTGTCGTCGGCTCTTTGCGTGTGGTACCGGATACATATGCGACGAGGCGAGATCTGGTGGGTCGAGTTCGATGAGCGGCGGCCGGTCGTCCTGCTGTCCGGACAGGGCCCGTCCGGGTTCCTGGCCATGCAGGTCGTCGCCCCCGCGGACATCGACATCTCCGGCCTTGGCATCGAGGTCGGAATCGGCGTCAGGGAGGGCCTGCCCTTTGACGGCGTGCTGCGGTTGGTCTTCCCGCGGCCAGGCCTTACCCCGTGCACCTGGCTGACCACAGTAGGCCCGGAGGACCTCATCGAGCGGGCCGGCACGGTGCCCGCCGCCAAGCTCAGCGAGATCGACGACGCCCTGCGCGCCAGCGAGCAAACAGCGGAGTGGACGCCCGCCGCGGCGGCCAGGCTCAGTGAGATCAAGGACTCCCTCCGCCGGCGGGCCAGAGCAGGCGGAGAAGAAGCGGTCTAGTACTCGGCCACGCCCGTGCCCGGTCCTGGAGGCCGCAAGAGATTTCCCGTACGGCGCGTCGTTCCCTCTTCATCGAATTTCTGTCCGATAGATTGGCTTCACCGCCCCGTCGGACCACCGCGGTGCTGGCCCACCGCTAACCCCGCCCCCGACCGGTGCCCCGCCTGGCCACCCCCGAGCAGGCGGGGCACCTCATTTCGCCGCGGCAAAATCCGCAATCGCGCGTCTGACCGCGCTGACGCCGGAAGGTTTGTCATCGAAAAGATGATCATTAAATAGCAGCTTGAGTTCTGAATACCGAACTGTTAACCTATAAATAGGCCCTGGGTGGGCTGGTGGCCAGCATTCCTGGCAATGGCGCGCGTGAGCGCGGTGACGCGAGAGCGAAACACGGAGCTGGGCAGGGCTGCCGATCCATCCAGGAGGTGACCCCACGATGTGCACCACGGACGCCGGGCGGCCTGATGGCGAGGCCTGCGGCCCTACTACCGGCCGTGGCTTCGGCGGTGCGCCAGAGGCCTTGGCCGTGGTCGGCGCCGCGCTTGATTATTTGAACGCGGCCGTTGCCGACCTGGACGGGTCGGCCTGCGGTGACCTGCTGGTCGCCCTGAGCGGGGTGCAGGCGAAGTTGACCGCCGCTTACGCCGGGCTGTTGCGCCGCTTCGACACCGCCGACGCCCATGACGCCGACGGGTACGGCTCGTCTTCATCCTGGCTCGCGGCCAAGGCCGGCATGACGAGGAAGGGCGCCCGTGCCGTAGTCCGCCAGATGCGCCAACTCACCGAGCGGCCGCTGCTCGGCAGCGCGCTCGCTGCCGGGGACATCACCGACTCCCTCGCCTTCACCATCGCCGGGTGGACCCGCAAGCTCCCTGCCCAGATGCGCGCAGAGACCGACCGGATCCTGCTTGAGGCCGCGTCCGCCGGGGCGTCCACCGATGATCTGGCCGCCATCGCGGCCTACGCGATCGAGACCTGGCGGGCGCAGCAGCCCGACTCAGACGGCCCCGACCCCGACGACCGCTTCGTGCAGCTGGGTACCACGTTCGGCGGAGCCGGGGTGATCCGTGGCGGCCTGACGCCCGAGTGCGCTACCGCGGTCCGCGCAGTGCTGGAGGCACTCCGGTCGTCACAGGCAGCATGGACCCGGATGTCATCGACCAGATGATCGCCCTGGCCAGGACCGCCGCCGAGGCGGACGGCCCCGGCGGCACGGCAGGCGCCGAGGGAGCCGCCAGCGCGGGCTCTGCGACCGGCGGCGCGAGCGCAGCCGGGGACGCCCAGCCCGAGGCGGCGGGCAGCAGGGCACATCCCCGGTCCGGATCGCTGTCTCCCGAGGCGTGGCGCGCCCTGCGTTACGCGATGGCCCGCCTGGCGATCGACCTGGTCTCCGGCCCCGTCGGCGTCGCCGCGATCCTCCGCCAGGGCCTGCTCGACAAGCCGTACAACACCCCGTCACTCCCGCTGGACATCGGCTA
>CAZORE010000151.1:2291-17715 GCA_964581815.1 uncultured Streptosporangiaceae bacterium | reverse complement strand
TCCGCTCCCTGTGCTCGTCGCCGCCGAGGGACTGTCCGTAGAGCTTTGACTCCGGCCGCTTAGTGGGTGCGCCTGTAAGTTCATCGGGGTAGAGCTGGCCGGTACGACGGGCCACGAATGTGTGGTGGGCTGTGCTCGGCCGTCAGCACGGTGCTCGCTGTTTTGTCGGTGTGCTCTGGCATGATGAGGTTATGCCTCGAAAACGTGATCACCAGGAGCCGCGGGTGGTGTGCCGGACCGCGCGGTGCGGGCTGCGGGTGACCCGGCATCAGCGGGAGCGGGTGTTCGGGCTGCTGCGGTCGGCCGGCGACGTGTGGTGCGCCGTGCTGGAGCTGGCCGCCTGGCGGCGACGGCGCCAGGACCAGCCGCTGGCCGGGTATGCCGAGCTGTGCCGGGAACTGGCAAAATCCGGGCCGGGCACGTTCGGGGAACTCGACAGCACCGGCGCCCGGTCGGTGCTGCGCCGCTACAGCGACGCCTGGTTCGCCACCGCCAAACGCCGCAAGCAGGGCGACACGAGCGCCCGGTACCCGCGCCGCAGGCGCGCCCTGGTGCCGGTCCGCTGGTATCACGGCACCTTCCGGCTCGACGGGCGGGTGCTGACCATCCCGGTCGCGAGAGGCTGCCCGCCGCTGACCGTCCGGCTGGACCGGGACATCCCCTACCCGGCCGGGCAGGTCCGGTCGGTGACCCTCGGCTACGACGCGGGGCGGCTGTACGTGGACGTGACCGCCGAGGTCCCGGTCACCGTCTACCCGCCCGGGCAGGGCCCGGACCCGGACAGGGCCGCCGGGGTCGACCTGGGCATCATCCACCCCTACGCCGCCGCCGGCCCGGACGGGCGGGGGCTGCTGGTGTCCGGGCGGGCCATCCGGGCCGAATGCCGGCAGCACCTGCGCGACCGCAAGGGCCGCACCCGCGCCGCCGCGGCCCGCGCCCCCAGGCCAGGGCAGCGCGGCTCCCGCCGCTGGCGCAAGCACCGCAGAAGCGAGAAGAAAGCCGAGGCCCGGCACGCCCGCCGGGTCCGCCAGGCCCAGCACGAGGCCGCCAAGCAGGTCATCAGCTGGGCTGTGGCGCACCGGATCGGCACCCTGGTCGTCGGGGACCCGCGCGGCGTCCTGGACCTCAAGGCAGGGCGCCGACACCATCAGCGAACCCGGGACTGGCGGATCGGGCACCTGATCCGCGTGCTGTCGGACAAGGCCGAGGCCGCCGGGATCAGCGTGCACCTGGCCGACGAGCGGGGCACCTCCTCCACCTGCCCCAACTGCGCCCGGCGGGTCCCCAGGCCCGCGGGCCGGAACTTCAGCTGCCCGCACTGCGGGCAAAAGGGCCACCGCGACCTTACTGCGGCCGCCAGCATCGCCGCCCGCGGACCGGGCGGCGGCACCATCCCCGAAGTCCCGCACGGGCCGGGGATCACGCACCGTCGCACGGGAGCCCACCTGCCCGGTGTGCACCCCGCGCGGCGTGACCCGCGGCGCAGGCCCCCATCACGGCCCGCACCCCGCAGGCACCTGGCCGGCACCGGCCCGCCCCCACCCCGCCCGGCAACGGCGGCCACGGGGAGTCGCTCGCGGCAACGCGAGGAGCCCGCACGAACGCCGGGAAACCCCCGACGAACTTACGGGCAGGTGCACTTAGTCCCCGATCAGCGTGGGCAGCAGGTCGCGGTCCGAGCCCCGGGCCTCGCCGGACAGGCCGGCCAGGAAGCGGGCGATGTCGGTGGCCGCGCGGGGCCGGCTGACCCGGATGGCCGCCTTCCGCATCGCGGCGAGCGCATCGGGGTCGCCGCGCAGCCTGCTGATCTCATCGATCAGCTGACGAGGCTTGGGCGCGTATACGCCGGCGCCGGCGCCGGTGATGAACTCGGTGTTGCCCTTTTCCTGGCCGGGCACGAACGAGGTGAGCACGAGCGGCGCACCGCAGCAGGTCGCCTCGGCGATCGTGCCAGGGCCCGCCTTGCCGACGACCACGTCGGCACAGCGCAGCCAGTCGGCCATGTTGCCGACGAAGCCGTGTACGGCCAGGCTGCTCGACCCCGGCCGGACGACCCGGCGCCTGGCGATCCGCGGCAGCCTGCGGCTCAGGGCCCGACTGCTTAGGCGGCGACCCGGCCTCGTGTCGGGCCCGCGGCCCGCGCGGGCGCCTGCCTGGCCGGCCGTGCCGCGGGCAGCGCGGCGCTCAGTCCGGTGCGCGAGCCGGGTGACCCGGCGCTTGAGCGTCTTATTCCGGCCACAGATCACGGCGACATCCACGCCCTCGACGTGCCGGACGATGGCGGCGGCCCGGCGGCGCAGGCCACCCGAGCCCTCGGCGCCGCCGGTGAGCACTATGAGGAAGTCACCGTCGATGCCGAGCTCCCGCTTGAGGTCCTTGCGCTCCGCCTCGCCGAGCGGCGGCTGGCAGAACTCGGTCGCCACCGGCAGGCCGAGCGGCAGGCAGTGGCCGTCCGGCCACCCGTCCTTCGCGCACCGGGCGGCGATCTCTTCCGACGGCACGATGACCCGGTCCACGGCCGCGTCGCGCCAGGACCGGTGCGCGGTGATCAGGTCGGTGATGACGGTGATCACCGGGGGGAGCGCGCCGCCGCGACTGCGGGCGCGGGCACGGACGGCGGGATCGGCGGTCATCGGATGGAAGGCCACGATGAGCGCGGGCCGGTACGCCTCGGCGGCCCGGGCGACGCTGCCGTACACCGGCGCCATGATCGTGCGGCGGACCGTGCGGAGCATCCGCGGCGAGTCGCTCGCCCGCCAGAACAGCCACCACAGCCACGGCGTCAGCCGGATGCACGGGCCGTAGAGGCCGGCGAACCAGCGCAGCGGCCTGGACACGTCGGGCCCGCGCAGCGGGTCGCAGATGACCGGGACGAACCGGCCGGGCAGCGCCCGCTCAAGTGCCTGCGCCACCGCCGCCGCGGCGCTGCGGTGCCCCCCGCCGGTATCGCCGATGAGGAAGAGCAATGGCAGGGGCGGCTGTTCAGGGGTGGCCATCGCTCACCTTCACGTGTTCTGCTGTCCCGTGGCGCGCAAGCGCCCGGTAGATGGATTCCCACCGGGCGAGCAGGCGATGCCGGTCGTGGTCGCCGATGATGCGCGCGGACGCCTTCGCCATCCGCGCCCGCAGCCCGGGGTCGCGGCAGAGCAGGCCGAGGCATTCAGCGACCTCGCCTGCCCGTCCCGGCCGGGCGAGGAAGCCGTTCTCGCCCGGATGCACCAGCTCGGCGAGCGCGCCGGCATCGACCGCGACGACCGGCAGCCCGCTCGCCATCGCCGCCATGGTGGCCAGCGACTGCAGCTCGGCCTGCGACGCGATCGCGAACACGTCCGCGAGCCGGTACAGGCCGGGCAGGTCGTTGTCGGGCACGAAGCCGAGGAAGCGGACCAGGTCCGCCACCCCGTGATGGCGGGCGAGCGAGCGCAGCCTCGCGTCGTCCGGGCCTGTCCCCGCGAGGGCTAGCACCGGGGCGCCCTGACCGTCGCCGCCGCCCGGTCCGGCCTGGGCGGTGAGCCTGGACAGGGCCGCGATGAGCACGTCCGCCCGTTTCTCCCCGCTGAGCCGGCCGACCGACAGGATAACCGGCCGGCCCGCGGGCAGCCCGTACCGCGACCGCAGCGCCTCGTCAGCGGCCCCGGTCGAGAAGCGCTCCAGGTCGACGCCGTTCGACACGGCCTGTGACGGCACCCGCAGCCCGCGGGAGCGCAGCAGCCGCAGCGCCGTCACGGTCGGCGCGGTGACGTAGTCGCAGTGGTTGGCGAACCCCGTGACGAAGCCGTAGAACGCGGACTCCCGCGCGCGCGCCGCGAGACGCCCCCCGGTGCCCGCGGGTGCGTGCGCGAGCGCGGGCCAGACGTTGAGCGGCAGGTAGTGGTTGGTGTAGATCACGGGGACGCCGCGGCGCTGCGCCGCCCGCCGGGCGGCGAGCCCGAGCGTCAGCGGCGAGTGCAGGTGCAGCACGTCGGGCTGATGCGCGGCGATCGCGCGGCCGGCCGCCGCGGGCGGCAGCAGCCCGAGCCGCTGGCCCTCGTACCAGGGCCACGGCAGCGAGCCGCGGTAGTCCACGGCCACCGGGTCATCCGGCCCGGGGGCAGCGGCGCCACCGTGCAGGCTGGTGCTTGGCGCGATGACCGTGACGGCGTGCCCGCGCTCGCTCAGCCCCCGCGCGAGCGCCACGGTCACCGACGGCACGCCGCCGACCATCGGCGCGTACTGGTCGGTCACGATCATGACGCGCAGCTCAGCTGCCCGCGTTCCGGGACTCAATGCCGGTTCCCGCGGGCACGGCCGTCAGCAGGCCCACGGCCGGCGCCAATCACGCTGCCATCCTGGTCCATGATGCCAGCGTTGAGGTAGTAACGGTAGTTGCCATCGCCCGGAAGGATCGTGGATCAGGTCGACGTGCCGGTGAACGGACGGCCAATCCCTGGCCGCCTCGCGGTGACGTTCCGCCTCATGTCGTGCCGGGCCCCGGTCACAGCAGCCGGAGCCAGCTGTCGTGCAGCGGCCAGGTGGCGCGCAGCGTGCCGCCGACGGGGAGCGCCGCCCAGTCACGGTAGAGCCGGCGCACCCCGGCGGCGGCCACCCTGACCTGCTCGTCGTCGAGCCGCGCGGCCAGCTCCGCCGCGGCCGGACTGGTCTGGCGCAGCCGGTCCCGCACCCCGTCGGGGGTGTCTGGCCCGTCGCCCCAGCGGTTGAGCACGGCGTTGACCGCGGCCTTCGCGACCGTGTGCGCGGGCCAGGTCGCGGTAGCGAGCTCGTCGAAGGGGGCGTCGGTCACCAGCCTGATGTGCCCGTTGCGCCGGGTCACCGCCCGGCTCGCGGGCTCGAAGCCGCCGGCCGCGAGCGTGCCCCACAGCCCCTCGTCCAGGCCGAACACCGATTCGACGACCAGGTGCGGTAGGTCATGGATGACATGAACCGCCGCGCGGCGCGCGGTCCCGTCCGGGAACGACAGCCAGGTCCGGTCGCCGGCCGGCGTCTCGCCCTTCACGATCGCGACATCCGCCACCACGCTGAACGCCGGCGCCTCCGTCACGAAATGACACGATAGCGTCACTGCCGCCTGGAAGCAGGGATTTTCGCGGGCGTGTCGCGGGCCCGGTTTCGCCACGCGGCCAGGCGCGGCCGGCGGTGGCCGGCCCGGCCACGCCCCCGTTCGGGATGATGCCTGAGACCATTCCGAACGGGGGCGTGCCGCGCCTTGCTTCTTGCTGTTATCTCCTATTCGAGTGGCTGGCGGGAGACGGCGGACGGCTGGCGTCCGCCGAGCAGCCACCCGGCGGCGCCTCCGATCAGCGGCATGCCGATGACCAGCAGCCCGATGTCGGACCACGGTACGTTGCCGAAGGTCTGGATCAGGCTGGAATGCGCCCACACGACCACGGCGAGAATCGCGGCCACCGTGCCGAGTGCCGCGCCGAGGAAGGCGAGCACCCCGGCCGTGACGCCGGCCAGCGCCCGCCTGGTGCGGGCGCCCGCCCCTGTTGCGGTGAGCGTCCGCAGGTCGCGGGCGGTCTCGCTGCGGATCAGGCCGGCGGTCATCGCGAGGACGCCGAGGGCGAGCAGCAGCCCGCCGATGGTGGCCGCGTTGCTGATCTGGCCGAGGCTGAGCTGACCGGACTTGGTCTCGATCGTGGCGCCGAGGCTGAGCGCGGCCTGGCGGGCCGCGTTGACTTGCACCGCGGTGAGGGCGGACGGCGCCTGGATCAGCCAGCCGACGGGGACGGGCGTCTCGCCGAGAGCCTTCACGGCCTGCGGGGTGATCACGGTGTTCGGTACGGAGGTGCCGGCCGGCAGCTTGCTCGCCGCCTGGATGACCGGGTTCAGTATGCACATCCCGGCCGGGCACGGGGCGTTCGGCGACGTGCCGATGTACTCCCCGCTGACCAGCGCGAGCCCCCCGGTCGACGGCAGCTGAGCGCGGACCGTGAGCACGTCGGCGTGCGCGTTCAGCGAGCTCTGGCTGATACCGAACGTGTGCAGCAGTGCCGGGGTGGCCACGAACATCACGCCGCCGAACCCCCGGCCGTGCAGCGAGAGGATTCCGCCGTACTGGTTCTGGGTCGGCTGCCCTCGCTCCGGCACGTTGACGCTGACCGGCACCTCGAGCTCAAGCGGCACGGCCGCGTGCAGCTGAGCCGCGAGCGTGGCCGCCTCGGCGCCGGTCGCGGCCAGCTTGGCGGCGGGGGTGAACTGCCCTATCTCGTTCGTGGTCGGGTCGTTGCCCGGGGTGTAGAGGATGAGCTGGTTGGACGCCATGTTCGGCGCGGTGTAGTCGAGCGCGTCGTCGAAACGGACGCTGGCGATCATGATGGTGATCGTGGCGAGGAAGATCGCGAAGGAGATCGCCGCCATCGCCGCGCCGGACCGTGACCGGTATCGTTCCAGGTCGCGGATCGCGAGCCTGGTGGCCAGGGGGGCGCGCCACGCCAGCCGGGCGAGCCGGTCGACGATGAACGGCGCTAGCAATGCCGAAGCGATCTCGCAGCAGACCAGGCCGGCCAGTATCAGGTACCGGCCGTTGTCGCCGCCGCCGTCCCAGCCGCCGGAGACGAACAGCAGGAACAGGCCGCCAAGCAGGAACAGCAGGCCGGGCCGCAGTGAGCGGGCGACAACCTGCGGCGGCTCGACCCGCTCGGAGATCGCGGCGACCACCGGCACCTTGCTGACGGCCCGGCCCGGCCACAGGGCGGCGAGCACGGACGTGGCGACGGCGAGTAGCAGGCCGGCGATCACCGCGGCCCATGGCAGGGCGAGCGGATCGGTGCGGTGCGCGGTAGCGGTCTCCAGGTGCGGGTAGTACCAGAACCAGGTGCCCGCCGCGCCAGCGGCACCGAGGACCGCGCCGGCCAGGCCGGCGACGAGGCCGTCGATGATCAGCACGAACCTGACGTCGGCCTCGGTCGCGCCGAGCGAGGCGAGCATGCCGAGAGCGCGCTGCCTGCGCTGGGCCATGACGGTGAACGCGGCCGTGGCGACGAGGCCGATGAAGACCAGCCCGAGCACGGAGATGACAAGCACCACGGTCGCCGGGGACACAAGGCCGTTGTCAGGCTGGGGCGCGCTGACGTTCGCGCTCCTCGGTATGGCGTCGGGTGACGCCGACGCGGCGGCGGAGTCCATGGAAAGCCCGAGGAAGACCCGCACGTCGCTAGGGGCGGCGACCTGGCCAGGCGCGACGAGGGCGAACTCGTCAAGGAGGTTGGACGGATTCTCGACGATGCCGGTGACGGTGAACGCGCGCCCGGCCTCGGCGCCCGCCCCGGCCGGAACGTGCCACGTCGAGCCGTCCTTCAGGCTGTAAAGCGACGCGAGCCCGGACGTGACCGCCACCTGGCCAGGCCGTGACGGGTAGCGGCCGGAGTCGAGGGCGAGCAGCGGCCGCGTGTACGGGGCTGACGGGTCCTGGGCGCGCAGGTCGGCGCCGCCGGTCTGGCCGGTCGTGATCGACTGGTCGTAGACGACGCTCGCCGTCCCGTAGGCCTTCTCGATCTTCGCGATGACGCCGGGCAGGTCGGGGGTGTTCCCCGGCAGCTCGATCAGGGTCTGCGCCGCGCCGAAGGTTCCCGCGTGCGGCGTGCCGGGCGTCGCGGAGGCGATCGCGATGCCGAGCAGCGTCGCGGCTGAGGCCACCGCGATCAGCAGGACGATCAGGATCCGCTGCTTCCACTCGCGCAGCGCGAGGCGCACCGCCCAGCGCGATAGCGAGCGGCGGGCCATCGCGGCGCGGCGCGGGTCCTCGGGCTCGCGGACCGGCCGATCATCGCGCGCGTACGCGGTCATGCTCATGACGACTGCTCCAGCAGCGATTCCGGGCCGGCCGGCGCGGCGGTCTGATCGACGACGCGGCCATCGCGCAGGAACACGATACGGTCCGCCCAGGCGGCGAGCTGCGCGTCGTGCGTGACGACGACGGCGGCGACGCCCCGCTTGCAGTAGCTGTGGATGAGTCGCATCACGGCCTCGCCGTTCTCGGTGTCGAGCGCGCCGGACGGCTCGTCGGCGAGCAGCAGCGACCGCTCCCCCACCACCGCGCGGGCGATGGCGACCCGCTGCCGCTCGCCGCCGGACATCTGGTCGGGGAAGTGCCGCGCGCGGTCGCCGAGGCCGAGCTCTTCCAAAGCCTTGAGCGCGGCCAGGTGCGCCTTGCGCATGGACGAGCCGTCGAGCTCAAGTGGCAGCGACACGTTCTCCGCGGCGGTGAGCCCGGGCAGCAGGTTGAAGTCCTGGAAGACGTAGCCGATCGCGCGGCGGCGCAGCTGGGACCTGGCCCCGCCGGACAGCCGCAGCGTGTCTTTGCCGTTGACGAGGACGGCGCCTGACGTCGGCTCCTCCAGGGTGCCGGCGATCGTCAGCAGCGACGACTTGCCGGACCCGGACGGGCCCATCACGGCGACCATCTCGCCGGCGGCGACGGTGAGGGAGACGTCGCGGAGCGCCTGCACCTCGGCGGCGCCGCGGCCGTAGACCTTGGATACGGATCGAAGTTCGAGGACGCTCATCGCCTTACTCCCATCGTGGGTCGGGTCGGCAGACCGGCACTCGCCGCCGGGGCGGCCGCCTGGGCAGGGTTCCATCCGTCGGCAAGCGCGCGGCGCAGCCGGCCTTCCGCCGCGTCGAGCCAGCGGACCACGGAGTCGACCCGGAACAACTCGGAGTCGACGACCAGCGAGAACGCGAGGTCCCTGCCGTTGTCGTCCTCCTTGAGCCTGGTCCACTCCTGCATGAGCTCGATCAGGTAGCGGCGGTGCGCCTGGATGACCTCGGACACGTCGGTGCCCGGTACCCGGACCGCGATCAGCACCTTCATCACCAGGTCATCGCGCGGCGGCACGGACAGGTCCGGCGGGACGCGCAGCCACTGGGCAAGCTCGGCAGAGCCGGCCTCGGTGATGCGGTAGGCCTTCTGCGGCCCGTGCTCACCGCCCGGCTGGGCGTCGCCCACCGCGGTGACCAGGCCGTCGCGCTCCAGCCGCTGCAGCGTCGTGTACACCTGGCCGACGTTGAGCGGCCAGACCTGGCCGGTGTTCGCCTCAAACTCCTCGCGGAGCTGCAGACCGTACTTGGGACCTTCGCTGAGCAGCGCGAGCAGCGCGTGCCTGACGCTCATGAACACCCCCGAGGGAAGTATTAAACCCTGTATAGCTGCGAGTAGCATACTCGGTATATAGGGCGCGGCACCCGTCTCCGCGCCGGATTCAGGTAAACCTCGGGGTTATCCCGGAGAGGCCTCAGGGTTATCCCGGAGGCACGCCGGCCCGCCCGCGTGGACGGCGGCGGCCCCGGGGGCGGGCTAGAGTGGGTGACATGACAGCTACTTCTGCCGCAAAGCCCGTTGTCGACTTCTACTTCGACCCGCTCTGCCCGTTCGCCTGGGTCAGCTCGCGCTGGATCCTCGAGGTGGAGAAGGAGCGCGACATCGACCTGTCCTTCCGTGTCATGTCGCTTTCCGTGCTCAACTCCGCCCGCGAGGGCCTGTCCGAGCAGTACAAGGAGCTGCTCGGCCGGGGCTGGGGCCCGGTCCGCGTGTGCATCGCCGCCGAGCAGAAGTACGGCACCGTCGCGCTGCGCGACCTGTACACCGCGCTCGGCACCAAGCGGCACATCGAGAAGCGCGACTTCGACCAGGAGCTCTACGTCGAGGCGCTCACTGAGTGCGGGCTCGACCCGGAGCTCGCGTCCGCGGCGGACTCGACCGACTACGACGAGGCGCTGATCGCGTCGCACCACCGCGGCATGGACCCGGTCGGCGACGAGGTCGGGACGCCGACCATCCACATCGACGGCGTGGCGTTCTTCGGCCCGGTGATCACCCGGGTGCCGCGCGGCGAGGAGGCGGTCCGCATGTTCGACGGCGCGTACGCGCTGGCGTCGAACCCGTACTTCTTCGAGCTCAAGCGGACCAGGACCGAGCCGCCGCAGGTCGACAGCTGAGGACGCGAACTTGACGCACGCGCGGCCCGCGCGCCGCGGTTTCCCTCAGCGGGCGCACCGCCCGGGGCGGGTAGCTTGAGCGGGTGGTAACACTCGGGCTCGCGGGCGTTGCGTTCCTCGTCTTCCTGGCGGGGGTGGTCCGCGAGCCGCGGGCCTTCGGCAACGCGGTGCTGCTCGGGCTGGCGCTGGCCCTCGGCGCGCTCGGCCTCGCCGAGCGCCTCGCCGACACGCCGGGGCGGGCCGCGCACCTGCTGCTGTTCGCCCTGGTGGTCGCCGTGGCGCTGGTACCGTTCGTGATCGGCTGCTATCTGCTGATCAACGGGATCACCATCATCCGCCGGGAGAGCCTGCGGCCACGGAACCTGCTGCCCTTGCTCACAGGGGCAGCGGTCTTCGTGGTGCTCGGGCTCGACATCATCGTCGCGGGCCGGACAGAGGACGTCGAGCTGTCGGTGTTCGCCACGGTCGTCAACCTGGTGTTCGGCTATGTATCCTTCCTGCTCGTCTCGTACGTCTGCTACGCGTTCGTGTACGGGCTCGTGGCGCGGACCGGCCGGTCGGACTTCGTCATCGTGCTCGGTGCCGGGCTCGGCCCCGGCGGGCAGGTGCCGCCGCTGCTCGCCAGCCGGCTCGACCGGGGGCACGGCATCTGGGCGTCACTGAACCGGCGGGCCACCGGGCCCGGGCCGCTGCTGATCGTCTCCGGGGGCAAAGGAGACGACGAACAGGTGCCGGAGGCCACCGCGATGGCCTCCTACCTGACTGCGCGCGGCCTTCCCGCCGACCACCTGCTGCTTGAGGACCGGTCGCGGAGCACCGAGGAGAACTTGCTGTTCAGCAAGGCCATCATGGACCAGGTGCAGCCCGGTGCCCGGTGCACGATCGTGACCAGCGACTTCCACGCCTTCCGCGCCGCCATGATCGCGCGCCGCCTCGGCATCCGCGGGCAGGTTCGCGGCGCGCGGGTGGCAGGCTACTACCGGCCGAGTGCGATGCTGCGGGAGTTCGCGGCGGTGTTCCTGCGGTACCGGGCGGTGAACCTGGCCATGTGCGCCGCGCTCGTCTGCGTTCCCGTCGGCTATGCGGCGCTGCGCTACGTCCTGCCGACGCTGCACGGCTGACGGCCCCGCGCCAGAGGTCGGGGCCGAACGGTAGCACCAGCCTCCGTTCCGTGGTAATTCGTTCGACCCAGGCGGCGGGCACGGGCAGGATGCTGGGATGGCTACTGTCTTGTGGGGCCCGGAGATCGCCTCGGTGTACGACGCTACGAGCGCCGAGATGTTCGCGCCCGCGGTCCTGCGGCCGGCCGTAGACGTGCTCGCCTCGCTGGCCGGCGGCGGGGCCGCACTGGAGTTCGCCGTCGGGACGGGGCGCGTGGCGCTGCCGCTGAGCGAGCGCGGGGTTCCCGTCGCCGGGATCGAGTTGTCACCGGACATGGCGGCCGTGCTGCGCGGCAAGCCCGGTGCCGCGGCCGTGCCCGTGACGATCGGGGACATGACCACGACGCGGGTTCCCGGCGACTTCTCGCTGGTGTACCTGGTGTTCAACACGATCATGAACGTCACTACGCAGGACGAGCAGGTCGCGGTGTTCGCGAACGCGGCGGCGCACCTGGTCCCCGGCGGGCGGTTCGTGGTGGAAGTGGGGCTGCCCGCGGTCTCCGGCCTGCCCGCCGGCGAGCTGGGCCGGGTCTTCGACATCTCACCCGGCCACGTGGGAATCGACACGATCGACGACCCGGTGGCGCAGATCACTTCCTCCCACCACTGGACGCTGATCGATGGCCAGTGGCGCTGCAGTTCCGCGCCGTACCGCTACGTCTGGCCGTCCGAACTCGACCTGATGGGAAGGCTCGCCCGGTTCCGGCTCGAGCACCGCTGGGCCGGATGGGACAGGGCACCGTTCACTGCCGCCAGCGCCAGCCAGGTGGCGGTGTACCAGAAGATGGCTTGAGGGTGCGCCGCAGCCCGCCGTCCGGATGCTCTGCGACCATGGGGCGGTGGGCGGTATGGCGGCTACGGCAGGAGGCTGGCGGCATGGCGGTCGACGGGTTCGAGTTGGCTTATGACCGGGTGGGCAGCGGGCCGGCGGTGGTGCTGCTGCACGGCTGGCCAGGAGACAGGACCGACTACCGCGACCTGGTGCCGCTGCTGTCCGGGTGCGAGGTCGTCGTCCCCGACCTGCGCGGGTTCGGGCACTCCGACAAGCACGTGGCCGACCCGGCCGGGCAGTACAGCGGGCCGGCGCAGGCGCGCAGCGTCGCGGACCTGATCACGTCGCTCGGCATCGCGCGGGCGGTCGTCGTCGGGTACGACATCGGGAGCCGGATCGCCCAGGCCCTGGCCTGGTCACGCCCCGACCTGGTCGGCGCGCTGGTGATCAGCCCGCCGGTGCCCGGGGTGGGCACCCGCGTCTTCGGGCCTGGGCCGCTACGGGAATTCTGGTACCAGGCGTTCCACCGGCTGCCGCTTTCCGAGGAGCTCATCGACGGGAACCCGGACGCGGTGCGCGCCTACCTGCGGCACTTCTGGGAGCACTGGTCGGGGCCGGAGTTCACGGTGTCCGAGGAGCACCTCGACCACCTGGTCTCCGTCTACGGTCCGCCTGGCGCGTTCACCGCCTCCGTGCAGTGGTACCGCTCCGGCGCCGGGACCACGACGACGGCCGCCTCGGAGACCGTGCCCGCGCCCGAGGACCGGCTCGCCACCCCGGCCGTCGTGCTGTGGCCGGAGCATGACCCACTATTCCCCAGGGAGTGGTCCGACCGGATCGACGCGTTCTTCAGCCGGGCCCGGCTCCGTTTCGTGGACGGGGTCGGTCACTACGCGCCGCTCGAGTACCCGTCCGTCATCGCGGAAGAGGTCCGCGGCTTCCTCGCCGGGTCTCCAGCGCTGGCGGCGGGGTAGGCGGGGTAGCGGCACCGCGCCACCCGCCGTCCGGGGCCGGCCCGGGCAGCGGGTGGCACCGGCGCCTTACTCCCGCTGCCAGCCGGACGGGACCCCGAGGTGGTCGGCCATCGGAGTGTTTCGTGAAGGAGCGCGAGCGCCGGCCAGCCGTCAGGCCAGCCGTCACGGCCAGCCGGCGCCAGGGACGTCGACGTCAACGGCCAGGACCTGCCCGCTGCCCGGGGTCACCGGCGGCGCCTCGGTCATGCCGCGCCATTCGGCGGCGGTGATGAACAGGGTCGTCCCGTGCGGGCCGCCGAGTGCGCAGGCGAAGCCACCGCGGTCCAGGGGAACGGTGGCGAGCTCGGCGCCGCCTTCGGCGACGCGGGCGCAGCGCCTGCCGGGGACCTCGGCGTACCAGACGGCGTTCTCCGCGTCGACGCAGATGCCGTCCGGCGCCGAGTCCCCGAGGTCGGCCCAGGTGCGGCGGCCGGACAGGCCGCCGTCCGCGGCGATATCGAAGGCGACAAGCTGGCGGCGGTGCGAGTCGGCGACGATCAGCGTGGCGTTGTCGGCGGTCACCGCCATGCCGTTGGGGAAGGCGATGTCGTCGGCCACCTGGCGGACGGTGCCGTCGGGCGCCACGTGCGTGACCCCGCCGGGCTGGAACTCCCTCGTGGCCGGGTCGAAGCCCGCGCCGTTGACGTACACGTTGCCGCGCCCGTCGGCCACGATGTCGTTCCAGCCGGGACGGCCCAGGTCGGCGTGGGTGACCAGGGAGCCGTCCGGCTCAAGTCGCAGCAGCAGGCCGTCGGGCGACGAGACGATGACCAGCCGCCCGCCGGGCAGCCAGGCGGTGCACAACGGGAGCGACTTCACCCGCGCCACCACCTCATGACGTCCGTCCAGGCCGACGCGCAGAACCTCCCCCGCCGACCAGTCGGAGAAGTACAACGCGTCGCCGTGCCAGCGCGGCGACTCCACCAGCCCCCGCCCGTCAAGCAGCGTTCGCAGCCTCATGATTTCACTCCCGTTCGCGGTGCCTGTGCCATGTGCTCTCCGCTCTAGACGATCGGGCGGCGCCAATCTCGTCAGCCGCGACGCCCCCCGCACGGGCGGCTTCGCCGGCGGCCTCACGGGCGGCACGCCCAAAAATCACGGTGCCCCCGTGATGACGGCGCGTATCCGGCACTGCACAGTTGTCCTCAGTAAGGCTGACAGGGGAAAGCAGCCGACTACGGGGAGGCCTCTCATGATGTTCCTAGACTGCCCGGCCTACCAGGACGGGGACGGTGCGCGACGGTGCGGCCTGCCCGCCGAGGTGGAGGACCGGGTCACCATGCGATCCACCGACGGTCCCGTCGAGATCCTGAAGATCAGGTGCCCGGCCGGCCACTGGTTCAACGGGCCGCTCGATTCTCTGGCGCTGCCGACTTCGAGCGGGGCCGCCCCGGGCGGGGTGAGCGAGGCGGCTACTGCTGCGCCTCGGCATACGCGTTGAGGCGGTCGAGTTCGTCGAGGTAGATCCGGCGCATCGCCTTGGGCGCGAAGGTGCGCTCGAAGAAGCCGCCGATGCCACCCGCGCCGTCCCAGCTCGTGTGGATGCGCACCAGGGACTTGTCGCCCTGCGGCTCGACGTTGAACGTCGTGACCAGGCCGCCCGGCCAGGCCGCCGCGGTACTCCTGGCAATGGCGGGCCGGTATAACACGCTTCCGGGATGATCTTGCTCCTAATCCCACACGGGGACGGCGGACTCGCGGACCGAGCCGTCGCGGGCGAACACGAGGAAGCGGTCGAACGACTCGGCGAACCAGCGGTCGTGCGTGACGGCGAGCACCGTGCCCTGGTAGGCCTCGAGGCCGGTCTGGAGGGCGTCGGCGGACGGCAGGTCGAGGTTGTCGGTCGGCTCGTCGAGCAGCAGCAGGGTCGCCCCGCCGAGTTCGAGCAGCAGGATCTGCAGCCGCGCCTGCTGCCCGCCCGACAGCGTGCTGAACGGCTGCCGCGCGCACTTGTGCAGTTCGTAGCGGGCGAGCGCCTTCATCGCCTCGGTCATCAGCTGCGCGTGCTCGGTCATCACGATCTCGACCGGGGTCCGCCCGGCCAGGTCGGGGCGGGCGTGGGTCTGCGCGAACATGCCAGGGACCACGCGCGCGCCGAGCCGCGCGCGGCCGGCGTGCGGCAGCGGCTCCCCGGCGAGCAGCCGGAGGAAGGTGGACTTGCCGCTGCCGTTGGCGCCGAGCACCCCGACCCGGTCGCCGTACCAGATCTCACTGCAGAACGGGAGCGTGGTCCCATTGACGGCGAGGTCTTCCACCATCACGGCGCGGCGGCCGGTCCGCGCGCCCTTCAGCCGCATCTTGATGTGCTGCTCGCGCGGCGGTTCCTCGGGCGGGCCGATCTCCTCGAACTTCGCCAGCCGGGTGACGGCCGCCTGCAGCCGGGAGGCCATGTCGGAGTTATTGCTGGCCTTGACCCGGTACATGCGGACGAGTTCCTTGATCTTCTCGTGCTCTTCGTCCCAGCGGCGGCGCAGCTCCTCAAGCCGCTCGCGGCCTGCGGCCCACCGATGAACTGGCGCATCACGCCGAGGCCGCCGCTGACC
>CAZORE010000151.1:0-2191 GCA_964581815.1 uncultured Streptosporangiaceae bacterium | reverse complement strand
CGCGGCCTGCGGCCCACCGATGAACTGGCGCATCACGCCGAGGCCGCCGCTGACCGCGACGGTGCCCTCGGTGGGCGCCACGTCGCCGGCCAGCATCCGCAGCAGGGTGGTCTTGCCCGCGCCGTTCGGGCCGACGACCGCGGCGGTGGCGCCGTCGGGGATCTTGAAGGAGGCGTCGTCGAGCAGCACCCGGCCGTCGGGAAGAACGTGGCTGACGTGCGCCACCTCAACATGTCCCACCGCCGGACCGTACCTGGCGGACGGCCGGCCTGGCAACGTGATTTCGCCCGGGCCGGCCGACGCGGCGACCACCGCGGCCGGGCATAGTGGACGGGTGCTTGCTGACCAGCTTGTCCGCGCCTGGCGGGCCGCCGGGCCGTTGCAGGGGTGGCTGGCCTGGCGGCTGAACGCGCGGTTCGGCGTCGGGGTCACCGGGATCGTCCGGGCCGCGGACGGCCGGGTGCTGCTGCTGCGGCACCGGTTCTGGCCGGACGACACGCAGTGGGGATTCCCCAGCGGGTTCGCCAAGCGCGGCGAGCGCTTCCAGGACACGGTCGTCCGCGAGGTCCGCGAGGAAACCGGCCTGACGGTGCGGGTCGGCCGGCTCGCGGAGCTGACCAGCGGCCTGCGGTACCGCGTCGAGGTGTACTACGAGGCCGTGCTGACCGGGGACATCGACGACCTCGTCCTCGATGACCGGGAGATCCTGGAGGCGCGGCTGTTCCCGCCCGACGCGCTGCCCGCCGCGATGCCGCCGCTGCACCGCGAGCTCGCCCGCCGCCGTTAGCAACCGTTAGCCGTGCGGCGCGCGTAAGAGTTGTGACGTTATCCGGGCAGTTCACCGGAAATGCGGTCGCAGCTGGCGCGGTGCTCATTACAGTCTGGTGCCATGCTTCCCGGGCCGCCTGGTGCCATGCTTCCCGGGCCGCGCGGTCACCGCCGCCGGCGCCCGCGCTCACGCTGGCGGCTGCTCGGGCTCGGCGCCGGCGGCGGGGCAGCCGCCGTGGCCGCCGTCGTCCTGGTCCTCGGCATCGGGCAGGTCACCGGCAGCCGAGCCTGCGCGTCGGTCGTGGCCGACGCCGCGGCGGGCGGGGCCGGCGCGCAAATCGCCACGCACTACGTCCTGACCGGCCTGCCCAACTGCGGGTACAGCCCGCCCGCCGACGGGCTGTACGTGGCGCTCCCGGCGCCGGAGTACGCGGACGCGGCCGGCTGCGGCGGCTACCTGGAGGTCAACGGGCCGGACGGGTCGGTGCGCGTCAAGGTGATCGACCAGTGCCCCGAATGCGCTGCCGGGCACATCGACCTGAGCGAGACCGCGTTCGCCAGGCTCGCGCCGCTGTCCGCCGGCCTTATCAACGTCAGTTACACGCCGCTGGCCAACCCCGCGCTGCCCGGGCCGGTCTCCGTCGAGGTGAAGCAGGGCTCCTCGCAGTACTGGCTCGCGCTGCTGGCCGACAACACGGGCAACCCGCTGGCCGGGGTCGAGGTGGAGACCACATCCGGTTGGCTGTCCCTGGCGCGGGCCAGCTACAACTACTGGATCGCCGCGTCGGGCGCGGGCCAAGGGCCGTTCACGGTGCGGCTGACGGACACCCAGGGGCACCAGGTCACCGTCTCCGGGATCACGCTGAGCCCGGGCGCCGTGCAGTCAACGGGAACCTGGATGTACGGGGCGGGCGCCCGCCCCGCGCCGGCCGCGCCGACGGCGAGCGCCTCGCTGGCCGCCACGCCGGCGACGTTCACGAGCCCGGCCGCCGCGTCGTCGCCGACCCGGCGAGCCGCACCGGCCACCCGCTCCGCGTCGCTGGCTACCTCGCCCGCCAGCACGGGGCCCTCCCTGGACGCGATGCCGGCCCTGGCGGTCATGCCGTCCCCTGCCGCCTCAGTGCGGGCCAGCTGCTGAACCGGGCCAGCTGCTGAACCGGGAAGGTCAGTCTTCCTCTGGCTTTTCCGGTGAGCGGTCGGCGATCAGCTTGGCCAGGTGTTCCAGGTGCTCGGCCAGGTCCTGGTTGGTTACCAGGTCGTTCAGGGTCAGCCGGATGGTGGCCAGCTCACGGGCCAGGTACTCGGTGTCGGCCTGGGTGCGCGCGGCGACCTGGCGGTCCCGCTCGGTGGTGGCCCGGTCCCGTTCGTCCTGGCGGTTCTGCGCGAGCAGGATCAGCGGGGCCGCGTACGCGGCCTGGGTGGA
>CAZORE010000150.1:2820-17980 GCA_964581815.1 uncultured Streptosporangiaceae bacterium | reverse complement strand
CCTCATACCGCCGCCGCTCCAGGTCAGCGATCTTCCCCGCCGTCGTATGCGGGTCGGGCAACTCGTCAGGAATGGACTCACTCGCGGTCATGAGGGAAGGTTAACTCCGAGCCTGATCCTTTTGCCCCCGCCCCGGGGTTACCTGGTCGGCACACCCGGCCGTTAAAGCCAGGTGAACAAGGCTACGCCGGACGATTGAGCTCACCGGGCGGTGGTTAGGCTCGACCTGTGAGCATCTACGTGAGCGACGTGGCGGGCGGCCCCGCGGGGGATCCTGGCGGGGCGTACGGGGCGGGCGGTTCCGGCCGGGAGCGCGACTCCGCTGAGCTGCCCGAGCCGATGCGGCGGGATGTCCGGCTGCTCGGGGACATGCTCGGCGAGGTGATCAGCGAGTCGGCGGGTGCCGACCTGCTCGCGGACGTGGAGCGGCTACGGCACGCGGTGATCGCCGCGCGTTCGGCGGCGGACCGCGGCTCGGCGGCCGCCAACGCGGCGGGAGACGAGATTACCGCGCTGGTCGCGTCCTGGTCCTGGGAGCGTGCCGAGCAGGTGGCCCGCGCGTTCACCGTGTACTTCCACCTGGCTAACCTGGCCGAGGAACAGCAGCGGGTGCGGGCACTGCAGCTGCGCGGCTCGGGCGACCGGCCGGCCCGCGAGTCGCTCGCCGACGCGGTGGCCACGCTCACCGCCGAGGGCGGTGCGGAGTACCTGGCCGAGTCGCTCGCCGGGCTCAGGGTGCACCCGGTGTTCACCGCGCACCCGACCGAGGCCCGCCGCCGCGCGGTGGTGGCGTCGCTGCGCCGGATCAGCGGGCTGCTCACCGCGCTTGACGACCCGCGGGCCGGGGCGGTGCGGCAGGCCGAGGACCGGCGGAGGCTGCGCGAGGAGGTCGACCTATTGTGGCGGACCGCCCAGCTGCGGGTCGCCGGGATGTCACCGGCGGACGAGGTCCGCTCGGTGATGACCGCGTTCGACGAGACGCTGTTCCAGCTGGTCCCGGCGGTGTACCGGGCGCTCGACCACGTGCTGCTCGGGGAGGCGAGCGGTACCGAGCCGACACCGGTGCCGCCGTTCCTGCGGTTCGGCTCCTGGGTGGGCGGCGACCGGGACGGCAACCCGAACGTCACTGCCGCGGTGACCCGGGAGGCCGCGGCCATCCAGGCCGAGCACGCGCTGCGGGGCCTTGAGGCGGCCTGCGCCAGGATCGCCCGCGCGCTGACCGTGTACGAGACCTCCGCGCCGCCGTCGGCGCGGCTACGCCGTGCGCTCGCCGCCGCCTCGGCCGAGCACCCGGAACTGCTGCGGGAGATCATCGCGCGCTCGCCGGGCGAGCCGTATCGCGCCTTCCTGCTTTACGCCGCGGAGCGGCTCGCCGCGACCAGGACAAGGAACCTTGACCTGGCATACGGCGCGGCGGCGGACTTCATCGCCGACCTGCGCCTCGTGCAGTCTTCACTGGCCGAGGCCGGCGCGGTCCGGCAGGCGTACGGCGAGCTGCAGCACCTGCTGTGGCAGGCCGAGACGTTCGGTTTCCACCTCACCGGCCTTGAGGTACGCCAGCATTCGCGGGTGCACGCGCGTGCCCTGGCCGAGCTGCGGGAGGGCGCCGAGCTCTCGCCGATGACCCAGGAGGTGCTCGAGACCATCCGGGTGATGGCATGGATTCAGCGCCGCTTCGGCGTGGACGCCTGCCGCCGCTACGTGATCTCGTTCACCACGTCGGCACAGGACATCGCGGCGGTCTACGAGCTCGCCGGCCACGCGTTCCCCGACGGTAACGGCCCGGTGCTCGACGTGGTGCCGCTGTTCGAGACCGGCGAGGACCTGGCCAACGCGACGTCCGTGCTGACCGGGATGCTGTCGATCCCCGCGGTGGCCGCCCGGCTGGCCGAGACGGGGCGGCAGCTTGAGGTGATGCTCGGCTACTCGGACTCCGCCAAGGAACTCGGGCCCGCCTCGGCGACGCTGCGGTTGTTCGATGCTCAGGCCGAGCTCGCCGCATGGGCGGCGGAGCACGACGTGCGGCTCACCATGTTCCACGGCCGTGGCGGCGCGATCGGGCGCGGCGGCGGCCCGGCCGGGCGCGCCGTGCTCGCCCAGGCGCCGGGCTCTGTCGCGGGCCGGCTCAAGGTCACCGAGCAGGGGGAAGTCATCTTCGCGCGGTACGGCACCCCGGCGATCGGGCTGCGTCACCTGGAGCAGGTCACGTCGGCGGTGCTGCTTGCCTCCGCGCCGTCGCACCCGGCCCGCACCGCCGCGGCGGCGGCGGCCTTCGGTGAGCTCGCCGCGGCCATCGACGACGCCGCGAAGCGGGCGTTCCGCGCGCTGGTGGAGGCCGACGGCTTCGCCGAGTGGTTCGCCACCGTCAGCCCGCTCGAGGAGATCGGGGCCTTGCGGATCGGCTCCCGCCCGGCCCGCCGCGGGCACGGTGGCGGGCCGCTCGGCCTTGAGGACCTGCGCGCCATCCCCTGGGTGTTCGCCTGGGCGCAGACCAGGCTGAACTTGCCCGGCTGGTACGGGCTCGGGAGCGGGCTCGCCGCCGCGGCGTGGTCCGGCATTCCGGCGGGCGATTCTGACGGCGACATACCGCTCGAGGGCCTGACCGCGCTTCGCCGCGCCTACCGCGAGTGGCCGCTGCTCGCCACGCTGCTCGACAACGCCGAGATGTCCCTGGCCAAGACCGACCGTGAGGTCGCGGTCCGGTACCTGGCCCTCGGCGGGCGGCCCGACCTGACCGACCGCGTGCTCGCCGAGTACGACCTCACCAGGCGGCTCGTGCTGTCCGTCACCGAGCACGACCGGCTGGTAGGCAGCCGGCCGGTGCTGTCACGGGCCATCGTGCTGCGCGACCCGTACGTGGACGCGCTGTCCTACCTGCAACTGCGCGCGCTGTCCGCGCTGCGGGCCGAGGAGGTCACCGAGTCGGAGCGCCCTGTTCTCGACCGGACGCTGCTGCTTACCGTCAGCGGGATCGCCGCCGGCCTGCAGAACACCGGCTAACCTCCGCTCCGGGCGTACCGGCCGGGACTGGTGCCGAGGATGTGCCGGAAGTGGCGGTTCAGGTGCGGCTGGTCGTAGAAGCCGGCCTGTGCCGCCGCCAGGGCTGGCGGCACTCCGTCGAGCAGGAGCCGCCGGGCGAGATCGACGCGCCGGCTGGTCAGGTACTGATGCGGGCTCATCCCGAACGCCCGGCTGAACGCCCGGACTAGGTGGGCCGGGTGGGCGTGCAGGGCGTCGGCCGCTTCCCTGAGCGTCATCGACTCGCGGAAGCGGGAGTCGATCAGGCTGCGCAGCTCGCCGGCCACGCCGGCCCCGGCCATTGGCCCGTCGGGCCCGCGGCGCTTGCCGAGGTGCCAGCGGAGCCGTTCGGCGATGAAGGCCAGCCGGGTCTCCGCCTCGAACTCCTCGCCCGGCTGGTCGAACCCGCGGTGCAGCTGGCTGATCCGCTGCCGCAAAAGCGCGTCGGCCAGCACGGGCTGGTCGACGGCGTGACCGATGAGGCTCGCAGGCAACGTCGAGAGATCGAGGTAGACGACCCGCTTGCCGAAGCCCGCGGACGTGGCGGCCCGCCCGTTGTGCGGGATCTGCGGCGGCAGCAGCGTGACGAGCTTGTCCATGGCGCCGTGCTCGTGGCCGTGCAGGTCGTACCTGATCATCCCGTCGTCGACGATCAGCAGCGTCCACGCCTCGTGCGCGTGCATCGGGTAGACGTGACTGCTCATGCGCGCGTGGAGGACTTCGGCGACGCCGGGAACCCGCGGCCGCCAGGCGCGCACCCGGGTATCGATGGCCACGCAAAAATCGTACAAGACCGGCGGCCCGGTGACCTGCTTCGATCGACGGCATGGACATCGAGGACATGGAGTCGACGAGCGGACCGGTCCGGTTCGACACCAAGATCGCGGTTCTGCTCCGCGACGACCTGGAGGTATGGCAGCGGCTTAACGTCACGGCGTTCCTGGTCAGCGGCATCGGGCAGCGGAATCCCGAGGTGATCGGCGAGCCCTACGCGGACGCGGACGACACGGAGTACCTGCCGATGTTCCGCCAGCCGGTCCTTGTCTTCGAAGGGGGGAAGGAGACCCTCATCAGGTGTCACGAGCGGGCGGTCAGCCGCGGGGTGGCCATGTCCGTCTTCACCGCCGACCTCTTCGCCACCGGCAATGACCGAGACAACCGCGCGGCGGTGCGGGCGGTCCAGCGGTCAAACCTGGACCTGGTCGGGATCGCCGTGTACGGCCCGCGCGGCACGGTCGACAAGATCGTCAAGGGCGTGCGGATGCACTCGTAACCGGCGTGATCGCGCGGGCAGCAAACTAGACAGCGGCCGGGGCAAGCCGCGCTCGTTCTGGATGACAGGCGTCCCAGCAGGGGAAGCGGGCGTCGAGGTCCGCGCCCTCGGCCAGCCGGGCGAGTGCCTTCGCGCTCGGCTTGTCATCGGGGGTGTAGACGACCATGCGAGCGCCAGCGACCGCGTTGACCGCGAAGCTGGTCGAGGTGGCGGTGATGTGGCCGGCCGTCGGGTGGCGGAAGCGCTTGGTGTGCCTGGCCGGCTGGGCCACCTCGTGTGACGCCCAGGCCTGCGCGAACGCGGGGCTCACGGCCTCCAGGCGGCGGATGAAGTGCGTCCACGCCGGGTCGCCCACGTGGCGGCCGTAGGCGGCGCGCAACTGCCCGACCAGGGCGAGGCAGTGGCCCGCCTGGTCTTGCAGCGGGCTGCAGCAGGACGGGGCGGTGAGGTTGACGAGCAGGGTGTTCCGCTCGCCTGGCGGGGACTCGCAGATCCCGGGGAAGAGCGCGGCGTACACCTGGTTCCACGCGATCACGTCGAACCGCTCGGTGAGCACGCAGGCCGGGAACTTGATGGCGTCGAGCACCTGCTGGACCTCGGGCGGGAGCGGGCAGTCGGCGCAGTCCGCGGCGGCGGCCGCCCCCGGCAGGTCGGCGAGGCGGAACAGGTGGGCCCGCTCGACCGCGTCGAGCCGCAACGTCCTGGCGATGGCGTCGAGCACCTGGACGCTCGCGTTGATCGGGCGGCCCTGCTCAAGCCAGGTGTACCAGGTCACGCCGACCCCGGCGAGCTGGGCGAGCTCCTCACGGCGCAGTCCGGCGGTGCGCCGCCGGGTTCCGGGCAGCAGGCCCACGTCCTCCGGGCTGACCCGCTCCCGCCTGGCGCGCAGGAAGGCGGCGAGTTCCGTCCGGCGGGCGGCGGTGGCCGTGGCTGCCATGGTCATGACCCTTATCCTCCCGTACCGCGGCCGGGCTTGCCAGGTGGTGTTAGTACCAGGATAACCAGGCTCTTGGTACCAGCATAAGTCCGGCCGCAAGCTAAGTACATGACAGACCTCTATGAACGTCAGGCAGCCGCCGTCCGGCCCGGTCGCCGGGGGGGTACCGGGCGCGCTGGCCGGGTCACTCCGCCCGCGGTGGCGCTCGCCATCGTGCTCACCGGCCAGATCATGGCCGTGCTCGACACCAACATCGTCAACGTCGCGGTGCCCGCCATGCACGCCACGCTCGGCGCCTCCGGCGCGAGCCTCCAGCTCGTCGTGGCCGGCTACACGATCGCCTACGCGGTGCTGCTCGTCACCGGGGCCAGGCTCGGCGACATCCTCGGCCATCGCCGGGTCTACCTGGCCGGGGTCGCCCTGTTCACGCTGGCCTCGCTCGGCTGTGGCCTCGCGCCATCGACCGGGGTGCTCGTCGCGCTGCGGTTCCTCCAGGGCGCGGGCGCCGCGGTGATGATTCCGCAGGTGCTCAGCCTGATCCAGCGCAGCTACACGGCGCCCGGGCCGCGGGCACGCGCGATGAGCCTGTACGCGACCGTGATCTCGGGCGGCTCAGTGCTCGGTCAGGTCCTCGGCGGCCTGCTGGTCAGCGCGAACCTGTTCGGCACCTCGTGGCGCCCGGTCTTCCTCGTCAACGTGCCGGTCGGACTGATCGTGCTCGCCGCTGGCCGGCTGCTGCCCGCGGGCCGCTTCGACGGGGTTCGCACGCTTGACCTGCCGGGCCTGGCGGTACTCACCCCGGCCGCGCTCGCCTTCGTGCTGCCGCTCGTCCTCGGCCAGCCCCTCGGCTGGCCGGTGTGGGGCTGGGTGCTGCTCGCCGGCTCCTTCGCCGGGTTCGCGCTGCTCGGCGTCGTGGAGCACCGGGTCGGCGCGCGCGGCGGCCAGCCGATTCTGCCCAGGTCGCTGCTCGGGCTGCCCGGCATGGTGGCCGGCCTGGCCGGCCTCTTCGCGTCGATGGTGGTGTTCGGCGGCTGGCTGTTCGGCCTGGCGCTCGAGCTGCAAGACGGCCTCGGCGACTCGCCGCTGCGGGCCGGGCTGACCTTCGTCCCGTGCGGTATCGCGTTCGCGCTCGTCAGCCTGAACTGGCGGCGGCTGCCCGCGCGGTACCACGCCAGCCTGCCGATGACCGGGTTCGTGATCACCGCCGCCGGGCTCGTCTGGGCCGGGCTGCTGGTGCGCACGGGCGGCAGCGGCGGCGCCTGGCTGTACCTGGCGCTCGCCGTCAACGGCGGCGGCATGGCCGGGGCGTTCGGCGCGCTGATGGCCCGCGTGCTGTCCCGGGTGCCGGTGAGCAGCGCGGCGGACGCGAGCGGCGTGGTGGTGACGGTGAACCAGCTCGGCATCGTGACCGGGATCGCGGCGTTCGGCTCGCTGTACCTGAACGTGGCCGGACGGCTGCCCGCCGGTGCGGGCGCGGGCCGCCTCGCTGCCTTCGCGGTCACCTCGGGTCACGCCTACCTGGCGGTATCGGTCGCGCTCGCCGTGCTCGCCCTGGCGGGAGCGGGACTGGCACTGGCGCACGCCAGGATCGCCGCCCGATGAACGCACTGCCTCGCGGCTCTTGCCGCAGTGTGGCGGCCCGATACGATGGCGGGTTTTGCCATCGGGCCGCCACACGAGGACATCGGGGGTCCGGGGGTCGCCCCCCGGGAATACACTGCGGAAGGTGAGCAGGACGCATCGGCTTGAGCTTGACGACCAGACGCTGCGCGAGTGGGACGCGGTGGTGCTGGACTCCGGACCGGACGGCATCGTCCTGGACCGGTCCGCGTTCTACCCGGGCGGCGGCGGCCAGCCGCCGGACCACGGCGTGCTGCTGTGGGGCGGCGTGCAGACCCGGATCGTGGACGCGCGGAAGAGCTCCGACGACGTCTACCTCGTGCCGCTCGACACCGACCCGCTGCCGCCGCCGGGCACGGCGGTGCGCGGCGCGGTGGAGGACGAGCGCCGGACGGCGCTGATGCGCACCCACTCCGGGCTGCACGTGCTGTGCGGCGTGGTGTTCCGCGACTTCGGCGCGCTGGTCACCGGCGGCAACATGGAGCCGCTCACCGCCCGCATGGACTTCAACCTCGAGGCGGTGCCGCCGGGCTTCAAGGAGGGGGTCGAGGCCGCCTGCAATGCGGAGCTCCGGGCCGACCGGCGCATCGACGTCCGCTCGCTGCCCCGTGACGAGGCATTCAGGCTCCCCGACATCATCAGGACGGCCACCAACCTGGTGCCTGAGGATGTCAAGGAGGTGCGGATCGTGGACATCGTCGGCCTGGACCAGCAGGCCGACGGCGGCACCCACGTGGCGTCTACGTCCCAGGTCGGCCGCATCTCGGTGGTCAAGGTCGAGAACAAGGGCAAGGGCTTCCGCCGGCTGCGCATCGCGGTCGGCGACTAGCGGCACGCGCCGCGCACTGACCCGGGGGACGAAGGCAGTGGACGATAAGCAGAACGCGGGCGGGCTCCTCCTGCCCGCGTCCCATGGGATGTGGACGGCACTCGACGTCGTCCAGAGCACCGGCTCGACCAATGCCGACCTGCTCGCGCTGGCGGCCGACCCACACCGCCCGGAGGGGCAGGTGCTGGTCGCCGAGGAGCAGACGGCGGGGCGCGGCCGGCTCGGCCGGTCCTGGTCGAGCCGGCCGGGCGCGGCGCTGACCTTCTCGGTACTGCTGCGGCCCGCGACCGTGCCCGCGGCGCGGCGGGGCTGGCTGACGCTGCTCGCCGGGGTCGCGGTGGCGTCCGCCGTGCGGTCGGTGGCGGGCGTTGACGCGGTGCTCAAGTGGCCCAACGACGTGCTGGCCGGCGACGGCAAGCTGGCGGGCATCCTCGCCGAGCAGTCACCCGACGGGTCGGCGGTGGTGGTCGGCATCGGCCTCAACGTCATCGCTCCGCTCGCGGTGCCGGCCTCAGCCACGAGCCTCATACCGACGTCCCTGGTCGCGCAGGGCGCGACCGCAGGCCGCGAGGAGGTGCTGCTCGGCCTGCTCACCCAGCTGGAACGCTGGTACTCCGCGTTCCGGACCACCCCGGACCCCGACCGGGCCGGCCTGCGCGACGCCTACCGCGCGCTGTGCGCGACCCTGGGGCAAACGGTCCGGGTCGAGTTGCCGGCGGGCGGCATCGTGACCGGCATCGCCCGGGACATCGACGCCGAAGGGCGGCTGCTGGTCGCCGACGGTCCCGGGGACTCGGTCACGCCCGTCTCGGCCGGCGACGTGGTCCACGTCCGGACGCAGGGTGACCGGGGTCGCGGATTAACCGGCGAGCCCGCGGCCTCGTAGCCGGACGAGCCGGGCCCTACCATGTCCTCATGGGTCATGACCGCTCGCTCGCGGTGGGCGAGGAGCCTGTAGCAATCTTGCATCCGCACTGGAAGACGCTGGTCGGGCCGATCGCCCTGACGTTCCTTGTGGTCGCCGCGCTGCTGGTGGGCGAGGTGCTCATCCCCGGCGGCAAGTGGGCGACGGCGGAGCGCCTGGCGCTGGCCGTGGTGGCCATCGCGCTGCTCATGTGGTGGCTGATGTACCCGGTCCTGGTCTGGCGGACAACGGTGTACGAGCTGACCAACCGGCGGATGCGCTTGCGGGACGGGATCCTCACCCGTAACGGCCGAGATATCCCGCTGTCGCGCGTCACCGACGTGTCCTTCCGCAAGGGGGTGCTTGACCGGTTGCTCGGCTCGGGCACGCTCATCGTGGAATCCGCCGGCGAGCACGGCGAGTTGGCGCTCACCGAGATTCCTCACGTGGAGCGGGTATCGGCCATGCTGTTCCAGCTTGTCGAGGAGGAACGGCAGCGCGATGAACGGCCGTGGCCCGACCCCAGTGGTGACCTGGGCGGCCGGCCGATGCGCAACTGACGCCGAGTCCCTCGCGGTGAGCGTGCTGCCAGGGATGCATCCCTTTTACCGTGGCTTTACGATTTACCTATGACCCGAGTGCTGCTCGCTGAGGACGACACCTCCATTTCCGAGCCACTGTCCCGGGCGCTGCGCCGGGAAGGCTACCAGGTGGAGATCACCGAGGATGGGCCCACGACCCTGGGCCGCGCGCTGTCGGACGGCATCGACCTGATACTGCTCGACATCGGGCTTCCCGAGCTCGATGGCCTTGAGGTGTGCCGCCGGGTCCGCGCGGAGGGGAACGGCGTCCCGGTGCTGATCCTCACCGCCCGGGCCGACGAGGTGGACACCGTCGTGGGACTCGACGCCGGCGCGGATGACTACGTCACCAAGCCGTTCCGGCTCGCGGAGCTGCTTGCCCGGGTCCGTGCCCTCCTGCGCCGCGGTACCGCGGAGGTGCCCGGCACCGTGCGCGGCGTGCGGGTGGACGCGGAGGCGCGCCGCGCCTGGCACGGCGACACCGAGCTCGACCTGACCACGAAGGAGTTCGACCTGCTGTGGATCCTGCTGCGGGACGCGGGCAAAGTGGTCACCCGCGAGCAGATCATGCGCGAGGTCTGGGACGCCAAGTGGTGGACGTCCACCAAGACGCTTGACATG
The DNA here is from genome assembly GCA_964581815.1 of uncultured Streptosporangiaceae bacterium. Lineage (GTDB taxonomy): Bacteria > Actinomycetota > Actinomycetes > Streptosporangiales > Streptosporangiaceae > Trebonia. The sequence goes on along the minus strand of CAZORE010000150.1, from coordinate 8,197 downwards.
CACATCTCCTGGCTGCGCCGCAAGCTCGGCGACGACGCCCACAACCCGAGGTTCATCACCACGGTGCGCGGCGTCGGCTTCCGGTTCGAGCGCGGCGACTAGTGCGCCGGCGGCTGTGGCTGTCCGCGGCGGCGGTGGCGGTGGCCGCGGTACTCCTCGCCGCCGTGCCGCTGCTCGTTGTCGCGGCCGCCCGCGACGTCGGCCTGCTGGCGCTCGGCCTGCCGCTGATCGCCGCGTCCGTCGCCGCGGCCGTGGCGTTCGCGTGGGCCGTGGCCCGGCGGGCCGCCCGGCCGGTGGAAGAGCTCGCCGAGGCGGCCGGCCGGCTGGGCACGGGCGACCCGCGCCCGGTCGGGCGCAGGTACGGCGTGACCGAGCTCGACCAAGTCGCCAACGGCCTGGACAGCGTCTCCCGGCGCGTCACCAACCTGCTGACCGCCGACCGGGAGCTGGCCATCGACGCGTCGCACCAGCTGCGCACGCCGCTGACCGCGTTGTCGATGCGGCTGGAGGAGATGATCGCCTCGGCGGACGACCCGGACGCGGTCCGGGAGGAGGGCAAGGCCGCGCTCGCCCAGGCCGAGCGGCTCGCGGACGTGGTGACCCAGCTGCTCAGTCCCGCCCGCCGGGTGGGCGCCGGGTCGACGGGGCTGATCAGCGTCGACAAGATCGTGCTGCAGCAGATCACGGAGTGGGAGCCGGCCTTCCGGCGCGCCGGGCGGAAGATGGTGCTCATCGGCGAGTCCCGGCTGCAGGCCTACGTCACCCCGGGCGGCCTAGCCCAGGTGATCGCCACGCTGCTTGACAACGCGCTGATGCACGGCAAGGGCACGGTGACGATCCGCAGGACGCAGTCGGCCGGCTCGGTGGTGATCGAGGTCGAGGACGAGGGCAACGGAGTGCCCGCCGAGCTGGTCTCCCGGATCTTCGAGCGGAGCGTCAGCGGCAGGCCGGAGGGCACCGGGCTAGGCCTCGCGCTCGCGAGGACAATGGCGACCGCGGACGGCGGCCGGATCGTGCTCGCCCGGCGCAAGCCGCCGGTGTTCGCGGTGTTCCTGCCGCGCAACCCGCCCGCCGGCCATGCCAAGGCGACAAGCAGCGGGCCGGCCTAGCTCTTGCGGTGACGGCCAGAAGGACGCGGTCCCACGGGCGCCGGACGGGCCGCGCGCTGGGTTGACGGGGCGACGGCGGGCGCCGGACGGGCCGCGCGCTGGGTTGCCTGGGCAGCGGCGGGCGCGCCCCAGACGGGCGGGGCCGGGGCCTGGTTCCACGATGAAGCTGGCTGCCTGGGCGACGCGGAGAGCGGTTCCGGGCCCCACGGGGACAGCGGCACGGGTGCCGCCGCCGGGCGCCGCGCGGCCGCCTCGGCCGACGCGAAGAACGCCGGGTCCAGCTCCCACGGCGGGTAATCGGGAACCCGCGGCGCCCCGGCCGGCTCCGCGTCCGCCCGCCCGCCGGGGGCGAGGAAGACCCACCTGCGGTAGGCGAAGTACCTGAAGATGGTGCCGAAGCCGGTACCGACGAACGAGGCCGCGTTGTACTGAAGCTGCCCATGCAGGCCGAGGCCGTACGTGACCAGGCCTACGACCACCTCGGCGATGGCCAGCCCCACCAGGTTGAGCACGACGAAGAGCACGGCCTCCCGCTTGAGCTCCTGGTTCTCCCGGTGCTTGAACGTCCAGAACCGAGAGCCGAGGTAGGTGACCACGGTGGCGAGAGAGGTCGAGACCGCCTTGGCCGCGAGCGGCTCCACGTGGTACTTGCCGTGCAGCAGGGCCGCGCCGCCAAGGTCGACTACGGTGCCGATGCCGCCGACGATCCCGAACTTGAGTAGCTCGGGAAGCAGCGTGCGGACGCGGGAGTAAAGGCCGGGAGCGGTAAGGGCCATGCGCGGTATGCCCCTTTCATCAGGGTCGCGCATACACGTTAATAGGCTCGCATAGCAGCGCGTTCAGAGTTAACTGAATTGTTGGTCCATAATGCTGCGCCGCCCTGAACGCGGGGAGCCCCCGGTGCCGCGCGGCACCGGGGGCTCCCGCGATCAGGGCCTGGCTTACGCGGCCACGGCCGGACGGTCCGCGGCTAGCCGCCAGATGAGGTAGATCGCGGCCGTGAGCACGAAGCCGGCCTCGAAGGTGAGGTCGCCGGCGCTCGGCCAGTTGGTCGGGATGAGGCCGGTGTACTTGGACTGGTTGGAGAACAGCCAGATCGAGACGCCGGCGCCGACGGCCATGGCCACCGGGCCCGCCCAGTTGGTGTAGTTCTTGTGGAAGAGCAGGTGCTCGATCTGCGCCGGGTCCTGGCGGCGGCGCAGGTACATGTCGCAGAACATCACCGCGAGCCAGGGGGCGATCCAGTAGGCGATGATCAGCAGGAAGTTGTTGTAGTCCTCGCCCGCGTTGCCGAGGCCGGCCCAGGCGACGAAGAAGCCGATCGCGCCGAAGCCGAGGGCGACGATGGCCCGCCGGGCGGCGAGCGGGAGCTTGAAGCCGATCGCGGTGAACGAGATCGCGCCTGAGTAGATGTTCAGCGCGTTCGCCGCGATGCCGCCGATGACGATAGCGATGAGCGTGAGGTCGCTGAGCCAGGTCGGGAAGATTCCGGTCCAGCCTGCCGTCGGGTTCGCGGCCGACGCGACGCTCGGCAGGGTGCCCGCCGCCGCGCCGACGGTCTCGAGCAGCACGCAGGACAGGAACAGGCCGAGCCCGGACCACAGCGCGATCGCCCGCTTGCTGGTGTCGGGCTTGAAGTAGCGCGTGTAGTCCGAGGCGTACGGGTTCCAGCCCACCGCGTAGCCGAACGTCGCGCCGAGCTCGATGAGCCACGCGCCGGGGATGGTTTTGTGCGCCGCGCCCGGGTGGCCTTTGCTGAGCGTCCACACCGACGCGATCATGAAGATCACCACGAGCACCGGGAAGGCGTACCGCTCGAACACGTGGATGAGGTTGTGACCGAGGTACGCCACGGCGAGCTGCAGCGCGATCACGATCAGCAGGCAGAGCACCTCGGGCATGTGGGTGAGCGCGTTCAGCGCGAGCGCGCCGCTGACACTGTTGACGGCGAACCAGCCGATGCCGGCCACCAGGGCGTTGATGCCGGCCGGCAGGGCGTTGCCCCAGTAACCGAAGCCGCGGCGGCTCAGCACCATCTGAGGGACGCCGTACTGCGGGCCCTGGGTCGACAGGATGCCCTGCGTGATCGAGCCGAGCGCGGTGCCGAGCACGATCGCGAGGACCGTCGCCCAGAAGCTGAGGCCGAAGAAGACGACACCGATGAAGCCGACGAAGACCGTCGCGAACTCCATGTTCGGCGAGGTCCAGGTCCAGAACAGTTGCAAGGGGCGGCCATGCCGCTCGTTGAGCGGGATGAACTCCGCTCCGCCGGGCTCGACGGCGATGACCTTCTCGCCGTACGTCCCCTCTCTAACCTCAATGTCGTCGCTTAGCGCTGACATACGTACTCCCTGCGAACGGGGGCGGCCAGGGGGCCTGGCCGGGAGTTGACTGGCCTCGCTTGGCTAGCGAGGCCCCGGAGGGCTGGCTAGGGAGCATCGCAGCGCTGCGGTCTCGTTTCGCCACGTTGGTTGTACCCAGTATTGGACGGTTCCGCGTAGGCTACACCGCGTGCTTTCACCACTGTCACCTGCGGGACCATCCGGTCCGATCGTGCGCAAGTCCGGAACCGGCATGCCGGTGGTCGGGATGGTGGGCGGCGGACAGCTCGCCCGGATGACGGCCGCGGCGGCGGTAGGCCTCGGCGTAATCTTCCGGGTACTGTCCGAATCGGAGTCGGAGAGCGCCGCGCTCGTCACCCGTGACGTGGCGGTTGGATCGCATCTCTCCCTGCCTGACGTGGCGGCTTTCGCCGGCGGCTGTGACGTTATCACGTTCGATCACGAGCATGTACCGGGCCCGATCCTGGCCGAGCTCGAGTCGGCGGGGATCCTGGTCCGGCCCGGCGGCAGCGCGCTCCGGTACACCCAGGACAAGCTCGCGATGCGCGAGGCGCTGCATGCGCTCCATGTCCCGTGCCCCCGGTTCGCGGCCGTTTCCTCCGCCGCGGACGTCGAGGCGTTCACCGGGGGCCGGCTCCCGGTGGTGCTCAAGGCGGTCAGCGGCGGCTACGACGGCAAGGGCGTCTGGGTCTGCACGTCCGCCGCGGAGATCGAGGACGTCATCGCGCACGGCATACCGCTGCTCGCCGAGGAGTTCGTGCCGTTCCGGCGGGAGCTCGCGGCGCTGGTCGCCCGGTCACCTTCCGGGCAGGGCGCGGCATACCCGGTAGTGCAGACCGTGCAGGTCGACGGCATCTGCCGGGAGGTGATCGCGCCGGCGCCCGGGCTCAGCCCCGAGCTGGCTATCGAGGCCGAGGCGCTGGGCTTGCGGATCGCGGCGGAGCTCGGCGTGACCGGCCTGCTCGCCGTTGAGCTGTTCGAGACGCGCGCGGGCGGCCTGCTCGTCAACGAGCTGGCCATGCGGCCGCACAACAGCGGGCACTGGACGATCGAGGGGGCCCGCACCTCCCAGTTCGAGCAGCACCTGCGCGCGGTGCTTGACCTGCCGCTCGGCTCCTGCTCACCGCCGGACGGCTCATTCACCGTTATGGCCAACCTGCTAGGCGGTACCGACCCGGATATTTTCGACCGGTATATCCATGTAATGGCGGCCGACCCGGCGGTTAAGGTGCATTTCTACGGCAAGAAAGTTCGCACCGGGCGAAAGATCGGGCACGTCACGATAGTCGGCGGCCCCGAGGACGACATAGCGGTTGTCAGGGACCGGGCGCGCCGCGCGGCGAGCTACCTCCGCTGGGGAACCGAAGACGGCGACTGACCGGGAAAATCCCTGATCAGGCGCAACGGAAAGGCGCCGGCATTTACTCTGTCACAAGATGATTAACGCAGGCCGGTACGTGGAGGGCTTTGTGACTGTTGGCCAAACACTGACCGAGGCCCGTTCCCAGGCGGGCCTGACAGTCGATGAGCTCAGCGAACGCACCAGGATCCGTGGCACGGTCATCCGCAGCATCGAGCAGGATGACTACGAGGCGTGCGGGGGTGACCTGTACGTCCGCGGGTACGTTCGCGCCCTCGCGGGCGCGGTCGGCATCGACGCCCAGCCGCTGATCCGTGAATACGAGCTCGGACGGGCCGATCAGGAGAGCGAGCGCGCCAACGGCTCGGTCGGCCGGCACGCGAAGGGGTACCCCGCGGGAGCGGGGCCCGACGCGCCGACCGCGTTCGACCTGCCCGCGGTCGCCGAGGACCCGGCCGTCGAGGCCGACCCGAGCGCGACGCGCTTCGACCTGCCGGCCGTGCTTCCGGTGCCGCCGGCCCTGGTGCCGCCCGCCGCGGCGCAGCCGCCACGCTCGGCGGAGACGC
>CAZORE010000150.1:0-2720 GCA_964581815.1 uncultured Streptosporangiaceae bacterium | reverse complement strand
GCGGCGCAGGCCAGCGCGTCGGCGAGCGCGGCGCAGGCGGCCGCCAGGGCGGTCATCAGGCTGCCCGTCGCGGCGGCCGAGGCGTTCGGCCCCGATGGCTTCGCCGACGGTGACAACCCGGGCAACGCCAGGTACGCGATCAGCGGCGGCGCGTCCCAGCCGTGGGCCACCCAGTGGTACGCCACCCCGCAGTTCGGGATGCTCAAGCATGGCACGGGCCTGCTGCTCGACCTGGGCCGCCAGGTCACGGTCAGCAGCATCGTCATGGACCTGAGCAGGTACGGCGGCGCCAGCCTTCAGATCCGCGCCGGCAGCGGCACGGCGCCGCAAGACCTCCGGGTGGCGGCGACGGCGAGCAACGCCGCCGGCATGGTCCGGCTGACGCTGCCCCACCCGGTGGCGGCCAGGTACCTGCTCGTCTGGTTCACCCAGCTGCCGCCGGACGGAGCCGGGCACTACCAGGAGACGGTCTCCCAGGTCCAGGTCACCGGGCGGCGCTGACCACGCAGGCGGGGGCCGTTCCACTACGCTTGGTGCCGTGCAGAGTGATTCGCCGCTGGTCGGCGTGGTGATGGGCTCGGACTCGGACTGGCCGGTGATGGGAGCGGCGGCCGAGGTGCTCGACGAGTTCGGCGTGCCGTACGAGGCGGACGTGGTGTCCGCGCACCGGATGCCGCGCGAGATGATCGCCTACGGCGAGCAGGCGGCGAGCCGCGGCCTCAAGGTGATCATCGCCGGCGCGGGCGGTGCCGCGCACCTGCCCGGCATGCTCGCCTCCGTGACGCCGCTGCCGGTGATCGGCGTCCCGGTGCCGCTCAAGCACATGGAGGGCCTTGACTCGCTGCTGTCGATCGTGCAGATGCCCGCGGGGATCCCGGTGGCGACGGTCGCCGTCGGCGGCGCGCGCAACGCGGGACTGCTCGCGGTCCGCATCCTCGCCGCCGCCGATGACGACCTGCGCGCCCAGATGATCGAGTTCCAGGCGCGCCTGACCGCGCAGGCCAAGGCGAAGGGCGCGGCGCTGCGCGGCCAGCTCGGCTAGCTTCCGGGCGGTTGACGTTCCACTCGCCCGCACTTGCTCCCGTTGTCCTGATTCGCCGCTTACCGGTGAAATGCCGCGAAGATGTCCCGGAGAGTAGTGGCTTGCTGACCTTCGGTATCGGTTTGAGCACAGTGCCGTGCCGGGGCTGTTTACCCGTGCGGCGGTGGGGCATTCTAGAGCCTGCGCAGGCGGCCGGAACGGGACCGGCAGCAAGTGTCCGACGGGGGAGTCGGGCGCCCTGCGCAACGGGGTCCAAGGGGAGTGCTCCATGGCTTTTTCTGTATCCAAGAGCCGGCCGTTCCGTTCGCTGGGCTTGTGCCGGTCTAGTGGCAAGCACGCCGCGCCGAAGGGCTGGGTACCGGAACCGCGTCCCGCGGAGGAATCCGCGGCTGAGTCGCGCCGGCCGGCCCACGCGGCGAGCATGCCGCGCCTGACCGGCCCGCACGCGAGAGGCGCCCAGCGGGCAGCGTGACCGCCCGCCGGGCCGCGGCTGGCGGAGATGGCGGAGCCCGCTCCGTTCTGGCTGACGGTCTGCCGAGCCGCCGGCACCCGGGGATTAGCATCGGGGCATGAGCACCTTCGCACTGTCGGACGAGCACGAGGCGCTGCGCGAAGCCGTGCGCGCGCTCGCGGAAGACAAGATCGCGCCGCGGGCGGCGGACATCGACCGGACCACGGAGTTCCCGTGGGACGTGTACGAGGCCCTGGTGAAGGCCGACTTCCACGCGGTGCACATCCCCGAGGCCTACGGCGGGGCCGGCGGCGACGCCCTCGCGGCCGCGCTGGTGATCGAGGAGGTCGCGCGTGCCTGCGCGACGTCCTCGCTGATCCCCGCGGTCAACAAGCTCGGCACGATGCCGCTCATGCTCGGCGCGTCCGAGGAGGTCAAGCAGCGTTACCTCCCCCGGGTGGCCCGCGGCGAGGGCATGTTCTCCTACGCGCTCTCCGAGCCGGAGGCGGGCTCAGACGCGGCCGCGATGCGCACCCGCGCGGTCCCGGTCTCCGGCGGCTACCTGCTCAACGGCGTGAAGCGGTGGATCACCAACGCCGGGGTGTCGAAGTATTACACGGTCATGGCGGTGACCGACCCGGACGCGGGCGCGGGCGGCATCACCGCGTTCGTGGTGGAGGATGGCGACGCCGGCTTCAGTTTCGGCGCCCCCGAGCACAAGCTTGGCATCAAGGGGTCGCCGACCCGCGAGCTCTACTTCGACAACTGCGAGATCCCTGAGTCGCGCCGGGTCGGCGACGAAGGCGAGGGGTTCAAGATCGCGCTGCGCACCCTGGACCACACGCGCGTCACCATCGCGGCGCAGGCGCTCGGCATCGCGCAGGGCGCGCTTGACTACTCGCTCGGCTACGTGAAGGAGCGCAGGCAGTTCGGCCAGGCGATCGCCGACTTCCAGGGACTGCAGTTCATGATCGCCGACATGGCGATGAAGCTGGAGGCGGCCAGGCAGCTCACCTACGCCGCGGCGGCCCGCTCGGAGCGCGCCATGCACGGTGAGAAGGTGCCCGACCTGACGTTCTTCTCCTCGGCGTGCAAGACCATGGCCTCCGACGTCGCGATGTCGGTCACCACGGACGCGGTCCAGCTGCTCGGCGGGTACGGCTACGTGAACGACTACCCGGTCGAGCGCATGATGCGCGACGCCAAGATCACCCAGATCTACGAGGG
>CAZORE010000149.1:7446-18003 GCA_964581815.1 uncultured Streptosporangiaceae bacterium | reverse complement strand
CACTTGATGCGCGACACATCGGGTCCGCTTGATGTGCGACGCATCCTAGAGTTCTGACCTTTCATCTTCAGGCCTGGTGCCGGTTAGCTCGCTTGTGGCCTGGTGGGTCGGAGCCCGGTGGTGGATGATCGAGAGGTCTTCCTCGCCGAGGGCTTCCTCTTCTTCGGTATCGAGGACCGCTGGCCGGAAGAACTGCTGGGCGATCAGGGTCGGCACGAAGGCCGACAGGATGACCACGGTGACCAGCTCGGTGTACTGGGTCTTGTCGATGAGGTGGTGGGTCAGCCCGAACAGCGCGGCGATGGAGCCGAAGGTGAGCCCGGTAGCCATCAGCAGCGTGGTGTACGCGCGTTCGCGCCGGGGCAGTCTGAACGCGGCGGCGACCGGCCAGACGCCCGTCAGCTTGGCGGCGAGCTTGACCAGCAGCAGGACTGCGATCACCCCGGCGCCGGAGATCAGCGCGGGGGCCGAGATGAGGGTTCCGGCGCGCAGGAAGAAGAACGGGGTGAGCAGGGCGAAGGCGATGGAGCGCAGGCGGTCCATCAGGACCCGGTCGTGCAGGAACACCCCGGCCACGACCAGCCCGGCGATGTAGGCAGGCAGCACTGCCTCGCTGCCAGCCTGGGTAGCCAGTCCGCCGAGCCCGAACAAGACGACCAGCAGCAGCTTGATCTCCGGTTCGGAGACCCGGTGGCCGAAGTACTTGATCGCCAGCCGGAGCAGCCTTGGCAGCAGCGCCATGGTGATCACGCTCACGGCGACGAAGACGAGCAGCAGCCAGCCGTAGGTGGCGAACAGGCCGCCGAGTGCCAGTACGGTGCCCAGGTCGGTGACGAAGCAGGCCGCGAGGATCAGCTTGCCCAGGTCGTGCCGGTTCAGGCCGGTCTCGACCATCACCGCGTACACCACCGCCACCGACGTGGTGCTCAGCGCGATGCCGCCGATCTCGGCGGCGTGCAGATGCCACCCCAGAACCAGGCCGCAGAACCCGAAGGCTGCCAGGAACGGCAGCGCGAACGAGGCGAACCCGATAGACAGGCTCGCCTTCCAATGCCCCCGCAGCGACACCGGGTCGATCTCCGCCCCGGCCAGGAACGTCAGCACCAGCGAGCCCGCGCTGGCCAGGAAGGTGACGACGTCAGTCTGGGTGACATGCTCCCGGATGCCGGGGATGTTCCCGGCCAGCGCGCCGACCACGATCTCCACCAGCGCCGCGGGCACCGCGATCCGGATGCTGACCACCGAGGCGAGCAGGGCCATGCCCAGCCAGATCGCCGCCACGTAATAGATGTTCACTGCCGCTCCTGCCAGCTACGTCCTGGCAGCAGCCAGCGGGCCGGCGCCTGCCAGGAGGGTGGACTCCTGGTAGAAGCCATCAGCCATGGCGGCGGTTCGGGCCTCAAGCCCGCCGGAGCTTCATCCGGCCAACCCGAATACTAGCGGCCGCATACCTTCAACACCAGCGGGAGTGGCGGAGCCGCGCTTGAACGTGATGGTGCCGCCGCCGGCCGGGGTGATCGTCGCGGTGAAGGTGACCTGATGGGCGGAAGGTGCTCGGGTCCCGTGAGGAGGTCACCTCAATGACGGGAACTGGCAGGAGTTGCAACTTGCGAGTGGCGTGCGCCGAGGTGCCGGGCAGGGGAAGGGGCGGGGATGAGAGATGGACGGTCTTGTCCGCCGTGCCGCGGTGGCGGCCGGCGGTCACCGGGCTGGACGTCAGGTTATCCTGTACCTATCGCGTCAACGCAGGCGCAAAGGCGCGCCCGCATCCCCGGGAAGTTACATGATCCTCCCCCGTCGCCAGCAGGCGATCCTCGATGAGATGGAGCGCGCTCTCGGGGCGGCTGACTCGCAACTGCGGTCGAGCTACGCGGCGTTCGCCCGGCGGGCCGAGGGAGCGCCCTTTCCCGCGGCCGAGGTGATAGCTACTCGCCCGGTCCGCTTCCTGGTGCTCGGCTTGGTTATCCTCCTCGTGCTTGGTTTCCTCGCGTTCGGCATCAGCGACGTGAGTGGCGGCTGCCCTACAGCCGTATGGCATGGCGTTTGCGCCGCCAACGCGGCCACCCCGGGCTGAGCCTGCGCCTGACCGTAACTCACCCGCAATGGCCCAGGACTACGCCGCCTGTCGCAGGCCTTCCGGAGACCGCCTCAGCGGGCATTCCTGCGGGCGGGCATCACCCTGATCCTGCGGTCCGCGAGGTGCTGGGTATGGTAGCTCAGCCAGGCGCAGACGCCCGCGAGCGGAAGCTCGATGACCGCCGCAAGCACGACCGCTTGAAGCAGCTGGTGCCGCGGCGCGGTCACGACATCGAACCAGGCGTCGACGACGAGAAGCGTCGCCGCCGAGGCCGACGCTAGCGCCAGGTACCGGGACCGGCGAAGCGCGAAGTAGCCCGTAGCGGCCAGCGCTATCAGCTCGAAGACGTCGAATCCTACCCAGGCGAGATCGTAATGACGGGAGATCTGACGCGTCGGAAGGGAGAACCCGAGGTACACGATCCAGGGAATGAGCACCACCGAGCAGAAGATGAACGTCGGAGCTACCCAGCGTGATACCTCGGTTTTGTCTGGAGCTTCCATGCGTGCAGACTACGGCGCGGCGTCCGGGTTTACCCCCAGCCAGGGCGCTAGCTGACTGAACGCAGCGGGGCCGACGGCCCGTCGGGCAGGGTCATCCGCCCGGCCACGACCTGCTGGGCGTACTGCGCGCACTCGCTCTCCGAGAGCGCGTTGAAGCCGTCTTCCGCGACCGTCACGATGACCGGGAAGATCTGCCGGGTCAGGTCGGGGCCGCCGGTGGCGGAGTCATCGTCGGCGGCGTCATACAGCGCCTGCACGGAGGCGAGCGCCGCGTCGGCCATGGAGATGCCGTCGGAGTAATACTTCTTGAGCGCGGACTTAGCGAAGACCGATCCCGAGCCGATCGAATGGAAGCGGTGCTCCTCATAAGGCCCGCCCGCCACGTCATAGCTGAAGATCCGGCCAGTGCGGGTCTCCTCGTCGTAGCCGACGAACAGCGGGATCACCGCGAGGCCCTGCATCGCCGCCATCAGGTTGCCGCGGATCATCGTGGCCAGCCGGTTGGCCTTGCCCTCGAGAGTGAGGGACCGGCCCTCCATCTTCTCGTAATGCTCAAGCTCGACGCCGAACAAGCGGACGAGCTCAAGCGCGATCGCCAGGGTGCCGGCGATCGCGATGGCCGAGTACTCGTCGGCGCGGAACACCTTGTCCACGTCCCGCTTGGAGATCAGGTTGCCCGCCGTCGCCCGGCGGTCGCCCGCCATCACCACGCCGCCTTCACAGGCGACCGCGACGATCGTCGTCGCGTGCGGCAGGTTCTTGATCACGTCGGCGGCCGTGGCGGACCCGGCCAGCGGGCCAAGGTTCGCCAGCGGGAGCATGCTGGGGTCGTAGGCGGAGAGGAAGTCCGTGAACGAGGGAACGCGCGCGGCCATGAACGCCGCCTGGTCCGGCCCGATGCCGGTGGGAGAGCCTGCCACGCCGCCGCCTTCCTGCTGACTACTTTGACCGTTGTGCTGACCCTATCCCGGCCAGTCAGTGCAATCACCAGGACTCGGTGGTCGGGCGCAGCGTGAACGTTTGCCCGGGGGACGGCGGTCTTGAAATGCTTCCCTCATGCCCTCACTCCCGGTGACATTCGCTGAGGATGTCATCAACCTGCCAGCCCGCGCCCAGTTCGACGCCTTCATTGACGAGCACCGCGATGCGCTCAACCGCTGCCTGGACGGGCTCACCGAGGAACAGGCCCGCCGGTCGCTGGTTCCCTCTCTGACCACGTTGCTTGGCCTGGTCAAGCACGCGACCTTCCTCGAGAAGGTCTGGTTTGACGAGGCGGTCACTGGCCGGTCCCGGGCCGAGATCGGCATCCCCGAGATGTCGGACGAGTCGTTCATCCTCCATGACGGCGACACCATCGCCACCGTCCAGCAGGCCCACCGCGAGGCGTGCGAGTCATCCCGCCGGGCGACGTCATCCCTGGGGCTGGACGACAAGGTGCACGGCTACCGGCTCGGGCCGCTCCCGCTTCGCTGGGTGTACCTCCACGTGCTGCGCGAACTCGCTCAGCACTGCGGGCACGCCGACATCCTCAGGGAGCAGGTTCTCGACGGGTAGCGCGCAGGGCCCGTTCAGGCCCTTCCCAAGAAGGTCTAATGGATCTAGTCTTAGTAGCACCATGAGGATCGATCCAGGGGCGCAGGTCCCGTTGTATGAGCAGGTGGCCGCCGAGCTGCGGCGGGCGATCGCCGACGGCGAGGTGCGGCCGGGGCAGCGGATGCCGCTCGCGAAGGACCTCGCGGCCGTGCTCGGCGTCAACAAGAACACGGTGCTCCGGGCGCTGCGCCAGTTGCGGGACGAGGGGCTGCTCGAGTTCCGGCGCGGCCGCGGTATCACCGTCGCCGGGACCCCGCCGCGCGGCGCCGTGCTGCGCAAGGTGCGCGAGCTCGTGGCCTTCGGACGCGAGCAGGGCTACGGGCCAGACGAGCTCATCGCCATGATCAAGGTCATCTCCCAGGAGGCTTAGGATGCTTTTTCTCTCCGAGAGGCCCGACATCCCCGGTGCCGGGCGTACCGCGGCGGCCGACGACGGCGCCTGGCAATCCGAGGCGCTGATCAAAGAGGCGCGCCGCCGGCGCCGCCGCCGGTGGATCCGGGGAACGGGCGCCGTCCTGCTGGCGGCCGCCGTCGCGACGACCTGGGTCCTGCTTGACGGCCCGGCCGGCCCCCCGCGCGCGGCGAACGTCACCGCCTCCCGGCCGGCCCCGGCCGGCGCGTGCGCCGCGGCCGTCGCCTACGGCCCGCTCCCGAGCTGGGCGCGCATGGGGTTCCAGCCGCCGACCATGGCCATGCCGTACGTGCTCGGCGCCCGCGGTGACATCGTCGCCGTGCTCTGGGCGCGGCACGATCCGCTCGTCACCCCCGCGCCGGCGAACCGCAACAACAAGATCCTCTGGGTCTCCAAAACGCCGGACCCAACCGGGGCCAGCCTCCAGATCACCGCACGCCGGCTGATCGGCGGCACCGCCGCCGGGCCCGTTCAGCAACGGACCGTGATGGGCGGACCGGGGCCGTCCATCATCGACATGCCGGCCGCGGGATGCTGGCAGTTCACGCTCCGCTGGGGCGGTCATACCGACACGGTCGACCTGGCATACGCGTCCGGGTCATAGATTTGTTCGCGTGAACGCTGTACTGACGGCTAAGGGGCTGTCCGCGGGGTACGCCGACCGGGTCATCTTCTCCGGGGTCGACCTTGTGGTGTCACCCGGCAAGGTAACCGGGCTTGTCGGCGCCAACGGGGCCGGGAAGTCGACGTTGCTGCGGATGCTCGCCGGACTTGACGACGGCGCGCGCGATGCCGGGTCCGTGTCGCTGAACCCGGCGACGGCGACCGTCGGGTACCTGCCGCAGGAGCCGGAGCGGCGGGCGGGCGAGAGCGTGCTCGCGTTCATCGAGCGGCGGACCGGGGTCGCCGGCGCGGCCGCTGAACTCGACGCGGCGACGGCCGCGCTCGAGGCCGGGGAAGCGGGGGCGGAAGACGCGTACGCGGCGGCGTTCGACCGGTGGATGCACCTGGGCGGTGCGGACCTGGAGGAGCGAACCGCCAAGGTCGTTGCCTCGCTCGGGCTCACCGGGCTCTTGGGAAAGCGGGGGCGGCTTGAGGCGCCGATGACCTCGTTGTCCGGCGGGCAGGCCGCGCGGGCGAACCTCGCGTCGCTGCTGTTGTCGCGGTACGACATCTTCCTGCTCGACGAGCCGACCAACGACCTGGACATCGAGGGGCTCGCCATCCTGGAAGACTTCGTCATGAAGCTGCGGGCCGGGACGGTGCTCGTCAGCCACGACCGGGCCTTCCTGGAACGGACGGTCGACCAGGTGCTCGAACTCGACCTGGCGCAGCAGTCAGTGCACCTGTACAGCGGCGGGTACCTCGCGTACCTGGAAGAGCGGGGGATCGCCCGGCAGCACGGGCGCGACCACTACGAGAAGTACGCCGACCAGAAGGCGGCACTGACGATGAGGATGCGGACGCAGAGCAGCTGGGCGGACCGGGGGGTGCGGCAGGCGCGGGCCAAGGCGCCTGACCAGGACAAGCACCGGCTTTCCGCGCAGGTCAACCGGACGGAGAAGCTGGCCAGCAAGATCAAGATCACCGAGCGGATGCTGGAGCGGCTCGAGGTCGTGGAGGAGCCGCGCAAGGAGTGGGAGCTGCGGATGACGATCGCGGCGGCGCCGCGCTCGGGAACCGTCGCCGCATCCCTGCGCGACGCGGTCGTGTCGCTGCCCGGCTTCGTACTCGGACCCGTGAACCTGCAGGTGAACTGGGCGGACCGGATCGCTATCACCGGACCGAACGGGGCGGGCAAGTCAACGCTGATCGGCGCGCTGCTCGGGCGGGTGCCGCTCTCGTCCGGTTCCGCGTCACTCGGGTCCGGGATCTCGGTGGGCGAGGTGGACCAGGCGCGGTCGATATTCAACGGTCCCGAGCCGCTGCTTGAGGTGTTCGCCGCGCGGGCGCCCGGGCAGGTGCCGGAGGAGACCCGGACACTGCTGGCCAAGTTCGGCCTGAAGGCGGAGCATGTGCACCGCCCGGCCCGGTCGCTGTCGCCGGGGGAGCGGACCCGGGCCGCCCTCGCGCTACTGCAGGCGCGCGGGGTGAACCTGCTGGTGCTCGACGAGCCGACCAACCACCTCGACCTGCCCGCCATCGAGCAGATCGAGTCGGCGCTTGACGGGTACCCAGGCACGTTCCTCCTGGTGACCCACGACCGCCGGATGCTGGAGTCGGTGTCCGTCACGCGCCGCCTCGTCGTATTGGACGGTCAGGTCGCCGAGGTTGACGTGGCCTGAGGCGCCCGCTGTCAGGCGCGCCTCAGCGTGGGGTGAGGACGTCGAACTCGTTGCCCTCCGGGTCGGCGAGGCACGTCCACGGCACGTCGCCCTGGCCGACGTCGACGTCGGTAGCGCCGAGAGCCCGCAGCCGGGCCACCTCGGCCGCCTGGTCGGCACCGGGGTAGGGCCGGAGGTCGAGATGGACGCGGTTCTTCACGGTCTTCACGCCGGGCGTCCGGATGAACTCAAGGTACGGCCCGACTCCCTTGGCGGAGCGCAGCGCCGCGTAATCGTCGGCCACCTCGTGCACGGTCCAGTCCATCGCCTCGCCCCAGAACCCGGCCATGGCCCGCGGGTCCGCGCAGTCGGCCACCACCGCGGCGATCGGCCCGGTGTCCTGGTAGACCGGCCGGGGTTCGAGCACGCAGAACTCGTTGCCTTCCGGGTCGGCGAGGACCGTCCACGGCACGTCGCCCTGGCCCACGTCGGCCAGTGTCGCGCCGAGGCCAAGCAGTCGCGCGACCAGGTCCGCCTGATGGGCCGCGGAGGTGGTGGCGAGGTCGACGTGCACGCGGTTCTTCACCGTTTTGGGTTCCGGGACGCGAATGACGTCGATGCAGACGGCGACGGGATCGGGATAGGCGAAGCCCACGGGTTCGAGGTTGGTCACGCCGGGTTCCTCGCTGGCGATGCCCCAGCCGAGTGCCTGCGCCCAGAACCGGCCGACGGCGGCGTCATCCTGGGCATTCATCGCGATCTGCACAAGCCGTGTCGCCATGCCGCCGATCCTATGCCCAGGTAGACGGACGAATCACCCGCCTGCGCCGCGGTTCCGGTGAGATGTCACGCTGGACAACCGGTCGGCTGCCCTGCGTTCCGCGGCCCCTTGACGCCGGCTGTACCACGGGAATAATCTCTGCTCGGCAATAAAATAGGAAACTTTCCTATTTTATTGTCTTCCGCGATCTAGCCGAAGGGATCCACGTGAGACGCCCCCTCTCCTTGTGCCTCGCGACATTGACCGCCGCCGCCGCCGTGGCGGGCACGGCGGCCGCCGCCCCCGCTCGCGCCGATGTCAGGACCGCTCTTCCCCCGCACGTGTACGCGCCGTACTTCGAGTCCTGGGACAGCGCCGACGGCGGGCTGGCCCAGCTGTCGGCCGCCTCCGGCGCCAAGTACCTCACCCTGGCCTTCCTGGAAACCGACACGCCCGGTTCATGCAGCGCTTACTGGAACGGGAGCACGGCCACGCCGATCTCCGCCACCGCGGCCGGCAGTTTTGGCGCCGACATCGCGGCGGTGCAGGCGGCCGGCGGGAACGTGATCCCGTCCTTCGGCGGGTACACCGCCGACACCACGGGCACCGAGCTCGCGGACAGCTGCACCAGCGTCGACGCGATCGCCAAGGTGTACGAGTCCCTCATCACCACCTACCACGTGCCGCGCATCGACCTCGACATCGAGGCGAGCTCACTGTCCGACACGGCCGCCATCCAGCGCCGCAACGAGGCCATCGCCGAGACCGAGGCCTGGGCCGCCCGGCACGGCAAGCACATCGAGTTCTCCTACACGCTGCCGACGTTCCCGACCGGCATGCCGTCGGCCGAACTCGCCGTGCTGCAGAACGCGGTGGCCGAGGGCGCGAAGATCTCCACGGTCAACATCATGACCTTCGACTATTACCTAGGCACGACCGAGAACATGCTGACCGACGCGGAGAGTGCCGCCACCGCGGTGCACGGCCAGCTCGGCGTCCTGTACCCCGGCCTGTCGTCGCGTGCGCTGTGGGAGATGATCGGCGTCACCCAGATGCCGGGCATCGACGACTTCGGCCCCGCCGAGACCTTCACCACCGCCCAGGCGCCGGCGTTCACGATCTGGGCAGCGGTCAAGGGCCTTGGGCAGATCTCCATGTGGGCACTGCAGCGCGACAACGGCAACTGCCCCGGCACGAAGGGCGCGGGCAGCTGTTCCGGCGTCGCCCAGCCGACCTGGTATTACAGCCACGTCTTCGAGCCGTTCAGCTACCTCCCGTAGGCGCCCCTGGCCGCGCAGGCCAACGGAGCGAGCGAGCAGCCCGTGGACCGGTTCCTTTCCCCTCCCCGGCCACGGGCTGCTCCGCAATGGGGTTGACATAGGTGTAAACCTTCGACGAGACTCTTGGTTGACAGTAGTGTCAACCAAGAGGAGGCGGCGTGCGTCCGCATTCTGGCCAGGCAGCGATCCAGTCCGATGCCGTCCCCCGACCGCCTGGTGAGCGCGGGCAGCCGTCAGCCGCCCCGGGTGCGCGGATGGCCTGGGGACCGCTGGTCATCCTGTGCGCCGCGCAGTTCATGGTGCTGCTCGACATGACGGTCACGACCATCGCGCTGCCGTCCATCGGTCGGTCGCTTGGCTTCACCGCCGGCGACCTGCCGTGGGTCGTCACCAGCTACCTGCTCGCCACCGGCGGGCTCATGCTGCTCGGCGGCCGGGTGGCGGACCTGTTCGGCGGGCGCCGCGTGTTCGCCATCGGGCTCACCGCCTTCACGCTCGCGTCGCTCGCCAGCGGCCTCGCGCCGACGGCGGCCGCGCTGCTCGCGGCCCGTTCCCTGCAGGGCGTCAGCGCCGCCCTGCTGACGCCCTCGGCGCTGGCGCTGCTCACCGCCACCTACGACGGGGCGCGCCGGGCCACCGCGCTCAGCGTGTGGGGTGGCCTGGCCGGCGGCGGTGTCGCCCTCGGTACCGTGCTCGGCGGGGTGCTCACCAGCTGGCTCGGGTGGCGCTCGGTGTTCCTCATCAACGTGCCCGTCGGCCTGGTGGCGCTGGCCGCCGCACGGCACTTCGGCCGCGGTGGCCGGGGAACCAGCCGATCGTTCGGGCCGAGTAGCAGCACGCCGGACGGAACGGACAGCAGCCTAACCGGCGGCACCCGGCTTGACCTGCCCGGCGCGGTGCTCGCGGTGGGCGGCCTGGTGGCGCTGACCTACGCGATCTCGCGGCAAGGCTGGGGACCGTCGCGCGTCGTGCCGCTCGCCCTCGCCGTCGTCTTGCTCGCCGCGTTCGCGCTGGCGGAGCGGCTCGCCGAGCGGTCCGGGCGCTCTCCGCTCGTCCCGGTGTCGGCCTTCCGCACGCGGGGCCTCGCCCAAGGCGCGGTCGCGCTGCTGGGCGCGACCGGCCTCCAGGTGGGCGTGGTAGTGCTCAGCTCGCTGTTCCTGCAGGACGTGACCGGTGCCTCGGCGCTGCGGGCGGGAGTGGAGTTCCTGCCGCCGGTGCTGCTGACCGGGATCGGAGCCGGGCTTGGCGCGCACCTGATGGGGAAGACAGGCTCGCGCCCGCTGGCGGTCGCCGGGTTCGCGCTGCTCGCGTCGGGCGCGTTCTTGCTCTCCCGGGTGACGGCGGACAGCGGGTACGCGGCCGGGCTGCTGCCCGGGCTGCTGCTGCTCGGCGCGGGCAGCGGGCTCGCCTTCCCGTCCGCTCAGGTCACCGGCCTGTCGGCGGTACGAGCCCAGGTCGCGGGGGCGGCGGCCGGGCTGATGTCGACGGGGCATGAGCTCGGGGCCGCGCTCGGTTCCGCGATCTTCCCCGCGCTCGCCGCGTCGGCCGCCGCGACGGCGGGGTTCGTCGGCGGGTACCGGCACGCCCTGCTCGTCGTCGCGGTGACCGCGGCGGTGCTCGCGCTGCTCGCCGCGGTCGCGTTGCCGAACGCGCGGCCCGCGCCCGGCA
>CAZORE010000149.1:0-7346 GCA_964581815.1 uncultured Streptosporangiaceae bacterium | reverse complement strand
CGGAGCATCGCCGACCGGAACGTCACGGCCATCCTCGACGCCGCGGAGCAGCTGATCGCCGCCCGGGCGCCGGTGACGATCGCGGGCGTCGCCAGCGCGGCCGGCGTGTCACGGGTCACCGTCTACGCGCACTTCCCGACGGCCGAGGCCGTGCTCGAGGCGGTCGTGGAGCGCGCCGTCGGGCACGCCGGCGACGCGCTGGCGGCGGCCCGGCCCGGCGAGGGACCGCCGGCGCAGGCGCTTGAGCGGCTGCTCTCCACCGGCTGGCAGGAGCTGGGGCGGCACGCGGACATGGCCGACGCCGCGTCCGCGATGCTGCCGGCCGCCGCGATGACCCGGTCTCACGCGACCGCGCACGCCACCGTCGCCGAACTGCTGCACCGCGGACAGCAAGACGGGACGTTCCGTTCCGACCTTCCGGTGAGCTGGCTGGTGGCCTGCTGCTTCGCGCTGATCCACGGCTGCCGGAACGAGGTCACCGCCGGGCGGCTGGCGCCGGAGGATGCAGAACGGGTGCTTGCTGCGACCGTCAGGGGCCTGATCCTGGGCCGCTGACCGGGCATTGCGGCCCGCGAAACCCCCAGGGCACGTGCGCGTCCTGCTCAGAGGGGTGCGATCAGGCTCGCGGCGCGGGTCAGGTGGCCGAGGACGCCAATCCTTAACGACGTATTACGAGTTAGGTAAGCCTTCCCTAAGTTTTATCGGTCGTCATAAGGTCTGCCTAAGTATGGTTAGGCTAACCTAATTTCGAAGGGAAGGCGCATGGGGTCCGGTAGTTACGACCAGGCAGCGCGGAAGCTCCGCGCCCTGCGATGGCTCGTCATCTCCGCTGGAGCGGTCATCTCCGCGTCGCTACTCGCCGCCTGCGGCGGGGCGAGCGCGGGCACCAGCGCCAGCGGTGCGGGCGGCAGCGGCACGATCACCCTGTACAACGGGCAGCATCCGCAGCTCACGGCCGCGATTGTCAGCGCGTTTGAAAAGCAGACCGGCATCCACGTGAACGTCCGCTCCGACGACGGGATCGTCCTCGCCGACCAGATCCTTCAGGAAGGCTCGCATTCGCCCGCCGATGTCTACCTCACGGAGAACTCACCCGAGCTGATGCTGCTCACCCAGCGCCACCTGCTCGAGACGCTGCCCGCGTCGATCACCAGCCAGACCCCGGCCACGGACAACTCTCCCACCGGGAGCTGGGTCGGCATCTCGGTCCGGGTCAGCGCCCTGGCCTACAACCCCGCGCTGATCTCCGCCAGCCAGCTCCCGGCCAGCATCCTCGACCTCGCCCAGCCCAAGTGGAAGGGCAAGGTCGCGATCGCGCCGACCGACTCTGACTTCGTGCCCCTGGTCGGCGCGGTCATCGCCGCCTACGGCCAGCAGGCCGCCCTGAACTGGCTTAACGGCCTCAAGGCGAACGCCAAAACGTACGCCGACATCGAGTCGGTGGACGCCGCGGTCAACAAGGGGCAGCAGGCCGTCGGAGTCATCAACCAGTACTACTGGTACCGGCTCCAGACGGAGCTGGGCGCCGCTAACACGCACAGCAAGGTCTACTACTTCCCCAACCACAACGTCGGCGGGATCGAGAACATCTCCGGCGCCGCCGTGCTCGCCTCCTCGAAGAACAAGAGCGCCGCCGAGAAGTTCGTGTCATTCCTTGTCACCGCGCAGGCGGAGAAGATCATCGCCGCGGGCGACACCTATGAGTACCCGGTGCGGCCGGGAATCGCGCCGAATCCCGCGCTGGTGCCATTGTCACAGGTCAACCCGGCCATCCTGAGCGTCGTCAGCCTCGGCAACGACGTCCCGGCGGCGTCCCTGCTCCAGCAGGCCGGGCTGACCTGACATGGCCGGCGTAGAAGCTCCCGCGCTTTACCGGCCGGCCGGCCGCCCGGCCGGCGACGCGGTATGGCCCGCCCCCCTGCGCAAGCTCCTCTCACGGCGCGGCCGCCGGGTGCCCTGGCTGCTCGCTTCCCTGACCGTGCTCATCGTGGCGGGGCTCCTGTCGCCGCTGGCCCTGGTCGTCGTCCAGGCCGTCCAGGCCGGCTGGAGTCAGCTCTGGCCCGTCCTCGGCCGCGCTTTCGTGGTCACGCTGCTGTGGAACACGGTGCGCCTGGCGCTCCTGGTGACCGCGGCCTGCGCGGTGATCGGTACGGGCGCGGCCTGGCTGACCGAGCGAACGACGCTGCCGGGGCGGCGGGTGTGGACCGTCCTGCTGATCGTGCCGCTCGTCGTGCCCGACTTCGTGCTGTCGTGGGCCTGGTCTTCGGTCTTCCCCTCGGTCCAGGGCTACTTCGGAGCGGCCCTGGTGATGGTTCTCCACCTGTACCCGCTCGTCTACCTGCCGATGACCGCCGCCTTCCGGGCGGCGGACCCGGGCCAGGAGGAGGCCGCCCGCAGCCTGGGGTTGTCCAGGACGGCGGTCTGGCTGCGGATCAGCGTGCGCCAGGCCCGGGCCGTGCTGCTGGGCGGATGCCTGCTGGTCTGCCTGTCGCTGGTGGCCTACTACGGCGCCTTTGAGGACCTGCACTACCAGACGTTCACGACCGCGATCTTCGGTGAGTTGCAGACCCAGTTCAACCCGGCCGGGGCGTCGGCGCTCTCGCTGGTGCTCGTCGTCCTGTCCGTTCTGGTCCTCGGCGGGGAGACGGCCTTCAGGGAACGGGGCCGCCTGCAACGTCCTGGCTCGATGGCCCAGCGGGCCCAGCAGCCGGTTCCCCTGTCCCGCAGAACCCGCCTGCCCGCCCTGGCCGGAATTGCCCTTCTGGCCGGGCTTGCCCTGGGCTTCCCGGTCGCCATCGTCTGCTACTGGATGGCGGCCGGCGTGTCGGCGGCTCTTCCCGCCGCCGTCTCACTGGGCTCGGCCGTCGGGTCCACCGCGCTGTACAGCGCCCTGGGGGCACTGGCCTCCACCCTCCTCGCCCTTCCGGTGGCGTTGCTCGCGGCCCGCCACCAGCGTCGCTGGTCGAGGGCGATGGAACGCTCCACGTTCATCACCCAGGCCATCCCTGGCGTGGTCATCGGGCTGGCGCTGGTCTTCCTGGCCAGCCGCTACCTGGGCTTCCTCTACCAGAGCCCGGAACTGCTCGTCGCCTCCTACACGATGATGTTCTTCCCGCTCGGGCTGGTCGCGGTCACCGCCTCGGTGCTGCGCGCCTCGCCTCGCCTTGAGGAGGCGGGCCGTGCTCTGGGCCGGGGGCCGTGGGCGGTGCGCCTGACCGTGACGCTTCCGCTGCTCGCCCCGGGCCTGGCGGCCGCGTTCTGCTTCGTCTTCCTCTCGGCGGCGACCGAGCTCACCGCTACCTTGCTGCTCGTCCCGACGGGCGTGCAGACCCTGGCGACCCAGTTCTGGGCCTACGCCGAGCAGGGGGTCTCGTTCGGCGCCGCGGCGCCGTACGCGGCGGCGATGATCGTGATGTCCGCCGTGCCCGCGTACCTGCTCGGGCAGTTCTTCGACCGCCGGTCCGGCCGCGAGGCGGGAGGCGCATCTGTCATGGAGGCAATATCGTGAGCGCGATTACCTGCACGGGGATCTTCAAGTCGTACGGGAGCACCTCGGTGCTCAATGGCCTGGACCTGGAGGTGCCGGACGGCGCCGTGGTCACGGTGCTCGGCGAGTCCGGGAGCGGCAAGACGACGCTGCTGCGCATGATCGCCGGCTTCGACCGGCCGGACGCCGGAACGATCGTCATCGATGGCCAGGTCGCCGATTCCGGTGACCGATTCGTGCCGCCCGAGCGCCGCCGGATTGGGTACGTCGCCCAGGAGGGCAACCTCTTCCCGCACCTCACCATCGCCAAGAACATCGGCTTCGGGCTGCCGCGCCGCGAGCGGGGCTCGGGGCGGGTCGACGAACTGCTCGAGCTTGTGGGCCTGGCAGGCATGGGCAAGCGCTACCCGCATCAGCTTTCCGGCGGCCAGCAGCAGCGGGTGGCCCTCGCCCGGGCACTGGCCCCCCGCCCGAGCGTGGTACTGCTCGACGAGCCGTTTTCGTCCCTGGACGCCGGCCTTCGCGCATCGCTGCGCTTCGACGTGATGCGGATCTTGCGCCAGCAGCGCGCCACCACCGTGTTCGTCACTCATGATCAGCAGGAGGCGCTGTCGGTCGCTGACCTCGCGGGCATCGTCCACGGCGGCCGGATCGGGCAGTTCGCCTCCCCGGAGACCCTCTACACCCGCCCGGCCGACCCGGCCATCGCCCGGTTCCTTGGCGAGGCGAACATCGTGCTGGGCACGGCTTCAGTCGGTGCCGTCGAGACCGCGCTCGGGCAGCTTGTCCTGGCGGACGGCAACAGCCTGCCTGCCGGGCCGGCCGAGGTGCTCATCCGCCCCGAGCAGATCTCGCTCCAGCCGCATGACGGCCGGCCGTGCTCTCCCGGGCAGGCCTCCGGGCAGGTGCTGCACCGCGAGTACTACGGGCACGACTGCGTCGTCCTCGTCGGCACCGGCGATGACGCGCATCCGCTGCGGGTCCGCTGCCCGGGAGGCTCTTCCGTCCAGGCCGGCGACCTCGTCCTCATCTCCGCCGCGGGCGACGTACTCGCCTGGCAGGCCATGGCTAACAACTAGACCTCGCCCAGACAAGGACAGCGATGACGCAAGACACTCTCCCGCCCGCCGTCTCCAGCGCCGCGGTGCCCAGCACCGCAGTGCCTGGCGCCGACGGGAGCGGAAGCCCGGGGACGTTGACTGAGCCGCCCCCGCTGCGCTGCGCGGACGCCGCCCGGATGCGCGGCGAGCCGCTGCACGCCAGCGCCGCCCGCTACTCCCGGTTCCTCCTGCTGGAAGTCCCCGGCCCCTGGGGGAAATCGGCCTTGGACGGGAAGCACATGGACGCCGACGTCGCCCAGCCTCTCGCGCACGCGGCCAAGGCCGCCGGTACCCACGTCGTGCTGATCCGCCGCCCCGGCCGTCATCCGTCCGTGCGGGCCGGCACCGCGAACCGGTCCATGGCCTGGGCGTTCGCCGACACCTCGCCCGAGGCCGAACGTGTCCTGTGGGGCTCCTGGCGCGATCCCGCCGACCTGCTCGACCTCGACCTAAACGCCGCGATCCCCGGCCCGGCCAGCGCCGCGGGGCCCCAGCGACTGGCCCTGGTTTGCACGAACGGCAAGCGCGACCAGTGCTGTGCCATCCGCGGCCGCCCGGTGGCCGCGGCGATCGCCGCCGCTACCGACTGGGATACCTGGGAGTGCTCGCACCTCGGCGGTCATCGTTTCGCGGCGACCGCGATGCTCCTGCCGACCGGAGACATGTTCGGCTGGCTGGATCCGGAATCGGCCCTTGAGGTCGTGCAAAGATTCGACCTGGGCCAGGTCATGCTGTCCCACTACCGCGGGCGTTCCGGTCAGTCGGCGCCGGCGCAGGCGGCGCTGCACGCCGCGGCGGTCCGGCTCGGCGACTTCCGCCGCGGCGCGCTCCGGGTGTCTTCCGCGCACCCCGTCCCGGCCGCCGGACCGGGCAGCGGACGGCCGGCGAATCCGGCGGACGAGGCCGAGCTCTGGGAAATCGAGGTCATTCACCAAACCGAACTTAGCCCGGGTATCGCTTACCGCGTTCTCATAGCCGGATCGAAACTGGCGCCGACGTTCCTGTCGTGCTCGGATGGTACCCGCAAGTCGGAGGTCCGTTTCGAGGCGCACTCGTTCTCCCGCATCGAATAGCGCATTTCCACCTACGCAGGCGACGTGCGCGACCCGATAATATATGGGTCGCGCACGTCATTTATTGTGCTTACTGAGCCGTGATCCCGGCCTACTAATTAGGGTTCGAAGTCGTCGAGAGCGCCGCACCGGGGCCGCAAGTTAGGTAAGCCTAACCAAACAATCGCCCGATTCTCCGTGTCGCCGATGGTTACTTTTTTATCATCTTCGCAGTTCAGTGCCTTGCACGGGCCACGAAACCCGCGATGATATTTTTGTAACGCTAGAGTCTGCGGATCTGCCTGGCGTGATCATCACGGAAATGTAAACTTCTGCCATCCGAGAATTCTCGGACGACCGAAAGTCGGGCAACGCCCGCCCAGTCACCGGGCCGCGTGCGGCAAAGGAGACGAACATGCAACCCCTCGATAGCCGGGCTGTGTCGGAAAGTCTCGAATCATATGCCCGCGATAGGCTTGCCGAGAGCGACTTCTTCTCTGACCTGTCAGCCGGGCAAGTCCATCCCGAGCACGTCCGCGCCGTCTTCGGCCAGTTCTACCTCTGGCGCAATCGCTTCCACCGGTGGTTCGGCATCTGCGTTGCCAGGAGCGCTCCGTTGGGCGACGAGCTGAACGTGCCGCGCATCCTCGGTGAACTCATCAGCTGCCTTGAGGCGGAGATCAAGGGCAACCATCACGGGCTGGCGATCTCCTTCCTGACCGCCCTGGGCGTAGCCGACCCGGCGCGTATCGCGGCACTGCCGGTAACCGAGTCGTACGCCGAGTCCTTTCTCCGCTGCTACTTCTCGGCGGACCGCACCGGCGACGAGGCACTGGCCGCGCTCGCCGGGCGGGAACTCGTCGCGCCCGCCCGCAATGCGATCATTATCAACGCGCTTTCCAGTCACTATGGCGTGACATCCGGCCTAGAGTTCTTCAGCCTGCACACGGATCTCGAGGCGGAGCATTTCCGGGCTCTGTGGGAGGCACTCGCCCACGACACCAAGACGGACGCCCAACGGCTCATCGAGGCGGCCAGGCTAGAGATCTGGGAACACGTCACTTTCTGGGACGACGTCTACTCCACGATTCTTGACGCGCAGCACAAACTCGCGTCGTGAAATCATCGCTGCTTTTAACGCGCCGAATAGTACCTGTGCGGAACCCGCTCCCCGGTCGGCGCGGATCGCGTCGGCCAGCCCGGTCAGCCGGGTCAGCCCGGTCAGCCCCTTCAGCAAATGAAGACAAGGTGAGAAGTGGACGACTTCGATTACCTTCCTGAGTACGGATGGCCTGCCGGGGAAGCCCCTTACGGGAGGTATTCGGATTTCGCGGCGGCGCCGCCTGCGGGCCGCCATCGCGGCGCGGAGCAGCCGGATTACGGCCTTCCCGGCTCGAACGGCGTGCCCCGGCGCCTGCTGACCGACGGACGGGGCGGTCCCGGCGGCCCGCCGCGCGGCCCAAGTAACGGGCGAGGATACCCGGCCAGCGGTCCCATGCCGGCCTACCAGCCGCCTTTCGGCGGACCCGCCCCCGGCTACCCGCCGCCCGGTTACGTACCCGCGCCGCCGTACCGGCCTTACAGCGATTCCGGCCGGCCCTACTGGCCCGACGGCAGCGACCAGCCGGCCTACCGACCCGATTTCAGCGGTCCCGCGTCGGCCTACCAGTCCGGCCCGATGCCGGCCTACCAGTCCGGCCCGATGCC
>CAZORE010000148.1:0-18066 GCA_964581815.1 uncultured Streptosporangiaceae bacterium | reverse complement strand
GCCGTGCTCGACCGGGTGACGGCACTGGTCACGGACCTGGAACGACGGTACGCGGACCGCGACATCCTGCTGGTGTCGCACGGTGACACGCTGCAGATCCTGCAGGCGGGATTCCTGCGGATGAACCCGGCGGCGCACCGGCGGCTTCCGCACCTGGGCATCGCGGAGATCAGGGCGCTGCGCCTGGGCGAGGGATCGGAGGCGCCCGACCGCTGAGGAGATCAGCACCGGCTCGTAGCCCGTCCACCTCAGCGCCGAGATGGCGAAGAGAGCCGCCCAGGTGCGTCCGGAAAGACCCGGGCGGCCCTCGTCATTAGCCTTTTTCATCCTGTTCTGCCTGCCGGCGTGACCATCCGCCGGGCCAGGACGAAAAAGGCCTCCTGCCATACGTACCCCGCCGCCGCATGGCAGGAGGCTGCCCCTGGACCCGCTGGCTCGGGTAGCCGGGTCCAGGCGAAGCCGCTGAAAGCCGCGGTTGCCGAATGCAACTGTACGCTAAGTGTCGTGCAATTCGTACGCTTGCCACCGAACAATCGGATCTCTTCGCGGTCAAGTGACTTCCCCCGGGGGCGCTCCGGACCCCGCTTGTCCGGAGCGCCCGGGGAAGAGCCCGGCCGCGACGAGAATGCCGGCCGGGCGCAACGGCGGCCCGTGACTGCCCTGGCGGCGCGGGTGGTCCAGGCCACGCGGTCACCAGTCACGGAACTGGCCCTGAACAAGCCAGAAGAGCGCGAGCGGGCCCGCGCAGGCGATCCCGGCGGCGACCGCCACGAGGCCGCGCCGTGGACGGCCGGCCGACCAGCGCGCGCCAGCGGCGACGCCGCGGCGCAGCAGGCCGGCCGTTATGTAGAGCGACCCGGCGATCGGCACGACCGCCAGGGCCGCGCCGACCGCGGCGGCGGCGGAAGCGGCGTACTGGTGCCCGGCGAGGGCCGCCGCGGCCAGGTGCCCCGCGTGGGCCGCCGAGTGCCACAGCGCCCGGTTCGCCGCGGGGAGGAACAGCATGAGGTACCCCAGGGTAACGGCGAGCAGCGGGACGACGGTGAACACCCAGGCGGTGATCATGATCCTCGCGGGGCGGCGCAACGCGGTGACCCGCGGGTCCCTGTACCCCCTGGACAGGCAGCTGCGGACCACCGGGGCGATGCGGGCGAAGAGATCGGTGACCCCGACGAGGTCGCTCAGGATGAAGTACCCGTCGAAGCGGACGAACGGCAGCAGCTGCTCAAGCATCTCCAGGTGGGTCAAGGCGATGACGAGCAGCAGGATCTTCGCGCTGGTCGCCGCGTAGACGCCGGCCAGCCCGAGCATGAAGATCAGGTTGAAGTACAAGCCGCCGAGGTCGGTGCGCAGCCGGCCCCCCCGGCTGAGCCGGTAGGAGTCGGTGACGTTGGTGAAGAACGCCGGCCACACCAGGTAGATGCCGAACCCGATCCGGCCGGGCCTGGCCCCGCCGCGGCGGCAGCCCGCCGCGTGCCCGCACTCGTGGAACAGCGCGGAGGCGACGGACAGGCCCACTACCAGCAGCAGGTCCACCGGGTCATTGAGTAGCTGCGCAACTGCGGCGACCAGTCCGCGCACGGAGAGGATCCAGTAGTCAAGGGCGACGACGCCGCCGGTCACCGCGGCGATCACCGGCCAGCTGAACAGCGGCCGCAGGAATGCCCCCGCGGCGTCCGCCGCGGTCGCGGGCAGCAGCGTGGCTCGTCCCCTGAGCGCGAGCAGGGGCCGTGCCGTCGGCAGAGCGGCGGGCACGCCGGCGCTCGCGACGATCCCGAGCGGCGCGAGCTTGGCGGTGATGAGGTAGCCGGCCGCCTCGGCGGACAGCGTCCGGCCCAGTTCCGCGCTTGCCTTGGCCGCGATGACGTCGGGCCCACGGGAGCCGTCAAGCAGGCTCGCGACCAGGTAAACGAGCCGGGAAAGCTGGATCACCTGGCCGTCGGCCCGTCGGACGAGCGACGGCGGCTCGGTCACGCCGCTGTTCTTGAACTCGCCGAGCAGCTCTGTCCCGTCGGCCAGCCGCGGTGGCCAGGCCAGGTCGGGTACGACAGGGGTCACGGTCCGCATTCCTCAGTCGGCTGCAAAAACGCCTGGAGGGCCGCCCAGCCGGGTCGAGGCGGCCCTCCACGCTGTCATGTGCGCCCGCCGGTACATGGCGGGCACAGGTCAGCAGAGTCAGACACTCAGGACGTTGACGCTGATGTTGTTGAGGAAGTTGCTGCCGTTGAGGACGTTGCCGATGCCGTTCCCGTCGTACGACTGCGAGGTGATGGAGGTGTAGCTGTAGCTGGAGTGGCCGCCGCACCTGGGAGCGCACAGCGTCTCGCGGCTGGGCAGCAGCTCGGCGCTCTCGGCCTCGAGCTCACGCATTGAGATGACGGTTTCGGTGGACATTGGGAGTCTCCTCTGGTGGATCTACCTTTTGTCTTGGTGTACGATGATCATCGTACGAGGTGTACGGCCACCACCGTACAGTACTATCTCTGTTCAGTCAATATCGCGCGACGGCGGTGTGTATCCGCAGGTGAAGACGGTTAAGTTGGTGAGCATGACGGCGCAGGCGGCAGGCGGCGGAGCAAAGTTCCCTGGCGAGCAATCAGTGGATTCAGTGGCGGAGGCTGAGCGCGCCGCCGCTCCGCTGCAGCGCCTGATCCAGCAGCGGCTACGGGAGCGGAACTGGTCCTACGGCGAGGTCGCCCGGCGCGGCGGGTTGCCGCGGTCCACCGTCTACACCCTCGCCACCACGCGGAACCTGGTGCGGCCGCCGCGGCCAGCCACCATCGACGCGCTCGCCAGAGGCCTCGACGTGCCGGTCTCGCTGGTGCGCTCGGCCGCTGCCGAGTCCACCGGACTGCACTACTACGACGACGCGCCGTCCGGGCCGGGCCGGCCCGGCGACCAGGAGCGCGACCTGCTGATCGCCAGCATCGACGAGCTCTCGGCGGAAGACCGCAGGCACGTGGCCGCGCTCGTCGAGTCGCTGCGCAAGAAGGCGTCGGGAGAACGACCGGGCGGCTAGATTCCCGTAGTCGTTAGTGGCAGGAGAGCTTGGGGTTGACGCCGATGTAGTTGAGCGGGCCAGCCAGGATCGTCACGATGACCGTGCCCGCGTTCGCGCAGCTCACCCGGTCGTTGAAGTAGCCGCGCTGCGCAGTCGCGATAATCCCGATGATCAGCCAGATCACCAGGATCAAAGACCCTAGTCGCATGGTGTCCTCGTCTTTCTTTTCTGTCTTGCCGGGTCCGCCGGCCGCTCTCCCGAATGGTCAACTACCCGTGTGCAGCGGGAGAAACGCCGTCCGCGTAAGTGCGGCAACTCGCATAGGCTTGGCGTGCGGTTTCGCTTGTCCGTGAGCGGCACGACCGCGACAATGCTTGCTACGTCGTTCCACGCGTGGGGCGCGTGTGCCCGGGTCCGGAGACGCGGCCCACCTCTTGTTGGTAAAGAAGTGGCGGTGGTTGCTGTGCCCGATGAGCTTTTTACGCCCGGCGAGCGTTTCGCCGTGGAGTGGTCCGGCCAGGTCGCGGTGGTCACCGTGGCCGGGGAAATCGACATCACCAACGCGGAAGGCCTGCGCGACGCGCTGCTTTCCGCACTTAACGCGGGAGCGGCCGGCCTGATTGCCGACCTGACCGCGACGACGTTCCTCGACTCAGCGGGCATCGCTGCCCTGGTCCGGGCCTCGCGGCGGGCTACCGCCACCGAAGCCGCCCTGCGGCTGGCCGTCACGGCCCCGCCCGTTCTGCGCGTGCTCAGCCTCGTCGGCCTCGACCGGCTGATCGAGGTATACCCGAGCCTGGCCGACGCCATGGCCTCGCTGCCCGACCAGATCAGCCGCGGCCTCCCCGCCTGACCGCTCCCGGCTCAGCCCGCCTGCGGGTATCCATGAGCATCACCCGTCCTCGAACGGCGCCGTGATAGCCGGCGGCTCGCCGCTGACGCGCGTCACGATCGTCGCCGCCAGGTCTCGCAGCTTGACATTGGTGTTCTGGGAGACGCTGCGCAGCTGCGCGAACGCCTGATCCTGCGGACAGTGCTCCGTGGCCATGATCACGCCGAGCGCCTGGTCGATGACTGCCCTTGACACGATCGACGACCGGAGCTGCTCGTTCTGATCAAGGCAGGAGGCCATGCGCAGGGACAGCGCGAGCGCGCCCGAGGCGTGCCCGGCGAACGCCTCCGCCCGCCTGGCCTCCTCGGGGCCGAATGCTCCCGGCGTGCGCGCGTACAGCAGGAGCGCGCCGGCCGGCTCGCCGTTGGCGACCAGCGGCAGGGCGTAGCAGGAGCGGATGCCGAGCGCGGCCACCTGACGGCAGAAGCGCGGCCACCGGTCGTGCGTCGCCGTGTCGTGGATGCGCACCCGGCGGCCGTACCGCAGCACGTGCGCGGCCGGCCCTTCCCCCGCCTGGTACTGCACCCGGTCCGCCTCGGACGCCAGCGGGTCGCTGCACGCCGTGGCCATCCTTGGCGCCCGCCCCCGCGGCCGCAGCGCCATGCCGCAGGACATCCCCTCGCTGACGGTCCGCGCCGCGAGCACGGCGAGCTCATGCAGGAACTGCTCGACGCTGTCGGACTTCAGCAGGGCTTCCTGCAGCCCCGCCAGCTCTCCTTGTACTTCGCTACACACACCTGAACCTCTACCCTTGGGGGCCTGATAAAACGGATGCCAGGCGTGGCCAGCGGCCGCCAGCGGTGGCGATGGACGCCCTGCTCATGCCCGCGGGGGTTCATGCCTGCGAGCCCGCGGACCGATAGGCAGCGCGGTCTAGGCGCTGCCTGGCGACGGCAACCACAGGGCCTTAACCGCAACAACAGTGCGGGGGGCGGCGCGCTCTTGGCGCCGCTCCCCGCCGTGGGGGGTATGGGGGGCGCGCAGCCCCCCATGACCGGGGGGTGCAGGGGGGTCGTCCCCCCGCAGGTAATACAGTCCCCCCGCGGGCAATTAGATGTTCGCCTCGGCCCGGCTGACCGCGGCCAGTGCGGAATCGCCGTCGGCGGAAATCGCGATGTCCCCCATGGAGACCATGCCGACGACCTGGCCGTCGTTGATCACCGGCAGCCGGCGGACGGCGTTGTCCCGCATGAGCTGCGCGGCCTGGCCGAGGTCGGCGTCGGCGGCCACGCCGATCAGGTCGCCGCTGCACAGCGGCCCGACCGGGGTGTCCGGCCCCATGCCCTCCGCGAGTCCGCGGACGACCAGGTCCCGGTCGGTCACCAGGCCGGCCAGCGCCCCGTCGTTGACCACGAGCACGGCCCCGACCTGACTGTCGCGCATGACCCGCGCCGTCTCGCCGATCGTCTGGCTGTAGTAGACGCCCACGGGGGCGGGCGTCATGATGTCGCGGACCTGGCCGCCCTGTTCGGGGGCCAGCCCGGTCATCCCCGGCTGGCCGGCGCCGCGGCCCATGCGGTCGCCTGCGCCGTCCGGGCGGGGAGCCGTCCCCGCCGCCTGCTCGCCGGCACTCGGCTCGCCGGCACTCTGCTCGTCTGCACCGGGGGACATGATGTCGGTGTCCTGCTTGTCCATGATTTCCCTCCTGTTCGCCGTTCCCTGCTCCGCTACCGGGCCGGCCGGACGGTAAACACCGTCCGGCCGGCCGTCGCGGTAAGCGGGCCGTTCGCGCTCAAGCGAGGCGAAAGCCCTCACCAGGCAGGCCAGCCCGCCCGCGGGAGGACGCGGGGGCTGGCCTGCCGTGCCGCGGGTTAGCGCAGCACTCGACGCCGCCGACGGCCGTACACGTAGCGGCGGCCGGTCGGGTGGTTGACCACGGCAATCAGCAGCGCGGCGACGACCAGGGAGACGATGAAGGTGATGATGAAGTGGCCCGCACCGAGGATCGCGGCGGTGACGAAGCCGCCGACCAGCGCGCCCACGATGCCGAAGAGCAGGGTCAGCAGGATGCCGATGCGCTGCCGGCCCGGCACCAGCAGGTGCGCGAGCCCGCCGACCACCAGTCCGGTGATCAGCCACGCGATGATGGCAGAGATTGTCATGGCCCGCGACTACCCCGGGCAAACGCGATCATTCACCGCGAAACCGGAAAGAAATCGCGGCCGGGCGGCCCCGCCGGCGCGGAAATGCGCGGGAAGAGGGGCCGGAGGCCAGGCACGCCCTCGTTCCGTATGAAGCGCGGCGGCCCGCCCGGGAAAGACCGGGCGGGCCGTCGCGGCGGGAAGCGGCGGATACCGCCTCCGCTTGCATTGAGTTTTGTTATCGAGGGGTAATGGCCGGGCCGCTACGCGACCGGCTTGAGGTGGAGCAGGACGTACTCGTCGGTGCCGGTGCTGCCGCCGTTGTTGGTGCCCGAGGGCTGGCAGGACTCGTACGGGTTGGCCTGGGTCGGCCACCCGGTGAAGTGCTTCGACGTGTACTCGCACCATTCGGCGGAGGTCGTCGTCGGGATGACCGGCAGGTTGTCCGCGACGTACTGCTCGATCGGGGTGAGGTCGGTGGTCTGCTCCGCGATCGTCTCGTCGCCGTTGAGCTTGTTCAGCTCAGCGGTCACCGTCGGGTCGTTCAGCTTCTCGTAGTTGCCGTTTCCGGTACCGATCCTGGTCGGGTCGAGCCAGCCGGCGTACAGGCTGTACGGGGTGATGCCGCCGCTGCCCCAGCGGAGCAGGAGCTGGAAGTTCCCGCTGGCCGCGTCGGCGTTGTACGCGTTGACCGTGACGTTGTTGAAGGTCGCCTTGATGCCGGCCGAGTTCAGCGACTGCACGGCGATCTTGACGTCGTTCGCGAAGTCGGTGTAGTCACCGGGGGTCTCAATGGAGACGGTCAGCGTTTTGCCGCCCTTTTCGAAGAAGCCGCCCTGCTTGGTGTAGCCGTCGGCCTGGAGGATCTGCGCGGCCGCGGCCGGGTCGCCGTTCGGGTTGACGTTCTTGCCCTGCAGCGACGGCGCGAGCCACTTGGTGAACGCCGGCTCGGTGATGCCAGAGACGTTGAGAACCGGGGCTTCGAGGCCGGACTCGCCCTCAGAGCCCATCAGCTGCCGGTTGATCGCCACGTCGATCGCCTTGCGGACCTGCAGGTCGGCGGTGGGGCCGGTCGTCAGGTTCGGGTACAGCGCGCCGGAGGAGTTCGAGCCCTCAAACGCGTAGTTGTGGGTCGGGTCCTTCTGGATGAAGTTCTGCTGCAGGCCGGGGATGTAGTTACCGGTCCAGTCGATCTGCCCGGCGAACAGCGCGTTCTGGGCCGCCACGTTGCCGGTGTAGGCGGGGAAGTACACCTTCTTCACCGGGACGGGCGCCCAGTAAGTCGGGTTCGCCACCATCGTGTAGCCCTGGTTGGTGAAGTTGCCCAGGATGTACGGGCCGGTGCCGACCGGCTTGGGGACGTTGAAGTGAGCCGGGTCGGTGACCGTCGACCAGATGTGCTGGGGGAGGATCGCCTCGCCGGCAATGTTCAGCAGGTTCATGTACTGGGGCGTCGGGAAGGTCAGGGTGACGTTGTTACCCGAGGCGGTGACCGTCGTGGTGGCGGGCAGGCCGGTGAAGTTGATGTTGTCCGTCTTGCTGCTGGTGCTCTTGAGCACGTACTGGTACGTGAACGCCACGTCGGCGGCGGTCATCGGCTGGCCGTCGTTCCACTTCACGCCCTGGCGGATCGCGAAGGTGATCGACTTGCCGCCCGCGCCCCACGTGTAGCTGGTGGCCAGCATCGGGTACGGGGCCTGCGCCGGGTTGGCCAGGTCGAAGGTGAGCAGCGGCTCGTAGACCAGGCCGGTGGCGCCCATGCCCTGGATCGGCGACGCGCCGTCGAACGGGTTGAAGTTATCGGTCAGGGTTTCCTCAGGCGAGGATTCCATGACCAGCGCCGGCCCGTTCGAGGTGCTGGCGCTGGCGGTACTCGAGCCGGTCCCGGTCGCCGCGGGGGTGGAACTCGACGAGGAGCAGGCCGCGAGGCCGGCCCCGAGCAGCATGACGGCACCCGCCGCCACCGCTTTCTTGCTGAGGGTTCTCTTGGTTGTCAACTTTGACCTTTCCTCTCGGGTGATGCGAATTCGAGAAGGAGTTATGTTTCTCTGGTTAGGCGGCGCTGCCCGTCAAAGACGAGGCAGCGACGTCCAGTCGCCAGCACGCTGCCGCCCGGTTAGGCGTCAGCAGCTGGAGAGCGGGGTTCTCCTGCTTGCATTTCTCAATGGCAAGCGGGCACCGGTTGCTGAACGGGCAGCCGGTGGCGGCCGGGCCGACGTTCCCGGCCCGTACCGCACCGCCTCCGGCGCCCACGTTCGCGGACTTGAGCACGGAGCCCAGGTCGTCCGGGTCGGGGGCGGAGGCGATGAGGAGCTGGGTGTAGGGGTGGGCCGGACGCTGGGTGACGTCCTCGGCCGGGCCCCGTTCCACGATCTGCCCGCCGTACATCACCAGCACTTCGTCCGCGAAGTACCGGGCGGACGCGATGTCGTGGGTGATGTACAGCAGGGCCAGGGAAAGCCTGGTGCGCAGGTCGTTGAGCAGGCCGAGCATCTCCAGGCGGATGGAGACGTCGAGCATGGACACTGGCTCGTCGGCGAGCAGCACGGTTGGCTTGGCCGCCAGCGCCCGGGCGAACGAGACGCGCTGCCGCTGGCCGCCGGACAGCTCGTAGGGGAACTTCCCGACGAACTGGTCGGCCGGCGTCAGCCGCACCAGCTCAAGCAGGTCGGTGACCGCGGGCTTGACGTCCTTGACCTCGGGCTGGTGCAGCTTCACCGGGCGGGTCAGGTGGTAGCCGACCGTGTGCGTGGGGTTCAGCGAGCTGAACGGGTCCTGAAAGACGTACTGCACCTGGCGCTTGTACTGGCGGAACCGGTGGCTGCTGCCGACGTCGACCGGCTTGCCGTCCAGCCTGACCGACCCGTGAGTGGGCCGCTCCTGCCCGGCCAGCAGCTTGGCGACGGTGGACTTGCCTGAGCCGCTCTCCCCCACCAGCGCGACGACCGCGCCCCGGTACAGGCCGAACGACACGTTCCTGGCCGCGTGCAGCACCTGGCCGCGACCCAGCTTGAAGTCCTTGCCGAGGCCGACGGCCTCCAGCGCGAGCGGGCCGTTCGCGGCGGCGACCGACTCGACGACGGCGGGCTCGCCGACCTGCTCGGCGTCCGCGTTGACGGCCGGCGCGGCCGACGCGTCGCTCACCGGGGCGCCACTGGGCAGGCTGCTCGAGGCGGGCACGCCGTTGATGATCGGCTCGGTCATGACAGCACCCCTTCCTGGCTGACTTTCGGGGTCACGATGGGACACGCGGTCAGGTGGGCACTGCCCGGCAGATAGCTCCTGGCCTCGTGCGCGCCGTTCCACGGCTCAAGCGTCATGTCCACGGCGGTGCAGGCCGGCACGGCGAAGCCGCAGCGCGGCACGAACGGGCAGCCGGCCAGCGGGTCGCGCAGGTCGGGCGGCGACCCGGGGATGCCGGTCAGCTCCCGGCGGGGACCGCGTATCGAGGGGAACGAGTTGAGCAGGCCCCTGGTGTAGGGGTGTGCCGGGTCGCGGACGAGGTCCTGCGAGGCGCCGGTCTCCATCAGCCGACCCGCGTACATGACCGCGATCCGGTCCGCGAGCTCGAGCAGCAGCGACAGGTCGTGGGTGATGAACAGGATCGCGAAGCCGAGCCGCTCCTTGAGCTCCACGATCTGCGCCAGGATGTCCCGCTGCACCACCACGTCGAGCGCGGTGGTCGGCTCGTCCATGATCACGACCTCGGGGTCGGTCGCCAGGGCCATCGCGATCATCACGCGCTGCCGCATGCCGCCGGACAGCTCGTGCGGGTAGGAGCGGAGCCGGTTGCGCGGAATGCCGACCAGGTCGAACAGCTCGGCGGCCTTCTCGTGCGCCTCGCGCCTGGGCATCTTCAGGTGCGCGTGGATCGCGTCGAGCAGTTGGTCCTGGACCCGGAGCACCGGGTTGAGCGCGTTCATCGCGCTCTGGAACACGATCGCGATCTCGCGCCAGCGCATGGCCCGCAGTTCGTGATGAGTCATCGCCATCAGGTCCACCGGGTCGCCGCCACTGGTGAGCCTGCGGCCACCGTATTTCACGCTGCCGCTGGTGACCAGGGCAGGCGTGCGCAGCAGCCGGGTCGCGCCGTAGGCCAGGGTGGACTTGCCTGAGCCGCTCTCGCCGCACAGGCCCACCACCTCGCCGGGGTTGAGCTCAAGGCTGACGTTCTCGACGGCGCGCACGTCGCCGCCTGGCGTCCGGTACACGACGGACAGGTCGCTGATCTCCAGGATCGGGCTCACAGGATCTCACCTCCGGTCGGGGTCTTGGTTCGGGCCTCGGCCGCGCCGTTAGCCTGGTTCTTGGTGGCCGCCCGGTCCAGCAGCGCGGACCGGGAGAACGAGTAGGCGAACTGCCCGACCTTGCTGCGGGGCGCGGTGAGCTGGGACAGCACCGGAGTGGGGTCGGTGGTCCAGATGCGATGCCCGCCGACCCGGCCCGTCTCGTGCGAGGCGCGCAGCCGCGGATTGCCGATCTCGTCGATGCCGGAGTTGAGCAGTACCAGGGAGGTGCCCATCAGCGCGATGACGAGGCCCGCCGGGATCCACCACCACCAGTCGCCGCTCTGCAACGCGTTGCCGTTCTGCGCCCAGTACAGGACCACGCCGAGCGAGAAGCTCGTCAGGTTGGCGATCCCGATGAAGGCCAGCGCGACCGAGGCACCGAGCGCGTACAGCACCGTGTTGACGAAGTTGGCGGCGATCAGCGAGACCTCATTGGGGATGATCTCGAAGATGATGATCCGCCAGGTCGGCTCGCCGGTTTCCCGGGATGCCCCGATGAAATCGCGGTTCCTGATCGTGAGCGTCTGCGCCCGGATCACCCGCGCGCCCCACGGCCAGCCGAGGCCGGCCAGCACGATGATCGTGGGCGTCTGCCCCTCGTTCGACAGGTAGCCGAGCAGCACGATCAGCAACGGCAGCGCGGGGATGACCAGGAACACATTGGTGAGCAGGGACAGCAGGTCGTCCCATATCCCGCCGAGGTACGCGGCGGTCACCCCGATGAGCACCGAGAGGACCGTGGCGATGAGACCGACGAGCAGCGAGACCTCGAACGTCAGCCGGGTGCCGGTCAGCACCTGGGAAAACACGTCCTCGCCAAGCTGAGTGGTGCCGAGCAGGTGGTGCAGGCTCGGGGGGTTCAGCGAGAACTTCGGGTCCTGGTTCTCGAATCCCGGGTTGAACGGCTCAAATATCGGGCCGAAGATCGCGACGAGCGCGAAGAAGCCGAACAGGAAAACGCCGATCTTCGCCCGGAGCGGCATGTTACGCCAGATGCTCACCTACCTCGCCTCCCTCGTCCGAGCCCGCGGGTCGAACAGCACGATGATCACGTCGACGAGCAGGTTGGCGATGAGCACCGCGAACGTGATCACCAGGAAGAGCGCCTGCATCAGCGGGAAGTCCTTGGCGCCGACCGCCTGGACCAGGTTGTAACCGATGCCGGGGTAGGAGAAGACGATCTCCATGACCACGGCACCGGAGACCACGAAGCCGAGCGCCAGGCCGAAGCCCTGCAACTGCGGCAGCAGCGCGTTGCGGGCCGCGTAGGTGTAGATGATCCGGGACCGGGACAGGCCCTTGGCCTGCGCGGCCACCACGTAGTCCTCGCTGATCGTGGTAATCATGACGTTGCGCATCTGCAGCATCCACCCCGCCACCGAGGTGAGCACGATGGTGCCGGCCGGCAGGACCGAGTGCTCCGCCGCGTTGCTGATGAACGCCCAGTTCCATCCGGGACTCACGTCCTGGGCGCTGTACCCCTGGGCCGACGGCAGCCAGCCGCCCTTCAGCGCAAGGAAGTACACCAGGATCAGGGCGACGAAGAAGTACGGCGCGGCCTGCAGGAACATCAGCACCGGCAGCGCACGGTCCAGCCAGCCGCCGTGCCGCCAGCCGGCCAAGATGCCGAGCAGCGTGCCGAGCAGGAACGCGATCACCGTGGCGGTGCCGACCAGGATCAGCGTCCACGGAATCGCCTGGTCCAGGATCTGGGACACCGGCGTCGGGAAGTTCGCCAGGTCGGTGCCGAAGTTGAAGTGAAAGACGTCGCTAAGATACGCCGTGTACTGCGACCAGAGCGACCCGTGCTGGAGCGCTCCGCCAATCATCTGCGACAGCGCCTTGTATGCCTGAGGCGTCAGGTCTGGGTACTTAGACAGGATGGTCTGGACCGGGTTACCCGGTACCGCACGCGGGATGAAGAAATTGAGCGTAATCGCCACCCACGCCGCAACCAAGTAGAAGGCCAGGCGGCGAAGTATGAACGACATGCCCTCCACCTACCTTTCGTAAGTCTCGTCGTTACTCGGGCCAGTCGCCGTGAAGCCTTCCTGGCTAGCCAGGACGGCCGCGGGGCCCGGGCCGGGGGTACGCGCCCGGGATGTGACCGGCGCCACAGCAGGTGCCGGCCACGGCAGCTTAACCGGGTTAATCCCCTTTTTACGAGTTATAGTCGCCACCTGCCGCCTAGTCACGGCGCCTGGCGGGCAGCCGCAACTCGACCGGAGCACCAGCTCGGACGGGAGCTGCTCGATCCTGGGCCGCAGCGACGGGTCGGCGATCCGCTCGAGCAGCCGGTCGCAGGCGCGCTCACCGATCCTGCGCATCGGCTGGTGCACCGTGGTCAGCGGCGGGTCGGTGAGGCTGGCCGGGAAAATGTCGTCGAAGCCGACGATCGCCACGTCCTGCGGGATACGGACGCCGTGCGCGGTGAGGGTGCGCACCATGCCGATGGCCATCTGGTCGTTCGCGCAGACGATCGCCTCGGGCAGCGGCTCGCCCGCGCCGCGGGTGCAGGTGAGCAGCCGCTCCGCCGCCTCCTGGCCGCTGTGCACGGTGAACCGCCCGTTGAACGAGCCGGCCAGCACGGTGCCCGGGTGCGCGTCGATCACCGCCTGCATGGCGAGCCGCCTGGCCGTGGCGTCCGGCGCGGTGGGCGGCCCGTCGACGTGGAACAGGCGGCGCCTGCCGTGGACGGTGACCAGGTGCTCGACGAGTGCGTGCGCGCCGGACCAGTTGTCCGCCGCGACCACGTCCACGCCCCGCTGCGCGATGTCGCCGGCCACCACCACCACGGGGATCCGCCTGGCCAGCCGGGCGATGTCAGCGGGCGGCACCACGCCCTCGCCGATCAGCAGGCCGTCCACCTTGCCGGACAGCGCGGTCAGCCGGGAGTACACCGGGCCGTCCTGCGGCAGCATGGCACCGCTCCGCTCGTCCTCGCGCAGGAACGTGATCAGCAGCGACCAGGAGAGCTCCCTGATCCGGGCCTCGACGCCGCGCATCACCTCGTCGTAGAACAGCAGGCTCATCGACTCGATGTCGTACTGGTCGGGCTTGAGCCCGGTGTGCTCCACGCAGACCAGGCCGATCACGTCCTTGCGGCTCCTGGCGAGCGACTGCGCGGCGCCGTCGGGCACGTACCCGAGCTCATCGATCGCCGCGCGCACCCGGGCCCGGGTCGTCTCCCGCACGGCGTCCTGCCCGTGCAGCACGCGCGAGACGGTGGCGATCGACACCCCCGCCCGGCTGGCGACGTCATAGAGCGTAACCAAGTCGTAACCTGTCCCAAATGTAAGCGTTTACAACCCGCGATGTAAGCGCTTACGCTAAACCCCGCAAAGGTGGCCGTCAAGGAGGAACCATGAGCAATGTCACCCCGCCAGGCGAGGCGCTCGCCTTCCCCGCGGGATTCACCTGGGGCGCGGCGACGGCCGCGTACCAGATCGAGGGCGCCACCGACGCGGACGGCCGCGGCGTGTCGGTCTGGGACACGTTCAGCCGGACGCCTGGCAAGGTGCGCGGCGGCGACACTGGTGACATCGCGTGCGACTCCTACCGCCGCTACCCGGAGGACGCCGACCTGCTCAGCTCGCTCGGCCTGTCCAGCTACCGGTTCTCGATCAGCTGGCCGCGTATCTTTCCCGACGGCGCGGGGCGGCTGAACCAGGCCGGGCTCGACCACTACAAGGCGCTGCTCGACGCGCTCGCCGAGCGGGGGATCGCCGGCACGGCCACCCTGTTCCACTGGGACCTGCCGCAGGCGCTGCAGGACCAGGGCGGCTGGGCGTCGCGGGACATCTGCTTGCGCTTCGCGGACTACGCCGCTGTCGTCGGCGAGGCGCTCGGCGACCGGGTGGAGCGGTGGATCACGCTGAACGAGCCGCTCGTCGTCAGCCACCTCGGGTACCGCATCGGCGTCCACGCCCCCGGCCTGGCGGACGAGGCCGCCGCCGCGGCGGCCACGCACCATCTCATGCTCGGCCACGGACTGGCCACCGCCGCGCTGCGGGCCGCCGTCCCCGGCGCCGAGGTGGGGATCACGCTCAACCTGACGCCCGTGCTCGTGGCGCCGAACGCCAACGGCTCCGCCGAGCTCCTTGAGCGGGCCCGGCGGGTCGCGGACGCCACGCACAACGGCGTGTTCCTCGAGCCGCTGCTTTACGGCCGCTACCCCGAGCACGCGCCGCCCGCCATCGTGCCGCCCGCCGAGCTCATCCGTGACGGTGACATGGCGGCGATCTCCGCGCCGATCGACTTCCTCGGGGTGAACTACTACCGGCCGCAGCACCTGCGCGCGGGTGACCCCGCCCACCTGCGGCTGCGCGAGTTCCCGCCGGTACCGGGCATCGAGGGAGGCGTGGTCGAGTACTACCCGGAGGAGATGGAGCTGACCAACATGGACTGGCTCATCGACCCCGACGGGCTGTACCAGCTGCTCGTCCAGCTGGCCGCCGACGCGCCGGGGCTTCCGCTGTACATCACGGAGAACGGGCGCGCCGCCGAGGACTACCTCAACCCGGCCGGACGGGTCGATGACCTCGAACGGGTCAAGTACCTCCACCAGCACCTGGAGGCGTGCGCGCGGGCGGTGAAGGACGGCGTGGACCTGCGCGGCTACTACGTCTGGTCGCTGCTCGACAACTTCGAGTGGGCCTACGGGTACCAGAAGCGCTTTGGCATCGTCTACGTGGACTTCCCGAGCGGCCGCCGCACCCCCAAGGCAAGCGCCGCCTTCTACTCGGGGGTGGCGCGAGAGAACGCGGTACCGCCGCTGCCCGCCGCCTGGCCGTCATAGGCCCGCCGGCGGTGGCAGGCGGTGGCTGGCGCCCTTGAGGCCGGTGGCGCTTGGGGTTTCACTGGGTGCCGAGCACCCGCGCCAGCGCGCTGGCGACCTCGGCGGCCAGCCCGCGGTCACCGCGGGCCGATGCCGGGACCGCGGGCTCGGCTTCCGCCGGGTCAGCAAGCACGGTCCTGGTCAGGCGGCAGTCCAGGCACTCGACCTGGTCCAGCCGCCTGACCAGCCGTACGCTGTCGCAGCGCGGGCAGCGGGCAAGCTCGCCGAGCGCGGCCGGGTGACAGTCCGGGCAAACGAGCACCTGGTGCTCGCGGACCAGCCCCTGACGCCACGGGCTTGGCTTGCCCGGCTCAGGATCCCCCTGGCGCGCCCCGCACCGGTAACAGGGCACGGCCCGCCTTCTCGTTCACAGCTCAAGCATGACCGATGTCCGCGCCGGTCGTCGCCGCCGTGCGACGAACTGTTACCCCATGCGATGGAAATGGTTACCTGAGCTGGTGCCCGTGGGGGCCGTCAGGCCAGCTCGGCCAGGGCTTTCTGGTAGTCGGCGATGTCGCGGGCCTGCGGGATCGGGTTGACGACGGACCAGCGCACCACGCCTTCCTTGTCGATCACGAACGTGCCGCGGATGGCCAGGCCCCTGGCCTCGTCGAAGACGCCATACTGCCTGGCCACCGCGCCGTGCGGCCAGAAGTCAGCGAGCAGCGAGAACTGGAAGCTCTCCTTCTCGGCCCAGACGCGGTGGGCGAACACCGAGTCGACGGAGACCGTGAGCAGCTCCACGTCATCCCGGGCGACCTCGGGGAAGTCCTCACGGAGCGCGCACAGCTCACCGCTGCAGACCGGGCTGAACGCCA
This sequence comes from uncultured Streptosporangiaceae bacterium, assembly GCA_964581815.1. Taxonomy (GTDB): domain Bacteria; phylum Actinomycetota; class Actinomycetes; order Streptosporangiales; family Streptosporangiaceae; genus Trebonia. The sequence continues at coordinate 2,148 of CAZORE010000148.1, read as the reverse complement.
GCGGGTAGAACACCAGCACCACGTTCTTGGCACCGCGGAAGCTGGACAGCTTCACCGGGGTCCCGTGCTGGTCGGGGAGCTCGAAGTCCGGGGCCTCGTCCCCGATCTCAACTGCCATGCCTGATCCCTTGCCTCGATCCACCGGGGTCTCGATCCGCGACGGGAACCCCGCGCCTACGGCAACCAAGCCTAGCGAGCCAGCGGACGCGGGTCGCGCGCCCCGCCCCCGTTCGGGATCACGGTTCTGGGCGTCTTGACCCGCGGCAGCGCGCCCGCTCACCGCACACCCGGTAAGATCGCGGTTTCCGCGATCGGGCGCGCTCGAAGGGTGCGGGGGTCGTCCCCGGGGGATTACCGCCGTGCCTTGGGCGCCACCAGCCGCGAGCCCGACCAGTCCCGGCCGGCGCTCACACTCGACGTCTGGGCAAGGCCCGCCGTGGGCGCCGCCTCGCCGATGTCGCTTGGTTCGACGTGCCCCGGCCTGCCCGCCTTGGGGGTAAGCAGCCAGATGTATCCCCCGTCGCCCAGTGGTGCCAGGGCATCGACCAAGGCGTCCACCAGGTCGCCGTCGTCCTCCCTGAACCACATCAGGACCACGTCGACGACGTCATCCTCGTAGTCCTCATCGACAAGCTCCACGCCCTCGACAGCCGTGATCGCCTGGCGCAGTTGCTCATCGCAATCCGTGTCATAGCCGAGTTCCTGAACTACCTGGCCCGGCTTGATGCCGAGCCGCTCGGCCTGGCCACGTTCATCCTGCGCCTGGCGCGCGGTCGCGCTCACTGACGTTCCTCCGAGTCCTTCCCCGCTTCCCCCGATCGCCTTCCTAGGCGTCAGTGGCCGCGTCAGTACTTCTTGTTGGGACAGTTCACACTGGGTCGGCCCCTTGCGCAAGTGGCAATCTGCCCCACGCTGGAAACCGCTCCCTTTTGTTGACCTTCCACAGGCGTGGATCGTCATCCTGGAGCAAGGCCCTGATACGTACGGTAACTTGTTTGGTCGCGTTCCGCGACATCGGGCCGGTCACCCGAGGCTCCGTCCGGGCGCGCACCCGCTCAGCACAGGGTAAGCGGCCTCGGGGCGGGCTCGGGCCGGGGCTCGGGCCGGCCGCGCCCGGGACCCCGCGCCGCACCGCGCCAGGCGGCGCCAGTTACCGTTTGGTAGAGATGAAAATCAGCCCAAGACGTACGACGATTGGTCTGAAAAGCTCAGTCGAGTTCCCCGGGCGGCAAACAGCCGCCGAATGCGGAAGGCGAGGACAAGCGGCGTGACTTCCGGACGTCAGCGTTACCCCATCATCAGCGACGGACTGCCCACGCAGCTGCCGGACATCGACCCGGACGAGACGCGCGAGTGGATCGACTCGTTCGACTCCGTCACGCGCACCCGCGGCCGCGGGCGGGCCCGCTACCTGATGCTGCGCCTCCTCGAGCGCGCGCGCGAGCAGCAGGTCGGGGTCCCCGGCCTGCGTTCGACGGACTACATCAACACGATCGGGCCGGAACGGGAGCCGTGGTTCCCCGGCGATGAGTACGTCGAGCGGCGCATCCGCGCCTACATTCGGTGGAACGCCGCGATCATGGTGTCGCGGGCGAACCGGCCTGGCGGCGCGGGCGTCGGCGGGCACATCGCCACCTACGCGTCCGCGGCCTCGCTCTACGAAGTGGGCTTCAACCACTTCTTCCGCGGCAAGGACCACGGGGAGTCCGGCGACCAGGTGTTCATCCAGGGGCACGCGGCGCCGGGCATCTACGCGCGCGCCTTCCTCGAGGGACGCCTCACCGAGACGCAGCTCGACGGGTTCAGGCAGGAGCGGTCGCACCCGGGCGGCGGGCTGCCGTCCTACCCGCACCCGCGGCTCATGCCCGGCTTCTGGGAGTTCCCGACGGTCTCCATGGGCCTCGGTCCGCTGAACGCCATCTACCAGGCACGGTTCAACCGCTACCTGCTCGCCCGCGAGCTGCACGACACGTCGCGCTCGCACGTGTGGGCGTTCCTCGGCGACGGCGAGATGGACGAGCCTGAGGCCCTGGGCGCGATCGGGCTCGCGGCGCGGGAGGAGCTCGACAACCTCACGTTCGTCATCAACTGCAACCTGCAGCGGCTGGACGGCCCGGTCCGCGGCAACGGCAAGATCATCCAGGAGCT
>CAZORE010000147.1:1627-18200 GCA_964581815.1 uncultured Streptosporangiaceae bacterium | reverse complement strand
CCGCATCGGCCTCGGCTGGGCCATGCTGCCCGAGCCGCAGGCGCGGGCGGACCTGGCCGCGGGCGCGCTCACCCGGCTGTCCCCCGACGTGATCGACGTACCGCTGCACTGGCAGCGCTGGCGACTCGACTCGCCGCGGCTCACCGCGCTCACCGCGGCGGTGCGCACCGCCGCGGCCAGGTACCTGCGGCAAGACGGCTTGGCGTAAGACCGTTAGCCAGAACGTAGGCGGCCTGCCCGGTCAGCACTCCGCGATCCGCTTGCGCAGGAAGCGCCGTTCCGGCTCGGTCCCTGCGAGGTCGAGTGCGGCACGGTAGGCGGCGCGCGCCGCGTCCGGCTGCCCGAGGCGGCGCAGCAGCTCCGCCCGTGTCGAGTGCCAGTACGGGTACCCGGCCAGGTCAAGCCCGTCGACGATGGCGAGTGCCGCCGCCGGTCCTTCGGCCTCCGCCACCGCGACCGCCCCGTTGAGCCGCACCACGGGCGACCCGGTCAGGCCAGCGAGCTCCTCGTAGAGCACGGCGACCCGCGGCCAGTCGACGGGCGACGCCGCTTGCAGCGAGGCGATCGCGGCCTGGATCACGTACGGCCCGCGGCCGGCGGCGGCCAGCCCGAGTATCTCGCGCGCCTCCTCGATCTGCCGCCAGTCCCACAGCGACCGGTCCTGGTCGGCGAGCAGCACGAGGTCCTGCCCGTCCGGCCCGGAAAGCCGCGCCAGGCGGCGCGCGTCGTGCAGCAGCATCAGCGCGAGCAGCCCGCGCGTCTCCTGCTGTCCGGGCAGCAGCGACGTGAGGACCCGGCCGAGCCTGATGGCCTCCGTGGCCAGCTGGCCGGCCTGCCCAGGCGCGCTGTACCCCTGGTTGAAGATCAGGTAGACCACCGCGAGCACGACGGCGAGCCGCTCGGGCAGCTGGCCGGCGGACGGCACGCTGAACGGGATGCCCGCGTCCCTGATCTTCACCTTCGCGCGGGTGAGCCGCCGCTTCATCGTCTCGGCGGAGACAAGGAAGGCGTGCGCGATGTCCTCGGTGCCCAGCCCCGCGACGGCGCGCAGCGTCAGCGCCACCTGCGCCTCGACCGCGAGCGCGGGGTGGCAGCAGGTGAAGATGAGCTCAAGCCGCTCATCGGGGATCTCGCCCTCGCCCACCTCGTTCACCTCAGCCTCCACACTGGCGATCATGCTGGCCTCGATGAGCCGCAGCTTGGCGGCGAGCACGCGGTCGCGGCGCAGCCGGTCGATCGCCCGGTTCCGCGCGGTCGTCACCAGCCACGCGGCCGGGTGGTCGGGCACCCCCTCGGCCGGCCAGCGGCGCGCCGCGACCGCGAATGCCTCCGCGGCTGATTCCTCGGCAAGCTCGAAGTCGCCGAGGTACCCGACGAGCAGGGCGAGCACCCGGCCCCACTCGTCGCGGAATACCTGCTCAAGCGGGGTCAGGATGTTACGACGCCTTCCCGAGCACCGGCCGGACCTCCACCGTCCCGCCGAGCCGCAGCACGGGTATCCGCGCGGCCATCTCGGTCGCCTGATCGAGGTTGTCCGCCTCGTACAGGTAGTAGCCGCCGAAGACCTCCTTGGTGTCGGCGAACGGCCCGTCCGTGACCAGCGGCTTGCCGTCGGCCAGGCGCACGGTGGTCGCCGTGGTCACCGGCTGGAGCCCGGCTCCGCCAAGGATTCCCGGCTCGTCGCGCAATGCGAAGTACTCGCGGCTCAGTTCCTCGCGCTCGGCGGGGCTGAGCGCCTCGACGGTTCCCGGCTTGCTGTAGATAAGCAGCGCGTACTGCACGGCAGTCTCCCTACTCGGTACGGTCATTGTCTTGCCCCCATGACGAACATGTCCTCGGCCCGGGGACAGCCTCGGGGAAAATCTTCTCCAGCTTTCTTTTCCGCGGCCGGACAGCGGCCACGATCATGGGCGCGCCACGATCACGGGTGGCGCGCCGTGCCCAGGCCAGGCGTCCCCGTCGCCGCCCGCGGCCCGCACCGACTCAAGGAACGTTGCCGACCTCCGGTCCGCCGGGTTCACGTGCCGCCCGAGCACCACGACCGCGACGCGGCGCGCCCCGGCCAGCTTCAGCGCGGCGGCCGTCGACTGCGCGCTGCCGCCCGAGACCCAGGTATCGTCCACCACCAGCACGTCGCCGCCGCCCGCTACCAGCATGCCGCCGCCCGCCACGTCCGCGACGCGCACCCAGCCAGGGTTCACACCACGGCTATGCGACTCCGGCGCTACCACGGCCAGCCGCACCAACGGCAGTTCAACGCAGGCCCGGACCAGGCCCACCAGCGGATGAGCCCCCGTCCTCCCCTGCCCGCTCGGTACGACCGCGACGGCCTGCGGTCCGGCGGTCATCCCGGCCGCCGCCCAGACCGACCACCCCTGGTCGGCAAGGAACCCGGCAAGCCGCTCGCGCAGCCGACCAGCGGCGGCGGCGGCCGCCGCCCCGGCCCGATCCGATTTGTACCGGCGCAGGTCCTCCGCCAGCGGCCCGCCGCGCACCGCGTACCCGGTCGGCGCGACCACGTCCGCGAGCAGCCCGCCCGCCTCGCTCACCGCCAGTTCACACTGGTAGCACCGGGCAAATCCCGCCCCGGCTGGCCCCAAGCAGGTTCGGCAGAACACACCAAGATGCTAGGCCCGCCCCCCGACAAACCAGCTCCACGAACCCGCGCGCGAGATAGTGGACATTCGGGTACATCGGAGTGTCACCAAATGTCCATCATCATCTTCTTGCCCCGGCGGGCTACTAAACCTGGCCAAAAGTAGTCACTCTGAGCATGTGAAGGACTCCATTCCGTCAAATATTGGGGTCGCGGCCCAGCGAAAGCTGCTCGTGCTGTTGAGCGTCCAAGCCGGGATCGTCGATCGTGACCAGGCCTTGGATGTGGGCTTCTCGCAGCGGCAGATCTCCTACCGGCTCCGCTCGGGAGTCTGGCAGCGGGCCTACCCCGGCGTCTACGCGACCTTCACCGGAGAACTGCCACGCCACGCGCGATTGTGGGCCGCCGTCCGTTTCGCTGGGGACGGGGCGATGGTGAGCCATGAAACGGCGGCGGAGGTGCACGGGATGATCGACAGACCGACCCCTGACATCCATGTGACGGTTCCGCTCAGCCGTCGGCCTGCGCGGACGAGGCGGCCGGTTCGCGGCATCGTCGTCCATCGCTCCGACCAGAGCAGGGAGCACCTCCCCGGTCCGTTCAAGCTGCCACTCACTAGGGCAGACGACACGGTCCTCGACCTCGTGGCCGATGCTCCCACCTTCGACCACGCCTACACCTGGATCTCGCGCGCGGTCTCCAGGAACGTGGTGACCGCAACCGCTCTTCGAGTGGCCCTCGCACGCAGGAGCCGGATCCGCTGGCGGACGTGGCTGAACGACGCGTTCGCGGAGGCACAGGACGGCGTCATGTCTTCCCTGGAACTGCGCTACGTCCGGAACGTGGAACGCGCCCACGGGCTGCCTGCGTCTCAGCACCAGACTCGCGGGCAACTCAACGGGCGAACGCACTTTAAGGACAACTGGTATCCCGAGTACCTGCTCGCCGTCGAAATTGATGGCCCCACCTACCACAGCAACGAACAGGTGCAGCGCGACAAGGAACGGGACAACGCGAACCTCGCGACAGACGACGTGAAGACCCTCCGATTCGGGCCGGTGGACGTTACGGAGCGCGCCTGCGAGACAGCTGCCATGGTTGGCGCCACACTCCGCCGTAACGGCTGGCAAGGCGCACCGCGTCCCTGTCGCCGGACAGGCTGCACCGCCGGACGAGTAACCTCCAGCCCGCGCGCGTCATAGTGGACATTCGGGTACATCGGAGTGTCACCAAATGTCCAGCATCATTGGACGGGAGGGCGTAACCCGCTCGCCGGGCGCGCCGGGGCACAATGTTCGGGTGCACACCGACCCGGCCCAACCGCCCGACCCGGCCCAACCGCCCCACCCGGGCCACCCGGGCCACCCGCTCCAGCCTGAGATTCGCACGCTGGCGAGCAGCGTCATCTACACCGACAACTGGACGCGGCTGCGCAGGGATGACATCGAGCGCGCCGACGGGTCCCGGGGGACGTACGCGGTCATCGAGCGGGACGACTTCGCCTGCGTGGTCCCGGCGGAGAACGGCGGGTTCTACCTCGTCGAGGAGTACCGCTACCCGCTGGGCCGGCGGGCCTGGTCGTTCCCGCAGGGCAGCTTCCCGCGGGGCGAGGAGGGGACGCCGGAGGAGCTGGCGCGGGCCGAGCTCGCCCAGGAAACGGGGCTGCGCGCCACCCGGCTGACTCGCCTCGGGACGCTGTCGGCGAGCCACGGCTCGTCGAACCAGTACGGTCAGCACTGGCTGGCGACCGACCTTACCCAGGGCGAGCCCGACCTCGAGCCTGAGGAGCTTGGCCTGCGGCACGCCTGGGTGAGCAGGGACGAGTTCGAGGCGATGGTCGGCGACGGCCGCATCGTCGACGACACGTCGCTTGCCGCCTACGCGCTGCTGCTGATGGCCGAGCGGCGCGGCGAGGTCAGCCTGCCGTAGCCAAGAGGGGGGCGAACAGGTCCCCGTCCTCCGCGACGCGGGCGAGCACGTCGTGCGCGGTGAAGAACAGGTCCTCGGGAGCGCGGCAAGCGGCCACCTCGTCCCAGCTGACCGGCGCGGAGGCGGTGGGGTGCTCCCTGGCCCGCAGCGAGTAGGGCGCGACCGTGGTCTTCGAGCCGTTGTTCTGCGACCAGTCGATGAGGACCTTGCCGGTGCGCAGGGACTTCGTCATCCGCGAGACGACCAGCCTGGGCAGCTCGCGCTCCAGCCGTTCCGCGAAGGACTTCGCCAGCGCGCTCGCCTGCTCCGCGGTCAGCCCGCGGTCGGCGATCCGCGCGTACAGCTGCAGCCCCTTGCCGCCCGAGGTCTTCGGCAGGGCGTCGAGGCCGTCCTCGGCGAGCACCGGCCTGAGCGCCTCCGCGACCCGGCAGCAGTCGGTGATGTTGGCCGGGGCCCCCGGGTCAAGGTCGAAGACGAGCAGGTCGGGAGTCCAGCCGTGCTCTGGCGCAGCCGACCGTGAGCCCTCGCCGTGGTCGGGGAAGCGCCACATCGGGACGTGCAGCTCGAGCGCGGCGAGGTTGGCCGCCCAGATGAGCGACGGCAGGTCGTCGATTACCACGTACTCGACGGGCTCGCCCGGCGACTTCGACCGGGAACTGCTGGTCTCGATCTCCCCGGTGCGCACCCAGTCCGGCAGCCCGGCGGGCGCGTGCTTGGCGAAGAAGGACTCGGCGTTGACTCCGTCCGGGTACCGCTTGAGTGTCATCGGGCGCCCCGCGACGTGCGGCAGCAGCACCGGGGAGATCCGCTGGTAATAGTCGAGTACTTCGGCCTTGGTGAAGCCGTCCGAGGGGTAAAGCACCTTGGCCAGGTTGGTCAGGGTAAGGTCCCTGCCGTCCACCTGGACCGCGATCTTGTCGCCTGCGGGCATGTACCGCCTCCGGGGGTCTAGGTTTCCCTTACTACGCCAGCCGGGTCCTTGTCGTCGCGCAGACCCTGGTACGCGGGGGCGATCATACGGCCCGCCCGGGTCCAGCGGTCGAATACCACCTCGATCACAAGCCGGGGCTCTACCCAGACAGCGGGCCGGGCATACTCGGCGGGAACCGGCCCGTCGAACGGGCTGTCCGGCCGCCGCAGCGGCTCGAGCCGCCTGGTCAGCATCCGCAGGGTTTCGTCGGTGAACCCGGTGCCGACGTGGCCACAGTACTGCAGGCCGCGCCGCCCGTCGACGCCCGTTCCGTAGTAACCGATGAGCAGCGAGCCGATCAGGCCGGCGCGGTTGCCCTGGCCGGGCTTGTAGCCGGCCACCACGACCTCCTGGCCGAGCACGTTCTTCAGCTTGCGCCAGCTTCCCGACCGGGCGCCAGCCTCGTAGACCGAGTCGAGCCGCTTGATCACCACGCCCTCGAACCCGTTGGCGACCGAGGCGGCCTGCACGGCATCCAGGTCCTCGCCGGGGAACATGGGCGGGCACTGCCAGCCGCTTCCGTTCGGCATGACCGACTCAAGCACTTCCCTGCGCTGCGCGTAGGGCAGGCCAGCAAGCGGGCGGCCGTCCAGCTGCAGCACGTCGAACGCCAGGTAGGTGACCGGGACCTGCTCCGCGAGACGGGCGGCCTGCGCCGGCGATGAGACGTGCATCCGGGGCTGCAGCGCCTCGAAGTCCGGGCGGCCGCCGGTGATGGCCACGATCTCGCCGTCGAGCAGCACCTGCTTGCGCCCGACGGCGTGGCCGAGCCCGGACACCTCCGGGTACGTGGCGCTGATGTCCTTACCGGTGCGCGAGACGAGCCGCAGGCGGCCGGTTTCGATGAAGGCCAGGGCGCGGACGCCGTCCCACTTGAACTCCACCCCCCAGTCGTCAAGGCCGCGGGCGGGGGGGCTGCCGGGCACGGCGAGCATCGGCGTCAGGCCGACGGGCAACGGCAGCCGGTCGCGGTGGATCATCCAGTTCTTGCCGCCGGTGGCGAACAGGGCGTAGCTGCCGGTCAACCGCGAGCCGTGCAGGATGACCTTGACCTCGCGCTCGTCCCACTTGAGCACCTCGTAGGTGCCGTGATCCCAGATGGTGACCGGACCCGCGCCGTACTCGCCGCGCGGTATCTCCCCGTGGAAGCCGGCGTACTCGAGCGGGTGGTCTTCGGTGTGCACCGCGAGGTGATTCACCGCGGGGTCGTCGGGCACGCCCTTGGGCAGCGCCCAGGACACCAGGACGCCGTCGCGCTCCAGCCGGAAGTCCCAGTGCAGCCGGCGCGCGTGGTGTTCCTGTACGACGAAGAGGCCGGCCCCGGCCGTGCCCGTGCCTGGCGGGTCAGCCGGGACAGGCTCCGGGGTACGCGACGGGTCGCGCTTGCCCCGGTACTCCGCGAGCCGGTCCCGTGCACCTTCCTCATCCTGTCGCCGCTGGCCAGCCGGGGAGGCGGGCCCAGCGGCGCGAGGAGGAAGGTTCACGGTGACTGCGTACCCCGCGGCGCCGCGGTCTACCAGCGGCGCCGGGTGGCGTAGGAGTGGTTCCTGATCGCTTCCATCTCCTCGGGCCGCTCGAAGATGGACTGGACCGCGACCCGGCCGGGGCCGGTGAGCCTGATCATGACGTTCCGGTAGTCCCAGGTGCTCCGCCAGAAGGTGAACCCGCGGTTCCTCGGGTACTCCAGGTGCAGGTGGACCCGGACGGAAATGTCACGGTAGACCAGCGAGCTCGGCTGGACGGTCAGTGACTCGCCCTGCTTGAGGTCGCGGATGAAGACGTTGCCCTGCCCGTGCAGCAGCAGCAGCCCGGGGCGGTCGGCGGCGGTGAAGATGTCGCCGTACTGTCCCATCGGGTAATGCCACTCCTGCTCGTCGGAGTCGCCGGTGATGTACCAGACGTCGTTGTCGCCCCAGTCGTAGCGGATGTTGCCGGTCGCGGTGAGGAACCGGTGCTCCTTCACCCACATCGACTGGCCGTGCTGCAGCGGCAGCGCGATGACCTCGCCCGCGTGGTTGTCCGACAGCGCGACGTGACCTGGGCCGTGCGCCTCGACCATGACCAGCGGCAGGCCCGCCATCATCCGCTTCCAGCCGCCGCGCATCGACATGCTCTGCATCCGGGTGGTCGGGTCCGCCCACAGCAGGACGTGGTGCGAGAAGTAGACCATCTCGTTCTGCGCGAGGTTGAACTCGGCGACCGGGACGGTCGTGCCTGCGATCTGGCAGTGCGACTGGCCGAACTGCAGCTTCGCCATGTCCCTGATCGGCGGCTGCTCGACCCAGCCGGAGTCGCTGATGCTTTTCGTGATGTCGACGGGGGCACCGCACAGGGGGCAGGAACGCTGGCTCGGATCGCTCGGCTGCCGGCAGTACTGGCAGACGTACGTGTTCATCGCCGGTTACTCGCCGGATCCGTGGTGGTGGTACATCGACTGGATGCCCACCCGGCCGGGGCCGACCATCTCGGCCAGGTACATGGAGTGCCTGCCGAACATGCCGGTCTTCAGCGGCATCTGCACGGTATTCATGGTCACCGTGGAGTCCCTGTACAGGTACCCGCCCGGCTCGACCAGGATCTTCTCGCCTGGGCGGAGCGTCCGCTCAAGGACGTTGCCGTTGCCGTGCAGCAGGAGCAGCCCAGGGTACTGCTGGGTGACGAACCGGTCCACGAACATGCCGGTGCCGCCGTGCAGCAGGTTCGCCAGGCCCTTGATCCGGACGAACGAGTAGTTGATGGAGTGGGAGGCGAGCAGGAACGCGTGCTCGCGCACGTCAAGTTCCATGCCGGGGTGCAGCGGCAGGACCACGATCTCGCCCGGCGCGTCCCTGGAGAAGGCGATCCGGCCCGGGCCGTTCGCTATCGTGACGATGTGCGGCATGCCGCCCATGATGCTCCGCCGCGGGCCGTTGGTCGGCATCGAGGACAGCGGGACCGACTCGTCCTTCCACAGCAGGATGTGGTGCTCGAAGTAGACGCCATCCTGCGGCGAGAGGTTGATCTCCGCGACCGGGACCAGCTCGCCTTCTACCTGGCAGGTGCTCGCCGAGAACTTGAACTCGGTCATGTCCCGCAGCCGGGGCGCTTCGCGCCAACCGGAATCGCTTACCTTGTCACGGACATCAAGCGGCGCGCCGCATGTCATACATGTGGTGGTTCCTGGCTGATTCTGTGCCTTACACCACCCGCACTGGATTGCTTCCACAGGACGAGAACATAGCAGTTCAGAGCATCCTTACGCGGCAGACGGCCTTACTTGGTCCTAAGCTGTATCGTTTCGTCTATGGCACTGTTCTCGCGGGAATTTATCGCGGTACCTGATGAAAAGAAGGGCCAGATCGTCTTCAAGTGGCCCGACGTCACGATCCGTCGCTTCACGCACGCGATCGTCAATGCCGACGAAGTGGCGATGTTCGTCAACACCGGCCAGATCGCGGCGACCATGGGGCCAGGCCGGCACCCGATCGACGCCGATGAGATCCCGGGCCTGGGCGCGCTCATCGACTTCGCCACCGGCGGCAACGCGTACCGGGCCGAGCTGTACTTCGTCGGCACCCGCGAGTACACCGGGTTCCGGTTCGGCGGGCGCGTCGATGACGTGCAGGACCCGCGCACCGGGCTGGTAGTGACGCTGCGGGTCTTCGGCGAGTACGCGATGCGCGTCATCGACCCGGCGCGGCTGATCACCAACTTGACCGCCACCGTCGACGTGACCGACAACGAGCGGATCGCCGGGTGGGTCAGCGAGCAACTGCTCAAGGTGCTCCGCACCAACGTCACCACCCAGGTGGTCGCCAACGGGTGGCCGATCCTCGGCCTGTCCGTGCACTCGCCGGAGATCGAGCAGGCCGCGCTCACCTCGTCGAACGGCCAGCTCGAGGCATACGGGATCGCGCTGACCCGGATGGGCAACTTCGACATCAACCTGGCCGAAGAGGACGCCAAGCAGCTCAAGCAGCTCGCCAAGGACACCTCCTACTCCCAGCTGGCCGGCGGCTTCCAGCAGTACGCGGCCGGTGAGATGGCGCTCGGCGCCGGGCAGGGCATGGCTCAGGGCGGCGGGGCGACTCAGGGCGCCTTCCTCGGGGCCGGCTTGATGCTGCCAGGGATGATGCAGGGGGCCATGCAGCAGCAACAGCAGCCGGCCCCGCAGGCACCGCCCGCCCCAGCGGCGGCACCCGCCCCCGCCCCCGCGACCGCGGCTGGGCCCGCCTGCGCGTCCTGCTCCACGCCGACCCCGGCCGGCGCGAAGTTCTGCATGGGCTGCGGCCAGCCGGTCGCCCCGGCCGTCAAGCACTGCACCGAGTGCGGGAACGAGATGCCAGGCGCGGCGAAGTTCTGCGCCAACTGCGGCACGCGGTCCGGCTGAGCCGGCTCGCCGCGGCCGAGCCTCCCGCGAGGACCCGGCCGCGGCGCGGCTACCCGGGCTAATGCGGACCGCTGGCCATCATCAGGTGGCCGGCGGTCCGTTTTGCCGTGTCCCGGTGACCACGCTCGCATTCCGGAGCAAACCGGCACACCGGACGGCGTTCCCGGCGTTACCTTTTCCTTGTGGCCGGGATGACGATGTTCGATACGGCGCTGAACGACCAGTTTCCTTCCGGTGCGGCCGCGTACGCGGCTTACGTCGACGGCAGCCTCGGCAACCAGCCGAATTACGCCTACATCGTGAGCGCCTTCCCCAAGGCGCAGCACCTGTCGATCGCGCTGTTCGCCGCCAATAACGCGGACGCACTCGACGTCGAGGCGGGAGCGTCCGTCCCGTCCGAGATTCCCGGATGGTACGCCAGGCAGCTTCAGCGCGGCATCACGCGGCCGGTCATCTACGCCAGCGCCTCCACCATGAACGGCGCCATCCTGCCGGTGCTGAGCCAGGCCGGGATCTCCCGCGCGCGGACCCGGTTGTGGACGGCGCACTACGGGGTCGGCGAGCACATCTGCGGCCCGGGCAGCTGCGGTCAACTCGGCATCGACGCGGACGGCACGCAGTGGACGTCAAGCGCGATGGGCCTCATCCTCGACCAGTCCCTGCTGGCCGGCGACTTCTTCACGACCACCACGGACTCGACCGTCACGGAGGCGGAATTGCAGTCAGGCCAGCTCACCACGGGCAGCGGCGCGTTCACCGTGATCCCGGTCCCGCCGGGTACGGCCCATCACATCGCGCTAGGTGTCGACAACCACGCGCAGAACCAACCGGTCGCCCGGCTGCGCGTGGCCTTCTTCGATACGGCCTGGCGCGTTCACGCGGACGTGGTGGTCGACGGAGCCAAGGGGCTCGCCGTCCTCGCCTTCCCCAACCCGGCCCAGACCGGCGTGGTGTCCGTCCGCCGCAACGACGCGGGCCTGGCGGCGGTCGGCTACGTCATCTACTAGGCCCGTCTACCGGCCCCCGTATGCGCTTGCGACGGATCCGGCGGGCACAGCTGCCATCACGTCGAACCTGCCGCAAGCGCACAAAAGCTGCGGGAGAAGCTCCCGCAGCTTAGGCGTTCCGGTACCTTCCGGAAATCAGGCGTACTTCTGCACCATCGCGCCGAGCGCGGGCAGCGCCGTCTCGATGTTCTTGCCGGCGCCGCCGCGCACCATCTGGTACGCCTTGACAACCGCGGCCCGGCCGGAGTTCTGGGCCATGCCATCGGTCACCGTGAGCAGCGCCTCGGACACCTCGGGGCCGCGCTTGGCCAGGTAGTCGCCGAAGTCGGCGCCGCCGGACGTGCTGAAGTCGGCCCAGTACGGCTCGAGCTGGTGGACCATCCCAGGAAGCATCGCCTCGATCACCTGCTGGTAATAGCCGGGAGCGAAGGCGGTGACAACCTTGTAGGCGCCCTTCAGCGGGGCAGCGGTAATGCCCTTGCTTGAGATCTCGCCGTCAACGAGCGCCTGGGTGTCGGCGGTAAGGCGCGGGCCGTTCTCGGGCGTGAGAAGCAGGTCCTGCAGCGTGGCCAAGGGAGCCTCCTTAGAGGTATGAGAGAAGAACAAGGTTTCCGGTCGCTACCGTACTGGCCAAGCTCGTCGCATATGGGGCGTTTGACCAGACGGTAACGAATCACGTGATCAGCCGGTCAGGAAAGCCGCCATTCAGAACGGTGGGTGGCTTCGCCTGGGCCGCCCTGCGCGCCTTTGCGGGCCCGCCGGCCCGCGTGGCGCCGCCAACGCGGCGGGCCAGTATGGGAGGCTTGCCACGCAGTTGTCACCCGGGGGGCGCCCCCCGGCGGGCGTCCGGTTCTCTGTCTCCCCGGGAGTGCGTCGGCGATGCTTGGCAGGGATCACGCGCTGAGCGGCGCGGTCGTCTTCGCGGCGCTGGCGCCGACGCTCCACGTGCACGAGGCCTACCTGGCCGCGGGCGTGGTGCTCACCGCCGGCGCCGGGGTGCTGCCGGACATCGACCACCCGGACTCGACCATCTCCCGGTCGTTCGGCTTCCTGACGGAGTGGTTCGCCTGGCTGGTGGACAAGCTCTCCGGCGGGCACCGGCACGGCACGCACAGCCTGCTCGGGATCATGGTGTTCACCGCGGCCACCTACGGCGCCGGCCTGTTCCAGCTCTCCGAGCCCAAGGCGACCACCAGCGGGCACATTGTTTTCTCCTGGCACATCGTGCCCGCCGCCATCGTGCTCGCGCTGCTGTACTCAGCCGCGCTGCGCGCATTGCATATCGGCGGGCACTTCGGTGACTTGATCGGCATCGGCGCCGCGCTCGTCACCTGCTTCACCGGGGCGGACCTCACGCAGCTGCCGGTGGGGTCCTGGCACCTCCCGCTGCTCGCCGCGGCGACCGCGCTCGGCTGCGCGGCGCACATCGCGGGCGACGAGCTGACCCACGGCGGCTGCCCGCTATTCTGGCCGCTGAGCATGCACGAGTTCCACCTGCTGCCCCGGCCGCTGCAGATCACGACGGCGAAACTCTGCGAGACCTGGGTCGTCTTCCCGCTGCTGCTCGCCGGCCTCACGGCCGCGGTGTGGCACGCCACCGGCCACCCGCTCGCCCTACCGCAACCGTCGAAATAGCGGTCAGGAGTAGGCTGACCCTCACCTCTCCGGGAGGATCACCCCTCCGGTGCGGGCGGATGCCCGGTCTTGCGCAAGCCCGGCGGCTCCACGCGGGCTCGTCGCCTCCTTCGGCAGAGAGTCTTCACAAGTTACTAAGAGAATCTAAAGAAATGCAGCATCTTCTTACTCCGCTCGGCGGCCGTAGCGGGTAGGATCGTGAGCTACAGAAGGTGTGCAGAGACCACACATATGCCGCTGAAGGGTTCGGTGCATGGCCGCGGTTGCATCACTCAAGGTCCCCGTCCTCATGTATCACGAGGTTGCGGACGTCACGGCGACCCCTAGCGGACTAGCGGTCGCTCCCCAGGCCTTCGCTGACCAGCTTGCCTACCTGCGCGACGCTGGCTTCACCGCGGTCACCGCCGGGGCCCTGGCGAAGATCCTGGCCGACGGCGCGGGAGAACTACCAGAGCGTCCCGTGGTGCTCACCTTCGACGACGGCTACGCCGACTTCCACAGCCGGGCGCTGCCGCTACTCAAGCAGTACGGCCACACCGCCACGCTCTTCCAGACCACGGGGTGGGTCGACACCATGCTCGGGTCGAGACGGATGCTGAACTGGTGCGAGCTCTCCGAGATCGCCGAGGCCGGGATCGAGATCGGCGCGCACTCCCAGGGGCACCCGGAGTTCGACCGGCTGTCGGACGACAAGCTGCGCGACGAGCTCGAGGGTCCCAAGCGCATGATTGAAGACAAGCTGGGGTTCGCGGTCCCCGGGCTTGCCTACCCGTTCGGCCTCTGGAACAAGAAGGTGCGGCGAGCGGCCCGCGAGGCCGACTACGCCTACGCCTACGCCGTGAGCAGTGCCGTGGCCACGAGCGGGTCCGACGTTTTCACCCTGCCGCGGCTGACCGTCCAGCGCACCACGACCATGGAGCGGTTCGGCCTCATGGTCAGCGGCCAAGACTCGCTGCCGCTGCGCCTGGACCGGGCTGTCTCCCGGGCCTCCAACGTGATGCGGCGAGCCAAGGTAGGCCTCCGGATCGCCTAGCTAGGCGGTCGTGCTCCGGCCCGCGCCACTGATATCTCCCGAGGAAAAGCAGGCTCCTAAGGCTGCACGAGCTGCCTGTCGATGAGCAGGTACGGTGCGACGTCATGCTTGTCGGCCCACTCGAACACGCGCCGCAGGGTGATGGTGCGCAGCTCCACCAGGCGGTGGAAAGCGGCCAGGTGGTTGGCCAGGGTCCGGTCGGGGCCGCCGAGCCGCGGAAACCAGTCGGCGTCCCTGAACAGGCCGTCCCGGCCCGCGAGCACGTCGAAGCGGTTTCGCGCCCAGCGCTCCGGCGACGGTTCCTTGGCCAGCCGGTACTGCACGGCGATCCGCTCTACCTCCGCCTGCTGGCGCACGTGCGGTGCGGGCAACGGCGGCCAGGACAGGTGATCGCCGAAGTAGGCGATGAGCGCCTCCTGCTTGGCGTCGGACAGGTACCGCCGCGGCGCGGTGATCAGCCTCGTCGCCCCGGGTCCTTCCTGCCTCTCGGTCCCGGAGAGGATCAGCAGCCGGAAGCTCTCGCTCTTGCCTGGCACCGACCCGTGCGGCACCACGGGAATCCACACCGCAACGTCCTGGCCGGCCATCGGCATCGACGTCTGCGGACGGAGCGGCACCGCGGACAGGCCGTACTGCTGGACCCGTAGCGTGTTCGTGCGCCCGCTGTTCTGGATCATCCAGCAGCCGGTGCGCTGGTCTATGCTGACCGTCACCGGGTCCGATGACATCCCCTCGGCGGGCGGAGCCTTGAGGTACTTCCTGGTCGGCGTGTTCTGTCCGCCCTCGACGGAGACGTGCAGGGTCCCGCCCTGGTCGACGACCGCCGCCGCCCGGGCGCCCGCCGCCCCCATCGGGTGGCTTGTCCCGTCCGGCCTGACCTCGTACAGCCAGGCGCGCAGCGCCGGCGCGTTACCGTAACCTGTCGGGCTGCCCGTCATGGCGCAAGACTAATGCCGCGGGCCGTGCGACCGCAGCACCTCAACGCCCCCGCCGTTTCGCAGAGCCGCCCCGCCGGGCGGGCCGGCGATAGCGGAAGATAGAGGACATGCGGTTCGTCCATGACACCCTGCCACAGCGCGTCTGCTTCGGTTCCGGAGAGGCGGCGGCCAACGTGGGCAACGAGATTGGCAACCTGGGCGCGAGCCGGGTCATGCTGATCGCGGCCCCCGCCGAGTCGGACCTGGCCGACACGATCGCCACGCACCTCCCGGTGGCGCTGCGCCATGACGACGTGGTGATGCACGTGCCCGTGGAGGTGGCGGACCGGGCGCGGGAGGCGGCCGCGCAGCACAACGTCGACGCCCTGGTCAGCGTCGGCGGCGGCTCGACCACCGGCCTGGCGAAGGCGGTCGCGCTGACCACCGGCCTGCCCATCGTCGCGGTCCCCACCACGTACGCGGGCTCGGAGGCGACGCCGGTCTGGGGCCTCACCGAGGGGGCGAAGAAGACGACGGGCACCGACCACCGGGTGCTGCCCAAGGTCATCGTCTACGACGCCGCGCTCACCATGTCGCTGCCGGTCGAGATGAGCGTGGCGTCCGGGCTGAACGCGCTGGCGCACTGCGTGGACTCGATGTGGGCGCCGAACGCCGACCCGGTCAACGCCGCGTTCGCCGCGGAGGGCATCAGGTCGCTGGCCGTCGGGCTGCCCAGGGTCGTGACGGACCCGATGGACCTCGACGGCCGCGAGCACGCCCTGTACGCGGCGTACCTGTCGGCCACCGCGTTCGCGTCGGCCGGCTCGGGCCTGCACCACAAGATCTGCCACGTGCTCGGCGGCAAGTACAACCTGCCCCACGCCCAGACGCACGCGACCGTGCTCCCGTACGTGCTCGCGTTCAACGGCCCCGCGGCACCCGACGCCGAGCGGCGGATCGCCGCAGCGTTTGGCGCGACCTCCGCGCTTGACGGGCTGGTCGCGCTCAAGCGGGAACTGAACGCGCCGCGGGCCCTCGCGGACTACGGCTTCGCCGAGGACTCCATCGCCGAGGCCGCCGAGGCGATCCTGCCGTCGGTCCCCCCGTCCAACCCGCGCCCGGTCACCGCGGCTGACCTGCGGGCGCTGCTCCGCGCGGCATGGTCAGGCGCCGACCCGGAGACCGTCTTCTGAAAAACCGGCGAGGCTACGGGTGTCACCTGCGCACGTTCTGGATAATCGATTTCGATCACTTTCCAGAAGGGCTTCCCAGGAATGGAGTCGCCGTGCGCTCCAGGAATATCGCACTCGGCTGCGCGCTTGCCGGGGCGCTCGGGCTGACCGCCCTGCCCTTGACCACGACGCACGCCGCGAGCCGCCCGGTGACGGTCAGCGCCGCGACGCGGGCCGCGCTGACCGGGCCGACGCTGCCCCGGCCCGCACCGGTGACTACCGCGGTCCTCGCCCGGAAGACCGCGCCGGCGCTTTCCATCCAAACCAGCGCGACCACCTATGTCTATGCGAGCCGGGTATGGCTCACCGTCAGCCTGGGCCGCACACGGGCGAACCGGACGGTCGCGATTTACGCCGCGCCCGTCGGAGTGCGCGAGTGGCTATGGCACCGGGGCAAGGTCAACTCCGCCGGGAAGCTGCGGGCGTATTTCCGCCTCACCAGGACCACGACGTTCACCGTCGCGTTCGGCGGCGACGCGCGCGACGCTCCCGCCAGGGCGAGCCGCACCGTGCAGGCGCTGGCCCGGGTCGCGGACGGGATCTCCGGCTATTACGCGAGGACCAGGGTCGGCGGCACCGCCTACTACGTCTTCCATGCCAGTAAGCTGCTCGTCCTGCACGCGGCGGTCTCGCCGAACAAGCGCGGCGAGTGCCTCAAACCGGAAACGGAGCAGTGGGACACGGGCGCCGGCTGGGACGACGACACCGCCTACGGCTGCGACTCCCTGGACAGCGGCAGCCATGACAGCGCGCCGTTCAACCTGGCCCAGGCGATCGGCGACCGGTACCGGATCCGTGCCGACTACGTGCGCGGCCCGCGGGACCTCGCGAACCTCAGCGCGGACGGCCCGTGGCTTTACCTCACGGTGGTGAGGTGAGGCGCCG
>CAZORE010000147.1:0-1527 GCA_964581815.1 uncultured Streptosporangiaceae bacterium | reverse complement strand
GCCGGCCGGCGGTTACCCTGGCATCGTGACGCCTGAGCAACTCGCCAACTTCGCTCACCTGCGCCGCGCCCGCGACCTGATGGACCGCGAGTACGCGCGCCCGCTCGACGTCGCCGCGCTCGCCCGGGCCGCGCTCATGTCGCCCGCGCACTTCTCGCGGCAGTTCCGCGCGGCCTACGGTGAGACGCCCTACGCGCACCTGATGACCCGGCGCATCGAGCGGGCGAAGGCGCTGCTGCGCCGCGGCGACCTGTCGGTCACCGAGGTCTGCCTCGCGGTGGGGTGTACCTCGCTCGGCTCGTTCAGCGCGCGCTTCACCCAGCTGACGGGCGAGACGCCGACCGCCTACCGGGCCCGCGACCACGGCGAGCTGGTCAGCGTGCCGGGCTGCATCGCTAAGGAACTCACCCGTCCCAGCCACACGCCGAGCAGGATCGGAGAAGCACTCGGCGCTCCGGCCCGCTAACGTTGCGGTCATGGAACTCACTCTTTCCACATGCTTCCTTCAAGTCCAAGACCCAGATGTCGCACTGGCGTTCTACCGCGACACCCTCGGCATGGAAGTGCGTAACGACGTCGCCAACGGCGGCTTCCGCTGGATCACCATCGGTTCCCCCGCCCAGCCCGACGTCTCGATCGTCCTCACGAACTACCTGAACGGCAGCCCCGACGACAACGACATGATCGCCGCCCTCATCGCCAAGGGCGCACTAAACGGCGTCCACTTCCGAGCTGACGACCTAGACGCCGCCTTCGCCAAGGTCCGCGCCGCGGGCGCCGAGATCGTTCAGGAACCGACGGAGCAGTTCTGGGGCACCCGCGACTTCGCCATCCGCGACCCTTCAGGCAACATGGTCCGCGTCGACCAGCCCCCGGCCAAGTAGCAGCGGTGCCGCTACCGGGAGACCGCGCCGCGATCGGGTGGCGCCGCCCGGACCGCGGCAGCGGCAGCGCCTTATCGATCCGGGTGCCCGAGGCCAGCGGTGAATGCGACCAGTAGTGCCCGCCCGGTTTCCCAGACGCCATGTCCGCTCGCGGTGTTGATATGCCCGCCGGTACCGATGCTGACGTGGCCGGCGCCCCATCCGGCGGCCAGCCGCTGCGCCGCCTGCGGCGCGCAGTACGGGTCGTCGTCGCTGCTGACCACCAGGGCGGGCACCGGCAGCGGCGCGGCCATGAGCGTCGTGAAGCTAGGCGCCTCCACGGCCGGGAAGTTCGGCCCGGCGGTGTCCGGCGGCGCCACGAGGAAGGCGCCGCGGATGCCCGGCCGCGCCTGCCGCAGCCAGTGGCCGGCGGCCAGGCAGCCCAGGCTGTGCGTGATGAGCAGCACCTCGGCCGGCTGGTGCTGCTGAGCGGCCCTGTCCAGCGCCAGGCACCAGTCGGCCAGGTCGGGCTCGTCCCACGATGACGGGCCGATCCGGGAGGCCGACGAACCCCACGCGTCCTGCCAGATGCTCTGCCAGTGGCCCGGGCCGGACCCGTTGATCCCCGGGACGATCACGAAGTGCATGGCGTTTCCTTCCCTTA
>CAZORE010000146.1:6683-18512 GCA_964581815.1 uncultured Streptosporangiaceae bacterium | reverse complement strand
GGCTGCGGGAGTCACCCGATCCGGGGCGCCCGGTGCGGGTGGTGGTGGCCGTCGCTCCGGATGACGGCGACCGGGTGATCGCCTGCGCGGCCGGGTTCACGCACCTGGCCGTGGATCACGGCGCGATCGAGATCCTCAAGCGCGACTTCGCCGGCCTGCTCGCCGGTCCCGGGCGGCGGCCGGCTGGGCGGGCGGGCCATCGGCCGGCCGGCCGGCCCGGCCACCAGCCGCTGGACCAGGCCGAGCTGGAGGCGGCACCCGCCGAGCGGGCCCGGGCGCAGGCGGCGCAGGACTACCTGCAGGGGCAGTTCAGGCGGATCCCGCGTTGCCTGTACGCGCGGCCGGGCGCCCGGCCGAGCGGCGAGTCGCTGGCGGTGGAGCTGTCCTCGGCGGCGGCGGCGATGGCGGTGCGGCAGGTGGCGGCGCGGACCCGGGCCAGCCGGTCCAGCGTGGTGCTGGCGGCGGTCTGCGCGGTGGTCGCCCGCCGGGCCGGCTACCGGGAACTGGTCTTCCCGCTGGTGTCGAGCAACCGTTTCGAGCGCTATCTGGCGACCTACGTCGGCGCCCTGTCCCAGGCCGCTGTCGCCACCGTCGAGATCGCCGGGCGAAGTTTCGACGAGCTGCTCCGCCACACCCGGGTGAGGGTGGCCGAAGCGAGCCGTCACGCCAGGTACGACGCGGCCAGGCTATCCGCCATGAACGAACGGATCGAGCATGAACGAGGCCTGCGCTTCTATTACGACCCGTTCTTCAACTACCTTGTCCCTCGGTCCTGGCCGGGGCTTACGGCAGGCGGCGGGGTCAAGGCCCCAGGGGCGTGGTCGGGGCTCACCGCGGGTGTCGGGGTCCGGCCCGAGGAGATCGGCCTCGCGCTGGCCCGGACTGAGCTGCGGTGGCGGCCGATGCCGGTCAACGGGTCCCCGCTGCGGTTCAGCCTGAACCAGGTTGACGGGTGCCTGCGGCTGGACGCGTGGAGCGGGGATGCCGGGCTGCTGCCGCGGTCCGAACTGGAGGCGGTGCTGCTGGCCGTCGAGCGGCTGCTCGTGGCGGCCGCGCACGGTGACGTCGCCGCCGGGCAAGTGGCCGGGGTGACCGGGCTTGAGCCCATCGCCGTCACCCCGGACCGGGTACTGGCCGACTACTGCTGGGTGAGCGTGGCCGACGTGCAGCGCCTGGTCGACGAGGCCGTCGCGCCCGCCGCCGCCCGGGTCTTCGCCTCGGCCGCTGGCCGGCCGCTGGCCGCCTACCTGGCCGCCACCGACACGATCCGAACGCCGCAGCAGGCCCACGCCCGCTGCATGGCGGCCCTCACCCGCCACCCCACCGCCATCACCCCGCGCCACTACGTCCTCTGCCCCACCGCACCGCCAAACCTGGCCGACCCCGCCGCCTGGCCCCCGCCCCTGGCCGCCGGCACCGGCCGCACCTGAAACCACAGAAGATGCCCACACTACTCAGCCGAAGGGACGCGGATGGACGATAACGATACTCAGCCGGCGCCGGGCGGGGCCGCGCCCGCGGTGCGCGCTGGCGCGACCGACGCCTTCTACCAGTCCGGAGACATCCGGGCGTTGCGGGCGTTCCGCGCAACCGCCAAGGCAGCGGGCGGCATCCTCGACCCGGTCATGCCGATGCGCGTCGGCGGCGACGGCCCTTCCCTGTTCTGCGTACATCCGATGATCGGCCTGAGCTGGTGCTACCTGGCCCTGCTCCCGCACGTCGATGGCCGGTACCCGCTCTACGGGCTGCAGGCCCGTGGCGTTCGGCAACCCGAGCCGCTCCCGGTCACCATGGCGGAGATGGCGCGGGATTACACCGACCAGATCCGGAAGGCCGAGCCAGCCGGTCCCTACTATCTGCTCGGCTGGTCACTGGGCGGGAATATCGCCTTCGCGATCGCGGAGGAACTCGAGCGCCGCGGCGAGCAGGTCGGGCTGCTCGTCACCCTGGACTCGAGTCTGGCCGGCCTCGACGCGATCCCGGCGAGCATTGAGCCGTGGAGGTTCTACAACATCATCCTCGCGCAGTTCGGGTACGTGCCCGCGCTCACCGCTGCCGATCCAGAGCCCGAGGCGCGGATGCTCGAACTGGTGCGCCGCCGGCCGGGCCTGGGCCTCGATGAGTGGCCGGACAGGCGCGTTCGCGCGTTGCAGCGGGTCATCAAGAACAACATCGCCGTGATGGTCGCTCACCAGCCCGGCCGCGTGCATTGCCCGATGCTGTTCTTCTCCTGCGTCAGCAATCCCCCAGGGCTGGCCGAGAAGCTGGAGACCTGGCGGTCGTTCGTCGACGGCCCGATCGAGGCGGTCGAACTGGACATCGACCATAATCACATCCTGCTGCCGGGGCCAGCGGCGCGAATCGGGGCGACGATCAGCAGGCAACTGGCCCGCGCCAGCGCGGCACCCATTGCGTAAACCCAGCACTCGATTTAGCCTCATAGCGTGACATTGAATTTAACCCCGAATGCGCAATCGTGAAAGTTTCAGAACTGCAGCCATGCCACAATCTCGAAAGTTTCAGAACTGCAGCCATGTCATATTCGACCTATGATGGGCAATGGGGCTAATGATCGAAGTCAGTGGCCTGCGCAAGTCTTTCCGCTCCCGGCACGGCCGAAAGGCCACTGCCGTCGATGCGGTCCGCGGCGTGGACTTTTCTGTGGAGCGCGCCGAGATCTTCGGCTTCCTCGGTCCCAACGGAGCCGGGAAGTCGACCACCCTCCGGATGCTGGCCACACTGCTTCGCCCGGACGGCGGCGACGCGACGATCGCCGGCGCGGACCTCCGGCGCGATCCCGGGCAGGTACGCAAGCGCATCGGCTTCGTGGCGCAATCCAGCGGCACCTACGATCACTCCACCGGACGGCGCGACCTGGTGCTGGAAGCGCGCATGTACGGGGTCTCCAAGTCAGCCGCGCAAACCCTCGCTGAGGGGGTCATCGCGGCCTTCCATCTCGGAGACTTCGTGGACCGCCAGATCAAGACCTACTCCGGCGGGCAGCGCCGGCGCCTGGACGTCGCGCTCGGCGTCATCCATTCGCCCCAGGTCATCTTCCTGGACGAGCCGACGGCCGGGCTAGACCCGCCCAGCCGGGCTCGCATGTGGCAGGAGGTGCGCAGGCTCCGCGACGAGGGCATGACCATCTTCCTCACCACGCACTACCTGGATGAGGCCGACACGCTCTGCGACCGGATCTCGATCATCGATTCGGGCCTGATCGTCGCCGAAGGCACCCCGTCAAACCTTAAGCGCGAGATCTCCGGCGACGTCGTGATCGTCGACCTGGCCGCGGCCGACACCGCCGGCGTGCCCGAGCCCGCCACGATCCTGCAAGCATCCAAGGTTCTCACCGAGCAGCCGTACGTAGAGTCCTGCGAGACCATCGAGCACACGCTGCGGCTCTATGTGGACAGCGCTGCCACGGCGATCCCGCAGATCATGCGCGCGCTCAGTGGCAAGGGGATCGAGCCGGGAGCGATCGAGACCCGCCGGCCGAGCCTGGACGACGTGTTCCTGGCCAAGACCGGCCACACTCTTGAACCTGGCTAGGGGCCCCGCCGAGCCACCAGCAGAGACTCACCCAGGCCTTCGCCAGAGGGAAGGAAACCGGCACCGATGAAAACTGCGCGCGATACATGGCTGATCTTCCAGTACGAGGTCGTGCTGCTGGTGCGCAATCCCGTCAGTATCGCGATCACGCTGATCCAGCCCATCACGTACCTGCTGTTGTTCACTCCGTTCCTTAAGGGGGCCATGCGCGTCCCCACCTACAGCAACGCGTTCCAGATCTACGTACCCTCGCTGTTCGCGGCCATGGGCGTGTACAGCGGCCTGTTCGCCGGGTTCTCGCTGCTCGGCGCGATGCGGCAGGGGGTTGTCACCCGCCACCGGGTGACGCCGGTCAGCCGGGTCAGCCTGCTGCTCGGGCGGGTGCTGATGTACGTCCTGCTGGTCGGGTTCCAGGGCACGGTCGTCACGGTGGCCGCCCTCGCGTTCGGCCTGCGGGTGCAGCCGGGCAACTTCCTGTTCGCCCTGGTGCTGCTGTCGCTGATGGTGGCGCTCAGCGTCTCGATCGGATTCGACCTGGCACTGCTAGTGCCCAACGAGAACTCGCTCGGCACGCTGGTTAACTCGGCATCCAACGGGCTCGCGCTGCTGGCCGGGGTCCTGATCCCGCTTTCCGTCGCGCCGCTGTGGATACAGCATGTCGCCGACTGGAATCCGTTCGCCTGGGGGACCAACGGCATGCGGTCCATCTTCCAGGGCCATATCGGCGCCACCGTCGTCTGGGAGGCGTGCCTCGTCATGGGGCTGGTGGCCGCGGTAACCCTGGTGTTGTCATCACGGCTTTTCAGCCGCGAGATCGCGTGACGCACAGCGCGCGACTGCGGGCGGGCCGGTGCGGTTCGCGCCGCTGACGGGCGACCGGAGGTAATCACCCATGCGCTTCCCGGTGTCGTTCGCGCAGCAGCGACTGTGGTTCCTCGAACAGCTCGCGCCCGGCGAACCGACGTACAACCTGCCGTACGGGTTCTGGCTTGTGGGCCCGCTCGACCCGCGCGCGCTCCAGCGCGCGATGGACGCCATGGTCGCGCGGCACGCGGCACTGCGAACGAGCATCGTCGCCCGCGACGGCGTGCCTGAGCAAGTCATCGCCGATACCGGCACCGTGCCGATCGAGCACATCGAGCTCCCGCCAGGGCTGGACGAGGGCGAGCGCACCCGGAGGGCCGAGTCGATCGCGGCAGACCTGGCCCGCAAGCCGTTCGATCTGGCCACCGTGCCGCTGATCCGGATGGCGCTGATCGCCGCCGGGGCCGGCCGGCACCTGCTCGTCCTGGTCATGCACCACAGCATCAGCGACGAATCGTCGGTGAAGATCCTGATCGGCGAGCTGGCCGACGTCTACCGGGCCGCGACGGCCGGCGTGCCCGCGACGCTGCCGCCACTGCTGATGGACTACGGTGACTACGCCGTGTGGCAGCGGGACCGGATGCAGGGCGAGGAACTCGACCGGCAGCTGAGCTACTGGCGCGAGCAGCTCCGCGGCGCGCCGCGGCTCCTTACGCTGCCCGCCGGCCGCCCCAGGCCGGCCCGCCGGTCCGCCGGTGGCGGCATGGCGACGATCCATGTCGGCGCCGCGACGACCCAGCGCCTGGCCGTGGTGGCGGATGACCGCAACGCCACGATGTTCATGGTGTTCCTGGCCGGCTTCGTGGCCACCCTGTCGCGCTGCACGCGGCAGGCCGACATGCTGCTCGGCACTCCGGTGGCCGGCCGCACCCACGCCGAGCTGGACCCGATCGTCGGCAAGTTCACGAACACTGTCGCGCTGCGTATGCCGCTGGCCGGCGATTCGACCTTTGCCGAATTGCTCAGCCGGGTCAGGGATATCACCGTGGACGGGCTGGCGCACCAGCAGCTCCCGTTCGAGAAGCTGGTCGAGGACTTCGCGCCGGATCGCTCGCTCGCGCACGCACCGCTCATCCAGGTCCAGTTCGCCTACGGATCGCGCACGCCGCCTGTGCTGGATCTTCCCGGTATCACCGCGTGCTCGCAGGTGCTGTTCACCTCGACCGCGAAACTCGATCTCACCCTGTACGCGGATGCCCATGAGGGTCAGGATGGCCATGCCACCAGACTCTCGCTGGAATACAGCACCGACCTGTTCGATGCGGCCTGGGCCAGCCAGTTCCTGGGCTGCCTGGAGGCCTTGCTGGAACACGCCGCAGCCGCTCCTGGCACTCCTGTAGCCGACCTGCCGATGCGGACCGGCGACCTCGGCAGGTGGCGGGAAGACGGGAGCCTGCAGCTTACGCCGGCCGCGGAGGTCGACCGGGCCTCGCCGCCCGCCCCTGAATGGAGTGCTGTTTCGTCGGCGGCTGGCCGCGTCGAGCCCCGGAACCCGATCGAGGCGACCCTCGCCCGGATCTGGGGCGACCTCCTCGAGACCCAGGCGCCGGTGGGCGTTCGCGACAACCTGTTCGCCCTCGGCGGTCACTCGCTGACCGTGACCAGATTCGTCGCATCTGTCGGCGACACCTACGGCGTGAAACTGCCCGTTTACCAGGTCTTCGTTAGTCCGACGATCGCCGAACTGGCCGAGGTAATCGCCGCTTACCCGGATTTGCGGGCCACCGAGGACTTGTCCCGCCACGCTGAACTGGACGCGCTCAGCGACGAGGATCTGGACGAGCTGTTGCGCACGGCGCTGGCCGAGCGCAACCGGCGCCGGGCGATCGCGGGCGGTGCCGACTGGTAAACCGGGAGAATTGTCATGGGCGAACCTGCGGTTTCTGTCATTATCCCCACCTACAACAGGCGCGACGAGCTGCGGCAAACTCTCGAAGCGCTCGCCGCGCAGGAATTCCCGGCAGCGGAATTCGAGGTGATAGTCGCGGACGACGGCTCGTCCGACGATTCCGCCGAGGTGGCCGCGTCGTTCGACGGGCCGCTGCGGTTGAAGTACGTCTGGCAGGAGGACCTCGGGTACCGGGGCGCCGCCGCGCGCAACTTTGGTGCCCGGCAGGCGGCCGCGCCGATCTTCGCGTTCCTCGACTGCGGCACGCTGGCCGGACCCGGGTTCGTCGGCGGGCACCTGGCCGCGCATTCCGCGCCGGGCAGGCGGGCCGTCCTCGGCTACTGCTACGGGTATGACGGCCTTCGCGAGAAGAAGCGGGTGCCCAACTCGTTCGGCACGGTCAGCCTGTCCGAAGTCGTCCGGCGGAACGCGGATGACCCGCTATTCCAGGACACCCGGCACAGTGAGTTCGCACGGGTTGGCTTCGACCTTATGAAGTTCGCCGTCCCGTGGATTTACTTCACCACGATGAACTGCTCGATGCGAGCCGCGGATTTCTGGGCAGTCGGTGGGTTCGACGAGATGTTCAAGTCGTGGGGAATGGAGGACACCGAGCTTGGCTACCGGCTTTGTCGCAACGGCGTGGCGCTCACGCTCTCCCTCGATGCGTGGACCATCGAGCTGCCCGTCGATCGCGCGGTGATGCTGCACCTTGGCAGCCTGATGCGGAACGTGTGCATGTTCCACGACAAGTTCCGCGAGCCGTTCGTGGAGCTGCTGGCCGACGGACTGTGCCACCTCGAACTGGCCACGACGGATGCCGACGCCGCGATGCTTGCCGACTGGACCGAGCAGGCCAGGGAGCTGGACGTGGCGGCCGAGATCGAGTCGGCGCTGCGTGAGCTGCCGACCGGGGCGAGGGTCGTGGTCTTCGGCTGCGGCGGGTCGATCCCGGCGTCGTTGCCGCCCGCCGCGCTGCTGGACTTCGACGCTGCCCTGCTCGCGAAGGCCACCGCGGACGGCCGGCACGTCGGTTACCACGCGATCGGGCTGCGCACCGAGCTGGCGGCAAAGTCGGCGGACGCGGTGATCGTCACCTCGCGGCTGCGCGGGCTGTGGCCCAGGTACCGCGAGCGGATCACCGCCGAGGCGCAGCGCGTCGGTCGGCGTGTTCTGGGTGCCAGTGCAGAGAGGATGGGAGAGATCTGACGTGACGATCCGCTTCGTGTCGGTCGTCGGCTCTGATACCGGCCTCCTGGATGCCGCTATCGCACATTACCGCGGCCTTGGCGTCGAGTCCTTCCACATAATCCGGCACATCGAGTCGTTTGACGACCCGGAATTCCAGCGAGCTCAGGACGTGCTCACCCGGCATGGGCTGGCATTTGCTGCGGTGCACCAGGGTCCGTGGGACGAGGACCTCAACGCATATCTGATCCGGGCGCAGATGCGACGGCATCCCAGCGACTGGTGGGTCGTCGCGGACCTTGACGAGTTCCATGTTTACGACCGGCCGCTGACTGACATCATCACCGCCTGCGAGGTCGGTGGGTACGACTACGTCATGGGTGCCCTGCTGGATCGGGTGGCTGCCGACGGCACTCTGCCGGCGCTGAACCCGACCACGTCGATCTGGGCGCAGTACGCGCTGGCCGGACTGGTGACGCTGCGCGTGGTGAGAGCGGTGACGTCGAAGGTGACTCTCGCCCGTGGCGATGTGCATTTGCACCTTGGCCAGCATGGGGCACTAACCGGCCGGTCACTGCCGGCAACGGAGGCCTTCGCGCAGGTGCATCATTTCAAATGGACCGACTCGGTCCTGCCGAGGCTCACCCGGCGGGTCCAGGCATATTCGTCCGGCGACTGGCACCTGACCTATCCACCGACCATTGTGGGGTCACGGCGGATGCTCGGGTACCTCGAGGCAAACGGCGGTCGCATCGACGTCACGGCTGAGAAGCTCGCGCTGCACCGCTGCGGCAGTGACTACACGGACTACGAGCCATGGACGGACCTCGTCCCCACGCTTCTGAAGTTGCGTAGCTATGCGGCGGCTGCGTCCCAGCCCGGCAGCCCGGCGCCTATCCGGTCATCGGAGGGCTAGCTGGGCGCCTGCCAGAAAACCCGGGATCAGGGTGCGGCGGGCTGCGCGAGCGCAACCAAGTGTGCGACCGCGGCATCAGTCCCTCCGGCCGCTGAGAATTCATCGCCGATCCGGCGTGCACGTGCGCGGTAGCCCGGCTCGTCGAGCACTGCTGTCACCGCCGCAGCGAGCTGTGCCGGGGTCGACTCCAAGAACGAGACCGCAACACCAGCCCCCGCCCGCGTCACCTGGGCGGCCACGACAAGCTCGGCGAGGCGTATCGGCGCGACGACCATCGGCACACCGTGGACGAGCGCCTCATTGACCGTACTCTGCCCGGCCTGGCAGATCACTGCGTCCAGGCGTGGCATGAGATCGAGCACCGGCACCTTTGGGGCGGCTAGGACGTGCGACGGCGGATCAGGCATCGCATCCGGGTCGAAATTGAGCACAACCTGCACGCGGCTTGCCAACGGTTCCAGGGTCAGCGCCGCCAACATCCGCGCGACGTAACCGTGCACTAGGTGCCCGGACAAGGTGCCGGCGGTGACAAGCACGTGCCGTCGAGCCGGATCCCACCAGTCCCAGCTGAAGCTGGGGTCGGTGCGCCGCGAGCCGAGCGCGGCCCCGACCAGCACGCAATGTTCCGGTATGGCCGCCGTGCCGGTCAGCGCCCGCACGGTCGTCGCGATCACCAGGTAGGGCGAGAACCGCAAGTCGATACCGTCGTCAGGAGGCAGGCAGGCCATCTCCCACGCCAATCGCACTTTAGAGCGGACCCAGTCCTGCAGGCCGAGGTACTCCGGCGACGGAGTGAGGTCGAGTGCCCCGAGGCACAGGGTCGCCCACCGCACGCCGTACTTGTGCGCCGCCACGGCACCCACCAGCGCGTACTGGTCAGTGAGGACAACGTCGGGCTGGTACTCCGCCACGGCGCGGTCTACCGGGTCTTGGATGAAGCGGTTGAGCGGTATCAGGTAGTCGTCCCACAGCTCCCGCACGGGGCCGGCCATGCCTACTTCCTTGTACGCGCGGTAGGAGCGCTTGCCGGTCGGATAGATCGTCACATCCGGTCCGACGCGCGGGCGCAGGTCGCCCCCGGGCCCGCACATGGCCACGTCATGCCCTCGGGCAGCCAGCGCGTCGCCGATGGCTACAGCCGGCCAGAGGTGGGCCGTGATGGGCAGGACGACGATAAGGAACCGCGCCACCGCGTTACCGTAGCACTTCCAGATAATCTGGGGCAGATCCTGATTCTGATGCGGCGGCAGCCGATCCGCCGTCACCGGCTTTC
Source organism: uncultured Streptosporangiaceae bacterium (assembly GCA_964581815.1). Taxonomy (GTDB): domain Bacteria; phylum Actinomycetota; class Actinomycetes; order Streptosporangiales; family Streptosporangiaceae; genus Trebonia. Next base: position 8,831 of record CAZORE010000146.1, on the reverse strand, counting down.
CGCCTCAGCAGTGCCCGGGCAAGCAGCCGAACGGAGGATGGCGCGATCGGCCGTGCACGCCACAAGCGGTAGAAATGGTAGCGGGCGGCGGGGATGTTACCCGTCTTCAGCAGCAGCTCGCCGATCTGCCGGTCGTAGATTACCTCGACGGCCCGCTCATGCCGCCGTTACCCTCGCGGAGCGCCGCATTCACCAGCACGCTCTCGATGCGCCGTAGCAGCCCTACCATGTCGGCCGGACTCACGAAGTGGGTGTCCGCCCGCAATTCGCAGCACAGCGTGTCGGCCATGTCAACGACGGACAGGAATACCTTCTGCTCGGGGATGTCAAGAGGCTCTCCCCAGTTCAACCTCGTCCGGGTCAGCTCGTCCTGGATCGGCGCCAGTCTGCCGACCGCGTCGCCGGTGATGGAATCGGCGAGCTCGCGGCTGCGCACCCGGCGGTCGTTGAAGACCACGCCCAGGTCCGCCTCCGACCCGCGCTCGGCCGCAATCCGCTTGCTCACCTCCTGCTTACCCGCCGGATCGTAATAGGCGTGCTTGTACGCGAGGAGCGCGGATTGCCAGGTCCGGAGGGCGACCTCCTCGAACGGGGCGCCCGGCGCCTCGATCATGCAAGGGATGCTCTGCGCTACTGGGCTGACCGAACCGGCGAACCCGGGCCTGAACCGGTTGCTTACTACCAGTTGCACCACAACGGGCTGGCCGGACGCGAGGGAGGTAAGTGGGGTGAGGGCCACGGCGAAGGCGGCGAGCAGCACCGGGGAAGTGCTGAGACCGAGCCGGGTCGCGAGCATCCTGGCCGCCTGGTAACCGGCCGGAGACTCACACGTGACCTCCCAGAACCGCGGCTTCCGCGGGTCAGCCGACTCGCGGAACAGGCGGTCAGGGGCCCGCGCGACCAGCCGCTCGAAATGGCGCATCGAAGCCTCGTGCGCACGGTGCGCGCCCGGACCGCTCTGTCGCCTGGCCTGCTCCAGCGGCTGCATCGCCGTCACCGGTCCGGTGCGTTCATCGTGGCGGTCGAAGTCATCGTGGAGTGCGGCCAGCCCGAACGCGTCCAGGGCGAGATGGCAGATCACCTCCGCGACATGTGTGGCGGTGCCGCGGTACGTGATCACGGCCATCCGCAGTGGCCATTCGCGCTCGTAGTCGAAAATCCGGGTCTTGTACCTGGCGGCGACGGCAGCCGCTGTCTCGCCTGGGTCGGCGTCGCCCGCGTCCACGACATCGAGCATGATCTCGCCGGAGGCGTGTACCACCTGCCGGGTCTGCCCGTCGAGGTCGAGGCGCAGCCTGGTTCGCAGCGACTGGTGCCGACTCATGATGAAGCGCAGTCTGGCCGCGACATCCGCTACAGTCTGCCCGGGCGGCAGTGCCCGGACGCGGCAGAACGGCAGGGAGTTGCCCCTGTCCTGAATGGCAGCCCAGATCTCGTGCTGACCCCAGCTGAGTTCCGCGACGCCGGAGCCTTCGCCTTCGAATCGAACAACGACTATCTCTGTCACAGCACTCCGCCTGTCTTTAGCCGTCCGGATGATAACCACACGACTACCGTTTGCGCCAGAGGTGACAATGACGCGGCGGGAGGGACAAGCGATGACTAAGGAAATCGCCTCGAACACCGCCGCCGTGGCGATATGGACTTCCGCTACGCTTCCACAGATTCCTCCTCTGGTCTTATCAGGCTGGAATCCTGCGGATCTCTGGCATCGGATACCAGTTCCGCCATCAAGAGCTGCGACTATCTTGCAGCGCCCCGAGTCCCGGGCCGGCGGCGCTGGCGCACTCGCAAGCCGGCGGTTACCCGGTGGTCAGTTCCGTCACCGAGTGGCCGTTGTTGTTGGCGACCCAGATGCGGTTGCCGTCGGCGGCGATGCCGAACGGGTGGTTGAAGGCGTAGGTGCCGCCTGACAGCGTGCGGACCACGCTGCCGTCGCTGGCGCTCAGCTCCGTTACCGATCCGCGGCCGTAGTTGGTGACCCAAATGCGGTTGCCGCTGACGGCAACACCGGTCGGGTAGCTGAAGCCGTAGTCGCTGCCTGAGGGCGTCTGGACCCAGCTGCCGTCGCTGGCGTTCAGTTCCGTCACCGAGCCCCCGTTGTTGTTGGCGACCCAGATGCGGTTGCCGTCGGCGGCGATGCCGTAC
>CAZORE010000146.1:0-6583 GCA_964581815.1 uncultured Streptosporangiaceae bacterium | reverse complement strand
GGGTCGTTGAAGGCGTAGGTGCCGCCTGACAGCGTGCGGACCCAGCTGCCGTCGCTGGCGTTCAGTTCCGTCACCGAGTCCCCGTTGTTGTTGGCGACCCAGATGCGGTTGCCGTCGGCGGCGATGCCGTACGGGTCGTTGAAGGCGTAGGTGCCGCCTGACAGCGTGCGGACCCAGCTGCCGTCGCGGGCGTTCAGCTCCGTCACGGAGTTGCCCTTGTTATTCACGATCCAGATCCGGTTGCCGTCGGCGGCGATATCAGTCGGGTCGGTGAGGCCGTAGTTCTCCCCGGCCAGCACGCGGGATGCGATGGTGCTCCCGGTGTCCGGGCCGGACGCGGCCGCGCCGGCGGTGCGGAGGGAAGTTGCCCGGCCTGCTGTCGGCTGGGCCGCCCCGGGTTTGGGCGACGGGCCATGGAGTACTACGGCCGTCGCGATGCCCGCGGCGAGTACGGCAGCGGTACCCGCAGCCCAGATCGCACGGGCCTTCCCCCGCCCCCGACCAGGATCCTGACCAGGCGTGCCACCGCGGTGGCCCGCACCGTCAGCGCCGGCCGTAATCGCGCTCGCGTGCCCCGTGCCTTTCCTGGTCCCCGCTGGCTGGCCCGTCGCGTGGGCCGGCCGGTCCCCGCGGTCCGGGCCGTCAGCGGGCCGGCCCGGGAACAGTGCCTCCTGCAGGGCCGCGGCGAACTCGCCGCACCGGCTGTAGCGGTCGGCAGGCAACTTCGCCAGGGCCCGTGCGATGACGCCGTCGACGGCGGCGGGGAGGTCTGGCCGCATCCCCGTCACCAGTGGCACCGGGTCCTGCAGGTGCGCAAACAGCGTTGCTACGGCCTCCCGGCGACGAAACGGCGGCGTCCCCGTCAGCAGCGTGAACGCCACGCACCCCAGTGCGTACTGGTCCGCCCGACCGTCGACATGATCACTCATGATCTGCTCTGGGGCACTGTAGTCAGGGGTCCCGAAAAACTGCCCGGATGCGGTCAGGCCCGTTGATGACATCTCCTTGCTGAGCCCGAAGTCCGACAGGTAAGCATGCTCGGGCAATTCGGGAACGATGTCCACCAGGATGTTGGCCAGCTTGACGTCCCGGTGCACGAGCCCGGCCGCATGCGCGGCGTCCAGCGCGGACGCCACCTGCGCGGTGAACGAGGCGGCCTGGTCGCCCGCCAGCCGCCCACCGCAGCGCCGCAACAGCCCCTCCAGGTCCCCGCCCGCTATGAACCGCGTCGCGATGTACAGCAGCCCCTCATAGTCGCCCGCCGCGTACACCGGGACGATGTGCGGCGAGTGCACCGCCGCGCCCGCCCGCGACTCCCGCAAGAACCGGGCCCGAAACTCCTCATCGTCGGCCAGCGACGGCGCGATGACCTTCAGCGCGGCCAGCCGACTGAGCACCTCATCGCGCGCCCGGAAGACCACGGCCATGCCGCCGGCTCCGATCTGCTCCTCGACCAGGTAGCCTGCGATCCGGCTGCCCGGCCCCAGCCTTCCGAAGGAGCCGTACGACCGCCGCGTGAAGTCGCTCGTCATCCAGTCCTCCTCAGACGCGGATGCGTACCCGGCCGGGCCCGCCGCGGGTGGCCTGACACTGCTATCCGCGAATGTGGCTATTTACCGATTCCGGGCATTCATTACGATCAATCATGGCGACTAGTTGCCAACCCGGATGAGCAGTCCCGCGTTCAAGTTACGCGAAGTACGGGGTCATTCGGAGCGATAATGACGGGATCATCGGCAGCTTTCCAACATCGAACCGCCTGCAGCACGCCGGGCTTAGGAGCCCGGCGGCGCCCGGCGCCATTTCGAACGCCTCGGGGACATGGGGGACCGGGCCCGCGCTGGACTCCGCTGCTGACGGAAATCTCCCGCGCACTCGGCCTGGACAGCACCTGTGCTGCCAATAACCCCTGGCCTTCTGCATGCCATGCACCGCGGTTTCGTCTGAGGCGGTCTCGCTGAGTCCGTTTCCCGCAGGTCAGTGCATTTGCGGCTAGTCCGCTCAGCGATCTTGTTTTCCCAGGTCACCCGGGATCTAGCTGGATCGGCGGGAACGGGGCGGGATTGCTCGTGCCGGGCATGGGTGTTCACATCGGGTTCCTGTCCCGGATGATGTCACTGACAGGCCTTGAGTGGCCGGGGGAAGGCAGGTGTCAGTGGACTCCGATCAAGCGCAGGCGCTGCAGGCGGCCGCGGCCCGGGACGGCGGCCGGGCCGGGCTTCCCCGCTACGATGACCTGCCCGCTGCGCCGCAGGGCGGCCGCAGCGGGTGGGGGCTGTTCGGGCCGGATGACCAGGTCGGGCTGCTCAACCTGCAGACGCCGGAGCGGGTGGTGGCGGCCGCGCGGCTGGTCCGCAAGGGCGCGGTCTTCCCGCTCAACGCTCCGCTCGGCGCGTTCGACCCAGCGATCGCGGCCGGCCGCGGCGTCCCCCGGCAGCACGTGCTGCACGCCCCGGGCAGCCTCGGCTTCGACGACGTGCTGGACAACTTCTACCCGCAGGCGTCGAGCCAGTGGGATTCCCTGGGCCACGTCGGCTACGCGGCGGACGCCTTCTACAACGGCGCCACCGAGGCTGAGGTGGCCTCGGGGCGGCGCAACACGATCGACCACTGGGCACGGCGCGGCATCGCCGGGCGGGCCGTGCTGCTCGACCTGCCGCGGCTGGCGGCGGAGGAGGGGCGGGGCTACAACCCGGGCAGCTCGACCGCGTTCAGCGTGGACGAGCTGGAGCGGGCACGCGCCCGCGCCGGCCTGGAGTACGCCCCCGGCGACATCCTCATACTGCACACCGGCTTCGCCCGCTGGTACACCGGGCAGGACCACGAGCGCCGGCAGCAGATCCGGCGGGACAGCACGACACCGGGGCTGGCCCACGGCGAGGAGATGTGCCGCTACCTGTGGGACGCGCACTTCGCGGCGGTTGCCAGCGACACCTACGCGGTGGAAGCGTTCCCGCCGGACCGCTCGGGCCCGATGGGCTTCCTGCACCGCATCCTCATCGGCCAGTTCGGCATGGCCCTGGGGGAGCTGTGGTGGACCGAGGACCTGGCGGCCGACTGCGCCGCCGACGGCGTGTACGAGTGCCTGCTGACCAGCGCGCCGCTGAACTCCCCGGGCGGCATCGGCTCGCCCGCCAACGCGCTCGCCCTCAAGTAACGCGCTCGCCCGGCAGTACACGCGGTGCGGCGTATATCGCCGGCGCCGCCAAAAACGGGAACCGCGGCGCTCCCGGACGGTCAGTCTGGCTGCGGTACCAGGGAAGCGGACGTGATCCCGGTGACAGTGCCGCGCGACCGCATGCCCCATTCTGCATTGCCGAGCTGAAGGAGATCTCCGCTTCGGCGAACTCAGTCGTGACCGGGATCACCCGGGGAGATGAGGGCCTACCGGGAGCCGGGCGGGGAGCCATCATCGGCCTTCAAGGGCCGGCACCCAGCATGGCGGAGCGTCCAAGGCATGCGTCTGAGCTGCGATCAAGCCACGAAGAGCCACGCTGGCCGACGCCGGAATCTTCGTCCGCATCGAGGGGGCCAGGAAGCTGCCACATGCATACTCGAGACCCCTTCCGTGTCAGGATGGCGCTTGCGCGGTCCTCGCAGGACTGTGGGATGGGCGACCTGCGGTTAGATCTGGTGCAATCCCATAGGAAGGAGAACCGTGTGATGAGCGACGTCGGCTCTCAGCATTCGGGTACGGGCCGGGTCCATCCCCGGGCGGCGCTGTCCGACCCGAGTCCGCGGCATGTCAGCTCCGCCGGGGTGGTCGTGGACGTATCGGCTGTACGGGGCGAGCTCACTGCGATCTGGGCAAGCCTGGGATACGACGAGATCAACTGGACCTACCGGCCGCAGGGAAAGCGGCTCCTGGCCGCGATCGGGGAGTTCTCACCCGATCCGTTCTACGTGCGCCCGCACTACATGTTCTGCAGCGGGAGCGGCCTGAGCTTGCCGCACTGGGGCAACGGGAACGTGTACCACGAGGACAACGCCGGGGTGCCCTTCTACGACTTCACCATCCTGGATCAGGCCTACGACGCGATTGTCGGCGCCGGGCATCACGTGCTCGTCGAGCTGGGATTCACGCCGCGTGCCCTGGTGCCTGACAAGGCAGCCGGCACTTTCACGACGATCGCGAGCCCGACGCTCTACAGCGCGTACGAGAGCGGGCTGTGGGCGTTTCCGCCCAAGGATTACTCGAGGTGGGCTGACTTGTGCGCTGCCGTGGCCGGGCACGTCCTCGACAGGTACGGCAGCGGCGAAGTCTCGCACTGGGTGTGGGAGCTGTGGAACGAACCCGACATCTTTTACTGGCAGGGGACCCCGCAGCAGTACTACGACCTGTACACCGTCACCGTGAAGGCGATTCGCAGGGTGCTGCCCTGCGCGCGCGTGGGCGGGCCGTCGACGACGGCAGGCGACGGCGCCGTCGGCTTCATGCGCGGCTTCCTCGCGCACTGCGCCGGAACGGCGACGCCGCTGGATTACGTCTCGTTCCACACGAAGGGCTCGGCCTTCACTCCCTGGCGTGCCTACGGCCCCACCGGGGGGCCGCCCCCGGCCCAGGAGTCTCCCTCCGCGGTGAAGATGCTCTTCGAGGTGGACCGGATGCTCTCTGTCCTCGGCGAGTTCGCGGACTACGCCGCGCTTCCCGTCTTGATCGATGAGTGTGACGCGGGCGTTCCCGCCCACCACGGCATGTACGACAACGCGAACTTCCGGTTTCAGAACACCGAGTACTATCCCGTGTTCCAAGCCAAGCTGATGAAAAAGCTCCTCGACGTGAGCGACGCCCATCACGGCAACGTCGAGCTGGCGACGACGTGGTCCTTCTACTTTGAAGGGGAGCGCTACTTCGAGGGCACCCGGTCCTGGCTGACAGCCGGCGGCATCGAAAAGCCCTTCATGAACGCGTACCGGCTGTTCGCGAAGCTCGGCAGGCAGCGCCTTGAGGCCCGTTCCGACGCAGCGTGGCCGACCGGCGACCTCACAGGCCGCCCCTACGGCATGCCCGAGGAGGTCGACTGCCTCGCGTCGCTTCACCCGGACGGAACAGTCGCGGCGCTTGTCTGGAGACACGCCGACGACCAGTACAGCGCAGACAGCGCGTCGGCCGAGGTGGCGTTGCGCTTCACCGGCCTTCCCGCGCCCTCCTACGCGCTCACCGAGTACCGCATCGACGCCAGCCACTCGAACTCGCACACGGTGTGGCAGTCGCTCGGGGAACCGCAGGATCCGGATGAGCCGGCGCTCGGCCAGATCCGTGCACGCCAGGGACTGGAGACGCACGGAGCCCCGAACCGCATGCTGACGTCAATTTCGGGGGAGCTGCTGCACCGAACCACGCTCCCACTCCCGTCAGTTTCGCTCGTCGTGCTGGAGCCGTCCTGAAGGCAAGGCCATCGACGACCTCCGTCCTGAACTTCAGATTGGACGCGCGATGCACGCCGCGGCCGATGGCGGGGGAGTCCTGGTGGCGAGGCGGACAGGAATCTAACCCGCCAGCGACGCGGCACGCCGCTCTCTGGTCCTGAAGACCGGCGCCAGCGAGGACGACTCTGCAGCTAGCTTGCCCAGCACTGTCAACTGCCCAGGTCATCCGGGATTTAGCGGGATCGGTGGGGACGGACGGGATCGCTCGTGCACGGCACGGGAGTTCCCATCCTGTTCCCATCTCACAGGACGCGCGATCCAGCTAGGTGCGGCAAGGGGGATCAACACGACGGTTCATCGAGTGGCTAGCGCCGCAGTCGTCGGCGGCCGCTTACGCGTCCGTCAAGCTGTTCTACGATGCTCAGCCTGACAAGGACGCGCTCACCGCTGCGGTGCCGCTCCCAAGGTCTGTGCCAGCCGGCGTTGCTTTGCATGGCCTGGTGTGGCAGAGCGGGAGTCGTGGCCGCGTCCCGGGTTGGTCATGCTGGTCCGATGGGTCAGCGGTGCGCGGCGATGGGGAGTCCGGCGGCGATCCCGGCCAGGGCAGCTGCCAGGATCGCGCTTCCCAGCTCGGTCAGGTGCACGCGGCCGAGCCCGACGCCCGCGACGGTCACTGCGAAGCTGATGACCGCCCACCATGCGAGCACGAACCGGATGGCCGCGAATCCCGCACGCCCGGCGATCCACGCGCCGAGCGCACTAGCTGCCACCGTAACCAGGACAGTGACGATGAGCGTCACCGCATACCCGGCCGGGAACTTCATCGACTTGTCCGACCCTAGAATGCCGGTGGTAAGCAGGAAGGAAACCGCGGGGGCGGCGAGCACCAGCAGCGTGGCCACGGTGACCCGGGCGAGGACGATCACGCCTGACCCGCCGGCAGCCGGGGTCCGGGAATCCAGGTCCGTCATCGGATTGTCCTTCCTCGGGATCGCTCAGGCTGTCCCCATTCCACAGTGACCTACGACGGGCACCTGGGCAACAAGGGATCCTCGATCCGGATCCGCAGCCGAGGGCAAGCAGGTGAACTGATCACCCGCGCACGGAATCGGCACCCGTGGGAACAGTCATGATGAAGGTCACAGGCCTGCAGAATCGGCTGTTTCCAACGTTCAGTGAGCGCCTGTCCGGTGTCCAGAACCGAACATTGTTG
>CAZORE010000145.1:16743-18669 GCA_964581815.1 uncultured Streptosporangiaceae bacterium | reverse complement strand
TGGCGCGCAGCGCGGCGAGCTTGCCCGCCGCCGCCCACGACTCGACCGCCGCCCATTGCCGGGCGATCCCGACCAGCGCGTCGGTCTCCGCGCCCGGGTACAGGTCACCTGGTCCAGCAACGTGCTCCAGGGCTGCGGCGAGCGCCGCGGACGGCGTGACGGAGGCCCACGGGCCGCCGTGGTCGAACCCGGCGGGCGTTCTGGGCGGTGGGGGCAGGCCCGGCTCCTGGTCGGGCGTGCCGCCCGTCCAGGGATCCCCGGTCGCATGCCAGCCCATGCACGCCCTCCGTTTCGATTGAGTTGATCTTCCGATGTACCTAATCAAATATTAGTGCGATCCACCGACATTCCGGAGCGACGCATCGGGCCGCGGGTTATGCCGGGCCCGCGGGTGGCTGCAAAGCGGGTGGCCGCCGAGCGGTGGCCGCCGGGCGGTGGCTGCCGAGCGGGTGCCGCCGAGGGCCAGGGCGGTACGCACGCTCGTACCGTGCCTGTCCTGGTCCTTGCCGCGGCCTGATGCCAGGATGAGGCCATGCGCACGCAGCGGTTCGATGCTGTCGTCGCCGCCGGTCCCGGCGGCCGCGCCGTCATCGTGGTTCCGTTCGATCCGGACGAGGCGTGGGGCGCCAAGACGGTGCACCACGTGAACGGCACCGTCAACGGCTGGCGGGTGCGCGTGACGCTCACACCTGGCGACGGCGGCTGGGCGTTCTCGTACGGCCAGCCACGGGCGGGGGAGCTGGGCATCGCGGCCGGCGACGAGGTGGCCGTTGAACTCACGCCGGAGGGCCCGCAGCGGGCCGACCTGGCCGAGGACATCGCGGACGCGCTCGCGGCGAACCCGGCCGCCGGGGCGTTCTTCGACACGCTCGCGCAGTTCTACCGCAAGGCGTACCTCCGTTACATCGATGCGACCACTCGCCGGCCGGACGTGCGCACGGCGCGCATCGCCGAGGTGACGGGCCTGCTGGCGGCCGGCATCAAGGAGCGGCCGCGGCCGTGAGCGCGCCACAGCAAGCACGGCAGGGCGGCGGCCTCACTTGCTGCCGATGCCGCCCCACAGCGTTGTCGGCACGGCCGCCTCATCGGCGGTGGCGGGGCGCCACTGGCTGACCGGCACGACACCCGGCGAGAGCAGCCGGGCTCCCGCGAAGAGCGACTCGACGTCACCGCGCGGGCGGGCCGTGTGCCGCTCGCCTGGCAGGTGCCGGTTGAGCGTCTCCTCAAGCGCCGCGATCGCGCCTGGCGACAGGTCACTGCCGGCGTGCGAGATCACAACGAAGCTGCCCGGCGCCGCCGCGGCGAGCAGTCGCGCGACGATGTCGCGCGCCTCGGCGAGATCGGGGATGTAGTGCAGGACGGCGATGAGCATCACGGCCACCGGCCTGGTGAAATCGAGGGTGTCCGCCGCCTGCCCGAGAATCTTCCCGGTATCTCGCAGGTCCGCGTCCAGGTACGCGGTGGCGCCGTCATGGCTGCTGGTGAGCAGCGCGCGGGCATGGGCGAGCACCAGCGGGTCGTTGTCCACGTAAACGACCCGGCTGGCGGGCGCGGCGGCCTGCGCGACCTGGTGCGTGTTGTTCGCGGTCGGCAGCCCGGTGCCGACGTCAAGGAACTGGCGTATCCCCACGGCCTCCGCCAGGTAGCGGACCGACCTGGCGAGGAACGCCCGGTTGGCCCGGGCGGACAACTGGATGCCGGGGTAGGCCGCGATGGTGGCCTCCGCGGCCGCCCGGTCGGCCGGGAAGTGGTCCGCGCCGCCGAGCCAGTAGTTGTAGACCCGGGCGATGTGCGCCACGCCGGCGTCGAGGTGGCTGTCATCGCCGGGATCTGGCGCCGCCTCGGCCGTGGGCCTGTCTGCTGCCGCCACCGTTGCTTCCTCGCAATCCGACGCCGTGCCTGGCCAGAACGCCGGCCAGAACGCCG
>CAZORE010000145.1:0-16643 GCA_964581815.1 uncultured Streptosporangiaceae bacterium | reverse complement strand
GTTGCTTCCTCGCAATCCGACGCCGTGCCTGGCCAGAACGCCGGCCAGAACGCCGTGCCTGGACGAAATCTAGCGCACCGGGAATAACGGGAACAAAGCTCCGCGACCCCTCGTTGCACCCACTGCAATCAAGCTGAGAATGCAATTTTTCACGAACTGCAAGGTTGCGGTGACTGCATCATGACCGTCGCTAGCACGCCGCCCGAGACGGAACCGCCCGTCTCGCTGCGCGAGCGCAAGAAGCTGGCCACGCGCCGGCTGCTGCGCCGCGCGGCGCTCGGCCTGGTCGCCGAGCGAGGCCTGGCGAACGTTACCGTCGAGGACATCGCCGAGGCGGCCGAGGTGTCGCCGCGCACGTTCTTCAACTACTTTCCCTCCAAGGAAGCCGTGCTGTTCGGCGGCGACCCGGACCGGGCGGCCCAGCTGCGCGAGCGCGTCGCCACCCATGCGCCAGGCGAGCCGGTGATCACCGCGCTGCGCGCTGTGCTCGCGCAGGACGCCGAGACAATGGCCGACGATCTGCGCTCGCTCGGTGGCGACCCGGCCGACTGGCTGCGCCGGATGAAGGTGGCGCGCGCCGACCCGCTCGTCCGTGCGGCGCACGCGGCGCAGATGGCGCTGATCGAGCGGGCGATCGCCGAGGGGATCGCGGCCCGCCTCGGCGCCGACCAGGAGACCGACCCCTATCCGGGAGTGCTGGCCGCCGCGGCGGTCAGCGTGGTCCGCGCCTGCCTGTCGTTCTGGACCGGGACGAGCGGGACCGTGCAGCTCGGCCACCTTATCGACCAGGCCTTCCAGGCGCTCGCCGACGGATTCCCCGAGGACTCCGTGCTGCGCGAGATCACGGCGCTACCCGGCAAGCGGGCGCTAGCCATCCGAGAGGCATGACAGAAGTGGCAGAAGTGACAGACAGGAAGGACAGGCACTGATGGCCTCAGCAACCCCCGCGCCCGCCGGCGGCTCCCCGCTTCCCGAGGCGGCAAGTCTCGGCAACGGCGCCCTGCCGGGGCTGGGACGCCGCCAGATCCTGCTTATCATCGGCGCGCTGATGTGCGGCATGATGCTCGCCGCGCTCGACCAGACGATCGTGTCCACCGCGCTGCCGACGATCGTCGGTGACCTGAAGGGCGGCTCGCACATCACCTGGGTCATCACCTCGTACCTGCTCGCCACGACGGTCTCCACCCCGTTGTGGGGCAAGCTCGGCGACATGTACGGCAGGAAGGTCTTCTTCCAGGCTGCCATCGTCATCTTCCTGATCGGCTCGGTGCTGGCCGGCCTCAGCACCTCCATGATCATGCTCATCGCGTTCCGCGCGGTGCAGGGCCTAGGCTCCGGCGGCCTGATGGTCGGCGCGCAGTCGATCGTCGGCGACGTGGTCTCACCCCGGGAGCGCGGCAAGTACCAGGGGCTGTTCGGCGCGACGTTCGGCCTGGCCAGCGTGGTCGGCCCGCTGCTCGGCGGCGTCTTCGTGGACAACCTGACCTGGCGCTGGATCTTCTACATCAACATCCCGATCGGCGCGATCGCGCTCATCGTGGTCGCCAGCCAGGTGCCCGGCCGGCTGCGCCGGGTACACCACTCCATCGACTACCTCGGCACGATCCTGCTGTCGCTCGCGGCCAGCGCGCTGATCCTGCTGACCAGCCTCGGCGGCACGACCTACCCGTGGGCGTCGGCACCGATCTACATCCTCGGCATCGCGGGCGCGCTGCTGATCGTGGCGTTCGTGTTCGCCGAGCGGCACGCGGCGGAGCCCATCTTGCCGCTGCACCTGTTCCGCGCCCGCGTCTTCTCGGTGACCAGCCTGGTCGGCCTCATCGTCGGCTTCAGCATGTTCGGCGCGATCGCCTTCCTGCCCGCGTTCTTCCAGGTGGTCCGCGGCATCTCGCCGACGATCTCCGGCCTGTACCTGCTGCCGACGATGGCCGGCATGCTCGTGGTCTCGATCACCTCCGGCCAGGTCATCGCGCGTACCGGCAAGTACCGCTACTTCCCGATCGCGGGCAGCGGCGTGATGACCGTCGGCCTGTACCTGGTCTCGCTGATGAGCCCAACGACGTCCGTCCTGCAGGACGCGCTGTCCATGCTGGTGCTCGGCGCTGGCCTGGGCGGCGTCATGCAGGTGCTCGTGATCATCGTGCAGAACGGCGTGCCGCACAGCGAGCTCGGCGTCGCGACCTCGGGTGCCACCTTCTTCCGCTCGATCGGCGGCTCGTTCGGCACCGCTATCTTCGGCGCGATCTTCGCCAACGTGCTCGTCGGCAACCTGGCCAGCCACCTGCACGGGGTGAGCCTGCCGGGAGGCTTCAGCTCGGCGAACCTGACGCCCGCGGTGCTCGACCGCCTGCCCGCGGCGGTGCACGCCGGCTTCGTGTCCGGCTATGCCGAGTCGATCCAGACGGTCTTCCTCATCGCGGTGCCGATCGCCGCGCTCGCCTTCATCGCCACCTGGCTGATCCCGCAGGTGGAGCTCAGGCAGTGGACGCCGGCCGCCTCCGCCGCGCCGAACGCGGAGGGGCAGGGGCAGGAGCCGCAGGACGATATCCCGGCCGCGGACGACGCCATCCGGCCGATGTCACCCGAGTCGCTTGACCCGCAGGACGCCGGCCGGCTGGACGACTGAACCGCGGCGGGCCGCAGTCCGATGCCAGAGGGAGTCGCCCGGTGCCGCGAAGGTTCGCGCCCCGCATCGGGATAATGCTCTTGATCATCCGGAACGCAGGCGTTCAAGCCCGATCACGAGAAGGAGCCCAGATGGCGGAGAGTACGGCTCGATGGGGAATCCTCGGCACCGGCGGCATCGCCCAGCTGTTCACGAGTGACCTGCTGCTGACCGGACACGCCGTCACGGCGGTCGGCTCGCGCACCAGGGAGAGCGCCGAGCGGTTCGCCGCGCTCTTCGAGCTGCCCGCGGCGCACGCAAGCTACGAGTCGCTGGTCGCCGACCCGTCGGTTGACCTGGTCTACGTGGCGACGCCGCACCCGTTCCATTACCCGAACGCGCGGCTCGCGCTCGAGGCGGGCAAGCACGTCCTCGTCGAGAAGCCGTTCACGCTCAACGCGGTGCAGGCACAGCAGCTCGTGTCGCTGGCCGCCGACCGGGGCCTGCTCGTCCTCGAGGCGATGTGGACGCGCTGGCTCCCGCACATGACCAGGCTGCGGGAGATCGTGGCCGCCGGGACGATCGGGGAGGTGCGCTCGATGAGCGCCGACCACACCCAGAAGCTGCCCGACGACCCCGGGCACCGGCTCAACGCCCTGGAACTGGGCGGCGGCGCGCTGCTCGACCTCGGCGTCTACCCGGTCTCCTTCGCGTCCCAGCTGTTCGGCACCCCGCAGTCGATCCAGGCCACCGCCACGTTCAAGGAGACGGGGGCCGATGCCCAGGTGGCCACGATGTTCCGCTACCCCGGCGGGCAGATCGCGACGACGTACTCCGCGAGCGTCACCCAAGGGCCGAACGTCGCCGTCGTGCTCGGCTCGGACGGCCGCATCGAGGTCGACAGCGTGTGGTACACCCCGACCGGGCTGCGCGTCTACGACAGCGACGGCACGCTGATCGAGGACGTGCGACCGCACGTCGAGGGCCGGGGCATGCAGTTCCAGGCGGCGGAGGCCGAGCGGCTGGTCGGCGAGGGCCGGATCGCCAGCGACGTCCTCCCGCCGCAGGAGACGGTCGCGATCATGGCCACGCTCGACGCGATCCGCGGGCAGATCGGACTGCGCTACCCGGGCGAGTAGCCGTGGGTCGCGGCCCGATAGCCCGGTATATTCGGGCCGTGGACCCGAGTGGCCGCGTCAGTCGGCCGCCATCGCCTGCGCTATGCGGTCGGGAGCGAAGCCGGCCGCCAGGGCGGTCAGCGCGGCGTCGAGGTAGCGGGTCAGGTCCGCGTCCGCGCGGGCGGACCAGCGGTCATAGGCGGCGCGGCACGCGGCGAGCACGGAGCGGCCGACGGCCAGCGGGTACAGGGACTCGGCGGGCTGGCCGAGCCGCTGCCCGGCGAACTCGCTGACCGCCCGCTCCCACGCCTCGTAGTGCTCGGCCGCGCCGAACGACAGCGCGGGCTCCGTCGCGATGAGGTGCATCCGCAACCGCATCTCGGGCACATCGTCGGCCCGGTAATGGTTCGCCGCGACCACCGCGCGGCGGATCGCGTCCATCATCGGCACGTCGTCGGGAACCGAGCCGAGCGTGGCCCTGATGGTGTCCACCTCGGTCTCGAACTCACCCCACAGCACGCTCGCCTTGGTCGTGAAGTAACGGAAGAACGTGCGCTCGCTGACCCCGGCCTCGGCGGCGATCTGCTCGATTGTGGTGCTGTCGAACCCGTGCTCGGAGAACAGCCGCAGCGCGATCAGCCGCAGTTCGCGCCTGCTGGTGGACCGCGGCCGCCCGCGGTGACCGCGAGCCTGCTCGGCCGCGCCCTGCTCGGTCAACCTGGTCACCTCCCAAGAGACCCACGTCACAGCGCATTGCTTTCGTCAGTGCCTGACATTAACATCCGGCGTGAGGGTGTGAGGAGGTGCGGCGGCGAGATCATGACAGGACGAGTAGCAGGCAAGGTCGCCTTCGTCACCGGCGCGGGCCGTGGCCAGGGCCGCAGCCACGCGCTCAGGCTGGCGGAAGAGGGCGCGGACATCATCGCGATCGACATCTGCAAGGACTACAACACCGTCGGCTACGGCATGGCGACCGAGGAAGACCTCGCCGAGACCGTCAAACAGGTCGAGGCGCTCGACCGGCGCATCATCGCCAAGCCGGCCGACGTCAGGGACGCCCAGGCGCTCAAGCAGTTCGTCGACGAGGGCGCGGCCGAGCTCGGCGGGCTGGACATCGTGGTGGCGAACGCCGGCATCTGTACCGTCCAGTCCTGGGACGAGGTCACCCCGGCGGTCTGGCAGGACACGCTGGACACCAACTTGACCGGCGTGTGGAACACGATGGTGGCCGGCGTCCCGCACCTGATCGCGGCCGGCGGCGGGTCGATCATCGCTACCAGCTCAACGGCCGGCATCAAAGGCCTGCCCTACTTCGCCCCGTACGTGGCGGCCAAGCACGGCGTGGTCGGCATCGCGAAGACGATGGCGAACGAACTGGCGCGGCACAAGATAAGGGTCAACACCGTGCACCCGGCCGGCGTGGACACCCCGCTCGGCAACGGCCTCGGCTACCTCACCGAACTGATCGAAAGAGACCCGGACCTCGGTCACATCTACACGAACGCGCTGCCCGTGGAGAGCCTCCAGCCGCGCGATATCAGCAACGCGGTGCTCTTTCTCGCCTCCGACGAGGCGCAGTGGGTGACTGGCCTCGAGTTCACCGTCGACGCTGGGAACACGATCAGATGAGCACGGGCCGAATGAGCACGGGTGGAATGAATACAAGCCGAAACAGTGCAAGCCGAATGAGCGCGAGCCGTGACGGCCGCGAGCCGCTGACCGAGGTCAGGGACCGCATCAGGGCCCGCGTCGTGGGCCGCGAGCGGGAGCTCGACCTGGTGCTCGCGGCCGTCGCCGCGGGCCGCGACGTGCTGCTCGAGGGCCCGCCGGGCACCAGCAAGTCAACTCTGCTGCGGGCGATCACCGCCGAGTGGGGCATCCCGCTCGTGCTGGTCGAGGGCAACGCCGACCTCACCCCGGCCAAGCTCGTCGGGCACCATAACCCGGCGCGGGTGCTCCGCGAGGACTACAGCCCGGACAACTTCGTCGACGGCCCGCTCGTCGAGGCGATGCGGCACGGCGGCTTCCTCTACATCGAGGAGTTCAACCGCGCGCCGGAGGACACGGTCAACACCCTGCTGACCGCCATGGCCGAGCGGCGCATCATGGTGCCGCGGGTCGGTGAGGTCGCCGCCGCGGCGACCTTCCGGGTGATCGCGTCGATGAACCCGTACGACAACATCGGCACTACCCGGCTGTCCACCTCCGTGCACGACCGGCTCTGCCGCCTCGCGGTCACCTACCAGGACGCGGCGGCCGAGCGCGGCATCGTCGCGCTGCGCGCCCCCCAGTTTGACCAAGCACTGGTTGATCAAGCACTGGCCGACCTCAAGCCCGCCAGGTACGAGCGGCTGATCGCCGACGCCGTGGCCGTCACCCGCGCGACCCGCGCGCACGAGGACATCAGGCAGGGTTCCTCGGTGCGCGGCGCGATCGACCTGACCCTGGTCGCCGGTCAGCTCTTCGAGTTGGCGTCGGAACGTGGGCGTGTTTCACCCGGCACCGCCCATGACACGCCCGAGTCGGCCGAACGCAGCGCAGCCGAGCAGGCCTACCGTGACGTCGTCTACGACGCCATGGTCGTGGCGTTGTCGGGCCGGATCTTCCTCGATGAGACCGTGGACGCCACCCCCGAGCAGGTGCTCCGCGAGATCTGGGAAGACCACTTCATCCTCGGCCCGGCCGCCGCGGCCCCCGGTTGAAGAGAAATGGCCGCCGACTCGCCGCTCCGGCGCCCCGGTGACCCGGGCCGCCGGCGCGAGCGCGCCCGCCCGCAGCCATCCCCCGGGGGGACGACCCCTCGTATTTTCCGGGGCATGCCCGATGAAGGAGCCAGGGTATCGGGCATGCGGCCCCTGCGCCGCAAGCCCAAGGAGCTTTCCGAAGAGCCGGCCCTGCTTGAGGCCACGCCCCCGTCGGGCGCCGGAGGCGGGCCGGGCGGGCCGGGGGGACCACGCACCCGTTCGGTCATACCGTCGGCGCCGGCCGGGAGCGGCGGGCCGTCGGCAACCGATGAGCAGGGGGCGCTGACCACCGCCCTCGGTGACCCGCAGCGGGCGGTCGACGCCGAGACGCTGCGCCGGGCGCGGGAGATCGCGGCGCGGCTGGCGATGCCCCGGCCCCGCGGCGACCGGACGGCGCGGCGCGGCCGCGGCGAGGTCGCCAGCGTCCCGTACCGGGGCGGCTCGGACGACATCGACCTGGACCGGACGCTCGAGCAGCTGACCGAGCACCCGGTGCCCGCGGACGAGGACATCGTGGTGCGGGAACGGGTCACCACCGCACGTTCCGTGGTGCTGCTCGTCGACCTTTCCGGTTCGATGCGCGGCGAGCGCGCGCGGACCGCGGCGGCCGTTGTCGGTGCCCTCGCGGCGGAACTGGCCAGGGACAACCTCGCGGTGATCGCGTTCTGGTCGGACGCGGCGGTGCTGTCCCGCTTCGGCCAGCACGTGCCGTCGGCCCGGCTGGTGGAGTCGATGCTTGGCATCCCGGCGCGCGGCCTCACCAACGTCGCGTTCCCGCTGCAGGTGGCGCGGCGCGAGCTGGCCAAGGTCCCGGCCCGGGACGCGCGGGCGCTGCTGCTTTCCGACTGCGTGCACAACGCGGGCCCGGATCCGCGGCCGTTCGCGGCGCGGCTGCCCCGGCTGGACATCCTGCTCGACACGACCGGCGAGCAGGATCCCGAGCTGGCCCGTGACCTCGCCAGGCTCGGCCGCGGCCGCCTCCGGCAGGTGCGCGGCTACCGGGACGTTGCCCCGGCCCTCAGTGATTTCTTCGGCGGTTGACCCACGCGCGGGACAACGCGCGGGCGAAAGGGTACGGGTGAGGTTATGGCTAGCAAGTGGTTTGAGACGGTGGCGGTCGCGCAGCGGCGGGCCAGGCGGCACCTGCCCAAGGCCGTGTACCTGGCGCTTGTCGCCGGCGCGGAAGCTGGCGTGACGATGCGGGACAACGTTGACGCGTTCAGCGAGCTCGGGTTCGCCCCGCACGTGGCGGGCCTGCCCGCCACGCGGCAGATGGCCACCACCGTGATGGGCCAGGACATCTCGCTGCCGGTGCTGATCTCGCCCACCGGCGTCCAGGCGGTCCACCCGGACGGCGAGGTCGCCGTGGCGCGGGCCGCCGCGGCGCGGGGCACGGCGATGGGCCTGTCGTCCTTCGCGTCCAAGCCGGTCGAGGAGGTTGTCGCGGCGAACCCCAAGACGTTCTTCCAGATGTACTGGGTCGGCTCGCGCGATGACATGGCGGCGCGCATGACACGGGCCCGCACCGCGGGCGCGGTTGGCGTCATCGTGACGCTCGACTGGTCGTTCTCATTCGGCCGGGACTGGGGATCGCCGAAGATCCCGGAGAAGATGACGCTTGAGGAGATGATCAGGCAGGCACCGGGGGCGCTGTCCCGGCCGGCCTGGCTGTACTCGTGGCTGAAGACGGGCGCGGTCCCCGGTCTCACCGTGCCGAACCTGCCGGTCGGCGGCGGGGCGGCGCCGACGTTCTTCGGCGCCTACGGGCAGTGGATGCAGACGCCGCCGCCGTCGTGGGAGGACGTCGCCTGGCTGCGCTCGCAGTGGGACGGCCCGTTCATGCTCAAGGGCGTCACCCGGGTCGACGACGCGAAGCGGGCCGTCGACGCGGGCGTCTCCGCGATCTCGGTGTCCAACCACGGTGGCAACAACCTGGACGGCACCCCGGCCACGATCCGGCTGCTGCCGGACATCGCCCAGGCGGTCGGCGACCAGGTCGAGGTGCTGATGGACGGCGGCGTGCGGCGCGGCGGCGACGTGGTGAAGGCGCTCGCCCTCGGGGCGCGGGCGGTCATGATCGGCCGCGCGTACCTGTGGGGCCTCGGCGCGAACGGGCAGGCCGGCGTGGAGAACGTCCTCGACCTGATGCGCTCGGGCATCGACGCCTGCCTGCTCGGGCTCGGCCGCTCGTCGATCGCCGAGCTGTCGCCCGACGACCTGGTGATACCGCCCGGGTTCACCCGGCGGATCGGCGGCTGAAGCCGCCGGGAGCGCCTAGAGGTGGGCTGAGTCGATGGCCTCCTGCAGGGACTGGATGTATCCCTGGCTCGTGTAGGTCGCGCCGCTGACCCCCTGGATGTTGGCGCTCTGCGCCTGGACGGCCTCCTGGTTCAGCTGCGGGATGGCGTTTTCCCCGATCGAACTGCCGCCCTGGTCGTCGCCGTTGGCTTGGGTGATCTTCCCGTCGGACACGGTGATCTGCACCTGGACCGGACCGTAGTTGGTATCGACCGCCTGGCCGGTGAAGGTACCCGACGGCTTCGGCGGGGGCGGCGGCGGCGCACTCGTCGTCGGGACGGGGGCGGGGGGCGCGGTCGTCTTCTTGACCGTCGGCTTCTTCGTCGCCGTCGGCTTGGTGGCCGGCGGCTTGATCGTCGCGATCGTCGGCGCGATCGTCGGCGCCAACGACGGGCTCGCGGACTCCGTTGGCGTGATCGGCGTGGTGAGCGCGGTGACGTGCGGCACGTACGTCTTGTACGAGAACAGCGCGGCCAGCCCGGCGACGGTGCCACCGAGGGCGAGGACAGCGCGGCGCATCTAACCTCCTGAAGCGGCCTGCTGGCCGCTGGCGGGTGTTGTAGCGGACGGGTTCAGAAGTCAAAGGACTCGTGGTGGATGCGCCGGCGCGGGAGGCCCGCTTTGACCAGCGCGTTGACCGCGGCCATGGTCATGCCGCTCGGCCCGCATACGTACGCCTCGCACCGGTGCAGCCCGGGGACGGTCTGCACCAGGTGCTCGGCGTCGATCGGGTCGAAGCCGAGTTCCTCGCGGGAGCCGATCAAGTAGTGCAGGTCGGCCGCCCGGTCGCTGGCGATCGCGTTCAGTTCCCGGCTGAACACCACGTCGCGTGGGTGGCTGGCCCGGTAAAGCAGCGTGATGTTGCCGTGCATCCGCTTGGGCAGCGCGGCGAACATCGCCCGGATCGGGGTGATGCCCACGCCGCCGGCGATGAACAGGACCCGCCGGCCGGTCAGCGACGGGGTGAACGCGCCGTAGGGGCCCTCGGCGATGATCCGGGTGCCCGGCCTGAGGTTGGCCACGGAGCCACTGTGGTCCCCCAGGGCCTTCACGGTGATGCGCATCAGGTCGGGCTGCGGCATCGCGGAGAGCGAGTAGGGGTGGGACTGCCACCACAGCTCGCGGGTGAGGAACCGGAAGCGGAAGAACTGCCCGGGCTCCGCGCGCAGGTGGTCGAACTCGCGGCCGGAGATGTGTATCGACACGATGCCTGGCGCCTCGGGCCGGACGGCCTGCACGGTGAACTGGTGCCTGACGGCGTTGCGCAGCGGGGTGATGACCCGGTACCACAGCAGCAGCCCGCCGACCACCGCGTACAGCGCCGACCAGGCGACCCGGGCCTGGAGGCTCAGCGCGAACGCGCCGCCGTCGGCGAACTGGTGGCTGAACGCGAGCGCGATCGCGAGGTAGGTGTACAGGTGGGCGTAGTACCAGGTCTCGTAGGCAATGCGGCGCCGCGCGGCGCGCATGGAGAACGCGGCGACCATCAGCAGCAGCAGCCATGCGACCGTCGCCATCAGGATGTCGGGGAACTCCCGCTCCAGCGTCCATGTCTCGCCCGTCACGCTGGTGCGCGCGGCGTCCGCCATGCCCCAGACGATGAACACGACGTGGCCGGTGATCGCGGTGATGACCCATCGGCCGCCGGTGGCGTGCCAGCGGCCGAGTCGGTCGGTGCCGATCGCCTTCTCCAGCGGAGGGAGCCTGGACATCAGCGCGACGAGGATGACCACGCCGTACCCGCCGATCAGGCCGAGTACCTCGCCGATGTCGATGAGCAGCGCACCGTGGCCGTGCTGGAACAGCGTGTCGCGCCACCACAGGTACACGACGCCGAGGAAGCCGGCCGCGATGACGCCGAGCACCACGCCGGGCAGGATCACCCGCGCCTTGCCGGTGCCCGGCGCGATCGGCTTGGCGGTCCGCGTGGCGCCGGAGGTGCGCAGCGTGCCGGTTGCCGTGAGCGCGCCCGTCGGCGTGAGCGCTCCGGTCGTCTGGATGGCGCCGGGCCCCGAGTTGGCATCGGCTGCCGTCTGCGGGCTGGTCGTCCGTATCGCGCTGGTCGTCCGCATCGCGCTGGTCGTCCGCATCGCGCTGGTCGCCCGGCTGAGCGCGGCGGTGTTCCGGTAGGGCTGCCACGAGCCAGTCGGCTGGTCGCCGCTCACCGGGTTGCCGGGCACCGGGTAGCCGGGCGGTGGGTTGCCGGGCGGTGGGTAGCCGGGCACCGAGTAGCCGCTCACCGGGTTGCCGGGCGGCGGGTCCGGGTATCCCGGCCAGGGACCCCGCTCGGACGGGTTCGGCCAGGCCGACGCCTGCGCGCCCTGGCGGTTGCGGCCATCCGGGTACTGATCGCGGGGGTAAGCGCCCCGCGCGTACGGATCATCCTCGGGCGAGCCGTCCGGGTGATCGTGTGAAGAACGTCCAGGGTGAGCCATGGCGCTCCTCAACCTAGGTGGGCGGAACCGGGGGAATACCTCATTCATTGTCATCGAGACGTACATAGTCTCGTGGCGGCTTCGTCGCATTCGCGAGACTTTAGATGCATTCTGAGGGAGTGCAGAGTTAGCGCGGCGGGTGCGCGCCTGATGGCCCCGCTGTCGGCCGCACCGTACCGAAACTGGCGAGACGCCGGGCTCCGCCTGGCCATCGCACCGGATCTTTCCCCCCCAGGAGTTGCGTCCCCGCCCTCCGGTGCTGGCCCCGGCCCTTACGGGCTGGTGCCCAATGCAGTGCTCGGCGTCTCGCCAACTGCAGCTAACCGCATGGCCGACGGCCGCGCCATCCCCGAATCCGGGGGTGCCCGCCGGGCGGGACCCGGGCCTAGACTGATCCGGTGGCCGCGCACGTCAGTACCGCGTCTGGCCAGGTCATCCGGCTCACCGAAGGCAGCCAGCTGATATTCGGGCGAGGTCCTGAGGTCGACCTGGCCATCGCCGCTGGGCGTGGCCTCTCCCGGCGGGCCGGCGTGATCGCCGCGACACCAGAGGGCGCCTGGATCGCCAACATCAGCCAGACTCATGCGCTTTACGTGGCGGGTGACGGCTACCGGATCCGGCTGCCGCGGGTGGAGGGAGACGGGGACCCGGCGGGCGGCTGGCTCGTCCACGCGGGCACGGCGATGGTCGGCTCGCGCTCGATGCTCGACGACGGGCTGCAGATCGCGGTGACGGTCCCCGGCAGGCACCGGCGGCCGCGGCGGGCGGCGGACCCGGCCGACCAGGCGCAGCCGGACGCCGACGGCACCGTGCTGCCGCTTTACCTCGACCCCAAGACCAAGCTCTTCCTGGTGGCGCTGATGTGGTGCCGGCCGTGGCTGACCGACCCCAGCGCCGCGTCGCCGCTGCCGCGGACCCCGGAGATCGCCAGGGCCGCGCTTGAGGTGACCGGCGCGCACCGTGAGCTTGAGCGCTTCGATAGTGACCCCGAGTTCCGCGACAAGCTGTCCGCCCGGGTCGCCGAGCACATCAAGGTGCTGCGCCGCAAGATCGCCGAGCGCGGTCTCACCGAGCCTGATGTCCGGCTGTCGGACGAGGTGGCCGTGCGGGTGCTGATCGAGCACGGGGTCGTCGGCCTTGGCGACCTTGCGCTGCTCAACGACCCTGCGTGGTGCTCCAGGCAGGAGGACCTGTGGTGGACCAGGGACTGACGCTCCTCCCGTGATGCGCGCCGACCTGCGTTACAGGCTCCGGTCCTGCCGCATCATCCCGGGGGCGGGCCCCGTGGAATGGGCAGCGCCGGCACGCTGCCAACCGGGTAGACGCGGAACGAGATCGTGGCGCCGCCGTCGCCGGGCGCCGTGACCACCGCCTTGTACGTCCCCGTCGGGATCAGCCCGGTGAAGAAGTGATGCCCCTGGTCGAAGGCGTAGTTGAACATCCCCGTGCCGTCGGCCTTCACCTGGGCCGCGGGCAAGGCGTGTACGCCGCTCAGGGTGAGGGTGACCAGGGCATTGGGGGCGAAGTCGGTGCCGTGGATGATGAACACGGTGTTGCCGTCACCCCAAGGCTGGCTGACGCACAGGATCGGCGCGCCGGTCGTCCCCGGCCTCGGGCACGTCGACGGCGGCGGGATCACCGGCCCAAGCCCGCTGGCCGCCTGCGGGTTCGTCCCGCGCAGCAAGAGCCCGAGCCCGGTGCCGCCGGCGAGCAGCAGCACCGCAAGGAGCGCCCGGCCGATCAGCGCCCGCCGCGCGTTCCCCGGCCGGGCGGCACCGAGGGCCCGCCCCAGCCGCCGGTGCCGTGCCTGGCCGGCCGCCCGGCCCGGCCGCGCGCCGTGGCTGCCGAGCGACTGAAAGCCGGGCAGGGCGGTGCCCGACCGCGCCGTGGCATCGTTGGCCGACCACGCGGCACCCGACCCGGCCGTTTCCCCGCTGATGGACCGCTCGTCAGCGGTGTCGTCGTCGCCGGCCGCGTCGGCGCGGGCGGGACCGCCCGGCAGCAGCGGGCCGCGCTGGTACTCGCCGATCACCGCCATCGCGTCGTCGGGCAGGTAATCATGACCGGGGCCGGACACCAGCGCGAACGAGCCCAGCCTGGCGAGGATCGCCGTGTCGGACGGCCGGTCCCGCGGTACGCGCTCCAGGCAGGCGGCCACGAGCCCGTACAGTTCCTCGGGCAGGCCGGTGAGGTCGGGCGGCTCGGTGGCGAGCCGGACGAGGACGTCCATGACGGTCTCGCCCTGGTAGGGCGGGTGCCCGGTCGCCGCGTAGACGAGCGTCGCGCCGAGTGAGAAGACGTCGCTGGCGGGCGAGGCCCGCGAGGCGTCCCTGGCCTGCTCGGGAGCCATGTACGCGGGGGTACCGGAACCCGCGCGGGTGGCGGTGAGCGCGACCCGCTCGGCCGCCCGGGCCACGCCGAAGTCGATCACCCGCGGCCCGTCCGGGGCTACCAGCACGTTCGAGGGCTTGACGTCGCGGTGCAGCAGCCCCGCGCCGTGAATGGACTGCAGTGCCTCGGCGCAGCCGGCCGCGAGCCAGCGGACCGCGCGCGCCGGCAGCGGGCCGGCCTCGCGCACGAGCGTGCTCAGCGAGGGCGCGGGCACGTACGCGGTGGCCACCCAGGGCAGGTCCGCCTCCGGGTTGGCCTCGATGACCGCGGCGGTGAACACCCCGCTCACCCGGCTCGCCGCCGCTACCTCACGGGCGAACCTGGCCCGGAAATCGGCCTCCTCCGCCAGTTCGACCCTGATCGTCTTCACCGCCACCAGGCGGCCCGCCGTGGACCGGGCGAGGAACACCTGCCCCATCGCTCCCGCGCCGAGCCGACCGATGAGCGTATACGGGCCGATTCGTTCAGGATCCCAGCGACGCAGCGGCCCGATGATCGACTGCGGCATCGCCGACCTCCTCCCAGGTAACTGCTTCGCCACGTAACTGCTTCGCCACAATCATGCCTAATCGGCCTCGTAATCGGCAGTGAACCGTCAACAAGTAGACACATAAGTGACATTGCCGCGGCCCGTATCGAACACGAGCCGCCCTAAGAGCCTGGTGTGCCTTAACGGCCGCCCGCGGCGCCCGCCGAGGGAACCGCGGCCCCGACGGCCGCCGGGCTCGGACGGCCTTCCCGGCGGGCCAGGGCCGCGGCCACGACGCAGGCGGCTAGCACCGGCACCGCGCCGCAGACGAGCATGCCCGCCCGGGCCCCGTAGTGGCTGGTGATCGCGCCGATGACGGGAGCGCCGAACGGCGTGCCGCCGATGAAGGCCAGCATGTAAAGACCCATGACCCGGCCGCGCAGCTCGGGTTCGACGGCGAGCTGAACGGCGGAGTTCGCCATCGCCTGGCAGATGAGGTTGACGAAGCCCATGGCCGCGAGCAGGGTCAGGAACGCGGCCAGTCCAGGAGCGAGCGCCGCGGCCCCCTCAAGGAGGCCGAACAATGCCGCCGAGGTCACGATCGCCCGGGTCCTCGGCCGGGTGCCCGCCCCGGCAAGGACCGCGCCGGCCGCCGAGCCGAGCCCGAGCACGATGTTGAAGAGCCCGTAGGTGCTCGCGTTGCCGCCGAAAGCGGACTTGGCCATCGCGGTCAGCACGATCGGGAAGTTGAGGCCGAACGTGCCGAGCATCCCGACGAGGAAGATCGTCCACAGCACGTCGGGGCGCCGCCACAGGTACCTGGCGGCCGTCCGCACCGCGCCCGGCGCCCGGGGAACGGACCGCGTCGGCTGCAGGTCGGATGGCCGGAGCGCCAGCAGCCCGATGGTCGGGCCCAGGTAGCACGCCGCGTTGACCGCGAACACCCAT
This sequence comes from uncultured Streptosporangiaceae bacterium, assembly GCA_964581815.1. GTDB lineage: Bacteria > Actinomycetota > Actinomycetes > Streptosporangiales > Streptosporangiaceae > Trebonia. The sequence continues at coordinate 1,635 of CAZORE010000145.1, read as the reverse complement.
CCGGTCCCCGCGCTCACGATGAGCAGGCTGGCGACCGCCGGCCCGATCAGCCGCGTCGCCTGGAACACCGCCGCGTTCATGGAGATGGCGGCGCGGAGCCGGCTTTCCGGCACCACCTCGGTCACGAACGCCTGCCGGGCGGGCACGTCGAACGCGAAGATCGCCCCGCTCAGCAGCGCGAACGCGTACACGTCGGCCGCGCGCACCGCGCCGGCGATGGTGACGGCGGCCAGCGTCCCGGTCGCGATGGCGTTCAGCGTCTGGGTGATGAGCAGGATGCGCCGCCTCGGCCGCCGGTCGGCCACCGCGCCGGCGTGCAGGCCGAGCAGCAGCATGGGCCCGAACTGCAGCGCCATGGTCACGCCGACCGCGGTCGAGCTGTGGGTCAGGTTGAAGATCAGCCAGTCCTGCGCGATGGTCTGCATCCACGCGCCGGTATTCGCCAGGCTCTGGCCGCTGAGGTAGATCCGGTAGCTGCGCGAAGAGAGGGCCGCGAAGGCGCCTCCCGGTTGCCGAACGGTTTCGGCGGTAGTCACGAAGAGCGCCTTCCTGGTCGTCTTTGTCCTCGTCTTTCTTTGACATCCTCCGATATAAGGGGTTTATATGGAACTCCTATGATTTAGCTAACAGTTATTGTGGAGCGTTATGACCGTCTATGACCCCCAGCTGCTGGCGACGTTCCTCGCCGTCGAGCAGACGGGGAGCTTCACCCGGGCGGCGGCGCGGCTCGGCATACAGCAGCCCACGGTCAGCCAGCACATCCGCCGTCTTGAGCAGCAGGTCGGCCGGACGCTCGTGCAGCGGGACACGCATTCCGTGGCGCTGACCGCCGACGGCGAGGCGATGGTCGGGTTCGCGCGCAACATCCTCGGCGCCTGCGAGCAGGCGGCGGCCTACTTCAGCGGGTCACGGCCCAGCGGACGGCTGCGCATCGGCATCTCCGACGACCTCGCGCTCACCCGGCTGCCGCAGATCCTGCGCGACTTCCGCCGGGACAACCCGCTGGTTGACTTCGACCTGACGGTGGACCAGAGCGGGCTGCTGCACCAGCGGCTCGAGGGCGACCGGCTCGACGTGTTCATCGGCAAGCGCCCGAGCGGCGAGCAGCGCGGCCAGCTGGTCAAGCGGGACCGCATGGTGTGGGTCGGCACGCCGTCCACCAGGCTCGACCTGACCCGCCCGCTGCCCCTCGTCGCCTACCCGGCGCCGAGCATCTCCCGGTCCGAGATGCGCCGCGCACTGAACCGCGCCCGGCTGCCGTTCCGCAGCGCCTGCGTCTGCCGCGGCGTCAACGGCCTGATCGGCGCCATCGCGGCCGGCATCGGCATCTCAGCGATGGCGGCAAGCCTGGTGCCCGCCCAGCTCACCACCCTCGGCCCCGGCCACCGGCTGCCCGAGCTCGGCACCATCGACCTGGTCCTGCTGGCCAACCCGCGGACCGAAGAGCGCCCGGCGGTCAGCGCCCTGATCAAGACGGTCCTGGCCAGCGGCTCCCGGTCGCTCACCACGTACAACGAGCCGGCCTCCCTGCGTGACGACTCCCGCTTACCGCAGCGGTGGCGTGTTTCACCTGGCCCCGCTTACTGGTACCCGGCCGCCTGGATGCCGTACAGCTCGGCGTAGCGGCCGCCGCGG
>CAZORE010000144.1:2167-18732 GCA_964581815.1 uncultured Streptosporangiaceae bacterium | reverse complement strand
GCTGTCGGGAGTGCGGGGCGCGGCGAGGGTTCAGCCGCGCGCGTTCGGACGACGATCGGTTTTAATCGGCGGCCGACTGCGCGCGGGAACCCCGCCAAGCCCGGCGCTCCCCCGCACGCCTGAAAGAGTTGCCCTTACGGGATGGAATTACCAGTTAAAGGCGTGCGGCACGCAATAAGGGGCATCGTGAGCGGGCGTGGCGAAGCAAGGGGCTCGTTCGGGGTGATGGTGGTTAATTGGTTACGCGGTAGACGTCGTAGACGCCGTCGATGTTGCGGACGGCTCTTAGGACGTCGCCTAGGTGCTTGGGGTCGCCCATTTCGAAGGTGAAGCGGCTGAGGGCTACGCGGTCCCTGGTGGTCTGGACGCTGGCGCTGAGGATGTTGACGTGCTGGTCGGACAGGATGCGGGTTACGTCGCTCAGCAGGCGGGTGCGGTCGAGGGCTTCCACCTGGATGGCCACCAGGAAGACCGAGGCGTCGCTTGGGGCCCAGTGGACGGGGACCATGCGCTCGCGCTGGGTGTCGGAGAGGTGCTCCAGGTTGACGCAGTTGGCGCGGTGGACTGAGACGCCGTGGCCGTGGGTGACAAAGCCCTGGATGTCGTCGCCGGGGACCGGGGTGCAGCACTTGGACAGGCGGACCCAGACGTCGGTGACGCCCTCGACCTCGATGCCCGAGTCGCTCGCGGAGCGGGACCTGGGGACCTTGGGTGCCTTCGGCGGGATCGGGGTGACCTCGGCGAGGTCCTCCTGGGCAGCCGCGCCGCCGCTGACCGCGCGGACCAGCTTTTCGACCACGGACTGGGCGCTGATCCTGCCTTCGCCGACGGCGGCGTACAGGCCGGCCAGGTCGGGGTAGCGGAGATCGGAGGCGATCTGGCGCAGCGTCTCGGCGGACATGAGGCGCTGCAGCGGCAGGCCCTGCTTGCGCATCACCTTGGCGATCTGGTCTTTGCCCGCCTCGACCGCGGCCTCGCGGCGCTCCTTGGAGAACCACTGGCGGATCTTGTTGCGGGCGCGGGCCGACTTGACGAAGTTCAGCCAGTCCCGGTTGGGTCCCGCCTCGTGGGACTTGGAGGTGAAGATCTCCACCGTGTCGCCGTTGTCGAGGGTCGACTCCAGGGCGACGAGGCGGCCGTTGACCTTGGCGCCGATGGTGCGGTGCCCGACATCGGTGTGGATCGCGTAGGCGAAGTCGACCGGGGTGGCGCCGTGCGGGAGCGCGATGACCTCGCCGCGCGGCGTGAAGACGAATACCTCGGCGCTGGCCAGGTCGTAGCGAAGCGAGTCGAGGAACTCGGCGGGGTCCTCGGTCTCGCGCTGCCAGTCGACGAGCTGGCGCAGCCAGGCCATCTCGGCGGCGTCCTGGCTCGCCTTGACCTCCGCCTTGCCGCCCGCCTTCGGGTTGCCGCTGGCCAGGGCCGGGCCCTGCGCGTGCATCACTTCCTTGTACTTCCAGTGCGCCGCGACGCCGTACTCCGCCCGCTTGTGCATGCCCCACGTGCGGATCTGCAGCTCGACCGGCTTGCCGCCGGGGCCGATGACCGTGGTGTGCAGCGACTGGTACATGTTGAACTTCGGCATCGCGATGTAGTCCTTGAACCGGCCGGGTACCGGGTTCCATCGCGCGTGGATCGTGCCGAGCGCGGCGTAGCAGTCCCGGACGCTGTCCACCAGGACGCGGATGCCTACCAGGTCGTAGATGTCGTCGAACTCAACGTTGCGGGCGATCATCTTCTGGTAGATCGAGTAGAAGTGCTTGGGGCGGCCGGTGACGGAGTTCTTGATCTTCGCCTCGTGCAGGTCGGCGTGGAGGTTCTCGATGACCTCCTGCAGCAGCTGGTCCCGGCGCGGTGAGCGCTGCGAGACGAGCCGCGCTATCTCGTCGTACCGCTTGGGGTAGAGCGTGGCGAACGCGAGGTCCTCAAGCTCCCACTTGACGGTGTTCATGCCGAGGCGGTGCGCGAGCGGCGCGTAGATCTCCAGCGTCTCGTGGGCCTTGCGCTCCTGCTTATCGCGCGGCATGTAACGGAGCGTGCGCATGTTGTGCAGCCGGTCGGCGAGCTTGATCACCAGGACGCGGATGTCCTTGGACATCGCGACCACCATCTTGCGGACGGTCTCGGCCTCGGCGGAGGCGCCGTACTTGACCTTGTCCAGCTTGGTGACGCCGTCGACGAGGGCCGCCACGTCCTCACCGAACACGCTGCGCAGCTCATCCAGCGTGTAGTCGGTGTCCTCGATGGTGTCGTGCAGCAGCGCGGCGCAGATCGTCTCGGTGTTCATGCCGAGTTCGGCGAGGATGGTGGCCACCGCGAGCGGGTGGGTGATGTAGGGGTCGCCCGACTTGCGCCGCTGATCCCTGTGCCAGTGGGCGGCGACCGCGTAAGCACGCTCCACCACGCGCACGTCCGCCTTCGGGTGGTGCGCGCGGATGGTCTTTACCAGCGGTTCGAGGACAGGGTTCACGTTGGACCCCCGCTGTGCTCCAAGCCTGGCCAGGCGGCGGCGAACCCCGGCGCCTGGTGAGGCGGGCTGCGCCGCGGGCGCAAGCTCCTGACGAGTCTGGCGAGCCGGGCGCGGGCGCGTGTCCGTTGCGCTGGCGCCCGGCGGTGTCTCCGCGGGGGCGGAGCCATCTGGCATGCCCTGAGGGGGGCGGGTTGTCTCTGCGGGAGATGACGGCACCTGAAGGTTGCCGGGCGCGCCAGCCTGCGGCCTGGTCGCCGTTTCCTGGTCTGCCTCGGTGCGGGTATGCCCTCCTGGCTGGGCAGAGTCCGCCGTTTCCCCGTTACGGGCAGCCCCTTCGGCGCCGGCCGTGGCGGTCGTCATTACATCACCGGCCACAAGCGCTCCTCGCATCTGCCAGGTCACCAGTCTACTTGGGGTTATTAACCCACGGGTAGCGACCTGACATTCCGCAGTTCAGGAACGATTGGACGCGGTTTCAGACTACGAGCAGTGACCTTACCTCGAGGTCACCAATCGCCTCGCGGCCCTTCAGGAACGACAGCTCCATCAGCACCGCGACGCCGACGACCTGCGCGCCCGCCTGCTGGATGAGGGACGCCGTGGCCCGGGCGGTGCCGCCGGTGGCGAGCACGTCGTCCACGATCAGCACCCTCATCCCCGGCTGGAAGGCGTCCTGGTGGACCTCGAGCACGGCGCTGCCGTACTCGAGGTCGTACTCCTGGGCGAAGGTCGCCGACGGCAGCTTGCCTTGCTTGCGCACGGGCACGAAGCCGGCCCTGATCTCGTAGGCGACGGGAGCGGCGAGTATGAACCCGCGCGCCTCGATGCCGACCACCGTGTCCACGGGCCCGAATACCGCCGCCATCGCCTCGATGACGTCGCCGAACGCCTCGGCGTTGCCGAGCAGCGGCGTGATGTCCTTGAACAGCACGCCGGGCTTCGGGTAGTCGGGGACGTCACGGACGTGCGCGGTGATCACGGCCTCGATGTCCGGCACGGGCTGCTACCGCCTCTTCTTCTTCGCGCCGGGGCGCCGCTGTGCGTTGCCGGCCACGCGCTGCTGCCTGATCACCGGGCGGGGCGCGGCGGCCGGAACGGTCACGCCGCCGTCCTGCTCCGTCACGTCCCCGGTCTCCTGGTCCGGGCCCGCGGGTTCGTCGTCCTCGTCGGCGGGCGCCGTGTCCGCCACGGTCACGGCGGCCGTCGCGCTGGCCGCCGTGGAGTCTGCCGTACCGGTGGCGCGCTGCGCCGCGCGGCCGCCGGCCAGGCGGCGGTTCACCTTGACGGCCAGGTCGCGGTACTGCGGCTCCCGCTCCTTGAGGTCCGCGAGCACCGGGGTCGCGATGAAGATCGAGGAGTAGGTGCCGGACAGCATGCCGACGAACAGCACGAGCGCCAGGTCCTTGAGCGTGCCGGCGCCGAGCAGGCCGGCCCCGACGAACAGGATCGACGCGACGGGTATGAGCGCGGTCAGCGAGGTGTTGATGGACCGGACCAGGGTCTGGTTGAGTGCCAGGTTGGCCGCGTCGCTGTAGGTGGAGCGTTGCGTGGTGAGCAGGCCGGCGGTATTCTCCCGGACCTTGTCGAACACGACCACGGTGTCGTAGAGCGAGTAACCGAGGATCGTCAGCAGGCCGATGACGGACGTCGGGCTGACCGAGAAGCCGGTCAGCGCGTACACGCCGATCGTGATCAGGATGTCGTGAATCAGCGCGATGAACGCCGCCACGGCCATCCGCCACTCGAAGGCGACCGACAGGTAAAGCACGATCACCACGAGGAAGATGATCAGCGCCTCGACCGCCTTGCTGGTGATCTGGCCACCCCAGGTCGGACCGACGAGCTGAATCGACATGTTGCTCTGGGTGATGTGGAACACCTGCTCGAGCGCGCTCGCGACCTTCTGGGTCGCGGTCGATGACAGGTTCCCCGTCTGGACCGTCACCTGCTGCAGCAGCTTGGTCGACGTGAACTGCACGCTGGAGTCGCCGCCGCCCGCACTGGTCACCACCCGGGAGATCGAGTCCTGGGTGGTCGAGGAGCTGGCCGGGAAGGTGAAGCTCGACCCGCCCTTGAACTCCTGGGAGAAGTTCAGCCCCTTGAACACCACCGCGAGCACGCTGACCAGCAGGATGATGCCGGAGATCGTGTACCACAGCCGCTGGCGGCGGACGAAGTTGATGGATACGTCGCCCCGGTACAGCCGCCCGGCGATCCCGCCGCCGTGTGCCATCATGCCTCCCTCGAGGTCGAGGAGCCGGCGCCCGGGCGCCCGGATCCGGTCCGCTGGGTGCGGACCGTGCGCTTGGTTGAGGCCCGCCATCGTGTCTTGGCGCCGAGCCGCTCGGGATCAAGCCCGGACCACGGGTTCCCGCTTGAGAAGAACTTCGTCCCGGCCAGCAGGGTCACCATCGGCTTGGTGAACAGGAACACCACGATCACGTCGATGAGGGTCGTGAGGCCGAGCGTGTAGGCGAAGCCCTGGACGTCGCTCACCGCGAAGTGGTACAGCAGCACGGCGGCGAGGAACGACACCGTGTCGGAGACCAGGATGGTGCGCCGCGCCCGCTTCCAGCCGGCTTCCACCGCCGGGCGCAGCGTCTTGCCGTCCCGCACCTCGTCACGAAGCCGTTCAAAGTAGACGATGAACGAGTCCGCGGTGATGCCGATCGCCACCACCAGGCCGGCGATCGCCGACAGCGACATGGTGAAGTTCTGGTACCGGCTGAGCAGCACCACGGAGAAGTAGGCGAGCAGCGCGGCGAGCAGCAGGCTGGTGACCGAGACGATGCCCAGGCCGCGGTAGTAGTAGAAGAGGTAGATGATCACCAGGAGCAGGCCGAGGATGCCCGCGATCAGGCCCGCGGTCAGCGAGCTGTGGCCGATCTGCGGTGAGATCGACTGCACGTCCTGCACGACGAAGTTAAGCGGCAGCGAACCGTACTTGAGGATGTTGGTCAGCTGGGTCGCCTGGGCCTCGGTGAAGCCGTTCGGCTGCGGGCCGCTGATCGTGAACGACCCGGAGGTGAGCGCGCCCTCGGTCATCGGCGCCTCCTGGACGTTGCCGTCAAGGACGATCGCCGTCGAGTCGAGCGCGACCGAGTTCTGGTCGCCGCCCGCCGCCGCGGTGTAGTAGGTGTTGTACTGGCTGGTGGTCAGCGTGCCGAACGACTTCGTCGCGGCGCCGTCCAGCGTCAGGTTGACGACCCACTGCGTGCTGTTCGACTGCAGGCCTGGCGTGATCCCGGTGAGCTGGGTGCCCTCGATGACGGCCGGGCCGAGCGCGTACTTAGTGCCGCTGGCGTCACAGGAGACGATCTGGCCGCCGACGTTGTCCCACTGGTCGCCGGCCTCGGTGTAGCCGATGCTTGCCTTCCAGCTGTCGTTCACCGTGGTGGCGTTGGGGCCCGGCTTGCACACCATCTTGTTGAACAGCTTGAGGGTGGCCGCGTTCACCTTGGACGAGTCGCCGTAGGTGAGGGCCGTCGACGGGCTGCCCGTGGCCGTCGGGGTCGCGCTCGCGGTCGCCGTGGGGGTCGCGCTCGACGTGGCGGTGGCGCTCGACGTGGGCGTGCTGCTCGCCTTCGCCGTGCTGCTCGCCGTGGGGCTGGCGAGCTTGGCGCCGACCGCCTGGGTGGACGCCTTCGCGCTTGAGCTGGCCGACGCCGTGGCGCTCGAGCTGGCCGACGTCGTCGGCGTGGCTGAGCTGCTCGCGCCCGACCGAGCGGTGCTCGACGGCGAGGCCGACGGGCTGGTGCTCGGCGTGACGGTCGCCGAGGGCGCCGTGTACGGGCCCTCAAGCAGCACCGCCCGGAACGCCAGCTTGGCGGTGGAGCTGACCAGGTTGATGACGTCCTGCGGCGCCTTGCCGGGGACGGTCACGTTGATCAGGTCCGCGCCCTCTTGCTGTACCTGGGCGCCGGAGTTACCGGTGCCGTTCACCCGGGATTCCAGCACGGAGATCGCCTGCTGCATCGCGCCGGCCGAGGGGGCGGTGTTCTTGATGGTCGCCGCCTTGAGCACCACCTCGGTGCCGCTCGACAGGTCGAGCCCGAGGCCCACCTTGAACTGCTTTTGCCAGTTACCCGGGTTGAACGTCTGCGAGCCGGTAATCCCGATCAGCATGACCAGGATCAGCGCGGCCATCGCGGCCAGGGCGCGGCCCGGATGCGAGCCGCTTCTGCTTGGGGGTGCCACTTGTCGCCTGCCTCTTAGCGTACGTCGTGCCTAGCTAGCGCCAGTTAGTCCTTCTTGGTGCCGGTCGCCTGCTCGTACGCGGTCTCCTCCGAGTCGGCCTGGGGGGCGGACCCGTTCGCGGTAGCGGCGGAACCGTTCGCGGAAGCGGCGGGCGGCACCGTGTCATTCACGTCGTCCGTGTCGTCCACGTCGTCCGTGTCGTCCACGTCGGCGTGCTCCGCGTCGTAGTAGTCCGTGTCCGTCTCGTCGGCGGGCGCGTCGTCGGCCTCGGGCCCGGAGACCACGTCCATGACGGCCTTCTTCATGTAGCGGACCTCGATGCCGGGGGCGATCTCGAGGACCACGTCATCGCCGTCCACGTCAACCACGGTGGCGTACATGCCGGCCGTCGTCCGAACCCGGGCACCGGGCTCGATCGTGTTCTGCTTCTGGGCGGCCTGCTGCCGTCGGCGCTGCTGCGGCCTGATCATGAGCAGGTAGAACGCCACGACGACGACCAGGATGAGGATCAGGCTCGAGGGGTTGAAGCCCGAAGATTTGGCCGCGGTGGTTGCTGCGAATTCGCTAATCCCCATGATCGGGGCATCCTTCCGGTTGACTGTGCGCTTGCCGGCTGGCCAGTCACGTCATGACGGGCACGTGCCAACCTGCGCAGTGTAGCGGCGCTTAGAAAAACGCATACCCACCCTACGGGGTTCCGGTCGGTAATCGTTACGGCCGACGCCAAGAGCCCCGGAGGAATCGGACATCTGTCGCCTCACTGCAACCGTATCGCCACATAGCGGCGCCTGGGCATGGGTCGGCCGGTCAGTCGAAGAGCGTCGGGGTACCGTCGGACGGCGGCGGTACCAGGCCGAGGTGCGCCCAGCCGGCCGCGGTGGCGACCCGCCCGCGGGGGGTACGGGCGAGCAGGCCGTGCCTGACCAGGAAAGGCTCGGCGACCACCTCGACGGTTTCCGCCTCCTCGCCCACCGCGACGGCCAGCGTCGACAGGCCGACGGGGCCGCCGCCGAACCGCCTGACCAGGGCGTCGAGCACCGCCCGGTCAAGCCGGTCAAGGCCGAGCTCGTCCACCTCGTAGAGCTCAAGCGCGGTCCTGGTGAGCTTCCTGGTGACCCGGCCGTCGGCGCGGACCTCAGCGTAGTCGCGTACCCGGCGCAGCAGCCGGTTGGCGATCCGCGGCGTGCCGCGCGAGCGCAGCGCGAGCTCCTCAACGGCGTCGTCTTCGATCCGCACGCCGAGCAGGCCGGCGGACCGCCTGACGATCACGCCGAGCTCATCCGGCTGGTAGAAGTCCAGGTGCGCGGTGAAGCCGAACCGGTCGCGCAGCGGCGCCGTCAGCAGGCCGGCCCGCGTGGTCGCGCCGACCAGGGTGAACGGGGCGATGTCCAGCGGGATCGCGGTCGCACCCGGGCCCTTGCCCACCATGATGTCGACCCGGAAGTCCTCCATCGCCAGGTACAGCATCTCCTCGGCGGGGCGGGCGAGGCGGTGAATCTCGTCGATGAAGACGACCTCGCCCTCCTGCAGGGTGGAAAGCACCGCCGCCAGGTCGCCGGACCGCTCGATCGCCGGGCCGCTGGTCATCCGCATCGGCGTGCCGAGCTCGGCGGCGATGATCATCGCGATGGTGGTCTTGCCGAGGCCGGGCGGTCCGGAAAGCAGCACGTGGTCCGGGGTCCGCTCGCGGCGCAGCGCGCTGTGCAACAGCAGCGTCAGCTGCTCACGGACCCTGGCCTGGCCGACGAAGTCGTCGAGGCGCTTGGGCCGCAGCGCGCGGTCGACCTCCCGGTCGTCGCTGTCGGCGAGCGGCGAGGTTATATCTTCCCCGGGGGAATGATCCCCCCGGGGACCCCCCAAATCACGGGGGAGTCCCTCCCCCATTGCCCCCTCGCCGGGGGCAAGCCCCCGGGACGGCGCCTGCGGCGCCGGGAACCTCTCCGGTGGTTCGCGTCCATGGTCCGCTGTATTTGGCCGGGCGTCTCGCGTGCGGCGGGCCAGCTCGGCTTGTTCGGCCCTGGCCAGGGCGTCGGCGTGCTCGCTCACTGCTTCGAGAGCTTCCGCAGCGCGGCGCGCAGCGCGGTGGCGACGTCGGGCTGCTCCCCGTCGGCGCCGGTCTCGGCCGCGTCGGCCTCGACGGCGGCGATCGCCGCCTCCGCGTCCCGCGCGGACCAGCCGAGGTTGACCAGGCCGGTGGCGACCTGGTCCCGCCAGGACGCCGCGGCCTTGCGGACGGGCGCGAACCCGTTGCCCGCAGCGGTATCGCCCGGCGCGCCGAGGCGGTCCTTGAGCTCAAGGATGATCCGCTGCGCCCCCTTGGTACCGATGCCGGGCACCATGGTGAGCGCCTTGAGGTCCTCGGTCGCCACCGCGCGGCGCAGCGCCTCCGGCGAGTGCACCGCCAGCATGGCGAGCGCCAGCCGCGGGCCGATGCCGCTCGCCGTCTGCAGCAGCTCGAAGACGTTCCGCTCGTCGTCCGTGCCGAAGCCGAACAGGGTGAGCGAGTCCTCCCTGACCACCAGGGACGTCGCCACCCTGGCCAGCTCGCCCGGCTTGAGCGTGGCCAGGGTATCCGGCGTGCACTGCACGCGCAGCCCGACCCCGCCGACGTCGATGACGGCCCCGTCAAGGCCGACCCCGGCCACGGTGCCGTGCAGGTGCGCGATCATCTTCCGCCTCCTCGGGTGGCAGTGGCCGCCTCGTGCCCGGCCCGCCTGGCCGCGATCGCGGGGGCACGCCACAGGTGGCAGATCGCGAGCGCGAGCGCGTCCGCCGCGTCCGCCGGGCGTGGCGGGTCCGTCATTCGCAGCAGCCGGGTCACCATCGTGGTGACCTGGTCCTTGTCCGCGCGCCCGCTGCCGGTGACGGCGGCCTTGACTTCGCTGGGGGTGTGCAGCGCGACCGGCAGCCCCCGGCGCGCGGCGCAGACGATCGCGACCGCGCCGGCCTGCGCGGTGCCCATCACGGTCCGCACGTTGTTTTGGCTGAACACCCGCTCCACCGCGACCGTGTCCGGCCGGTACTCATCGAGCCAGCGCTCGATCGCCTGCTCGATGGCGAGCAGCCGCGCCGCGATGTCGTCGTCAGGCGAGGTCCTGATCACGCCGACCGCCACCAGCGCCGGCGGCCGTCCGGGCAGCCCCTCCACGACGCCGAGACCGCACCGGGTAAGGCCCGGGTCGACGCCGAGCACCCGGGAAGCGGGGCGCGGCGCGTACGGACTCATTGCGCCTGCCAGGTCATCCGCGCCATCCCGTCCCGTTTCATCCGGCGAACATCTGTTCGCTACCCTACCGCGCTCCGGCTGCCCGCGCGGGTAAGCGCGCCGGAGGAGTCCGCGTCGGCGCGGCCCATGGGGCGCGAGCGGGGGGGTCAGTCCTTGCGGGCGGCGCCGGCCCACAGCACCCCGGGGATCTTGGCGTCGTCCGGGGACGCGGGGCGCCATTCGTGGGTGAGCACCACCCCGGGGTCCACCAGGGTAAGACCGTGGAAGAAGGCGGTGACCTCGGCACGGGTGCGCATGGTGAACCGCTGCGTCATCGAGGAGTTCAGCCGGCGGCCCATCTCCGCCATCGCGTCGCGCTGCACGTCGCTGGCCAGGTGCGAGATGACAAGGAAGCTGCCGGGCGGCACCGCCGCCATGAACCGGTCCACGATCTCGCCCGGGCCCTCGTCATCGGTGAGCATGTGCAGCACCGCGACGAGCATCACCCCGACGGGCTTGGAGAAGTCAAGCAGTTCCGCGGCACCAGCCAGGATGGCGCCCGGGTCCCTGATGTCCGCGTCGAGGTAGCCGGTCTCGCCCTGCGGGTGGCTTGTCAGCAGCGCACGGGCGTGCGCGAGCACGATCGGGTCGTTGTCGACGTACGCCACCCGTGACTGGGGTGCCACCGCCTGCGCCACCTCGTGCGTGTTGTTCCCCGAGGGCAGGCCGGTGCCCACGTCGAGGAACTGGCGGATGCCCTGCTCGGCGAGGTAGCGCACCGAACGGGCGAGGAAGGCGCGGTTGGCGCGGACCGACAGGACGGTCTCCGGGTGGATCTCAAGCACCTGCTTGCCGACCTCCCGGTCGACGGCGAAGTTGTCCTTGCCGCCGAGCCAGAAGTCGTACACCCGGGCGATGTGCGCCACGCTGGGGTCGATGCGCGGCAACTCGCTCAGGTCGGCGTGAACGCTGCTGCGGAAGAACTTGTCCGGCATCGGCGCTTTCTCTCCTGGCCACGACGTGCGCCGGCACCGCGAGGCCGGTCGGCATCGCGAGGCCAGCGTCCCGTTCCTCCGGGGAGTACCGTGGCGGGGCACACCGGGAGGCACCGAGATCCTATCGGCACAACGCCGAATACCACTAAAAGGGGACAACCCGGCGGGCCGGCCCGAACCCGGGTCAGTAAACCCCCGCCACCGCGCAGATCTCGTCGATAATCTGCGGCCAGAGTTCCTCGGGCAGGTTGTGGCCCATACCCGGATACGCGACGAACCGGGCGCCCGGGATGCGGGCCGCGGTGTCCCGCCCGCCCTTGGGCTTGATCAGCGGGTCGTCCTCGCCGGAGATGACCAGCGTGGGCGCGGTGATCGCGGCAATAGGCCGGATCTTCTGCGCCCGCCCGGCCGCGAGCTGGCGCTGGGTCGACGTGGGATCGTACGGGCTGCGGTCGTGCGAGATCGCCGCCGTCTCGCGCGCCCACTGCTCGGGGAACGGGTAGCCAGGCGAGGCGATGCCCCGGTAGACGGATACCAGCAGCTCGATCTGGCTCTCCCGGCTGCCGTCCGTCTTGAGCCGGCGGAACTCCAGGAACTTGCCGAAATGGATGTAACCGAGCAGCCGCAGTGGGCTGGCGTCCGCGGGGAGGCCCATGCAGCTGATTACCGAGCGCACCCGGTCCGGGTGGTAGACGGCGAGGGCCTGGGCCAGGCCCGCGCCCATCGAGCCACCCATGACGTGCGCGCTTGGCCAGCGATGAGCGTCCATCACGGCGAGCGCGTCGTCCAGCATGTCGAGCGTGGTGTACGCGGGCTTGGTCCCGCCCATCAGTGCGCGCCACGGGCTCTCCTTCCGGCCAGAGGCGAAGTGCGTGGACAGCCCGGCGTCCCGGTTGTCGAACCGGGCGACCGCGAACCCCCGCTCCACCAGCGCCGCGCAGAAGGCGTCGGGCCACCACACCATTTGGAAGTCCAGTCCCATGATCCCCAGCAGCGGAACTCCGGTGGCGGTGTCGCCGAAGGTCTCGTAGGCGATCGAAACGTCACCGTTTTTCGCGAACCTGGTCTCAGGTGCCATTGGTGTCTCCCCGGTAGCTCTTTCGCAATGCAACTGCATGGTATCCAGTGCCCCGCTAAGCTTAGCAATGCAACTGCATTGCTAAGCACGGGGGAGGGACTAGGCAGCGTGCCCAAGCGGGTGGATCCCGAGGAGCGGCGGCAGGCCATCGCCGAGGCCGTCTACCAGGTGATCGGCGAGCGCGGCTGGGATGCGGTGACCCTGCGGGACGTGGCGAGCACCGCGGGCATCTCCATGGGCCAGGTCCAGCACTACTTCACCACCAAGACGGACATGCTCATGTTCGCCCTCAGTCACATGCGGGACAGGGTCCTGGCCAGGCTTGAACGCCGCCTGGCGGGCCTGCCGCGGCCGCTCAGCCAGCGGGACCAGGTGCGGGCGGCGATCAGCGTGATGCTCCCGCTGGACGAGCCGGGCCGCCAGGAGGCCGCGGTCAACATCGCCTTCTTCTCCGCCGCCACGGCAACGCCCGGGTACGCGCACCTGCTGCGCGACGGCTACGCCCGCCAGGTCGCGTCCGCGACGGCGCAGTTCACGGCGGCCGCTGCCGAGGGGCGGCTGAACGAGGGCGTTGACCCCGGTCACGAGGCCGCCGCGCTCTACTACCTCATCCAGGGCCTCATCGGCCCAGTCCTGATCGGCCAGCTGAGCCCGGACCAGGCGCTCGACTTGCTTGACCATCAGCTTGGCCGGATCTTCCGGTCATGAAGGCAGCCGCGCGGCGCGGGTGATGGCGGGCGCGGCTTGGGCGGGCGCGAGGTGGCGGAGGGCGGGCGGCCCGTGGCCAGCGGTCAGAACTCGTCGAGCATGTACGGGGTCGCGGCGAACACGGCGTCCAGGGCGTCGTCCGCCTCCTGGGTGCCGCCGGAGGCGAGGCCCGCCAGGCGCAGCGTGGCGAGCGGGGTGCCCGCGTAGAGGGCGGCCACGCCGCGCGGTCCCAGGTGGAGCGGGGCGGGCGATGGCACGCCCTCGTTCTGTGCGAGGCGGCCGGTGCCGTCCGTGACGGTTAGCTGCCAGCGGCCCGTGTTGCCGGGGCGGACCTGGTCGCTGACCTCAAGCGGCACGCTGGCGCTGACCGCGGCGGGGAAGCCGCGGGCGGCGATCGCGGCCGGGAGGTCGACGACGCGGAGCATCCACATCGAGCGGCGGGTGATGGTGGCGTCGCGTTCCCGCGTCAGCCACCAGAACGGGTCGGCCGGGCCGGAGAGGCCGGTTACGTTGTCGGCGGTTGAGCTGTGTGAGGCGATGATCGACCAGAGGGCGCGAAGCGCCTGCGGTGACCTGGCGTGCACGCGCTCCACCCACAGGTCGTCGCTGTCCCACTGGTAGGCGGCGAAGCCGTCGTCCGCGGTTTCTCCGGCGAGATAGGTGTACCGGTCCGGGTGGCCGAGCCAGTCGGCGGCCGGGCCTTCGTCCCAGGTCACCGGGCCGCAGTCGCGGGCGGCCCGGTGACTTTCGCCGATGATCCCGATGACCCGCGCGGCGTCGGCGGGGCCCGCCCGGCGGATGGCGACGTCCTGGTGACCTACTCCAGCGCCGCGCGCCGCCGCATCCGGCTCGCGCAGCGCGAGCAGCGAGCGCGCCGGGATGGTGAACCGGTGCTTGGCGCCGGCCAGCTCCCAGCCGAGCGAACGGTAGATGGGCATCGTGGCCGGGTAGAGCGCCGACAGCGGGTAACCGCGGGCGGCGATGAGGTCAAGCAGCTCGGTCATCAGCCGCCGGCCGATGCCGCGGCCCCGGTACTCGGGCGCGACCTTGACCGCGGCGACGCCGGCGCAGCCGACGGACCGGCCGGCCCAGAACTGCCGCATGTCGTGCACCATCGCCGCGCCGGCCGGCGTCCCGCCGGTGAACGCCCCGAGGAACAGCCCCTGCCCGGCCCGGAGCCTGGCCGCGTACAGCCAGCTCGCCCGGTTCTCCGCCGGGTAAACACCAAAGGCCCGCTGCCCCAGGTCAAGCTGCGCGTCGAAGTCGTCGCGGTGGGTAATGGGCCGAATGTCCACGTCAGTCACGACGCCCAAGCCTAGGGCACAGACATCAAATTAACGGTCGTTTATTTTCTGGTGATAGGGTGGCCGGGCGGAGAGGAGGGTACCGACGATGACCGCTACCGCCTCGGGGCGCAGGCGAGGCCGGCCGCCGAAATCGGACGCGTCCGACACGAAGGAGCTGCTGTTGCAGGCGGCACTCGCGCTGTTCGCGGAGAAGGGCTTCGAGGGAACCTCGGTCCGCGACATCGCCCGCTCCGTGGGGCTGAGCGAAAGCGTGCTCTATGCCCACTTCGACAGCAAGCGCGCCATCTTCGAGGCGGTCTTCGCCAGGCTCGGCCCGCTGAGCGCCACCAACGCGCTCCTCGACCTGATGGCGGACGCGGACGCCGACCCGCCCGGCTTCCTGCGGTCGCTGGTCGCGCGCATCATGACCGAGTGGTCCGCCCCCGCCGCCCGCCAGCTGATCAGCCTCATGTCGCACGACAACATGCTGCACTCGGCCGAGCTGCGCGACGGGATCACCGTGTCGCTCGGCGGGCTCGCGCAGGTCTTCGCGCGCTGGATAGCCGACGGGCGGGTGGATCCAGCGCTTGGCTCCCCCGGCGACCTCGCCTACGCGCTCATGGCTCCGGTGGCTCTGACGCGGGTGCTCTGGCTGCACGACGGGGCGACGCCGCAGGAGATTGAGGCAGCACGCGAACAGGCCGCCAGGCATGGCGACCTGTTCATCAGGGCGGTGTTCCGCTAGGCGCTGCTTGCTAGGCAGTGTTAGCTAAGCGGGGCCGACGATCGCGTCGGCGTCGTCGAGCCGGACCTTGGGCAGCCGGCTGACCAGGACCAGGGCGAGCGCGAAGACGCCTACCTGCCACCACAGGGTGCTGCGCATCGACTGAGTGAAGTCGTCGAGCCTGGCGGCGGGCACCGCTTCGCCGTCGATGGCCTGCGCCACCGCCGTCTTAACGGCCGCAGGTGCGGGGCTCGCCGCGATCTGGTGCTGTATCCGCTCGCAGACGGCCGGTGTCGCCGACGGGTCCGCGGCGTGCGAGCGCGCGGAGAAGCACTCACCGAACCCGGCGACAATGGCCGGCTGCTGCGCGGCGGGCACGCCGGCCACGGTGAGCTCGTGCCGCAACTGCGGTACCGCGGACGCGGACGAGGCGGCTGCGTTGGCGCCAAGCAGTCCGAAGAAGATCACGCCGACCACCGCGATGCCGAGCGCTGCGCCGACCTGCTGCACGGTGGCCAGCGCGCCGGATGCCGCGCCCGAGTCCTTAGCGGTCACGCCGGCCAGCACCACGCTGGTGACCGGGGCGATGAACAGGCCGCCGCCGAGCCCGGCGACGAACATCGGCGCCAGTAGCTGCCAGCCCGCGAGGCCGGTGCCCGCCGCGTGCATGACGGCGATGACGCCGAGCTGGCCGATGATCATCAGCGCGCAGCCGACGATCAGCACCCGGGGGCCGAGCCGCCTGGTGACGGCGGCGGAGCGAGCCGAGCCGATGGCGAGCGCGACCGCGAAGCCGAGGGTGACCGCGCCCGCCTCGACCGGGCTGTAGCCGAGCCCGGCCTGGAGGGTGAGCAGCAAGATCATGAAGAACGACGGGATGCCGGTGAAGAACACCAGGCAGGCGATGAGCCCGACGGTGAACGGCCGCTGCCGGAACAGCGTGGTGTCGATCAGCGGGCTGGCGTCGCGGCTGGTCCGCCGCTGCTCGTTGCGCGCGAACGCGGCGAGCACGAACGGGCTTGCCGCCAGGCAGGCGAAGGACCAGCCCGGCCAGCCCTCGTCGCGGCCGATCACCAGCGGCAGCACCAGCAGGAACAGGCCGACGGCGAGCAGGCAGGCGCCCGGCAGGTCGATGCGTCCGCTCCCGGGCTGGCGCGATTCCGGGATCAGCACCGCGCCGAACGCCAGCGCGGCAAGCCCGATGGGCACGTTGACGAAGAAGATCGAGCGCCAGCCCAAGCCGGCGATGTTCAGGCCGATCAGGGCGCCACCGGTGACCGGCCCGAGTATCGTCGCGAGGCCGACCGTGGCGCCGTACAGGCCGATGGCCTTGTTCCGCTGCTCCTTGCTGAACACCACCTGGATGATGCTGAGCACCTGCGGGAACATCAGCCCCGAGCACATGCCCTGCACGACCCGCGCGGCGATCAGTGCCAGCGCGTCGGGGGCCGCGCCGCAGGCCGCCGACGCGATGGTGAAGCCGGCCATGCCCCACAGGAACATCCGCTTGCGGCCGTAGCTGCTGCCGAGGCCGCCGCCGGCGACGAGGACGCACGCGAAGGCGAGCATGTAGCCGGCCACCACCAGCTGGATCTCGCCGAAGGAGCTATTCAGCGAGGCCTGGATGGACGGCACCCCGACCATCGTGATCGTCGTGTCGAGAAGCTGCATGAAGACCGCGGTCAGGATGATCGCGAGCACCGCCCAGGGGCTCACGCCCGCCCGCCGCTCAACGGTGTTAGCTGTCGCCTGGTGGCTGGTGGTCGTCGGCTGGAAGTGAGCGTCCATGGTGCCCTCCGTCGCTCGGCAAGGTCGGTGACTTAAAAATAAGCGATCGTTCGTTTATTTTCAAGAGGCACGGAAGCACAAACCGGAAGGGAGGAGCAAGCAGTAGCAATGGAA
>CAZORE010000144.1:0-2067 GCA_964581815.1 uncultured Streptosporangiaceae bacterium | reverse complement strand
CGGGGCGGAGCCCTCGGGGCGTGTAGCGACGTTAAGGAGTAATTGGAGGGGCAAAGAGACGCCACCCTGAAGGCCGGCGTTTGCGAGGACCTGGCGTCTCGGGGGCGCGGGGCGGCGGGGGTGTCATCCGCGCGCGTTCGGCGCGACCGATGGGTTTTCGGTGGCGCCGACTGCGCGCGGGGACGCCCTCCCGCCCCGCGTCAGCCGTAAAACGTCAGCCGAGCTTTTCCATGATGTCGTCGCTGACGTTGAAGTTCGCGTACACGTCCTGGACGTCGTCGGAGTCCTCAAGGACGTCGACCAGCTTGAGCACCTTGCGGGCCTGGTCCTCGTCGAGGTCGATTTCACTGCTTGGCAGGAACACCGCGTCGGCCGACTCGTAGTCGATGCCGGCGTCCTGCAGGGCGGTGCGCACCGCGACCAGGTCGTGCGGCTCGGAGATGACCTCGAAGGACTCGCCGAGGTCGTTGACTTCCTCCGCGCCCGCGTCGAGGACCGCGAGCAGGACGTCGTCCTCGGTCATGTCCTTCGTCTTCTCGACGACGATCACGCCCTTGCGGTTGAACAGGTACGACACCGAGCCCGGGTCGGCCATCCGGCCGCCGTTGCGGGTGAAGGCGACGCGGACGTCGCTCGCCGCCCGGTTGCGGTTGTCGGTGAGGCACTCCACGAGCACCGCGACGCCCCCGGGGCCGTAGCCCTCGTAGGTGATGTTCTCGTACTGGGCGCCGCCGGCCTCCTGGCCGGAGCCGCGCTTGACCGCGCGGTCGATGTTGTCGTTCGGTACCGAGGACTTCTTCGCCTTCTGGATGGCGTCGTACAGCGTCGGATTGCCGGCCGGGTCACCACCACCAGTGCGGGCCGCCACCTCGACGTTCTTGATCAGCTTGGCGAACAGCTTGCCGCGCTTGGCGTCGACCACCGCCTTCTTGTGCTTGGTGGTAGCCCATTTTGAATGGCCGCTCATCAAGATCGCGGCGTGGAGACTCGGCCATACGGCCGGAAGAAACGCCGCTCCCTCCCTCCAGGTGATGTTATAATCGAAATTGTCTGCGATAGCCAAGCAGGCATTTGCACTACTCGGCGCGAAACCGCGGCAGGGCATGCCGTGGATGCGCGGGGAGGCGACGGGACTGCCCGGCCTACGAACCGCGAACCTACAGCGCAGCGCGAGTTGCGGCTGGAATCCCCCGTCTTCGGACGAGCGGAGGATGTCAAGACGTTCCCTTCACCATCGCAACGAAAAGTTCGTGAATGCGCCGGTCTGGGGTCAGTTCCGGGTGGAACGCGGTCGCAAGGAGCTGACCCTGCCGGACGGCGACGATCCTACCGTTATCTTCGCCCAGCACGGTGACTTCCGTGCCCGCGGACTCTACCCAGGGCGCGCGAATGAACACCGCATGGAACGGTGCGCCGTTAACGATGACGTCACGTTCGAAGGAGTCCACCTGACGGCCGAAGGCGTTGCGGCGCGCGGTCATGTCGATGCCGCCGAAGGTCTGCTGGCCGTCGATGCCATCATCCAGCCGGTCGGCCAGCATGATCAGCCCGGCGCAGGAGCCGAAGGCGGGCATGCCGCCGGCGATGAGCTTGCGTACCGGGTCGAGCAGGTCGAACGCGGTCGCCAGCTTCCATAGCGTGGTCGACTCCCCGCCGGGGATGACCAGGCCGTCGACGGACTCGATTTCCTGCGGCCGGCGGACGGGCCGCGCGGTCGCGCCCGACTCTTCGAGCGCGCGCACGTGCTCGCGTACGTCACCCTGCAGGGCGAGTACGCCGATGGCGGGCAACTGCTACCAGCCGCGGGCGGCGTAGTGCTGCTCGGCGGGCAGGGTGTCGATGTTGATGCCGACCATCGCCTCGCCGAGGCCGCGGGACACCTTCGCGATCACGTCGGGGTCGTCGTAGAACGTGGTCGCCTTGACGATCGCGGCGGCGCGCTTGGCCGGGTCGCCCGACTTGAAGATGCCCGAGCCGACGAACACGCCCTCGGCGCCGAGCTGCATCATCATCGCCGCGTCGGCCGGGGTCGCGATGCCGCCGGCGGTGAACAGCACGACCGGCAGC
>CAZORE010000143.1:10962-18954 GCA_964581815.1 uncultured Streptosporangiaceae bacterium | reverse complement strand
TCACCCGGCACGCCCGGCAGGCCCTGCGGCCCGATATCACCCGGCACGCCCTGGGAACCCTGCGGCCCGACAGGGCCCGGCAGGCCCTGCGGCCCGCCCGGCACGCCCGGGGAACCCTGGAAGCCCTGTGCACCCTGGGCTCCGGAAAGCCCCGCAATACCTGGGTCACCCTGGAAGCCCTGAGGACCCTGAGCGCCAGTGGCCCCTTGGGCTCCAGGGGCGCCCCGGTAGCCCTGATAGCCCCGGTAGCCCCGGTAGCCCCGTGGTCCGCGCGGACCCCGCGGGCCGCGCGGGCCGCAGTCGTCGGGATCCCAAATGCTGGTGAGTTGAGCTGCCGTCACGGGCAGCAGATCCTGCGGTCCGCAGCCGGGGTCCAGGCCCCGTCCCCACCCGCTCCCGCCCTGAGGTCCCTGAGGTCCCTGAGGTCCCAGTGCCGCGTACATGGCCTGGGACCAGGCAGGACGTTCCCCCGCCTGGCGGGCCGGCCAGGACGCGAGCCCCCCGGACCCGTTTGCCTGATCGCTGTGCATCGTCGCTGCCTGGGCGATGCCCGCAGGCATGAACATGGCGGCGGCTCCTATGAGGGCTGCGCCGCCGGCCAGATCGGCCCTGACATTGGGCTTCTTGTGCTTTCTTATCGCCGCGTGACGGCCTTTGCTCCGCTTGCTCATCCGTTCCAGCCCCCGCAGGTTCGGGTTTCGGCTACGGGCAGTAAGACTGCCCTGCCTTTAGGTCACGGAGAGCGTAGCAGCCATGCAGGCCACACGTCACTTTAAGTAATCGATAATCGCTGAGTGTCATTAACCAGGCTCACCCCGGTCATCGGCCCGTCGCCGTGCAGGTCGTCCACGACCTGCACGGCGACGCGGCCTAGCGGCTTTCAGGAGCCGATGACGCAGGGGGTTGAGTAAGGGTTCGCGTGCCCGCAGATCTGAACGGGATCGCTGTACATGCCGATCGATGGCAGCGCCTGTCCCTGGAAGTTGAACAGGGTCTCGTTGTCGTCAGGCGTCCCGGGAGGGCTGGCGTCGGGTGCCCACGAGACACCCGGGAGCCATTCCGGCGCCCAGTAGAACATCCCGGCCCCGAGGCCGCCCGGGACAGCGGCCAGGATGGACAGCTCGTCATTCAGCATGGAGAGCTGCCCGCCCGGGCTCGCCGGGTAACCGTCGATCAGCTGGCTCGCCTCCCAGGTGGAGTTGCCGAGGCCGTCCCCGTTGGCGAGGGTCCAGGAATACTCGGTCTCCGCGATCACGATCGGCTTGTGGAATTGCGTCGCCAGCTCGTCGATATTCGACCGCAGGCCGGCCAGCGAGCCCTGGAAGATGGGGTAGTAGGAGAGCGCGATGACGTCAAACGGGACGCCCTGCGCCTCCAGGTTGGAGTAGAAAACCTGCGCCCTGGCGTTGTTCCCGCCGAGGTCGGTGTGGATGGCGATCAGCAGCTTGTGACCTAGCTGGTTGCCGGCCTGCGCGCCGGCGACGCCGGCCTTGAGCAGCTGGGCGAGATTGCTCCAGCCGGTGGCCGCGGTGTTGCTGGTCCAGGTGAGGCCGCCCACGCCCGGTCCGGTGCAGCCGAACGACGACCAGTTGGTCTCCTCCGACTGGCTCCACAGCATGCCGTTGGTGATCTCGTTGCCGATGGAGACCATGTCGACCGGGGTCCCCTGGGCCGCGAAGGCCGCGATGACCCCTTGGGTGTACGACTGAACCTTCGCGGTGAGCCCGGACAGGGTGGTGGGCCAGCCGGCCGGGATGCACTGCTTGCCAGGGTCGGCCCAGAAGTCGGAATAGTGGAGGTCGAGGTACAGCTTCAGGCCCGCCGCCTTCACGGTCTTGGCGAAGGCCAGGTCGTCGGCGAGGTCGCTGTAGCCGGCCGGCGGGTTGACCCACAGCCGCAGGCGGGCCCAGCCGGCGCCGTTGCGCGACGTGATGTTCGCGGGGTTACCGGGGACGCCGTTGTCGGTGAAGACCGCCCCGGCGTTGAGTTCCTGCGGGGTGAAGGAGAGATCTGACCCGAGCATCATGCTGGCCGCGGCCGGGTCGGGACCGAACAGCCGGAACTCCCCGATGCAGACGGGGGTCGCCCCGCTGTCCCACACCTCGATCTGGGCGTAGCGCCCGCTCATGCCCGGCAGTGGACCACTACCTGAGCTGGGCCCGAAGGGTACGTACATCGGGTTACCAGGGTCGAGGGCGATGTTGTGTGCCGTCGGCACGGTGCGCCAGTCGCCCTGCGCCGTGGCCAGCGAGATCGTGGCGTTGGCGGAGGAGCTGGCGTTGTCGAGGGTGATGCCGATGCCGTCAAGGTTTCGCACCTGCCCGAGGTCCACGGTCAGCGTGTCTGGGTAG
Source organism: uncultured Streptosporangiaceae bacterium (assembly GCA_964581815.1). Classification (GTDB taxonomy): domain Bacteria; phylum Actinomycetota; class Actinomycetes; order Streptosporangiales; family Streptosporangiaceae; genus Trebonia. The sequence goes on along the minus strand of CAZORE010000143.1, from coordinate 16,603 downwards.
GAATCCGTGCACCACGAGGTGGCAGCGTTTCCGTCGATGGCGTTCGCGGGCGGGTTGCCGGACTGCGAGGTTGTGGCGGTCGCCTGGCCCGACAGCGCCCAGTTGACGGTCGGAACGTGGCTCGCGCCGAGCGGTGCCCCAGCCGCGGCGGCCGGCCCGGCCTGCGCCGCGGACGCGGCGACCAGCAGGGAACAGAGCGAGAACCCGGCCAGGATGGCGCCCCAGCGCCTCGCCCGCCCGCGACGGCCCCGGCTGGGCAGGTCGCTGATGTCAGCTGCAGCGGGGGCAGCGCTCGCGGCCGCCCGCTTTCGGCCAATCATGGATCTCATTTCGGACCGTCCTTTCAGGGGGCGTGTAGCGTAGGTCCGCTCTGGGAGCGCTCCCAGAATTTATCGGGTAGTGAATAAGAAAATAGCCTTGAAAGCTTGGATGATGGTGCCGGGGAGCGCTCCCAGCAGTGGCAGCGTAGCAAATAGTAAGTGGCCCTGAAAGCCCCCGGTAACGGCACAAGTTGACCGGACGAGGCGGGACACGAGAGATGCTGTCGGCGCCAAACTGACCGAGGCGGTTCCCGCCAGCCGCTCGGCGGCCTACGTTTAGGTGGTTCGCCCTTTACCTGTCTCAATGCCATGGGGTCCAGCTCATGCAGGTGCGGCTACTCGGACCGGTCGACGTCGTCGTCGATGGCGAACCGCGACCTGTTCACGGCCTGCGACGCAAGGCCGTGCTGGCTACCCTGGCGCTGCGGCATGGCGATCTCGTCAGCACGTGCCAGCTGATCGATGCCGTGTGGGCCGAGGCCGCGCCCGCGACCTCCCGCAACACGCTGCAAAGCCACATCTCCTACCTGCGCACCGTGCTCGGCGACAAGACAGCGATCCGGGCCCGGCCGCCCGGGTATGTGCTAGACCTGCGGGATGGCACCGACGTGCTGCGGGTCAGCCAGCTCATCCGGCTGGCAACGCAGGCAGATGCCCCAGCTGAGCGGGCCCGGCATCTCGCGACCGCGCTCAGCTTGTGGCGCGGGCAGCCGCTGGCCGATGTCGAGGGCATCGCGTGGCTGGATGGGCAGGCGGAGCGGCTCACGATGCTCCGCGTGGACGTCGCCCGCGCGTTGTCCGACGCCCGTCTCGCGGCCGGGGAACATCGCGAGCTGATTGCCTCGCTCGAGCCGCTCGCCGCCGAGCGCCCGCTCGACGAGCAGATCCAGGCGCAGCTCATGCTGGCCCTGTACCGAAGCGGCCGGCAGGCCGACGCGCTCGCGGCCTACCAGCGGACCCGCCGCGCGCTCGCCGACCAGCTCGGCGTCGACCCCAGCCAGTCGCTGCGCGACCTGGAGGTCGCCATCCTCAGGCAGGACCCGGCGCTCGACGTGACCGCGGAGCTGGCCAGGGCCAGTCGGGGCGCCGCGGCGGTCCCCGTCCCGGCGCAACTGCCGCCTGGCCCGCCTTTCGCGGGCCGGCGCGACGAGCTGGCCAGCCTGGACGCACTTCTGCCGGCATCCACGCAAGCCCCTGAGGGCGGGTCGGATGGCGCGGCGATCTCGGTGCTGTCCGGCACCGCCGGCGTCGGCAAGACGGCGCTCGCCGTGCACTGGGCGCGGCGGGTGTCCGCCCGGTTTCCCGATGGCCAGCTCTTCGCCAGCCTCCGGGGGTTCGACCCCGCGGGCGCGGCACTCGAGCCGGGCGACGCGCTGCGCGGCTTCCTCGAGGCCTTCGGTATCCCTGGGGCGCGGATTCCCGCGGACCTCGCCGGCCAGGCTGGGCTCTACCGCAGCGTGCTCGCAGGCAAGCGGGTGCTGGTCGTGCTGGACAACGCCAGGGACGAGGAGCAGGTGCGCCCGCTGCTGCCCGCCTCGCCGGGATGCGTGGCCGTCGTCACCAGCCGCAACCAGCTCGTCGGGCTGGTCGCCACCGAAGGCGCGAGCCCGCTGACGCTGGACCTGCTATCGCCCGACGACGCGCGTGAGCTGCTGACCGGCCGGCTTGGCCCAAACCGGGTGACGTCCGAGCCGGCTGCCGTATCAGACATCATCGACGGGTGCGCTCGCCTGCCGCTGGCGCTAACCGTCGCCGCCGCGCGCGCGGTCACCGCGCCGCACCTTCCGCTGGGCGCCATCGCCAGTGAACTGCGCGGCGCATCGCGTGCCCTGGACTCCTTCTACGTGGGGGACACGGCCTCGGACGTCCGGGCCGTCTTCTCATGGTCGTACCGTGCGCTCACGGGCCCGGCCGCCCGGCTGTTCCGGCTGCTCGGACTGCACCCGGGTCCCGACGTCTCGCTTGCGGTGGCCGCGAGCCTGGGCGCACTCCAGGCCGACCAAGCGAGAGAGGTCCTCGCTGAGCTCACAAGGAGCCATCTGCTTGCCGAGCACGAGCCAGGGCGGTACGCCTTTCACGACTTGCTCCGCGCGTACGCGGCGGAGCAGGCGCGCGATCGCGACAGCCAGCGGGTCCGCGACGCGGCGGTGCGCCGGCTGCTCGATCATTACCTGCGCAGCGCGTACGCGTCCGCGCGGCTCATCGAGCCGCACCTGGAGCGCCTGACGCTGGCCGAAGCCGGGCCGGGGGCCGCACCCGCCGCGCCCGCGAAGCCCGAGGACGCGATGGCGTGGTTCGCCGCCGAGGGTGACGGGATCCTCGGTGCCGTGCGGCTCGCCGCGGAAGGCGGCCTCGCCACCCACGCGTGGCAGCTCGCCTGGACCGTGAGCTCGTCCTTCCTGCGCCGGGGCCGGTGGGAAGACAACACCGCCGCGCAGCAGGCCGCCCTCCGTTCGGCGAGGGCGGCGGGTGACGTTCCTGGCGAGGCCCACGCCGTGCAGGGCCTGGCCAACGGGTACGCGCGCTCGGGCCGGTTCGACCTGGCCGTGCCGGAACTCGAGCGCGCGCTCGGGCTCTGCCAGGCGACCGGGGACTACGCCAACCAGGCCCGCATCCATGCCACCCTCGCCTGGATCGCGGAGAGTCAGGAGCGCCTCACCGACGCGGCCGGTCACGCCGCCCAGGCGCTGGCGCTCTACCAGGCCGCCGGAGACCGGCCCGGGGAGGCGACGGGCCTCAACGACCTCGGCTTCTGCTACGCCAGGATGGGCAACTTCCGGGAGGCGCTCAGCTACTGCGAGCGCGGGCTCGCCATCTGCCGGGAGGTGGGCGAGCGCAACTGGGAGGCGGCCACCCTGGACTCCCTGGGCCTCATTCACGACGGGCTCGGCGACCATGAGCGCGCGGTCGCCTGTTACGAGCAGGCGGCCGCGATCTACCGCGACCTCGGCGACCGCTACAACGAGGCCGACACGCTGATGAGCCTCGGCGACGTCCTGGCGCGCGCAGGCGGGGAGGCGGGCGCGCGCGCCAGGTGGGCGCGCGCCCTGCGGATTTTCGACGAGATCGGGCATCCCGATGGCGACGCGGCCCGCGCCCGGCTGGACGGCGCCGAGTTCCGGCCGCGGGCCGAAGGCGAGACGCCCGGGGCCGGAACTCCACCGGACGGCTAGCCAGACGGCGCACCTTGCGCAGGGATGGCCGCGGCCGACGCCGCGAGCAGGGCGAAAACCGTTGTCGCGATAGCCGCTAGCCGAGGCACTTGCCGCCCGCCTTCCCGATCGCGACGGAGACGCTGGTGCCAGGCGGGTCGACGGTCCCCGCGACCGGGCTCTGGGTCTTCACGACCCCGACGTAGTCGCAGGTAATGTCGATGACCGTGCTGACGCGGCCGAGTACGTAGCCCGCGGCCTGCAGCGCCTGCGCCGCCCCGGCCTGGGTATCGTCGATCACGCTGGGGATCCGCGGCGCGGGTGAGGCGACCGCCATGACGTCGTCCTCGCCGACCGCCACCAGGCTCGCGTCGGCGAGGACGTTGACCAGCACGGGGCTGGCATGCTCGTGGAAGTCAGTCGTGCCGATGCCGAGTTCGCCGAAGCTGTTGTCGCCCCACGTCAGGACGGACCCACTGGACAGCACCACGATCGCGTTGTAGTCGCCCACGGCGAGCTGGCTGACGCTGCTCAGGCCGGTCTGCACCGGGGTGAAGTGCGGGCTGGTGGTGCCGTCGCCGGAGCCGGAGCCGTCGCCATTGGTGCCCCAGTACCAGACGGTGCCCGCCGGACCGGCGAGCGCGAACGCGTCGTAATAGTCCGCGGAGATCTGCGTCACGCCGGCCAGGCCCGGCACCTGAACGGGGACGGTGGACATGCCGGTATCGGTCCCGTTGCCCAGCAGCCCGTGCGAGTTGTTCCCCCACGCCATGACTGATCCGTCGGCGCGAATCGCGTAAGCGTCCTCTTCCCCGGCGGCGATCTTCGTGATTCCGGTCAGGCCCCGCACCTGCGAGGGGTTGAGGCGGTTCAGCGTCGTATCGTCGCCCAGCTCGCCGTATATGTTGTCCCCCCAGGCCCAGACAGTGCCGTCGGACTTCAAGGCGTAGTCGGAGGACGAGCCGGCCGCGATCTGGACCACGCCGCTCAGCCCGGGGACGCGCTGCGGCGTGAGAATGTCCCCGCCGTGGGTGTCGTTGCCGGCCTCGCCGGAGTAATTGTTTCCCCAGACCCAGACCGTGCCGCCGGAATCCAGCGCCATCTCGTCGGCACCGCCGCCGGCGACCTGGGTGATGCCGGTCAGGCCAGGCAGGACGACAGGGGTGGCGCGATCGTTTCCTGACCCGTCGCCGATCTGGTCTGTCGAGTTGTCTCCCCAGGTCGCCACCGTTCCGTTGGACAGTAGCGCCATGCCGTCGTCACGGTAGGCGACGAGTTGCCTGACGCCCGCCGGCAGCAAGACGGGGGCCGGCGAGGGCGCGATGTCAGCAGCGCCGGTGAAGGAGGTGGCGAGTTGAGTCGGGCCGAGTACCCCGTTGCCGAGCTCTCCCACGGCCTCATCCCCCCAGGTGAACAGGCTGGGCGGCACGGGCGCCAGCAGCGCCGCGCGATCGCCGGCCGCAGCCGGGCTGGGTGCGGCCGCCGCCGGCCCGACGGTCCCCGCCGTCACGATCGTGGCGGCGCCGATCAGCGCGGCCACCGACTGCCAGCTGCTGACCCGTGCCGCGATGTGTCTCATGGGCATCCGCCCGCCTGCCTTCCTGTCGCGATCCTGCCCCCGGCGCAGGATGAGGCCTGGGTACGGTCCATGGGGAGTGTGGCAGTGACCGCTGAAACGGCACTGAAACGGCGTGGAGCGCGATTCGGCATGTGACAAGGTGCCGCATGCCTCTGGCCCCGATGGGCGCCAACGACGGGCTAGCCAACGCGGTGATCACCGACCTCAAGACGGCCGGGGTCAAGGCCAACACCATCCCCGACCGTCGGGCAGGACGCCACCGCCCAGGGCATGGCCTGGATCCTCCAGGGCTATCAGTGCGGCTCGGTGTACAAGGCCATCTACAAGGAAGCCCAGGACGCCGTGGTCATGGCCACGATCCTGCTGTCCGGCCAGCAGCCGCCCGCCGCCCTGCAAAACGGCACGACCGTCGACCCGGCCGACTCGAGCATCACCGAGCCGGCGTCCCTGTCGACCCGGTGTGGGTGACCAAGGCCAACATGGAGTCGACCGTGGTCGCGGACAAGTTCGACACGGCCTCGGCCATCTGCGCGATCGCGGGCGCGAGTGCCTGCTCCGCAGCCGGGATCTCATGATCAGCCAACCCGCCT
>CAZORE010000143.1:0-10862 GCA_964581815.1 uncultured Streptosporangiaceae bacterium | reverse complement strand
CGCGGGCGCGAGTGCCTGCTCCGCAGCCGGGATCTCATGATCAGCCAACCCGCCTAGCAGTCAAAGGGGTAGCCGCCGCCGTCAAGAACTTCTGACCGGGGCGGCTACCCCTACTACTGCCGTTTGCTTCCGTCGGGCGATCAGCCTCGCCTTGGCGGGTCGATCTCGGAAAGGAATTTTCCGTAAGGGGGCGGCAGGACGCCGCCGGAATGTCGGACCTAATCGATACGATGTTCGCATCTGGAGCTTGCCGGCTGCGATCACCCGGAAGGAGGGCCGGCGGATGAGCAACCTCGACAACCGCGGGCCGTTCCGTCCCAGCGTGGTGCCGGGCGACGCAGGCGACGGCGCCCGGGCGGAGACAAGTGGCGACCGGGAATGGGCTGAGTACGCGGCGTGGCTGGACCGGGAGGCCGCCGCGGGCCGGGAGCCCGAGCTCGAGGGCTGGCTCCTTGACGACGTGGACCCGTGGGACCTGGAACCGTGGGACCCGAAGCCGACCAACCCAGTGCCCGCCGGACCCACGCCCGCTGTCCCTGGAGCCAGCGGGCCGGCGGCCGGTGACCTGGGTCGCCCGCTGTTCGTACAGGACGGCGCGGCGGACGTGATGCCGCCGTCCCCGTTCCTGGCCGCGCTGACCGAGCAGGCCGTCACGGACGTGGCCTGCTTGTCGGATGCGGAGCTGGTCGGGGTCTTGCGCGCAGCGCAGCGGCAGATCGCCCGGGAGCAGTACAAGCAGACGCTGGCGGCGGCGGAGTTCGGGCGACGGCGCCGGGCGGAGTTCGAGGCCGCGCTGACGCGGGGGGTGCCGGCCGGGTGTGCGGCGGGCGGGTTCCCCGGCGAGGAACTCGCCATCGAGCTTGTGGTCAGCCGGGCGGAGGCCGGGCACCTGATCGATGACGCGATCGACCTGACCGCCCGGCTGCCCCGCACGCTGGCTGGGATGGCCGCGGGGCTGATCGACGCGGGCCGGGCCGGGTGGATCGCCCAGTACACCCGCAGCCTTTCTCCCGCCGATGTGGCGCGGGCGGATGAGGTCCTCGCCCAGGACGCCCCCGACCTGCGGGCTGAGCAACTGGCCCGCAAGGCCGCCGCCCTTGAAATGAAACTCAACCCCGAGGCGGTCGCCGCCCGCAAGGAGCATGCCAAGCGCAGCGAGCAGCGGGTCGAGGCGCGCCGGGAGGCATCGGGCAACGCGAGCCTGGCCGGACGGGAACTGGACACCGCTGACGTGCTGGCCTCGAAGGCGTACCTGGACGGGATCGCGGTCCTCCTGCGCGAGGGCGGGCTGCCCGGCGGCCTAGACCGGCTGCGCGCCCTGGCAATGACCGACCTGACCCAAGGGCGCGACCCCCTGGACCGGATCAACCCACCCCCGGCGCCCGACCCGCCCGCTGACCCGGGCAACGGGCCAGCCGGGAACCCGGGCGGTCCTGCCCGGCTGCCAGCACTGATCAACCTCATCGTGCCCGCCGGGACGCTGCTCGGCTGGTCCGCCGCGCCCGCCCAGGCTGGCGCCTGGGGGCTGCTGGACCGGGACGAGACCCGGGCCGCCGTCACCGTCGCGGCCGCGCACCCGCGGACGCGCTGGTGCGTGACCCTGACGGGGCCGGACGGTACCGCACTGGCCCACGGCTGCGCCCGCGGATCTCATCCCCGGCTGCTCAGCGACCTGGAACCCCAGCCCCCGCCGCGACAGCTCGCCGAGGTCCTGCGCCGCCTCAACCTCACCTTCACCCCTATCCCCACGGGCTCTCGCGACGACGCGGATGTCGAGGACGGTTACGTTCCCAGCCGCAAGCTGCGGCACCTCGTCCGCGCTCGCACGGCTACCTGTGACGCTCCCGGCTGCGGCAACCCGGCCGCCAGCGCCGACCTTGACCATACGGTGCCGTGGCCCGACGGCCCGACCAGCCAGACCAACCTGGCCCCCCGCTGCCGGACGCACCACCGGTCGAAGCAGGGACCCGACTGGAAGGTTGACCAGCTCGCCGCCGGCGTCACCCGCTGGACCATGCCGTCCGGCCGCAGCCACATCACCACCCCCACCACGTACGAAACCTAGGGGATTGAGCGCGAATTGAGCCGCGGCCATTGCCTGACGTAGCGGACCGCGGGCGACGAGAGGAGGTCGCGGTGGCGACCGCACGTCTTCCTGATGACCCCAGCTTCGAGCAGTTGCGCAAGCAGGCGAAGGACCTGCGCGACCTGAGCCGGGCTGGGATGGCGGGCGCACTCGACCTAGTCGGCGCGCATCATCCCGACGGGCCGCACGCGGTGTCCCTGACGGGCGCGCAGCTCGTCGTGGCCCGGCACTACGGCTTCTCTTCGTGGGCGGCGCTCAAGCAGCACGTCACGACCATTGAGCGCTACCGCCGGGCCCCGGATGAAGTGGCCGGCGCCGACCGGCCCGCCGATGAGTTCCTCATGCTCGCCTGCCTGCGCTACGGCGGTGACGACTCGCCGTCGCGCTGGCAGCGTGCCGCCCGGCTGCTTGCCGAGCACCCGGAGATCACCAGGACGTCGGTGCACGCGGCATCGGCGGCCGCCGATGCCGGCGCGCTTGAGTCGCTGCTGCGCGAGGACCCGGCGCTGGCCCGGGTGGTGGGCGGCCCCTACCGCTGGGAGCCGATCCTCTACCTCGCCTACGCACGGCACGACCCGTCGGTCAGCGAGGAGGCGACCGTCCGCTCGGCCCGGCTGCTGCTCGACCATGGCGCCGACCCCGACGCCGGGTACCTGTGGCACGGGCTGATCCCGGCGTTCACCGCGCTGACCGGTGCGCTGGGCAGCGGGGAGGGCGACCAGCCGCGGCATCCGCACGGCCTCACGCTGGCCCGGACGCTGCTCGCGGCGGGGGCGGACCCCAACGACGGGCAGGGGCTGTACAACCGGCAGTTCGGCAGCGACGACAGCCACCTCACGCTGCTGCTCGGCCACGGGCTCGGCCGCGGTGACGGCGGGCCGTGGCGGGCGCGCCTCGGGATGCGGACCGATTCCCCCGCCGAGCTGATCCAGGGACAGCTTCAGTGGGCGGTGACGCATGACATGCGCGACCGGGTGCGGCTGCTCGCCGAGCACGGTGCCGACCTGCGGTCCCCGTTCAAGTCCGCCGAGGACCGGCTGGTCAAGTGCTACAACGCCAGCGACGGCCGGACGCCGGCGCAGCTGGCGGCGGTCTGCGGCTGCTGGGCGGTGCTTGACTGGCTGGTTGAGCACGGCGGCGTGCCGCGACCCGCCGGCGTCGGGACGGACGGGCTCATCGCCGCCGCGCTGGCCGGCGACCGGCCCGCGGCGCAGCGACTCGCCGGGCACGCCGGGGCGGCCCGCGCGCAGCGGCCCGGGCTGATCGTGTGGGCCGCCAGCAGGCGCGCCTGGCCCGCGATCCCGCTGCTCGCCGAGCTCGGCTGGGACGTCAACGCGCGCGGCCGGGCCGACGCCCCGGTGGAACAGGAGTGGGAAACGGCACTGCACGCGGCGGCCGGGGACGGCGAGATCGATGCCGCCCGCATGCTGATCGAGCTCGGCGCGGACCCGGGCATCCGTGATGCCCGGTTCCGGGCGACGCCGCTCGGCTGGGCCGAGCACTTCGGCCACCAGGTCATGGCCGACTACCTTCGCCCGCTTAGCCCCGCGGAGTAACGCCGCGGGTCGCGGGAGCGCCGGCTTGCGGCCTGCGGGGAGCGGGGAGAAAGTGGCCAGGATATCGTCGTCTGTATGGGAGGGAGCCGCCGGTGATGTCTCCTGCTCCGGCCGGCCGGCCGCGTGGCGGGCTGAGTCGTCGGCAGGTGCTGACTGGCTTGGGGATCGTGCTCGCCGGCGGCGTGGCCGGCCGGGCCGCGGTCTCGCTCGGCGCCGGGGCGCGCGGCGCGGTGACGCAGGCCGGGGCGACGCGGGCCCAGGCGACGCGGGCCTGGGTCGCGCAGGCCGCGGTGGCCCAGGTCACGGTGGCGCCGGCCGGGAACGCCTGGGCGGCGCTTGCGGCTGGCCTGACGAACCGGCAGCTGGCCGGGCAGCGGGTTATCGGCTCTTATCCGGGCCTGACCCCGCCGGCGAGCCTGTTCACCGACATTGCGAACGGTCAGCTGGCCGGGGTCATCTTCTTCAGTGAGAACATCGCAAGCGAGGCCCAGATCGCGGGGGTGATCGCGCAGCTGCGGCAGGCGCAGGCGCAAAGCCCGGTTCAGTTGCCGCTGCTGATGATGACCGACCAGGAAGGCGGGCTGGTCCGGCGCCTCCCCGGTGCGCCGGCGCGGTCGGAAAAGCAGATCGGGCAGGCCGCCGACCCGGTCGCCGCGGCGGCCGCGGCTGGCACTGGTGCCGCGCAGAACCTGGCCGGCGTCGGCATGAACGTTAACCTCGCGCCGGTGCTTGACGTCTACGACAAGGCTGGCAACTTCATCGACCAGTACCAGCGCTCCTACAGCAGCAATCCCGCCGTGGCCGCCGAATGCGGACAGGCGTTCATCACCGCGCAGCAGCAGGCCGGCGTGGCCGCCACCGCCAAGCACTTCCCCGGCCTCGGATCGGCCACCAAGAACCAGAACACCGACAACGGGCCGGTGACGCTGACCCTGTCGATGGCCAAGCTGCGCGCCGTCGACGAGGTGCCCTATCCGCCTGCCATCTCGGCCGGGGTCAAGCTGGTCATGCTGTCCTGGGCGGTCTACCCGGCGCTGGACGCCAAGCTCCCGGCCGGCCTGTCGCCTGTCGTCATCGGCCAGGAGCTGCGCGGCAGGAACGCGTTCGCGGGCGTCACCATCACCGATGCGCTGGAAGCCGGGGCGCTGAGCGCGTTCGGCACCACCGGCCAGCGCGCGGTCACCGCGGCAGGCGCCGGGATGGACCTGATCCTGTGCTCGGCCCGCGATGCCAGCCAAGGTGAAGCCGTCACCGCCGCGCTGGCCGGCGCCCTGGACGGCGGGCACCTCGACCCGGCGGCGTTCCACACCGCGGTGAACCGGGTGAGCGCCTTGCGCGCAGGCCTGTAACTGAGGGCCGGGCAGCGCCGAAGGGCGCCAGTACTGGTGCTAGCCTTCCCGAATGCGGGATCATGACAAGCACGGCGAAAAGCACGGCCGCTTTCATTTCGGCCATCATGAGTGGGCTTTCCTGGACGGGACCGTCCTGGAGCGCCGAATCCTTCACCCGGGGCGGCCGGCGCCGCACGCGAAGCTCTTCGTCATCCGCCTGGAGCCCCCGGGCCAGCCGCCGATCACCGTCGAGCTAACCCTGCACCCGAGCGACCGGGACTACGCCGACATCGCCCAGCCGGAGGCGGGCGAGGTCCGCGGCTTCCTGTATGACCCGAGGTCGGGCAAGGTCGAGTTCAACCTGGAAGACGACCGCAACAACCTGACCATCATGCTCGCCGATGCCGACGCGATGGCCGCCGAGCTGGAAAGAGAACTTGACGGCGACTACTGACCGGCGTCGGGGAAGCGATGGTTCACGGGCGTTATTCAGGAACGAAATTAAAAGAGTGACTCGGCGTCAATTTGGGCTATGGACAGGATTCCTGAAGAGATTAACAATCTGCTTAACGCGCAGTGCTGCGCATGAACAAGCAGGAGGTCCTCGTGACTGCCATAAATCCTGATGCTCAAGCGACTCCGGCCGCCGAAGTAACCCGGGCCGCCTCGCGGCTCTCCCGAATCCCGTCTGACGACACGCTCCCGCGCTTCCGGGCGTGGGTCACCGCCCATCCGATCCTCGGCGCCCTGCTGGCCGGGGCCGTCGCCACCCAGATGGCGACCGTCTTCGGCATCTGGTTTACCGGCTTCGGCCTGCCGTCGCTGAACTGGCCCACCGCCAACGGCGCGCTTATCATCCCGAAGGCCTCGCTTGGCGCGCAGTACTTTGCCGGCGAGCTGTCGCACTTCACCGACGGGATCGTTTTCGCGCTGCTCTTCGCGCTCCTGTTCCACCCGTTCATCCCGGTGCGCAACACCATCGGCGGAAACCTCCTCAAGGCCTTCCTCTACGGCACGGTGCTCGCGCTCATCAGCGCCTCCTGGTGGGTGCCCGCGCTCCTGGTTCCGCACCACGCCGGGTTCCTGAGCACCGGCCTGGGCTGGAAGCTCACGTTCGGCATCTTCCTGTGGCACTGGATCTACGGGTACTTCCTCGGCACCGTCTACTGCCCCAATCCCAGGGACGCGCCACCCGCCACTGGCGGCGGCGCCTAGCAGCATCGCAGGCCCTCGTCAGCGGGCGGCTAGCGCGGTGGCGCGACGGGTAGTCGCGCCACCGCGCAGAGTCCCCCGCCGGCCCGGGGGGTGAGCGTAAGCGTTCCGTCGTGTGCCTGGATGATGCTCTTGACGATGGCCAGGCCGAGGCCGACGCCCGCATGATCACCGCGGGTGCGCTCGGTGCCGCGCCGGAACGGTTCGGTCAATGTCGAGACCAGCTGAGGGCTGAGCTTCTCGCCCGTGTTCTCGATAGTGAGCATCGCGCCCTCGCGGCTGATGGCGGTGCTGACCTGCACGGTGCCGTGTTCTGGACTGTTGTGAACGATGGCGTTGTGCAGGAGGTTCGTGATCATCTGCAGCAGCAGTGTCGGTGAGCCAACGGCTGGGGTGATGTCTCCGCAGGTCTCGACGGTGACTCCGCGCTTCTCCGCGAGGGGAAGGAGCGTTTCCGCGGCTTCTTCGGCAATGAGGGACAAGTCGACGGGCTGCCGGGTGAAGGAGCGCTGGCCGGCCCGGCTGAGCAGGAGCAGTGCTTCGGTGAGTTCGATCGCTCTGGCGTTGACGGCGCGGAGGCGCTCGTCGAGCTCGCCGCTGTCGCGCTCCGGATCGTCGCGGGCCACGTCGAGCAGGGCCTGCGTGATGGCCAGCGGGGTACGCAGCTCATGAGAGGCGTTGGCCGCGAACCTCCGCTGTTCGGCGACGTGCGCCTCCAGCTGCGCGAGCATGGCGTCAAAGGTGTCGGCGAGTTCACGGAACTCATCACGCGGGCCGGGTAGCCGGATTCGGTGGGAAAACGATCCGTTCGCGGCCATGCGGGTGGCATCGGTGATGCGCGTCAGCGGCGCGAGCATGCGCCCGGCGAGGAACCAGCCGCCGAGCAGGCCAAAAAACAGCAGGAACGCAAGCGCGATGGCGGCCGCTTCACCGAAGGCTCGCTGATCGGGAGAGCGCCCTGGAAGCAGCGCCCCGCCGATGCCGGATCTAGTGGTTCGCAGGACCGGAGCGTCGGGGAAGTACTGCTGCAGGACCGCCCACAGGACGAGCAGCGAGGCACCCGCCAGCACGAGGAACCCGGCGTAGCTGAGGGTGAGCTTGAGGCGGACGCTCAAACCAGGTGCCCTATCCATCGTTCCCTCCCCGCTGCGTGGCACCGGCGGCGGTGTCGATGCGGTAGCCGACGCCTGGCACCGTGGCGATCACCCAGGGCTCGCCGAGCCGCTTGCGGAGGGCCGAGACAGTGATGCGCACCGCGTTGGTGAACGGGTCGGCGTTCTCATCCCATGCCCGCTCAAGCAGTTCCTCGGCGCTGATCACACCGCCCTCGGCGGCGACGAGAACTTCGAGCACGGCGAACTGCTTCCTGGTTAGCGCGACGTAGCGGCCGTCCCGGTAGACCTCGCGGCGGAACGGGTCCAGGCGCAGGCCCGCGATCTCCCGCACGGGCGGCCGGTGGTTTGCCCGCCTGCGGTCGAGTGCCCTGAGCCGCAGCACGAGCTCTCGCAGCTCGAACGGCTTGGTGAGGTAGTCGTCGGCGCCGAGGCCGAACCCGGAGGCCTTGTCGTCAAGCCGGTCCGCGGCGGTGAGCATCAGGATCGGCAGGCCGCTACCGGAAGCGACGATGGTCTCGGCGACCTCGTCACCGGTGGGCCCGGGAATGTCGCGGTCGAGGACGGCGATGTCGTAGGCGTTGATGGCAAGCAACTCCAGGGCCGTGTCACCGTCGCCGGCGATGTCGGCCGCGATCGCCTCCAGGCGCAGCCCGTCGCGGATGGCCTTCGCCAGGTAAGGCTCATCCTCAACCACCAGCACGCGCATGCTCTCAAGGTTACGAGCCCCGGCATATCGCCGGCATATCGAAAATCGCGTACGGGCTGGCAACACCACGCATTGTTGAGTGGCCGCATGAGTCGAACGTTTTACCGGCGGCACTTGGGAATCCCGGCGCTACTTGCCGCACTCGCCTGCCTGGCCGGTTGCACCACGGGGGAGCTGATGACGCCGCCCGCCGGGCCGGCCGCGCCCCGCCACCAGGCGACGTCGCCCTCCGGAACGGTCATCTCGTGGCCAGCGGACGGGGGCTCGGCCGCTGACATCGGCGGCACCGGCGTGACGGACGGCCCGGGCGCGACCCGGCAGGTGCCCATCGCCAGCGTCGCCAAGGTCATGACCGCGTACGTGATCCTGCGGGATCATCCACTGAACGGAGGCGGGCCGGGTCCGGATATCACCGTCCAGCCGTCGGAGGCGGCCGCGTACCCGGCGCAGGCTCGCGCGGGCGACTCGCTGGTGCCCGTCGTCGCCGGGGAGACGATCACCGAGCGCCAAGCGCTCGAGGCGCTGCTGCTGCCGTCGGCCGACAACATGGCCTGGATACTCGCGCGGTGGGACGCCGGCCGCCAGGCCGCGTTCGTCGCGAAGATGAACGCCGCCGCCCGCCGCCTTGGCATGACCGCCACCAGCTACACCGACCCTTCCGGCCTGGACTCCGCCACCGTCAGCACCGCGGCCGACCAGGTGCGCCTCGGCATGGCGGCCATGGGCGTGCCCGCGCTGGCCGCGATCGCGGCGCTGCCCATGGCGGTCGTCCCGGTGGCCGGCGTGGTCCGCAACTACAACACGCTGCTTGGCCAGGACGGGATCGTCGGCCTCAAGACCGGCAGCACGCACGCCGCGGGCGGATGCGTTCTCATCGCCGCCCGGCGCCGGGCGGGCGGACGCGAGACCCTGATCGTGGCCGCTACGCTCGGCCAGCCCGGCACGGCCGCGACCATGCTGCCGAACGCGCTGCAGGCCGGCCACGACCTTGTGCTTGCCCTGGACCGCGCCCTGGCTTAGCCGTGGGCTGGCCCGAACAGCCCGGCCTGGTAGGCGAGCACGACCACCGTCGAGCAGCCGCTCGAGACGGTCAAGCCCGGGCTGTGGCGCCAGCCCGGCGTCGTGGCCGCCGACGTCGCGCATCGTGTCGAGCAGCAGGCGCATGTCGGTCAGCGCGGTCCGGCCCGTCTGCTCGACGTCGCGGAGGGCGCTCCCCAGTTCCGCGTGCGCATCGGGGAGCTTGTGCCGCACGGCGCCGACCTGGAGGACCATGACGCTGACGGCATGGGCGATGGTGTCGTGCAGCTCGCGGGCGATCCGGGCGCGTTCCTCGGCCGCCACGAGCACGATCAGAACATCAAGCGCGTGCCTGCGCGCCAGTGACCCAAGGCGTTCCACGGCACGAACTTAACTCCCGCGGCCGCGGGCCGCCTCCTCCCTAGGTAGGAGCGGGGGTCATCATGAGCGCCGACGCCATCCCGGAATTGTGGCAACTCTTATTAGATACATAGTGCAATTTCGTCATAAACGAGCTGACGCGCCGTGGAGCCTGGGAGGTAGAGCCTTCCTCTGTATTCACTATGAATGTGCTGCCCGGGCGACCGTTTTGCGACAGGCAATTTCAGGCTCTTACGGCGATAATCTCCGATAAAATACTCAAGTACTCAGGTTCTGACCTGGATTTACAGTATATGAATCTGCTCATTGATAAGGATTCCTAAACATCGGCTCCGACCGAAGGTATCGCCCGCGGTTAAAATCGAGAAAAGGCGATCTGGAGGAGATGATCATGTTCGAAATGATCCATGAACACATTATGCCTATTTTCTCCGCCGAGAAAGCGCGGAGCATGGGCCGGGCCGGGCTGCACCAGGCGGGCCTGGTCGTCTTGACCGGGCTGGTCATCCAGCTGGCCCTGGGCATGGTCCTCAACCTCTACATCGCCATGCCGGCCGCCGACGGCCATGTGTCGTACCTGAGGGAGATCGAGACCGCGCCCGGTGTGCTGACCGCGCACGCCCTGCTCGCCGGGCTGCTTCTCGCCACCGCGGCCATCATGCTGCTGCGAGCGGTCGCCCTGCGGGACACGGCGGTCATCGCCCTGACCGCGACCGCACTCGCGGCCCTGCTCGGCGCGTTCGCGGCCGGCGAGCTTTTCGTCAGGAACGACGCCAACGGCGCGTCACTGTCCATGGCGATCCTGGCCGGCATCGCGCTCCTGTGCTACGTCTACCTGCAGGCGATCATCACCCGGCCGCGACCGTCGGCCCGCGTAGCACGGGCCCGCGTACCACGGGCACGGGAACCGCAGGCCCGGGAACCGCAGGCACGGGAGGGGCGCCGCTAGCCAACGGTCTGCTCCGCCCACCGTCCCGGTTTCGTCACGACGAGTCCCTGACCGGAACGCCGCTGCCGCGGGCCACCTGCGGTGAGATAGGGACACATGAGCTTTCCGGCGCCACGCGGCTCTTCCGGGCGGACGTGGGAGCCCTGTGGTGCTTCGCGACGGCCGCGCGGCTGTGCCAGAGCGAGAGCATCGCCGTCACCGAGATGGGCACGGACACCGGGACCAAGTACGTCTTCGCCCTCCAGCCCGGCAAGGCGCCCTGCCAGGCGACCGAGTGGAGCCAGGGCTACTCGGCCAACTCCGGCGGGCCGCAGCAGTTCAAGGTCGTCGTCACGCAGTGCTCAGCGGCCGCCAAGCCCGACGGAGTGCTGCTTGGCTGCGGCGGCCAGGACATCCTGATCCCCGTCACCGTCGCCAACCCCTAGCCCTGCCGCGGCGGCAGGCACCTCTGACCGGCACGGGAGGGGCGCCGCTAGCTAAGGGCGCGTTACCCGGCGGCGAGTTCTGGT
>CAZORE010000142.1:4910-19204 GCA_964581815.1 uncultured Streptosporangiaceae bacterium | reverse complement strand
GTGTACCGCTTAGCCAGCGACACCACCAGCCGCAAGTTCGCCTCAAGCAGGTGGTCTTTGGCCCGGCGGCCGTCCTCAGCGATCCACTCCAGGTCATTGCGTACGTCATGGGGCAGGCTTTCGTCGGCCCCGGCGAGCTTGTCTTCGGCGAACAGGCCGGCCTCGATCCGCTTGGCGAGGTCGACCTCTTGGTCGGCGTTGAGCAGCGCGACCTTGCCGATCTGCTTCAGGTAGTCCTTGACCGGGTCCGCGGTCGCACCCGCCACCGTGACCCGAGCGGCGGGCAGGGCATCGTCGTCGTCGCCGAAGACGACGATCGCATCGTCGTCCTCGGCCTCCGGTGACGGCTCGCCCGGGCGCGCGCCGTCCGCGCCGGGCTCCCCGGCCTCAATGCCCGGCCCGGCGGACGGCGGGCCTGCCCCCAGGTCTTGGACGTCTTCGAGGTCTTGGACGTCTTCGAGGTCTTGGACGTCTTCGAGGTCTTGGACGTCTTCGAGGTCTTGGAGGTCCTCGAGGTTTTCAAGGTCTTCGAGGTCCTCGGCTCCGTCCAGTGCTTCCGGCTCGCTGACGTCGCCGGCCAGATCGTCACCGGCCAGGTCGCCCAGCTCAGCGTCATCGCTGATGTCGTCGGCCAGAACCGCGAGGACGGTGAGCGCGGCCTGCAGGTCGGCATCGTCGGGGTCGAGATCCCGGAAGTCACCAGGATCCGCGTCCGCCAGACCGGCGACCTTTTCCAGCTCAGCCTCGTCGGGTTCCATCGCGATCAGGCCGCCGCTGGTGTCGGCGGGCAGCCCAGACCCGCGGTCGTCCGAGTTCCGGCGACCGGCACGGTCGGACCGCGGGTCCGCCTGAACCTCGACGGCCCGAGTGCCCTGGTCAGGGGTCCTTGAGTGCTGTCGGCGCTCACGTTCCGCGCGGCGCCGGGCCTTGGCTTCTCTGGTATTACGCCTGCTCATCCCCATCGCCTCCCCAGACCATCGCGACAAGGGATACCGATAACAACAACATCCCCAAAAATCGGGACGTCATAGCCTCAGTACGTGCGGTTTGCGTCAAAATGGGTGTTTGCGCCGAGCTGATCACCGAGGTCATCGACCGAGCCTGTGCTGCTGACGGACCCGGTTCAGGTCCGCTGAGTTCAGCGTATGTTACCGGCGCTTTCTGCCGTTGGACCAGCGCCTGGCGCGAACTTGAGTTCCCGGGTGGCGCAGGTGAACTCTGCCGATGTTGGTGGTCACGTCGAGCCGGACCAGTGGCAGCCCGGGCACCGGCGGGTCGAGCCGTGAGTCGACCCCGCCCCGGTGGCGGATGACCTGCACGCCCACGCCCGGTGGCACGATGATCGTGATGCTGCCGCACCCGGTATAAACGTGCAGGTCGACAACGTGGTCGTCGAATTCGGCCTCGGTGAGGTCAAGCCGGATGCTGCCTATGTCCGCGCTGACGTGCGTCTCCCTGGCCACCTGCCACTTGCCCGCCAGTCGCAACCGCCCGATACCGGAATGGATCTCCAGTGGCTCGGCCAGCCGCCGCTCCCGGCTGGTCAGTGCCACGGGCGCCGGCAGTGACCGGACCACCTCGGCCAGCTCAGCCTCGGACCTGGCCGCCAGCACCCCGGAGACGCCGGTGTCGAGCCGGTCTGCATCGATCTCGCCCGCCGCGTAGAGCTCCTTGACGAACTCGGTAGCCCGCTGCCGGTCATCCTCGCGCATAGCGTGGCCCTCCAGCTCCGGACCGCCGGCCCGCCCGCTGAGTCAGTGCCAGCGTACCGGGCCGTGCGGTCCGGCGACAGCTAGGCCTTGGCTCCCGCGAAACGGCTCGCGGCGCGCGCCGCGGCGACAAGATGCGCGGGCGCCGTCTCGGGCGAGCCTGCGTTGAAGGGCGGCCGCGGGTCGTACTCGATGCCGAGCTGTATCGCCATCGCGACGTCATCGCCGGCGATCCTCGCCGCGAGGGCGAGGGCCATGTCGATGCCGGCGGAAACTCCCGCCGCGGTGACGTACTTGCCGTCGAAGACGTACCGCTCGCGGAGCGCCCTGGCCCCGAGCCGCTCAAGTTCCTCCAGGGCCTGCCAGTTGCTCGTCGCCTCGCGGCCGGCCAGGAGGCCCGCGCGCGCAAGGATGAGGGAGCCCGTGCACACCGACGTCGTCCACGTGCTCGTCTTGTCGGCCTCGAGCAGCCAGTCCTGCAGCGGGCCCGGCCTTAGCTGACGCGCCTCGCCCGAACCGCCGGGCACGACGATGACGTCCGGGTGCGGCACGTCGGCGAACGACGCCTGCGCCTGCAGGGTGAAGGTCCCCTGCTCATCGCTGAAGCCACCGGGATGCTCCGCGGCGAAGACGATCGTCGCCCCGGGCAGGTGGACGAGCACCTGGTAAGGGCCGACGGCATCAAGGGGTGCGAAGCGGTCGAAGAGCGGGATGACGATCTGCATGGTTCTCCTTCGTGGTGAATCGGCGGCGGTACTCGGCGGGGCTGACGCCGAGGGTCTTGATGAAGGCGCGGCGCATCGCCTCGGGGGTGCCGTAACCGCAGGCGCGGGCGGCCTCCTCGATCCCGTCCGCGCTGTCCTCCAGGCAGCGGCGCGCGGCTTCGATCCTGACCTTGTCCACGTAGCGGCCCGGGCTCAGGCCGACCTCGGCGGCGAACGCGCGGGCGAACTGCCGCGGTGACAGGTTCGCCCGCAGCGCGAGGGCCTCCACGGTCAGGTCCTCGGCCGGGTGCTCGGTGACCCACTGCTGGACCTGCCGGATCGGCTTGCGGGTGGCGGTCTGCGCCTGGAGCTGAGCGCTGAACTGGGACTGGCTCCCGGGGCGGCGCAGGAAGACGACGAGGTGCCTGGCGACGTTGAGGGCCACCGCGCGGCCGAGGTCCTCCTCGATCAGCGCGAGCGCGAGGTCGATGCCAGAGGTCACGCCGGCGGAGGTGATGAGGTTCCCGTCCCTGATGAAGATGGGGTCGGGGTCAACCGTGACGTCCGGGTACTTGGCCGCGAGCGTGTCGCAGTACGCCCAGTGGCTGGTGACCCGCTTGCCGGCCAGGAGGCCCGCCTCGGCCAGGACGAACGCTCCCGTGCAGACCGACGCGAGTTGCCCGGCCTGGCCGGCGTGGTCGCGGACCCAGGCGATCAGGTCCGGGTCGGCGTGCCGTGCCCCGTGGCCCCCGGGCAGCAGCAGGAGGTCGAGGCGTTGCGGGCCCGGCCGCCCGCGCAGGGCGCCATCGGGCGTCAGGCGCAGGCCGCTTGAGGTGCGCACCGTTCCTCCGTCGAGGCTCGCGGTACGAACCTCGTAGCCCGGGTCGCCCGTCTCGGTCCGGGCACCGGCGAAGGCTTCAAGCGGCCCGGTCACGTCCAGGCTCTGCACTCCGTCGAACAAGACGATCAGCACCGTGCGCATGGCCCTAGCCTGCCCGGAGAGCGCTCATGGCAGCAATGACGAATAACCCACCTTTCCTGCCATCAAGGCCAGGTAATGGCGGCGTGGTATCAGGTATCCATACGCTGCCCTGGTAACGCACGACCGGTGAGAGGTGCCGCATGACTTCCAGTGACCACGCGACGGCGTCAGCAAGCACGGACGCGGCAACGGAGCCCGCCGCACCCGGCCCGCAGTCCGGCCGCAGCCCGGGAGTCAACCAGCGGGCGCGGATCACCCTCACGGAAGACGAGATCGCCGGGCTGCTCGCCGGCGTCCGCTCGATGACGATGGCCTCCATCGGTCCGGGCGGCCAGCCGCACCTGGTGGCGATGTGGTTCGCGGTGCTCGACGGCGACATCTGCTTCGAGACCAAGGCCAAGTCGCAGAAGGCGGTGAACCTCCGCCGCGACCCGCGGATCACCTGCCTGGCGGAGGACGGCGACGTCTATGACGAGCTGCGCGGCGTGGCCGTCGAGGGCCGCGCCGAGGTGAGCGAAGACCCGGAGCTGCTGTGGCGGGTCGGCGTCGCCGTCTGGGAACGCTACAACGGCCCCTACACCGAGGAAATGCGCCCGTTCGTCGAGGCGATGATGCGCAAGCGGGTGGCCGTCCGGGTCCGCGCGGAACGCGTCCGCTCCTGGGATCACCGCAAGCTCGGCCTCCCGTCAACCGGCCCGGCGACCGGCTCGACGGTCACGGCTCCCGGCCGCCGCCCCCGCTAGCCGAGGATGCGGGGCAGGCCGAACTGCGGCCCGAGGGTTGTCTCGAACCGGATGATCTCGCTGACCCGG
This sequence comes from uncultured Streptosporangiaceae bacterium, assembly GCA_964581815.1. GTDB lineage: Bacteria > Actinomycetota > Actinomycetes > Streptosporangiales > Streptosporangiaceae > Trebonia. The sequence continues at coordinate 14,997 of CAZORE010000142.1, read as the reverse complement.
TCACCGGCGAGGGTGAGCACCTCGATGCCGCCCAGGCGCACGGCCCCGGTGGCCGCGTCGCGGCGGTACTCGCCCCACGCTGGCTGCCCGTTCGCCCGGACGGGCACCACCCGGGCGACCTGGATGCGGTGCGCGGCGGTGGCGGTGAAGAAACGGTGCACCGCCGCGGTTCCCCGGTACTCGAAGGGCAGGGGCGGCATGCGCACCCAGGCGTCATCGGTCATCAGGCCGACGAGCGCATCGACGTCCAGGTCGGTGAAGGCCGCGACGAAACGGTCAACCAGCGCCCGTTCCTCCGGCCCGCCCGGCGGTGGCGGCGGCGGGCCCGCCGGGCGGGCCGCGTCCATCGTCGCCCGGGCCCGCTTAAGCGCGCTGGTGACGGCGTCTTCGGTGAGCCCGAGCAGCCGGGCGGTCTCACTCGCCCGGTAGCCGAGCACGTCACGCAGCAGCAGCACGGCCCGCTGGTTCGGCGGCAGCAGCTGGACGGCGGTGACGAACGCGAGCGAGATCGCCTCGCGGGACTCGTACCGGGCCTCCGGGCCCGGCGCCTGGTCGGGCAGCCCGTCAAGCAGCACGTCAGGATAGGGCTGTAGCCACAGCACCTCGCCCATGCGGGTCGGCTCCGGCGCCTGGACGGGCAGCGGTGCCGCGGTCACCGGCCGACGCCCGGCGGACCGCAGCACGTTGAGGCACCGGTTGGTGGCGATGCGGTACAGCCAGGTGCGGACGGACGAGCGTCCCTCGAAGCCGTCGAGGCCGAGCCATGCGGAAAGCAGCGCCTCCTGCACCGCGTCCTCGGCGTCCTGCAGCGATCCGAGCATGCGGTAACAGTGCACCTGCAGCTCACCGCGATGCGGCTCGACCAGGGCCGCGAATGCCTCCCGGTCCCCGGCGCGCGCCCGCCCGAGCAGTTCCGCCGACATATGGCCTCCTCCGCCTTCATCGTTCCCGGCGTCTCCTACGGACACCGGCAGATGCCGAAACTGGGCGCCGCCGGCCCGACCAGTTCCTGGCGCGGGCCGGTGTCTGCCCAGATGACCGCATCCACCCGCCGCGATGAGCGGCAGAACGGAGAACGAAGCATCATGTCCATCTCATCAGCGACCGGCATCGCGGACCGCACCGTCCTGGTAACCGGCGCCAACCGCGGCATCGGGCGAGCACTGGTCGAGGAGGCCCTGGCCCTGGGGGCCAAGCGCGTCTACGCCGCCGCCCGGCAGCCGATGTCCCACCCCGACCGGCGGGTCACGCCGCTCGTCTTCGACCTCACCGACGACGCGCAGATCCGGGCGGCCGCCGGGACGGTGGAGTCGCTCGACGTCCTCGTCAACAACGCCGGGCTGGCGCTGTACGACGACCTCGGCGACCCGGCCGCGATCCAGCAGCACCTCGCCGTCAACCTGTTCGGCCCCCTCGCGGTGACGCAGGCCTTCCTGCCGTTGCTGACCCGTTCGCGCGGGGCCATCGTCAACGTGCTGTCGACGGCGGCGCTCGCCGCGATCCCGGTCATCCCGGCTTACTCAATTTCCAAGGCCGCCGCGTTCTCCATGTCGCAGTCGCTGCGCGCCCTGCTGGCGGCTCGCGGCGTCCGGGTGCACGCCGTCATGACCGGCCCCACCGACACGGACATGTCCCGCGGGCTGGAGATACCGAAGGCCTCACCGGAGTCCGTCGCCCGGGCCATCTTCGACGGCGTGTGGCGCGGCGCGGAGGAGATCTTCCCTGATCCCATGTCGGCGTCTCTGGAACTGGACTGGAACGGCGGCGCGGTGAAGGCGATGGAACGCCAGAACGCGGGCCTCGTCACGGCGATGTAGAAGCATTGATATCGATGAAGTTCGTCGGTATAGAAGAGGAATGATCCCGCTCGTCTCCTACCTCGCGCTCACCCCGGCCCCGCACCTGGTCGCCCAGGAGTGCGCCGGCTGCGGCGCGCGCTACTTCGACCGGCGCAACGCCTGCGCCGCCTGCCCGGGGACGGACTTCCGCCCCGCTGTGCTGGCGACCGAGGGGACAGTCCGCACGTTCACCATCGTCCACCTGGCGGCGCCCGGCGTGCAGGTGCCGTTCGTCGCGGCGGTGGTCGACTGCGGCGGCACCCAGGTGCGCGCCAACCTCATCAACGTGCCCGCCGACCCGGACCACGTCCGGGTCGGCCTGCCCGTCCGGCTCGCGGTCTACTCGCTCGGCCCCGACGAGCAGGGCACCGAGGCCATCGGGTTCGGCTTCGAGCCGGCTCACCAGCCAGTCACCCAGGAGGACTGACATGTCCGCGGATTCTCTCTGGGTGCTCGGCATCCACATGACCAAGTTCGGTAAGCACAAGGACAAGGACCTGACCGACCTCGCCGCCGAGGCCTGCCTCGGCGCGCTCGCCGACGCGGGCCTGACCATGGCGCAGATGCAGGTGATGGCCTGCGGCAACCTGATGCAGGCCAACACCGCCCTCGGCCAGCGGGTGCAAAAGCAGATCGGCCAGTACGGCATCCCCGTCTACAACGTCACCAACGCCTGCGCCACCGGCGCCACCGCGCTGCGCACGGTCATGATGGCCATCAAGGCGGGCGAGGCCGACCTCGGCCTCGCCGTCGGCGTGGAGAAACTGTCAGGCGCGGGCTTGCTGGCCGGCGGGAGCCGCAGGGAGGCCGTCGGCGCCTGGCGGCCCGAGGGCCGCTTCGGCGCGATAGCACCGCTGGACGGCCTGGTCGGCACGGAAACCATGCCGGGCGTGTTCGCACAGGTCGGCCTGGAATACGAGCACGCCTACGGCGGCACGAGCGCGGAACTGTTCGCCCGGATCTCGGAGAAGAACCACGCCCACTCGACACTGAACCCGCTCGCCGCCTACCAGAAGCGGTTCACCGTGGAGGAGATCCTCGGCGACCTGATGATCTCCTATCCGAACACCCGCCCGATGTGCTCGGCGAACACCGACGGCGCGGCCGCGGCTGTGCTCGTCAGCGGTGCGAAGCTGGCCGCCCTCGACCCGGAGCAGCGGCGCCGCGCGGTGAAGGTCTCCGCCTCGGTGCTGACGAGCGACCCGTACGAGGAGGGCTGCCAGATCCTGCCGAACGTGAACACGCTGACCCGCAACGCGGCTAAGACCGCCTACGACCAGGCGGGCGTCTCGCCCGCCGACCTGGACCTGGTGGAACTGCACGACTGCTTCGCCACCGCTGAACTGGTGCACTACGACAACCTGATGCTCTGCCCGCCGGGCGGCGCCGTCGACTTCTTCGAGTCGGGCGCCCCCTGGCGAGACGGCCGCCTCCCGGTGAACGTGTCCGGCGGCCTCCAGTCCAAGGGGCACCCCATCGGGGCCACGGGCATCGCCAACGTCTATGAGGTCGCCACCCACCTGCGCGGCGAGGCGGGCCCCAGGCAGATCGGGGGCGCCAGCGTCGGCATGACCCACGTCATCGGCCTCGGCTCCGCCTGCGCCATCCACATCCTGGAGAAGTCCGCCCGCTAACGCCCCCCTTGGCAAGCTTCACCGCAGCAGGCAAGATCGCCCCGTGCAGCAGTCCGAGTTCCCCATTGAGCGCATGCCCCGTGCGTAAGCTCCTCGTCGCCAACCGCGGCGAGATCGCGGTCCGGGTCATCGCCTCCGCCGCCCTGCAAGACCTGTCCACCGTCGCCGTCTACACCGCCGATGACCGCGCCTGCGCGCACGTCGACCGGGCCGACGAGGCTTTTCCGCTGCCCGGGACCGGCGCGGCGGGCTACCTCGACATCGACGCCGTGATCGCCGCGGCGGTGACGGCGGGCGCGGACGCGATCCATCCCGGCTACGGCTTTCTCGCCGAGAACGCGGACTTCGCTCGCCGATGTGCCGAACGGGAGGTGGTCTTCGTCGGCCCCCCGCCGCAGGCTCTGGAGGCGTTCGGCGACAAGAGCCGGGCCCGCGCCATCGCGGCGAGCCTGGGCATCCCGGTGCCGCGCGGCACCGGCGGGCCGGCCACGCTCGATGAGGTCCGGCGCTTCCTCGACGGCCTGGGGCCGGGCGGCGCCGTCATGGTCAAGGCGGTCGCCGGCGGCGGCGGCCGGGGCATGGCCCCAGTCCGTAGCGCCGGCGGCCTGGCCGCGGCGTACAAGCGGTGCGCGGCCGAGGCCCGCGCCGCCTTCGGCTCCGCCGCCCTGTACGCCGAGGAGCTCCTCGAGGGCGCCAGGCACGTGGAGGTGCAGGTCGCCGGGGACGCCGCGGGCACGGTGCTCGCCCTGGGCGACCGCGACTGCTCGGTGCAGCGCCGCCGCCAGAAGCTCATCGAGATCGCCCCGGCGCCCTGGCTCGACGACGACGTGCGCGCCGCGCTGCACGCCGCGGCGACCGCCCTGATCGCGGCCGTACCGTACCGCGGCCTGGCGACCGTGGAATTTCTCGTGCGCGGCCGCGACATCACGTTCCTCGAGGTGAACCCGCGCATTCAGGTCGAGCACACGGTCACGGAGGAGGTCACGGGGCTTGACCTGGTCGCGCTCGCGCTGCGCCTCGCCGACGGCGGGCCGCTGGCCGGGGTCGGGGACGGGGGCGCAGCCGGGCTGGCGGGGGAACCGTCAAGCCGCGGCTTCGCCGTCCAGGCCCGGGTCAACGCCGAGACCGTCGCACCCGACGGCTCCGTCCTGGCGGGCGCCGGCCGCCTGGACCGCTTCCTGCCGCCGGGCGGCCGGGGCGTCCGGGTCGACACGCACGGCTATCCGGGCTACCAGGTCAGCCCGCGCTACGACTCGCTGCTCGCCAAGGTCATCGCCTCCGGCGCCACGCTGGACGAGGCGCTCGCGCGGCTGCGCCGCGCGCTCGGCGAGTTCGACGTCCACGGCGTCCCGGTCAACCGGGACCTGCTGCTCGCCCTGACCGCCGACCCGGCGCTGCGCGCGGGCCTGATCGACACCGGCTACCTCGACGCGCACCTCCCCATCCTGGTCAGCTCTGCCCTGGTCAGCTCTGCCCTGGCGGGCGTCGCGCACGCCTCGTCCAGTGCTCCAGAAGCCGGTGCTCCTGAAGCCGGGACTCTCGGGGACGGGCCCGGCCAGTCCGTCGCGCTGCGCGCCTCGATGCCGGGCGTCGTTGTGCAAGTGCTGGCCGAAGCGGGCGCCGAGCTCGCCGCCGGGGCCGAAGTGATCGTGTTCGAGGCGATGAAGATGCACCACGTCGTGGTCGCGGACCGGCCGTGCGTTATCCGCGAGGTGAGCGTGGCGGTCGGCGACCTCGTCGACGCGGGCCAGCCCGTCGCCTACGCCGAGCCGTCGGGCGCCGCGGGCGGCGCGGCGCAAGGCGCCGCGAGCGCCGACCCGGACCATATCCGCGACGACCTGCGCGAGGCGCTTCGCCGGCACCGCTACACGCTCGACGAGGGACGCCCGCAGGTGGTCGAACGCCGGCACGCCCACGGCCGGCGCACCGCCAGGGAGAATATCGCCGACCTGGTCGATCAGGGTTCGTTCGTCGAGTACGGCGGGCTGACCGTCGCCGCGCAGCGGTCGACCCGCCCGGTTCAGGACCTGATCGAGCGGACTCCCGCCGACGGCGTCGTGCTCGGCACCGCTACGGCCGGCGGTGTGCCCGTCGCCGTGATGTCCTACGACTACACGGTGCTGGCCGGCACCCAGGGCAGGATGGGGCACGCCAAGACCGACCGCTTCCTGCGGCTCGCCGAGCGCAGCCGCCTGCCGGTCATCGTCTTCGGCGAGGGCGGCGGCGGCCGTGGTGTCGACACCGACGGGCCCGCGACGAGCGGGCTCGACTGCCAGACGTTCTGGCACATATCCCGGCTCGTCGGCCAGGTGCCGCTGATCGGCGTGGTGTCCGGGTTCTGCTTCGCCGGCAACGCCGCGCTGATCGGTGCCTGCGACGTCATCATCGCCACCAGCGGGTCCAGCCTCGGCATGGGCGGCCCGGCGATGATCGAGGGCGGCGGCCTCGGCGTGTACGCGCCGGAGGAGGTCGGGCCGATGGACGTGCAGACGGCCAACGGGATGGTCGACATCCTCGTCCCCGACGAGCGCGCGGCCGTCGCCGCCGCACAGGCCGCGCTGTCCCTGCTGGCGGGGCAGCGGGTCCCCGGCACGGCCGCCGACCAGCGGGTCCAGCGTCATCTCGTCCCGGAGAACCGGCTGCGCGCCTACGACGTCCGCCCGGTGATCGACACCCTGCTCGACGAAGGCAGCGGCCTGGAACTCCTGCGGGACTACGGCCGGGCGATGCTCACCGTCCTCGGCCGCCTCGACGGCCGGCCAGTCGGCGTGCTCGCCAGCAACCCGCTGCACCTCGGCGGGGCGATCGACGCCGAGGGCGCGGACAAGGCCACCCGGTTCCTGCGGCTGTGCGAGGCCCGGGGGCTGCCCGTGGTGTCGCTGTGCGACACGCCCGGGTTCATGGTCGGGCCGCAGGCGGAACGGCAGGGGACCGTGCGCCGCTTCGGCGCCATGTTCGCCGCGGCGGCCGCGCTGTCCGTGCCGCAGGTTACCGTGGTGCTGCGCAAGGCCTACGGGCTCGGCGCGATGGCCGTGGCAGGCGGCTACCTGCGCGCCTCCGTGCTGACCGTGGCCTGGCCCACCGGGGAGTTCGGCCCCATGGGCCTGGAGGGGATGGTGCGCCTCGGCCACCGGAAGGAACTCGACGCTCTTCCCGACTCGGTGGAACGGGAGCGCCGCTTCGCCGACCGGGTCGCCCAGCTCTACGAGCGCGGCAAGGCGCTCAACGCGGCGTCACTCTTCGAGATCGACGACGTAATCGACCCCGCGGACACCCGCTCCGTCATCGCCGCCGCCCTCAGCCACGCGCGCGCGTTACCGGCGCGACCACTCCTGCGCGAGCAGCTGGCAGGAGCGGACCCGGTCGGCGTGGTCGTGGGTGATGGTGGTGATGATCAGCTCGTCCGCCTCGGTGGCGTCCCGCAGCCGCTCCAGCTGGTCGGCGACCTGCGCTGCCGTGCCGGTGAACTGGGTGTCGACGCGGTCGGCGACCAGGGCGCGGTCGGCGTCAGTCCACGGGTAGCGGCGGGCCTCCGCGGGCGTGGGGAACTGGATGGCGCCCTCGGCGGTGCGGATGCTGCGCACCCACGGCCCGTAGCCGGCGGCGAGCTCGCGGGCCCGCGCCTCGGTATCGGCGACCACCACGTCGGCCGACACGCTGACGTAGGGGCGGGTGAGTTCGCCCGTGTCCTTGAACGCGGCGCGGTAGCCCTCCACCGCCTCAATCACGGTGGCCGGGCTGACGTGGTAGTTCGCGGCGAACCGCAGGCCGCGCTGGCCGGCCACCTCGGCGCTTTCCCCGCCGCTGCTGCCAAGGATCCACACCTGCAGCGCCGCGCCCTCGCCCGGCACCACGTGCGCCTCCTCGCCGTCCGCGGAGCGGTAGCTGCCCGCGATCAGCGCGAGCACGTCACCGACCTGCTCGGCGTAGTCCTGCGGCTGCGCGTGCGGCAGCTGGAGCAGGTGCCTCTGCAGCGCGAACCGGGGCGACTTCAGCAGGGCCGCGGTGGAGAACCGGGGCGGGATCAGCAGCCCGTTCGCGGTGCGGCCGTTCACCGCGGCGCCGCCACCGCCGGAACCAGCGCCGCCGGAGCCAGCGCCGCCGGAACCCGACGGTGCCTTCGGCCCGCGCGGGCCGCCCATGGAGCGGCCAAGGCCGAGGTCGAAGCGCCCAGGGTAGGCCGTGTCGAGCAGGCCGAACTCCTCGACGACCGACAGCGCGGTGCGGTGCCCCATCTGCACCGCGCCGGAACCGAGCCGTATCGTCGACGTGGCGGCCGCGGTCAGGGCGAGCACCACGGCCGGGGACGTGCCCGCGACGCCCGGGTTGAGGTGGTGCTCGGCGACCCAGTAGCGGGCGTAGCCGAGCGACTCGGCCTGCCGCGCCAGGTCCATGCTGTTGCGCAGCGCCTGCGCCGCGTTTGACCCCGACGAGATCGGGATGAGGTCCAAGACGGTCAGCGGGGTGCTTGTCATGCGAGGCTTCCTCCTGCGCCAGTCGCGCCGGTCGCGCCGGGACGCCCGAGCGGTACGAGTCCGAGATGGTCACGCAGCGTCGTCCCGGTGTAGTCGGCGCGGAACGTGCCGAGTTCCTGCAGCAGCGGCACCACCCGGTCGACGAACGGGTCAAGGCCGCCCGGGGTGATGTGCGGGACCAGGATGTAGCCGTCGGCGGCGTCGGCCTGGACGAGGTCGTTGATCGTCCGCGCGATGGTCTGCGGCGAGCCGATGAACGACTGACGGCCGGTCACCTCGATGACGACCTCGCGAGCCGACAGGTGGCCGGCCTGCGCCCGCTCCCGCCACTCGCCGGCCAGCGCGACCGGGTCCTTCGCGAACTGCCGCACGCTGGCCCGGCCCTTCGAGACCAGGTTGTCGCTGACCACCGGGTCGAAGGCGGGGAGCGGGCCGTCCACGTCGAAGTCCGGCAGCTCGCGGTTCCACAGCTGCTCGATGAAGCGCAGCGCGGTCTGCGGCGACACCTGGGCGCGGCGCACCTGGCGGGCGAGGTCGGCGGCCTCGGCGTCGGTGTCGCCGAGCACGAAGGTGGCGGCGGGCAGGATCAGCAGCTGGTCGTGCGTACGGCCGAACCGGCCCAGCCGGCCCTTGACGTCCTTGTAGAAGGCCTGCCCGTCGCTCAGGGTGGAGTGCCGGGAGAAGATCGCGTCGGCGGACGCGGCGGCGAAGTCGCGCCCCTCGTCGGAGTCGCCCGCCTGGAAGATCACCGGCCGGCCCTGCGGCGAGCGCGGGACGTTGAACTGGCCCTCGATGTCGAAGAACCGGTCGTGGTGCGCGAAGGCGCCCGCCTTCGGCGTGCTCAGGAACTGCCCGCGGGCGGCGTCGGCGAGCACCTCATCGCCCTGCCAGGAGTCCCACAGCTCGGTCGCCGTGCGCAGGAACGTCCTGGCCCGCTCGTAGCGGTCGCCCTGCGCGAGGAAGCCGCCGCGCCGGAAGTTCTCCCCGGTGAAGGCGTCCCAGCTGGTGACGACGTTCCAGGCGGCGCGCCCGCCGGACAGGTGATCAAGCGACGCGAACTGACGGGCCACCTCGTACGGCTCGTTGAAGGTCGAGTTGATGGTCCCGGTCAGGCCGAGGTGCTCGGTCACCGCGGCGAGCGCGGCGAGGACGGTGAACGTGTCCGGGCGCCCGACCACGTCCAGGTCGTAGATCTGCCCGTTCTGCTCGCGCAGCCGCAGTCCCTCGGCGAGGAACAGGAAGTCGAACTTGCCGCGCTCGGCGGTCTGCGCGAAGTGGCGGAACGAGTCGAACTCGATGTGGCTGCCCGCGGCGGGATCGCTCCACACGGTCGTGTTGTTCACGCCAGGGAAGTGCGCCGCGAGGTGGATCTGCTTGGCCGGCTTGCTCATCGGGGGGATCGCTTCCTTCCGTGGCCTGCGGCGAGACTGTGCTCCTGTGCTTCGGGGCCGTAACGGTTGGCCGGACGGGACAGGCCGAGCAGCCCGCGCAGCGAGGCCGGCCAGCCGGCCTCGGGATAGGCGGCACGGAACGCGCCGCGCCGCTGCAGCTGCGGCACCAGTCTCATCGTGACCTGCGCCAGGTCGTGCGGTAGCGTGGCCGGCCGCAGCCGGAACCCGGTCAGTCCCGCTTCCCGCCAGTCGAGCAGCAGGTCAGCCAGCTCGGCCGGGGTGCCAGTGAAGATGTGCGCGTCGCTGGCGTACGCGGCCCCCGCCCGCTCGTCGAGCCGTTGCCTGCGGGCGCGGGCGGCGCCCGCGTTGTCATCGAGGAACACGACGACGTCGGCGAACAGGTGCGCCACCGTCCGTTTGGCGGCTGCTTCTTCACCCCGGACCTCCGCCACGATCTGCGCGGCGTGCGCGCGGTCGCGCGGGGTGACGAAGCCGACGTCCGCGGCGCGGGCGATCAGCCGGTACGGAACTTCTGCGTGGCCAAGCGCGGCCACCACCGGCTGCCCCTGCGGCGGGCGCGGCGTGATCGAGGGGCCCTGCACCGCGAACCAGCGGCCCTCGAACTCGATGTAGTGCAGCTTGTCACGGTCGATGAAGCGCCCGGTAGCCACGTCGCGGATCTCCGCGTCGTCCTCCCAGCTGTCCCACAGCCGGCGCAGCACCTCCACGTAGTCGGCGGCCTCGTCGAA
>CAZORE010000142.1:2621-4810 GCA_964581815.1 uncultured Streptosporangiaceae bacterium | reverse complement strand
GGGATCTCCCGGCGGCCGAAGTGCGCCGCCGTGTCCGCCCGCCCGGCGATCTGCACGCGCACGCCCGCCCGGCCGCCGCTGACGTAGTCCAGCGTGGCAATCGCCTTGGACAGGTGAAACGGCTCGGTGTGGGTGGTGATGGCCGTCGGGACGAGCCCGATGTGCCGGGTGACCGGCGCGACCCGGGCCGCGATCAGCACCGCGTCGAGCCGGCCGCGCACCCGGTCGGTGCGCTGGTCCCGGACGGCCCGGTCGTCGGACTGCAGGTCGAGACCGTCCTCGATGGTGACGAAGTCGAGCAGGCCGCGCTCGGCCCGCGCGACCAGGCCGGTCCAGTAGCCCGGGGTGAACAGGCGGCCAGGTTCGGCGTCCGGTTCGCGCCAGGCGGCCGGGTGCCAGCCGGCGCCGTCCAGCGCGACGGCCAGGTGCAGTGGGTTCGTCGGGGCGGCCACGGCGGGGCTCCGTTTCCTTGTCGCACATTTTCAATAATTACGACCAGTTTAGTTTGTTATCTCACCCGGCGCCTCAACCGTGCCAGGCACATCGTCGCCGGATGTGGATACCCGCCGCCCGTTTCGGATAAGCCAGGGCATTCCGGGAACCCTGGCGCTACACCGTCTGACCACGCTGGCCGAGGCCGCATCTGGTTGACTGCTGCAATGACCTTGAAGGATCAAGCGGATGGGGCGGTACCGCCGGCCTGGTTCACGCAGGCGCTCGCCGCCCCGGTGACCGAGCGGATGACGTCGCAGGACGGCGTGGCGGTCGCCTACCGGATGTGGGGCGCTCCGGGCGGGCGCGGCATCGTGCTCGTGCACGGCGGCGGCGCCCATTCCCGCTGGTGGGACCACATCGCCCCGCTGCTCGCGGCCGACCGCCGGGTCATCGCGATCGACCTGTCCGGGCACGGTGACAGCGGGCGCCGAGAGTCCTACACCTTCGACGCGTGGGCGCGCGAGATCCTCGCCGTCGCGGCCGACGCCGGCCTCACCGAGCCGCCGGTGGTGATCGGCCACAGCATGGGCGGCATCGCCGCGCTCCGGCTCGCGTCGACGTTCGGCTCACAGATCGAGGGCGCGGTGGTCATCGACTCGCCGCTGCGCGACCGGACCCCCGAGGAACAGGCGGCGCGGCGTCAGCGGACCTTCGCCCAGCTGCTCGTCTACCCGACGCGCGAGGCGATCATGGCCCGCTTCCGGCCGATCCCCGACCAGCCGGTGCTCGGCTATGTCGCGGAGCACGTCGCCGCCACGTCGATCCGCCCGGTGGACGGCGGGTGGACATGGAAGTGGGACCCGGCCGTCTTTCGCAACCGGGAGGAGCCCGTGGCGCCGTTGTCCCGGCTGGACTGCCGGGCGGCCCTGTTCCGCGCGGAGCACGGCATCCTGTCCGCGGAGATGAGCGACCTCATCTACGACCGGCTCGGCCGGGTGGCGCCGGTCATCGAGATCCCCGTGGCCGGCCACCACGTCATGCTCGACCAGCCCATCGCCCTGGCCGCCGCGCTCCGCACCCTGCTCTCCGACTGGGACCATTCCCTTCCGGTCGAGGCCCGCGACTCACGGCCCTGACCGGGCGGCCCTGACCACTGAACCAGGGCCGCCCGTGCGCCGTTATCCGGGTATACGGCTCGAGCGGGCTCGTCGTACGGAAGGTCGTGCGGAATGATCACCAGCGACGACGCGCACCGGATCGCGACCGAGGTCATCGGCCCGGCCACGGCCGGCGGCGGCCAGGGCTGGCACCTGGAGGAGTTCAATGCGGGATGGCTCGTCCGGGCGGAGTGGACGAGCGACCGGCCGGTCAGGGGCGGGTCGTTCTGCGTCGTGGAGCGGGTCACCGGACGGGTGCTCGCCTTCCCGCTCAGCATCTCGCCGACCCGGATCATGACCGAGTACGACCAGCTGGTCGAGCGCGCCGCCGAGCTGTCCGGCTCACGCGAGCTTAAGGCGGCCGAAGGAGCCTGACGCGGAGGACGCCGGCGCCTCACGCCCGCAGCGTCGCCGCGACGCCCCGCGCCCGCACCGCCCGAGAGTGACTGGCGGACGCTCACCGCGCCTTGCGCAGCTGCTCAAGCCAGTCGATCGCCGGCCCGGTCAGCTCGGACTCGAAACGCTGGTCGCCGTGCCGCGCCTCCGGCAGGATGTGCAACTCGACCGGCGTCCCGTGCGCGCGCAGCGCGTCGGCGA
>CAZORE010000142.1:0-2521 GCA_964581815.1 uncultured Streptosporangiaceae bacterium | reverse complement strand
TCCGGCAGGATGTGCAACTCGACCGGCGTCCCGTGCGCGCGCAGCGCGTCGGCGAGTATCAGGGTCTGCTGGTACGGCACTAGGTGGTCGCTGGTGCCCGCGGCGAGGAAGAACGGGGGGAATGGAGCACCCGCCCCCGTTATGTAGGTGATCGGGTTGGCGCGGGCGGCGACCTCGGGCAGTTCCTGGATGGGGCCGCCGACCCACCGCGACTCCGGTGAGCCGGGATCGTCGTGGTTCTGCACCGGCGGCACGTCGCCGTCCGGAGGGCCGGCGACGAACTGGGCGTCCATCACCAGGAAGTCCGACGGCCCGTACCAGTCGACGACGGCCTGCACGGACGAGTCGCCGCCCGCGCCGTCGAACTCAGTCGCCTGCGCGCCGGTCACGCCGAGCATCGCGGACAGGTGCCCGCCGGCCGAGCGTCCCCAGGCGGCGAAGAACGCGGGGTCCAGGTTCAGCTCGGCGGCGTGCGCGCGCAGGTACACCGTCGCCTGCTTCACGTCGAGGACCGCCGCGGGGAACAATGCCTCACCGGAGAACCGGTACTCGACGGAAGCGACCGCGTACCCGGCCGCGAGCAGCGCGGGCAGGTGGGTGAGCTCCCGGCGGCGGTCACCCATCATGAAGGCGCCGCCGTGAATCGCCACGACTAGCGGCCACGGCCCGCCCGCACCGGGCGTGTAAAGGTCAATGACCTGATTCGGCGAGTCCGTGCCGTAGGCCAGGGTGACGTCGCTTGGCATGCTTGCCTCTCTGCCGCGGGTGCGTTGCCTCTCAGCTTCGCAGCCGCATGCACGAGCGGACAAGTGAGGACAAGTGGGGCTACTCGCCCTGCGGGTAGCTGAGCCGGTCGCGGACGCCGACGACGCCCTCCATGTGCCGGACGGCCACGACCATGTCCAGGCCGTCTTCGGTGGTCTCCGGCTTCCCGGCGATGGTGACGATGCCGTCCTTGACGGTGACGCTGACCAGGCCCGGGTCAGGCAGGTGGTGTCCGCGGATCAGCTCACTGGTGACCTCGTCCCGTATCGCTTCATCCGGCTTGCTGTACACGCTCAGCACGTCGGCGCGGGACACGATGCCGATAAGCACCCCGTCATCGCCGACCACCGGGAGCCGCTTGACCCGCTTGTTGTACATCAGCCGGGCCGCGTGGCGGACCGGCGCGTCGGGGCCGATGGTCACCGCCGGGCTGGTCATCAGCTCGGCCGCGGTGAGCCCGCTCACCCGTGACCGCTCACGTTGCTGGGGCAGGCTCTGCAGCGTCTCGGGCACCGTGCCCTCCAGCGCCGCCTTGGCGAGCAGGTCGGTCTCCGAGACGATCCCGATCACCTTGTTGCCCTCGTCCACGACAGGGAACGCGCTGACCCGCTGGTAGTGCAGCATGGCCGCCAGCTCTTTGTAGGTAGCGGAAGCGTGCGCGGCGATCACGTGGGTGCTCATCACGTCCCTGACGGTGGAGCTCACGGCGCTTGCCTCCTGTTCTCTCCCCCACCCGCTTCTTCCCCCGCAACGCCCGGCTTGATGCCCGGCTCGGCGTCGCGGTTGAGGTACTGGCGAACGATGGCGTCGAACGACTCTTCGGGAAGCAGCGACAGCGCGGCCGCCCGCCGCGCCTCGACCCGGGCGGGCCAGCCGCGGACCATGGGGCCGATCACCGGGTCGTCGGTCCAGTCGATGAGCTCGCTGGCCGGGTAGCCGGCCACCCGGTCCAGAGCGGCCGCCATGGACCGCGGCGTGGTGGTCAGCGCGGGCAGGTTCAGCGCGGTCCGGCTGCCCCAGGCCGCGTCGCTGGCCTCCGCCGCGCGCAAGATCCCCTGCAGGGTGCGGCGTGGCGAGGACAGCGCGACCGGGGTGTCCGGCGGCACCGGGCAGGGCGCCCGCAGCCCGGCGAGCGGCTCGCGGATGATCCCCGACATGAAGCTGGACGCCGCGGCGTTCGGCTTGCCCGGCCGCACGGACACGGTCATCAGCCGCACCGAACGGCCCCGGACGAACCCTTTGCGGGTGTAGTCGGCGACCAGCTGCTCGCCGATGAACTTCTGGATGCCGTAGCTCGTTTGGGGGCGCGGCAGGGTGTCGTCGCCGACCGTCCAGTCCGGGCCCGCCGAGACCACCGCCGGGTCCGCGCCGAAGACCGCGAGCGAGCTCGAGAAGACGAGGACGGGCGGTACCGGGTGCCGCCTCGCGTGCTCGAGCACGGCCCGCGTCCCGTCGACGTTCCCCCGCATCCCCAGGTCGAAGTCGGCCTCGGCCGCGCCGCTCACCACGCCGGCCAGGTGGAAGATGACGTCCGCCGTCCCGAGGCCGCCGGCGACGTCGGCCAGGTCGCCGGTCACCGCGCGCACCCGCGGGTCCGCCGCCACGTCCGGCCGCGGGGCGGCCAGGTCCGCGACGACGACCTCGTCCACCTCGGCCGGCCCGGCACCGCCGGCCGCGGCCGGCCCGGCGAGCAGCCGCCGGACGAGCAGCGTCCCGATGAACCCGGCACCGCCGGTGACAATGACCCGGATGCCCA
>CAZORE010000141.1:0-19881 GCA_964581815.1 uncultured Streptosporangiaceae bacterium | reverse complement strand
CTCCATTTGGCTCCGCCTTGACGGCTTGATCTGGCTCCGCCAGTTGGCTGTGGTTGTGGCGGGATGATCGTGTCGGCTTGAAGTGGCCCCACCTGTGACTTGGCGCGGCACGCTCGCTGGTCGCCTTGACGGCGTTGCCGGCTCAGTCGGCGACGGGCTGCTGGGCGCTGTGCCCGAGCTGGGGTTCGTCGAGCCGCTGCAGGTGCCGCACGCTGGGCGCCGCGAGTATCGCAGCGACTGCGGCGAGGTCGACCGCGGCTGCTATCCAGAGCGTGCGACTCATCCCGATCCCAGCCGCAGCCACTCCTGCGAGGGCGAGCCCGAGCGGCTGGCACAGCAGGGAGCCGAACCAGTCATAGGCGCTGACGCGCGAGAGTGACGCCGGCGGGACGTGCTGCTGCAGCGTCGTCTCCCAGAGGGTATTGAAAAGCATGTTACCGAAGCCGGTGACAAGCGCCGTGACGACGAGGGTCTGCCAGGGCAGCCTCAGCGCGAGCACGATGATCGGCGCGGCATTCGGAACTATCGCAACGGACGCCAGCAGGAGCGGTCGCCGCGGCCTGAGGCGAAGCGCCGTAGCGCCGGCGGCGAGCGCGCCGATGGCCGAGACGACGAGGATCGCCGTCCACGCGCCAGCGCCGCCGTGGCCCTCCTTGATCCACGCCGCGGCGAGCACGAGCCACACCGAGCCCATCATGTTCCCCAGGGACGCACTGACCACGATCAGCCAGACCCAGGTACGGGCGGCGAACTCGCGCCAGCCGTCAAGCAGGTCGCGCGCGAACGACTGCGGCGGCAGGCTGACGTGCGGCGGCAGGTGCAGGCGCGCGAGGTAGAACGCGCTAACCCCGAAACTCGCCGCGTCAACGGCAAGCGCGTACCCCGGCCCGACGGTGACGATGAGGATGCCTGCAAGCGCCGGGCCGGCGAACTGCATCGACGCCATCGACATCCCGCGCAGGGCGTTTGCCTCCTGCAGCCGCTCCGCGCTCACGGTCATCGGCGTGAGCCCGGTCGATGCGGGGTTGAAGAACGCCGTCCCGGTCCCGGCGAGCGCCTGCAGCACGATCAGCTCCCAGATACGCGCGGTGTGCGAGAGCAGCAGTGCCGCAGTCGCCGCCTGGATGGCCATGCGCGCAACGTCGGCAGTGAGCATCACGCCGCGCCGCGGCAGGCGGTCAGCGAAGACGCCGCCGATGAGAAGGAAAACTACGAGCGGGGCGGTCTTCGCGGCAATCACGAAGCCGAGGTCGCGTGCGGATCCCGTCAGGTCGAGCACCGCCCAGGCGAGCGCGAACGGCGTGACCGCATCACCGAGCAGCGACACCATCTGACCCGTGAAGAACAGGCGAAACTCACGCTCTTGAAGTACGCCGAGCGGGATCCGCCGCACCTGCGCCTTCTTCCCGGGGCCAGCACCCCATGCGGGTCCACCGCCTGCTCCATGAGGCTACGTGCCGCCAAGGTGGGGCCGAAACAACAAACCGTCCTAGCCGGGACAGGCACATCCTCTCCCCGCTGATACCTGTACGCCTCCCTCTCTCTGCTCCTTGCCGCGGCGCCGATCTGGCTGGCCGGAGGCAACTGAACTTCCCACGATCGTCAGGTGGCGCATGGGCATTCCCCTCCGGGTGAAATGTCCGATGCGGCATTCGAGCAGGTCAAAGCATGCTCGCTGAGGCCACCGTGTGTGCGACAGGTGCCGCGGACACGCGCGGGCGGGTTCGTCAGTCTTGCCCGTACGTGGCTTGCTTCGGCGTCTTCGGGTGCTGCCTTTGGGCCTGCGGCTTGGGCCGGGTCCAGACGGCTAGAGTGCGGTGAGGGCGGCGGTCAGCGTTGCGGCGCTCTGGTCCAGCCACGCTTCAGGGCGCTTGATGACGTCGCCGACCCCTTCGTCCCGCATCCGCTGCCAGCCGCCCCAGGGACTCCGCGCCAGTCGGAGACTACGCCCAGGCGAGATCACGGCCGGTCAGGCCGAGGATGCGGTCCAAGGTGGGTGCGTCGTCCGGCACCACGACCTCCGGTCCGTACATACCCATCTCCCGCCCCTGCTCCACGCCGGCGAACACCGTGTCGTGCAGGTGCACCAGCAGGTCGGCGGGCAGTTCCAGCCGCTGCCCGGTCGCGACCGCCAGGTCCCAGCCGTGCACGGCCAGCTCGCCGACGATCATGTCGCCCATGACGGGCGCGGGCAGCGTGTGCGGCGTGCCCATGCTCGTCTCGCCCTCCCAGGCGCTCGGCGGCGCCCACGACGACGTGATGTCGTCCAGCAGGGCGAGCAGCCGGCCGCGCCAGTCGCCGACCGCCAGGTCCACATCGGACTCGGCGGCCGCCGGCTGCGGAACAGACTCCTTGCGGCCGGCGCCGGCGAGCGACGGGCCCCAGAACAGGAGGTGGTTGACCAGCGCCCGCACGTCGTATTCCGTGCACGGAGTCTTGTTGGCGAGCTGGTCGTCGGTGATAGTTCGGGCGACTGCGGCCATGGCCTCGGCCGCGTTGGAAAGGTATGACATGACGGCAACGCTAGGCGGCGCGGGCCGAGGGGGTATTGAACAAAGGCGACATACACTCTGCCGTGTGGGGCGGGACGTTCGTGAGCTGCGGAGTGCGTGGACCAGGTACCAGCGCCACGCGTTCCACGGCCCGTCGCCGGCGCTCGCGCCATGGGTGGAGCGGTACTGGGAGGCTCGCTGGGACTACGCCGAGCCCTACCGGCAGAAAATCGTGCCGCACCCGAACGTGCACCTGTCGCTCGGCGGCGGCCGCGCGGACGTCAACGGCGTGTGCAGCGGCTACCAGGTCAAGGTCCTCGAGGGCCGCGACCACGTCTTCGGCGTCGCGTTCCGGCCTGGCTGCTTCCGCCCGTTCCTCGGTGCCTCCGTCTCGACGATCACCGACCGCGCCGTCCCGGCGACCGAGGTGTTCGGCCCGGACCTGCCCACGACGCTCGACGTGCCGACCGTGGATGCGTTCCTGCTGAAACACCTGCCGGACGACGACCCCCGGGTGCGCCAGGCCGTGGCCGCGGTCGAGCTGATCGCCAAGGACAAGGCCGTGACCAGGGTCGAGCGCCTCGCCGACGAGCTGGGGCTGAGCATGCGGGGGCTGCAACGGCTGTTCGCGGAGCACGTCGGCATCGGGCCCAAGTGGGTGATCCGCCGCTACCGCCTGCACGAAGTGACCGCACGCATGGCAGCTGGCGGGGCGATCGACTGGGCCGTGCTGGCAGCGGACCTCGGCTACGCCGACCAGGGCCATTTCATCCGCGACTTCAAGAGCATGTTCGGCGAGCCGCCGGCCTGGTACGCGCAGCGGTATTAGTCCGCCTCCCCGGATTTGAGTGCGGGTCGCGTTCCGGCGCGGGTGCGGGCGGCAAGATGGATCGCGGCTGGGTACAGACTTCGCGCAAACTTCCGAAGGGCAGCACCTCATGCGCGTCGAGGTCAATATCGAGTCGCTCGATGGCGTCCGGGCCGCCGCCAGGGCCGACGCCGAGTCGAGCTGTGCGCCGGAGTGTCCGACGGCGGCCTCATGCCGAGCGCCGCGCCCATCAAGGCCGCCGCCGAATTGGCCGCCCCCGCGCCGTTGACGAGCAGCCATGGAGGTGCATAGATGCGGCTGTAGCGCGTCGGGGAAGGAATGAGTCCCACACCGCTTTGGCGGTTCCCTTCAACCGATCACGGCGTGAGGCCCACATCGTAAAATGTATCAGTTAATCCATTTTGTGCGCCGCTCCTGCAATAGTAGCTCCAACACGGAAGCACTGCGGAGAGCGCCTGCCGGCCGGCCGGCGAGTTGCGGGGATCAGCGGGAGCGTCGCGGCGCCTACAGGCGGGGCTGGGCTCGGCGGGGCCTGAGGTCCTCGATCCGGTCGAGGACCTCGTCCATCGCGGTTTCGAGAGGAGCGGGATCGCGGTGCAGCTGCGCGAGCAGGGTCCCGCCTTCGACCGCGGCCAAGAGCGCGACCGCCAGGCGGCCAGGGTCGGCCTTGCGGCGAAGGTCCCCGCGGTCGTACATGGCTTCAAGGCCGTCGCGGACCGCCGCCTCCCACTGGCCGAATCCCCCGGCGAGGTCAGCCCGGCAATCAGGGAAGCCCTCCGCCACTTCCGCGACCAGCGATCCGAGGGGGCAGCCCCCTTCACAGTTGTTCTGGCGCAGATTGGTCACCAGCACGTCCCGCCAGGCTCGCAGGGCTTCCATGCTGTCCAGCCGGCCGAGGTCCGGCCGCACCGTAGCGAGGACAGCTTCGGTGCGGTACGCGATGACGGCCCTGATCAGGGACTGCTTGTCCTCGAAGTAGTGGTAGACCTGCGAGGCGCCGACACCGGCCGCCTTCTGGACATCGCCGAGGCTCGTGCCGGCAACGCCGTGCTCGTACATCAGCTGCGCCGCCACCGAGACGATCCGGTCCCGGGTGGCCCGCCCCTTGGGGGTGAGCCTGCGCTGCCTCACAGCCAGCTCGTTCGTTCCGCGACCGGCCACTGACTCACCTCAGATCCTCTGAACCAGCCACATAGGGCGATATGCACCGAGTCTAGCTTCTGCGCGGCGCAACCATGGATTTGACACTTCAGATCATACACGCAAGACTGTAGCAACTGATACAAAAAAGTCGACCCGATGGCCTGCTTCACTGTGTCTGGCCAGCCCGCGCCGGGACCGCGTTACTAGTTGCTGAGGAGACGGAGTCACATGAAGATCCGGCGAATCACGACGGCCGGAGCGCCCCTGGGCGTCGCAGCCCAGGCGGGCGAGCTTTCCGGCGCCTCACGTGTCACGGCGGGCAGCGGCCTCTTCGGCAGCCGGGGGTCTGACCGGGTTCCCGAGCTGCCGCCCAGGCCAGGTCACGTACCCGGCAAGGAAGCCCGGGAGCGCCGGCGCACGCGAGCCCGGCAAGAGCAGTCGAGCCTGGCCGGCCCCGCAGAAGATGAGAAGGAATCACGATGAGCGCACTCCCCGGGAAGACCGTGCTGATCACGGGCGCCAACGCCGGGATCGGCAAGGACGTGGCCCGGCAACTGGCACTGCGTCCCGACATGGCCCGCATCTACCTGGCGTGCCGGAACAAGGACCGGGCGGCAGCGGCCAAGGCCGAGCTCGAGGCGGAGACCGGCCGGCGCATCTTCGACATCATTCTCATGGACGTCGCCAACCTGGGCTCGGTCCGCGCCGGCCTTGAGGCCATCAGCGGATCCCTCGACGCGCTGGTCATGAACGCCGGCACAGTCGGCGGCAAGACGGCCCTGGACCTGACCGCCGACGGGGTCACTACCGTGTTCGCGACGAACGTTCTCGGCCACGCCGTCCTCCTTGAGGCGCTCCTGAAAGAGAACCGGCTTGGCGAGGCGGTCTACGCCGGAAGCGAAGCAGCCAGGGGAGTCCCGAAGCTGCGGATTAAACGGCCGTCGTTCGTCTCAACCTCCGCCGACGAGCTCGCCACCGTCATCGACGGCAGCTACTTCGCCGGCCGAAAAACTGACCCCAACCTAGCCTTCGGGCAGGTCAAGTACATCGCGGCCCTGTGGATGGCCTACCTGGCCCGCCGGCACCCCGGCCGCCGGCTCATCACCGTGAGCCCCGGCAGCACCTCCGGCACCCAAGGCCCCAACGACTTCAAGCTGCCGTTGCGCCTGGCGGCCAAATACGTCCTACCCGTCGTGGGTCCCGCCCTCGGGATCTCGCACAAACTCGAGGTGGGCGCGAGGCGACTGGTCGACGGCGTCACCGACCCGACCCTGTCAAGCGGCGTGTTCTACGCCAGCGCGGCCAACACGATCACCGGCCCCCTGGTCGACCAGGCAGACATCTTCCCCGACCTGGCCAACCCGTCCTTCCAGGACCACGCCAACGAGGCCATCCACCGCTTCATCACCTGAAGACACTCGCGCAATACGGGAGCCCAATCATGCAGGTCGAGGTCATCAACACCAATGAACTTGGGGACCGCAGCTACATCGTCCACGACCAGGCGACGGCGGTAGTGGTCGATCCGCAACGGGACCTGGACCGGGTGACCGCGGTGCTGGACAAGCTAGGACTCACCCTCGATATGGTTGTAGAGAGCCACATCCACAACGACTACGTCACCGGCGGGCACGCTCTCGCGCGACGCTACGGATCCCGGTATGCGGTGAACGGGGCCGACCATGTCGACTTCGACCGGGTTGCGATCAGCGACGGCGACGAACTCGAGGCCGGGTCCTTGCGAGTCCGGGTGCTGGCCACCCCGGGGCATACCGACACCCACCTTGCGTTCGTGATCACCGACGTCGCTGCCCCCGAGCAACCCTCTGCGGTGTTCACCGGCGGGTCGCTGCTCTACGGCAGTGTCGGACGCACGGATCTGGTCGATCCCGCCCGCACCGAGGAGCTGACCCGGGCCCAGTTCCATTCCGCGCACCACCTCGCCGACACCCTGCCCGATGAAAGCCCGATCTATCCCACCCACGGGTTCGGCAGCTTCTGCTCCACCGGCTCAGCCGTGGGCGGTGCGGACAGCACCATCGGCGTGGAACGCGCACGCAACGACGCCCTCACCGCAGTCGATGAGCAAAGCTTCGTGGACAAGCTGATCGCGAACCTGTCCGCCTACCCGGCCTACTACGCCCACATGGGGGCGCTGAACCGGCAAGGCCCCAACGAGCCCGACATGTCGGCTCCGACCGCGCTCGACGCCGACGAACTCGCAACGCGAATCACCGGCGGTGAATGGGTGGTCGACCTCCGCGGCCGCGTCGCCTATGCCGCAGACCACCTGGCCGGAACGATCAGCATCGCGCTGGGCGGCCAATTCGCGACCTACCTGGGCTGGCTCGCGCCCTGGGGCGCGCCGGTCACCCTGATCGGCGACTCACCCGACCAGATCAGTGCCGCCCAGCGCCAGCTCGTCCGGATCGGCATCGACCATCTCGCCGGCGCCGCGACCGGGACGCTCGACGAGCTCACCGCCGCTGGGCAGGCCCACCAGCGGTACCCGCGGAAGACGTTCGCCGAGGTCAAAGCCCTCAACGCCGACGACATCATCCTGGACGTGCGCCGCGACGATGAACGAGTCAACGGCTTCATCCCCGGCTCTGCCCACTTCCCGCTGCACTCGCTGCTCTCGCGGATGAACGAACTCCCTCACGGCCGACTCTGGGTGCACTGCGCCAGCGGATTCCGCGCTTCCATCGCCGCCAGCCTGCTCGACCGGGCCGGACGTGACGTCGTCTACATCGACGACGACTTCAGCCACGCCGTCGAACTCGGCCTGACCGAGAGCTGATCATCCACGCGAGGACCAAGTCGACGCGGGCGAGGACTGGGCGTCCCCGTCCCCGCCGCAGGCTGATCGACACTCCCGCGCCGCTCGTCGAGCGGGCGATGCAATTCAACGGGCGCGCCAGGTCCTTGGCGCGCGTCAGGAAGGAACAGCGATGAAAGCAGTCCGTTTCCATGAGTACGGCGGCATCGAGGTGCTGCGTTACGAGGACGTCGACCGACCGCGGCCCGGCCCGGGCGAGGTGCTGGTTCAAGTCGCGGGCACCGCGTTCAACCCGGTCGACATTGGGTTCCGGGTAGGGGCCCTCCACCAGATCTACCCGGTGACTTTCCCGCAGACGATCGGTCTCGATCTGGCCGGGACCGTGGTCGAGCAAGGCGAAGGCGTCGAAACGCCGGCCGTCGGCGATACGGTGATCGGGTTCATGCCCATGACCGGACCGGGCGCGGCAGCCGAGCTTGTCGCTGCCCCCGCGGCTGTTCTGGTGCCGGCACCGGGCAACGTTGCTCTCGCAGACGCCGCCGCGATTCCCGTCGCCGCGCTGACGGCCTGGCAGGCACTGTTCGAGCACGGCGAAGTCACGTCGGGGCAGAGGGTCCTCGTCAACGGAGCTGGCGGCGGCGTGGGCGGCTTCGTGGTCCAGCTGGCGAAGCAGGCCGGAGCGACCGTCATCGCCACGGCCAGTGCACGCAGCGCCGAGACGGTCCGTTCCTTCGGCGCAGACGAGGTCATCGACTACACCACGGCGAAAATCAGCGACGCCGTGCGCGAACCGGTCGATCTCGTCGTCAACTTGGTCCATGGCTCAAAAGACGACTCCGCTGCGCTCCTCGACGTCGCCAAACCGGGTGGCATCCTCGTCTCGGTGCCGCCGGGAATGGAGTACCCCGAGCGAGACGTGCGGATTGTTTTTTTCGGCGTCCGCAGCGATACCGCGCAGTTGGCTCAGATCGTCCGGCAGGTCGAGGCCGGAGCGTTGCACCTGGACATCAGTGACCGGCGACCGCTCGCTGAGACCGCGGTCGTCCACGAACAAAGCGAATCGGGTTCCATTCGCGGGCGCGTCGTGCTCCTCCCCCAGAGCTGACGGCCATGCGAATGCCCCTACCGGCCCAGGGGCATTCCCGCACGCTGCCTGGTCACCATCGGCTAGTTGAGTGCTCGCGGCACGATCAAGCGTCCTAGTCAAGCGTCCAAGCCTCGGATCGCGGGCGTTGCGTATCCGGTGTCGGCGTCTCTAGTCGTGATTGGGGTCGGACGGCAGGAGCAGTCTCACGGCCGGAGCAATCGGACAAAGCACTTCAGTCGATAACTGCTATGGCCTCAATCTCGACGAGGAGGTCGGGCGTGAACAGTGCCGCGACGCCGATAAGTGTGCCTGGGGCGAGCAGCGTGACGCCGAGCTTCTTCAGCGCGCGGGCGCGGCCTTCCTGCACGAGCGACATCTTGTCGAGGCTCCAGTCGGCAATGTAGGTGGTCAGTTTCGCGACATTACCGAGTGTGCCGCCGGCCTCGGCGACGGCAGCGGCGACGTTGAGGTAACACTGTTCTACCTGCGCGGCTAGGTCACCTTTGCCGACTAGGTTCCCGTCGGCGTCCCAGGCGACCTGGCCGGCCATGAACACGAGCTTCGATCCGCTGGCGATCGCCACCTGCTGGAAGAACTCGACCTTCGGTAGCGATTCGGGAGTAGTCAGGGTGATAGGCATGCTGATTCTTTCTTTCGGTTGACGTGTTAGGGGTTGTGGATGACTCGGATCCATCTGGCCCGCGTCTCTCGTGACCGCCGTCACATGTGGCTGATCTTATTATGTATCATTTACTACAGAATTGCGTGCGTACTCTGAAGTTTAAGCTCCATGATTAGGGAGCATCAGAGGGATCGTGGAGGTGTGTGACAGTTCGATCCGACTGTTCCAGGGCACCTGTTCGAGATCAATCCTCGGTTACGGTACAGCCTAGCCGTGTGCTGCTCGGCAGACCGGCTCGCCCCGGGGATGCTGCTTCACTGAAATGTAGGGTCTGATACAGTTTACCGCGATGAGACGTGCGGATGGCTTCACCAATGAGGGACGGGCGGTCGGCGATGAGTGGCGCTTTGCTCCTGTTGAATCTTTGGACGGCGAGGAGGTCCGGTGACGACACTTGAGGAAGCGGCGTCCCTCGCCCGTCATGACCGCGGACTGGTCGTGATCTCGACGCTGCGAGCGAACGGGACGATCCAAGCGTCCCTCGTCAATGCCGGCGTGATCGCTCACCCGGCCTCGGGCGAGGCCGTCCTGGGACTGGTCACCGCCGGCCGGGTCAAGCTGGCCAACCTCCGCGCCCGTCCCCAGGTGACGGCGACCTTCCGTGACGGCTGGCAGTGGGCAGCGGTCGAGGGGCACGCTGATCTCATCGGGCCCGATGACCCCCAGCCATGGCTTGATGCTGAAGGCCTGCGGCGGCTCCGTCGCGAGATCTTCGCCGCTGCCGGCGGCGAGCATGACAACTGGGACGAGTACGACCGGGTCATGGCCGAAGAACGCAGGGCCGCCGTGCTCATCCGGCCGGATCGGATCTACGGCAACTGATGGCCGGCCGGCAGCGAGACCACTCGCCACTGACCTCACCGAGGACGACGGCCTCAGGCTCTCAACGATTCAAAGGAGAATGAAATGGCGACCTTCCCCGTCCCGGAAACGGGCATCCTGATCACCCACTTCCTCGTGTCGGAGGATATCGCTCGCTCTCGTCGTTTCTACGCCGATGTCCTAGGCGGCGAAATCGTCCTCGACAAAGAACCCACGGTTGTCGCCCTGGCGAACACCTGGATCATCATCAACGTGGGCGGTCCCCCCACAGAAGACAAGCCGACGGTAACTCTCGCTGCTCCCGATCCCGACACGACCAGCAGCTTCCTGAATGTGCGCGTCGCCGACATCCAGCAGATCTACGAAGACTGGAGTTCCAAAGGAGCCCTGTTCCTGACCCCGCCCATAGATCGCGGCCCGGAGCTTCGCTGCTACTTGCGCGATCCCGACGGTCACCTGATCGAGGTCGGCCAGACAAAAGCTGGCTTCCTAGAGGAGCGTGCCTCGTCGGACTCTGCCGACGCCCCGTAGACAGGGGGATCAGCAAGCCGGCATCGCTTGGGTCGCCGACGATGGCACCCCAGCCCCTGCCCTTGGAGCTGATGCCGGCTCCGTCTTGACCACAGCCAGGCCCGCTTCCTTCCGGCTGCTCTAGCCGACGGGCGCGGCTTTGGAGTCGCGGGCGAGGGAGTCGATCCAGCGCTCGAGGCGGCGCCCCTCGCGGGCCATCAGCTCGGGGTCACGGAACGTGTTGGTGAGGAGCGCGATCCCCTCGTATGACGCGAGCAGGGCGAACGCCAGGTCGCGGGCATCGCGCCTGCCCATCGCCTTGAACTGCTGCTCGATCCAGGCGACCGGCATGCGCATGAGCTCCCTGCAGGCCCGGGCAAGGTCGTTGTCTTGCTTGCCGAGTTCTGAGCACAGGCTCCCTCGCGGGCAGCCGTACAGCGCCATCCGATCGGGCTGCGACACGAGCAGCCGGACGAGCGTCTTCAGCCGGGCCCTGGGGGTGCGGTGCTGCTGCTCGAGCCACGACAGGCGCTCACGGTTTTCCCGGGCGTAGGAGTCGATGGCCGCGGCGACGAGCTCGTCTTTGGACTTGAAGTAGTAGTAGACGTTGCCGAGCGGCACGCCGGAGGCCTCCGCGATATCGGCGAGGGTCGTGGCTTCGACTCCCTGGCGGTGAATCGTCTCGCGCGCCCCGGCTATCAGGCGGCCTCGTTTCCCGGGCCTCTCGCCTGTCACGGAGGCAGTCATCGCTCGTCCTTTCCCGTGCCGGGCGGTGCCCGGTGGACCGCCCGGCTAACCCGCGGCTCGTTTTCAAGACGCTGGAGGTTAGCCAGCTTGCGCGGCCCGGTAACCCGCGGAGTCCTGCCTGGCCGGCTGGGGTATGAAGTGCTTCTGGTGCCGATCCGCTGGCTACGGGGACGGGCAGGGCCTGGTTGTCGTCGGCGCCCGGGGCCATGTCGGCGACACGCACGTTGGGCGCTCGCAGTGCGATCACCGCGGCGATCACGAGTGCGATGCCGGCGCCAAGCAGTCCTCGCTGGAAGCCGAGCCTGAGCGCCTCGGCATGCTGGGTGTGCGTCGCGAGCAGGTGGTTGGTCCGGACGGTGGCGAGGGAGACGAAGATCGCCAGCCCCAGCGCGGCCCCGAGCTGGAAGGACGCGGTGATCAGCGACGCTGCGAGCCCGGCCCTGTCGGCCGGCACGCCCCCGTTGGCGGCATTCTGAACGCCCACCATCACCAAGCCCAGGCCGGCCCCCATGATCATCATCCCCGGAAGGATGTCTGGCAGGTAGGTGCCGTGCAGGGGCACCCGGGAAAGCCAGAACACTCCGGCGGCGCCCAGCAGTGCCCCCGCGGCGATAAGCGGCCGGGTGCCGATCTTCGGGATCCCCTTCGTTGCCACGCCCGCTCCGAGTCCGATGCCCACCGTCAGCGGCAGATAAAGCAGGCCAGTGCGGACCGCCGAGTAGCCGAGCACTTCCTCCATGTAGAGCGTGACGAGGAAGAACATCGTGTAGAAGGCGGCCCACCCGAGAACCTGGGTGACATCGGCCTCCCACAGGCCCTTGATCTTGAACAGCGACAGGGGCACGAGCGGGTGGCTGTGGCGCTGCTCGTTGAACAGGAACAGGACGATCAGCGCAACGCCGCCGGCGAGCTCCCCGAGGGTCCGGGCTGTGCCCCAGCCGGCATTGGGGGCATTCACCAGGACGTAGACCAGAAGAAGCATGCCGCCCGTGATGAGGCCGGCGCCGACCGTGTCAAAGTGCCGTAGCGGCGGTGCCTTGGGCCGTTCGCCGTCGACGAGCCGGAACGACGCCGCGAGGATGACCGCCACCATGGGCAGGTTGACGAAGAACACCCACCGCCAGCTCACCTCGGACGTGAGCACGCCGCCGAACAACACTCCGGAAGCGCCCGATATGGCGCCCATACCGCCCCAGGCGCCAAGCGCCCTGACCCGGTCGCCGCGGGTGTGAAAGGACGTCGTCAGGATGGAAAGCGCCGCGGGCGTCATCATCGCCGCGCCGACCCCCTGAGCCAGCCGGCCCCCGATCAGCACCCCTTCGCTCCCGGCCAGGCCGCACACGAGGGACGAGATCCCGAAGAGCGACGTCCCGGCAACGAGCAGGCGCCGCCGGCCGAGCAGATCAGCCAGGCGGCCGCCGAGCAGCAGGAACCCGCCGTAGGTGAGCAGGTACGCGCTCGGGACCCATTGCAGGTTCTGGACCGAGAAGTGCAGGTCAGTCCTGATCACCGGCAACGCGACATTCACGATGGTCCCATCGAGAAGGTCCATGAACGCCACCGCACACATCAAGGCGAGGGTGAGCTTGCCGCGGCGCGTTTCGAGGAAAGAGGGCGGAGCTGATGTTGCTGATGGAGTTTCCACCGGGGAAGACCGTCCTAAGTTGTTAGCGGGGCTAATGGCACTCAATACGGTGAAGTAGGCCATCGGGCCGACTTTTTTGTATCAGTTGCTACAGTCTTGCGTGTATGATCTGAAGTGTCAAATCCATGGTTGCGCCGCGCAGAAGCTAGACTCGGTACCGCGGAAGTGGCGGAGGGCACCGCGACCCCGCTCCCCTCGAAACCGCGATGGACGAGGTACTCGACCGGATCGAGGACCTCAGGCCCCGCCAGGCCCAGCCCCGCCCGCAGGCGCAGCACCGCTCCCGTTGACCCCCGCAACACGCCGGCCATCTGGCAGGCGCTCCCCCGCAGCGCTTCCGTGTCGGAGCTGCTACTGTAGGAGCAGCGCACAAAAATAGAGTAACTAATACATTTTATGGTGTCGCCTCACGCCGTGACCGGTCGCGGCGGAAGGGTCACGTGCTCTCATCGGCCTGCCATTGGCGGTATAGCCAGATGAACCCCTCACGCATGCGCGGTGTGAGGTCATCGGGCGTGACGCGTCCGGCCAGCGCGACGATAGCGCGCATCTGGGCGAGGTATTCGGGGCAGTCAGGGCAGTGCGCGAGGTGCGCTTCGAATCGGCGCCGCTGTGCCTGTGTCAGGGCGTCTTCGAGGTAGTCGGTGACAAGCTCGACTGCCTCCCGGCAGACGATGACCCGACGGGGCCTGAACCTCAGGCGGCTCATCGGCCTCTCCCGAACTCGGATCCGATGACCTGGCGTAGCTTGCTGCGGCCGCGGTGCAAGAGCACCCGCTGGTTGGCGTTGCTGATATCGAGGACGGCGCAGACTTCCCCGCTGCTCAGCCCTTGCACGTCGCGCAGGGTTACGACTTGTCTCTGCTGGAGCGGGAGTTCATCGATGGCGGCCAGGATCCGGGCGGATATCTTCGCCGCGATCACCTGGTCGTCCACCTGCTCAGCCCAGGGTTCGGGCGGCGCCTGCCAGGTGCCGCCCGCGTCAAAACAGGAAGCGTCCACGACGGGCCCCATGTCCTCCACGGGCAAGCTCCGGCGCTCCCGGACGCCGGCGCTGATGGCCCGGTTGACCAGGATGCGAAATAGCCAGGTGCGGAACGACGAGCGGCGCTCGAACCGGCCGATGCCCCGCAGGACCCCGATCCAGGCTTCCTGGACCACCTCCTCTGCCACCGCGCCGCTCGGCACATAGCCCCGGGCGACGGACAGCATGGCGCCCTGGTATTTCCCGGCCAGCTCGGCGAATGCGCCCTCATCGCCGGCGCGCACCCGGCTGACCAGTTCTGAGTCCGGGTCCTCAGGCACGGGCCAGATCCCCGGCCATCGGTGCCCCGGTAGCACCCGGCGCACTCACCGCCGGGCCGGCAGGCGTGGTGGGCGTCAGAGCCGGGAAACGAGTCCCTGGTCGCAGTGCCATCGTGAGGCTCCCTGGGAAGTCAGCTTGGCCCGGGTGAGGCCGAGAAGTGTCCATCGCACTAGCCAGCGGCAGAAACGCGCTGTCGTCTTACCTGCGGGCAGCGGAGGACCAGCACATCGCGTGCCTGCGCCCTCCGCCCGGCGAAGCGAGACCCGGACTGTCCGGCGGGCGGGCTGATGTCGTGGATTTCCGGTGACTGCCGCAGTGGCCCGAAGCTACGGCGTGGTCTTGCGGCTGCCGGCGCGCCAGTCTTCCTCCGCCCCGGCCTCGCCGGCCTCCACGCCGAACGACCGCAGTTGCGGCCGTTCGCGCAGGCTGCGCTTGAGCTCGGCGAAGCCGGGGAAGCCGGCCAGGCCGGTGACGTGGTCCCAGAGCCGGACGGCGTCCTCCGGGCTCGGCAGCCGGCTGATCACCGGCCCGAACAGCGCCGTGCCGTCCGGCGGGCTGAAGTGGAGGATCGGCGTGCCGACGTCCCTGCCGGTCAGCGTCAGCGCCTCGTCTCCCTCGGCCCGGATCTCGTCGTCCCAGCGCGTGTCGTCGAGCGCGTCAGCCAGGTCGGCGGGCAGGCCCGCCTGGGCGAGCAGCGGCTCGACGAACGCCCGGCTGCCGCGGGTCGCGGGCGTCAGCGAGGCAGCGCCCGGGGAGTCGAAGATCTCCCCGCTCACGACCTCGTAGAACGGTCCGACCGCGGCCCGCCCGTGCTCGGCCCGTGCCCGCGCCGCGACCCGCAGCAGCCGCAGCCCGGAGGTGTGCCCCTCCTCGTAGCCGACGGGGAAGTGGCTGTCGTAGTCGATCCCGGAGTTGATCATCCGCAGCGAGATGAACCGCCAGTCGACGGTGTAGTCCCGCTGCGCGGCGACCATGCGCACCCATTTGCTGGTCATCCAGGCGAACGGGCACACTGGGTCGAAGTAGAAACGGACGTCTGGGTCGGACATGCTTCCGCTCTCTTGCCGGGTCATGACACGTGCTCGCGCGCGTACCGGACGAGGCCCACGACGTCGTCGGGGACGAGCCGCCCGATGGCGCCGCTGGAGTACACGCTGACGATGACGTTACCCGCGGGGTCAAGCACGAAGCCGGTCGACTGCAGGTACACCGGGTCCGGGTTGACGAACGCGCCGGTGAGCTCGGCGACGGCGCGGGCGTCCGCGCCGTAGCCGACGGGGAACGTCAGCTGGTTCCTGGCGGCCATCTCCGCCGCGGTCTCCTTGTCGTCGACCGACAGCGCGGCGACGCGGATGCCCGTCTCCGCCAGCGTAGCGCTGGCCCGCTCGAACGCGCGCAGCTGCGCGTTGCAGAACGGGCACCAGGCACCCCGGTTGAACAGCACGACCGCGAAGTCGCCGGCGAATTCGTCCGGGATGGTGAGCGCCTGCCCGTCGGTGGTGCTGATGGTCAGCCGGGGGAACGGGTCGCCTGGGTTGAGCAGGGCCATCGGAGTTCTCCTTCACGGTCGTCGCGGCGATCCCGGACAGGACCGCCTCACACATAGGCGTCGCCTCCGCCCAAGGTCTTACCGATGAATTTCACGATGGCGCGCCCTGGTAAGACACCGCCGCCGTGCGTCCGCTAACCGCTAGAGCGAAAAGCTCAAAAGCATTTGGCCGAACGATCCCGGCTGACTCCCGTCCGCCCCGCTCGCACCATCAACCGTTGAGGAGACCGCAGTGACAGCTGACTTCGCCGGCAAGACCGCACTGATCACCGGGGCCGGGCGCGGCATCGGCCGGGCCATCGCGCTCGGGCTGGCCGGCGCCGGCGCCCGCGTGATCCTGCTCGCGCGGACCGCGGCACAGCTGGAGGAGACCGGCGCCCTGCTGCGCGGGCGGGGAGTGCCCGCCCGGCGGATCAGCGTCGTGCCCGCCGACCTGTCCGATGAGGAGGACCGCAGCCGTGCGGCAGCGGCCGCGCTCGCGGCGGGCCGCGTCGACATCCTGGTTAACAACGCGGCCACCGTCGAGCCGCTCGGCCCCACCATCAGCATCGCGGCCGCGGGCCTGCGGCTGGCCTTCGAGGTCAACGTCGTCGCGCCGGCCGCGCTCACCGCCGCCGTGCTGCCCGGCATGCTCGACGTTGGCTGGGGCCGTGTCGTCAACGTCTCCAGCGGGATCGCCGCCTACCCGGCCGGGATGCTCCGCGGCAACGCCTACGCCACCACCAAGGCGGCGCTCGAGGCGCACACCGTCAACCTCGCCGCGGAGCTGAAGGGCACCGGCGTGACCGTCAACGCCTACCGGCCGGGCGGGGTCGACACCGCCATGCAGGCCTGGATCCGACGGCAGGACCCCGAGCGCATCGGGGCCGGCCTGCACGAGCGGTTCAACAGGAACTTCGCCGAGGGCACCCTGATCACCCCGGAGCACTCGGCCGCCGCGCTGATCGCCCACCTGCCCGGCGACGATACCGGGGCCATCTGGGACGTCAGCACCGCCACGGTCGCCTGACGTCCGGCTGGGGCCGTCCACGTCCTGCACAGTCACCCGACGGTTGCACCGTCACCTGACGGCGATGACGACGCGCCGGCGGGCTGGGGCGGCTAACGCCGCGATCGGGGCGTCAGCCGGCCAGGGCGGCGGGCAGGAGGTCGAGGGCGGGCACGGTGAGGTCCGGCTGGGCGCCGATCGTGTCGAACGGGGCGCCGGAGCGGTTCACCCAGATCGTGCCCATCCCGACGGCGCCGGCCCCCACGCAGTCGAACGGGTTGCTGCTGACGAGCCGGATCCGCCCGACCGGCGCGGACAGCCGCCCAGCCGCGTGCCGGTACACGAGAGGCGACGGCTTGAACACGCGGACCTCGTCGGCGCTGACCCGCTGTCCGAAGAAGCCCGCCAGGCGGCTGTTGTCGAGGCAGTTCGCGATCATGGCGGGGGTCCCGTTGGACAGGACCGCGAGCTCATACCCCAGGCCTGCCAGCGCCCGCAGCGCGGGGACGGCGTCCGGGAACGGCTGCAGATGGTCATAGAGCCCGACCAGCCGCTGGGCCTGCCCGTCCGGCAGGCTGACCCCGAGGGAAGCCAGCGCGAAGTCGAGCGCCCGCGACGTCACCCAGCGGAAGTCCTCGTAACGGTCCATGGCCGTGAGCCGGAACGAGTACTCCAGCTGCTTCAACCGCCAGAGCACGGCCGCCTCGCCGCCGTCGGAGTCGCCAAGAACCCGGCCGAGCTCCGCGGCGATCGCGATCGGGTCGACTAGCGTCCCGTACAGGTCGAACGCCAGGATTTCGCGGTCAGCCAGCGTTTCCGCCGTTTCGTCCGCGGTGCTAGGCACTGGTGACCGCCAGGAGGAGCCCGGCGAAGTCCTCAGCGCACGGGCCGCACGCCGTCAGGTGCGCGGCGACCCCGGGATACCGCCCGGCCGCGTCCCCGCCCGCAGCCACTACCTCCACGTAGATATGAAGGACGGCCAGCGCCTCATCGCAGCCGACATCGCGCGGGTCGGTCCGCAGGAACCCCTCCAGCCTGCCCAGGTCGCTCATCGTTGCTCCCAGCCCGATTCTTCCAGGTACCCGTTGGCGACCAGCGCCCGGCGGATCTTACGCCGCGCATCGAAAATCACCTTGTAAAGGGCGTTGCGCCGCAGGCCCAGCTCGGTGGCCAGCGCGTCGAGCGGTATCCCGTCGACCACGATCGCCACGAACACCCGCCGCTGGTGCGCGGTCAGCTCGTCGTCGACGACCCGGCGCACCTCCGCGAGGACGCCCGCCGCCTCGGCGTGCCCTGCCGGATCGATCCCGAAGCGGTCCGGGAGCCGCTCCCACTGCCCGGCGTCCAGCGCGACCGGCGGATTGCGCCAGTAGTGGCGGCCGAGCTTGCTCGACACCTCCAGGATGACGAACCGGTACGCCCAGGTGGTGAACCGGCTCTCGCCGCGGAAGTCACCGAGCTTGGCCAGGATCGCGAACATCGCGTCGCCCGCGGCCTGGTGCGCGACGTCATCGAGTTCCGGGCCGGTCACCGGACTGCTGACAGATCGGCGCCTGACCTCGGTCAGCGCGATGCGCACCAGGCGGGCGTGCAGCTCACGCTCGGCCGCCTGCCGGTCCCCGCCATCGGCGCCCAGGCGGCGCAGCCAACCTGCCGACTCGTCGTCCAGGCCCTTGGCCGGCGACCTGGCACGTTCCATGCCCGACAGGCTACCGCCAGCCGCGGCCGGCTCCGCTCCCGCAGATCCCGCGGGGCCACCCGGGCCTGGGCCTGGTTTGAAGTCGTCACGCACCAGGCGGGCGCAAGGCTTTTGTAATTGTTCTTACAAATGGTGGCGCAGCGAGGACGACGTGTAACACGGCCAATGCGGCCGTGACCTTAGTGCGCGGGTCCGCGGATCACCGCTGATCCTCCCCACGCAAGGAGAAGACATTGCGCAAGCGCACACGCCTGGCAGCAGCGGGCGGCGGCCTGCTCGCGGCCGCGATCGGCATCCTCGGAGTGCCTGCCGTCGCCAGCGCCAGCCCGACGTCGCCGGTGACCGGTTACACCTACATCGACGGCAACACCGCCACGGCCAACACCATCGACGGGTACGCCCGGCACGCGGACGGCTCGCTCACCGCCCTACCCGGCTCCCCGTTCGCGGCCGGGGGCACGGGCCTGGGCACGGGCCTGGCCTCCCAGGGCGCGATCCAGGCAACCCGGGACGGCCGGTACCTGCTGGCGGTCGACGCCGGCAGCAACCAGATCTCGGTCCTGCGCATCACCGCGGGCGGCGTGCCGGTGCTCGTCGGCCAGCCGCAGTCCTCGGACGGGATCAGGCCGGTCAGCGTCGCGGTCTCCCCGTTCGGCCTGGTCTACGTGGCGAACTCCGGCACGGGCGGCAGTAACTACACCGGCTTCCGGCTCGGCTTCAACGGGTCGCTGACGCCGGTCCCGGGCTCGACGTACGCCGTCCCTGATGGCTCCGGGCTCGGTGACGTGTTCTTCAACGCCATCGGCAACCACCTCATCGGCACCCGCACCGGCACCTCGGAGATCGACAGCTTCGTGGTGGCCCCGGGCGGCCGCCTGCTGCCCGCCAAGGGCTCGCCCTTCACCGGCCAGGGCCTGGGCCAGCTCGGCGCGGAGTTCTCGCCCGCCAACCCCTCGCAGCTGTTCGTCAGCAACGCGCACAACGGCGCCGGCCTCGGCACTGTGTCCGCGTACGTCGACAGTTTCTCCGGCCAGCTCTCCTCGATCGGGTCCTCGCCCTACGCTGACGGGCAGACCGCGCCCTGCTGGGTGGAGATCAGCCATGACGGCAGGTACCTGTTCGCCATCAACACCGGCTCGGGCAACATCTCGAGCTATGCCATCAACCGCGACGGCTCCCTCGCCCTGACCGGTAGCGCGCCCATCAGCGGCGGCGGGGCCGACATCGACGCCCGGCTGTCCCCGGACGGCAGGTACCTGCTAGTCGACGGCTCAGGCATGCACTTCGTGTCCGTGTTCGCCGTCCACGGCGGGTCCCTCACCGAGTTGCCCAGCTCGCCGACGCCGCTGCCCGCCGGGGTCACCTCCTCGGCCGGGATCGTCAACACCTAGGGGCGGCAGGCCAGTTAAGAGGCTAGACGACCCCCAGCCGCAGTTCCTTGCGGCTGGGGGTCCTGAGCTCAGGTGACGCCGTTGATAAAGCTGGCGTCGTCGCTGGCGAGGCAGGCGATGGCGGCTTACACCGCCGCGCTCCATCCTCCTCAGGGCACCAAAACGTTGGATTCGAACTCCCAGGGCCGACCTGGAAGCTAGTGACGCTGAGC
>CAZORE010000140.1:16830-19921 GCA_964581815.1 uncultured Streptosporangiaceae bacterium | reverse complement strand
GTCGAGGAGGAGCTATCCCTCGATGCCCTGCTCGCGGACCTGGCCTGACCGGGTCCGTGCGGTCAGTGCCCGGGGCGGGGGCGCTTGGCGCCCCAGCGGTCCCAGTGCACTGCCCACTTGCTCTCTGCTGTCCCACAACCACTGTCAGCATGCGTACGGTGACGCAAGGTGTCTGTACGGTCACTCTATGCACCTGGCTCGCGGATCACTCGATCACGACGCGGCGCGGGTCGAACGCGTTGATCTTCGCACCCGGCAACCTCGGCGGTGCCGGGTACACAGTCACCCGCAGGTGCAGCCGCCGCACGACATCGCGCTGTTTCCCGGCGCGTCCCATCTTCTCCCATTCCTCGGCGGTGATCGCCGGCACGTCACCCTCGTCGACGGCGGGGGTCTTCTGCAGCTCCGCCGTCAGCTCGCGGACGCGGGCCTCGGCCTTTGCTATGAGCCTGGCGTACTCGTCTTTCGTGGCGCGGTAGGCGCGCTCGCGCAGGGGCGGGGTCTGGTTAGCCCGCCGCACTTCCAGCGCCGCGTCCTCCTCGTCGAGGCGGTCGACCTCGGCGGCAGCGTCGGCGAACTGCTGGCGCAGCCCTTCGCGGGCCAGGTCGAGGGCGTGGTCCTTGTCGGCGATCTCGGCGCGCAAGCGCGGGTTGGCCGACCGTTCGATTACCGCGTCGCGGACCATCGCCTCCACGTCGGCGGCGCGGACCGACATGCCGCACCCCCCGTTGTGCTCGGGGCACTTGTACCGGCGGGCGCTGTCGGCGGGCCGCCCGTCCGCGTTCCCCCGGCCGGCCCCGGCGAGGGTCTTCCCCTTCCCGCACCGGCCGCACAGCAGCGCGCCGCCGCTCAGCGGGTAGGTGCCGTTGGGCTTGCGCCCGCCCTTGGAGATCATCAGCTCGCCCCGCAGCCGGGCGTAGGTCTCGGCGTCCAGAATGGGCACGTAGGGCTCACCGGGCGTGCCGTCGTCGTCAGGGTAGTGGTCGGGCATCGTGCCGACGATCTCAGTGCGGTTGTCGACCTTGCGGGTGATGTAGCCGGCGTTGCGAGGGTGGCGGACCATGCGCGCGAGGGTGCTCGCGCGCCACGGCGCGCCCGTGGCGGTGGTGATCCCGCGCTCGTTGAGTTCGCGGGCGAGCGCCGCCCACGTCTCGGGCTTGCGCCCGCGCTCGGTGCTGGTTGCCCGCCGAGCCACCTCTTGGATGATCTCGACCTCGTCGGGCCGCTGGATCGGCATCACCTCGTCGTCGAACTCGCGGGCTTCGGACAGGATCTCGAACCCGAACGTGCGCCCCGGCCCCCACTGCAGGCCGAGGGCCTTCTTCTTGCCCAGCTTGTCAGTGACCCGCAGGCTGATGTTGTCGGATTCGTACTCGGCGGCCGACGCGGCGTCGCGCAGCTTCTTCCGGTCCTCGGGGTCTCGCATGTCGTAGGACCCGCTGATGGGGCCATCGATCAGGATGCCGTGCTTTTCGGCGAGGTCGGTGAACATCAGCGCGTCGCGGGTGCGGCGGGTGAAACGGTCGAATTTCCAGACGAGGATGCCGATGACCTCGCCGTTGACGCAGGCGGTGATCATCTCGTCGAAGTCGGGCCGCTTCCCGTTTTTCTTCCACGCCGACAGGTGGTTGTCCTTGTAGATGTGCTTTTCGCTGATCGGCAGTCCTTTTTGCGCGGCGAACGCGCGGATGTCGGCGATCTGCGAATCGACGGTCTCAAGGTAGTTGCGGCGCTTCTTGGCGCGGCCGGTTTTCTTGGCCGATAGCCGGGCGTAGACGGCCCAGCCGAGCGCTGAGCGGTCGGGGACGGACGCCGCTCCGTGGCGCGGGGTGATCAGGTCGGGGGCGCGGCGTGGCACTGCCGGGGTCCTCTCGTGCGGGTGACAGTATGACTCTACCCTCTGGTTGCACAATGAAACCCAGTATATGTGCTGCGTGTTGCCTCCGAATTGGCCGTGGATCGCAGGTCGTGCTGATGGACGAGCCCACCACGGCGCTCGACGTGGTCGTCCAGCGGGAGATCCTCGACGAGATCCGCGCGCTGCAGGCCAGGCTCGGCTTCGCCGTGCTGTTCATCACGCACGAGCTGTCGCTGCTGCTCGACCTGGCCGACCGGATCGCGGTGATGTACTCGGGCAGCGTCGTCGAGGAGGCGCCCGCCGCCGGCGTGATCGCCGGCGCCGCCCACCCGTACACGATCGGCCTGCTCAACTCCTTCCCGGCCCTTGACGGGCCGGTGCGCACCCGACCGTTCGGTGGCGTGCTTCCACCCCGCGGGCCTGGCCGCGGAGCCAAGCCACCCGGCGCTCGCCCCGGAGAAATGAATGCCATGACCGATACCGCGTCCATCAGCACCGTCGCCCTGACGGCCAGCGGTCTCACCAAGACCTACGCGTCGCGCTGGGCACCACGCCGCCGGGCCGGCACCGCCGCCGTGGCCGGGGTCGACCTTGAGCTGCGGCGCGGCACGATCACGGGCCTGGTCGGGCAGAGCGGCTCGGGCAAGTCCACGATCGCCAAGCTGCTCGCCCTGCTTGAACGGCGTGACTCCGGGACGGTCCTGCTTGACGGCACGCCGGCCGGCCCCGTGCCGACCAACGCCTACGCGGCCGCTGCGGGTGCACCACTACGCCCGGACCCGCGCCGAGGTCCGGTCGCAGTCCGCCACGCTGCTCGAGCAGGTGCACCTGCGCCCGGCCAGTGAGTTCCTCGCCAAGTTCCCGCATCAGCTGTCCGGCGGCGAGCGGCAGCGGGTGGCGATCGCCCTCGCCCTCGCCCTCGCGGTCCGCCCGCAGGTGCTGCTCGCCGACGAGCCCGTCTCCATGCTCGACGTGTCCATCCGGGCCGGCCTGCTGAACCTGCTGCGCGAGCTCGCCGACACCCAGCGGCTCGCCGTGCTCTACAACACCCATGACATCGCCTCCGCCCGCTACTTCGCGGACACGATCGCGGTCATGTACGCCGGGCGGATCGTGGAGCGGGGCCCGGCCCGTCAGGTGACGGAGCGGCCCGAGCACCCGTACACGAAGCTGCTCATCGCGGCCGCGCCGCAGGGCGGCCGCGGCCGTGACGGGGCGGGGGCGCAATTACCT
>CAZORE010000140.1:0-16730 GCA_964581815.1 uncultured Streptosporangiaceae bacterium | reverse complement strand
CGCGGCCGCGCCGCAGGGCGGCCGCGGCCGTGACGGGGCGGGGGCGCAATTACCTAGGCGTGCTTGTCGGCGGCCGGCCGGTCGAACGGCGGCGGCACTGCGCCGGCGGGCGCGCCGCCCGCCCCGACCGCCCCGCCTACCCCGCCCGCCCCGCCTGCCCGCCCCACGATGAGGCCCCGGCGGTAGTGCTGACGGCACAGCACCTCGTACGACACCCGTCCGGGTCGGCGGGGCTGCTCGACGGTGTCACCCACCAAGATGACCTCGCCCTCGGTGACCATGACGCCGTCCTCGACCCGCGCGTTGTGCGTCGCGCGCCTGCCGCACCAGCACAGCGCCTCCACCTGCAGGACCTCGGTACGGTCGGCCAGCTCCACCAGCCGCGCGGAGCCGGGAAACAGCCTGGTGCGGAAGTCGGTCAGGATGCCGAAGCAGAACACGTCGATCCCGAGGTCGTCCACGATGCTGGCCAGCGTGTCGACCTGCTCGGGGGTGTAGAACTGCGCCTCGTCGCAGATGAAGTAGTCGATCCGCGCACCGCCGCTGAGCGCGCCGACCGTGTACCTCCAGAAGTCGAAGTCGGGTGAGACCTCGATCGCCTCGTGCGTCAGCCCCAGCCGGGAGGACACCACCGCGTCGCCGGCCCGGTCATGCGCGGTGAAGAGCAGGCCGGTGAGCCCGCGGGCCCGCCTGTTGTGGTTCGCCTGCAGGGCCAGGGTGCTCTTCCCCGTATCCATCGCACCCGTGTAAAACGTCAGCTCAGCCACAACGGAACATTTTGCCACGAACCGGGCCCGGCGCGGCGCACCGCGGGTGCGCTAGGGTTGGGCGGACAAAAGGCTTCCCGCGCGAACAGAAGGCGACTATGTCTGGTAACCGGGCCGACGGCGGACCCGACCTTGAGACACAGGACGGGCAAGACCAGGGACCCGTGCTCGACACCAGCGTTGCCCACTCGGCTCGCGTCTATGACTACTGGCTCGGCGGCAAGGACAATTACGCGGCTGACCGGGCGGCGGCCGAGGCCATCATCGCGGTCCGGCCGGCCATCGTCCGTGACATCAGGGCTAACCGCGACTTCATGCGGCGCGCGGCGGCGTTCCTGGCCGCGCAGGGCGTACGGCAGTTCCTCGACATCGGTACCGGCATTCCCACGCGGCCGAACCTGCATGAGGTGGTCCAGGAGATCGCCCCGGACGCCCGGATCGTCTACGCGGACAACGACCCAGTCGTGCTGGCGCACGCCCGGGCCCTGCTGGTCAGCACCCCCGAGGGCGAGACCTCGTACATCCATGCTGACCTGCGGGACACCGGCACGATCCTCGAGGAGGCGGCGCGGACGCTCGACTTCGCCCGGCCGACCGCGGTCATGCTGGTTTCGATCCTGCAGCTCATCAGGGACGAGGAAGATCCGTACGGAATCGTCGCGCGGCTTATGGACAGGGTCGCGCCGGGCAGCTACCTGGTGCTTACCCACCCGGCGAGTGACATCCTCAGTGAACTCGTCGCCGAGATCGCGCGGCGCTACAACGAGTCGGTCGTCACCCCGGCGACCTTGCGCGGCTTCGGCCAGGTCGCCAGGCTCTTCGACGGCCTCGAACTGGTCGACCCCGGGATCGTGCAGTGCCACCGGTGGCATCCCCGTTCGGGCGAGCCGGTCGACGAGTACGAGGTAGCAGGCTGGGGCGCGGTCGGCCGCAAGCTCTAGTAAGCGGGCCACGAGGGCCAGGACGCGGCAGGGGCTGCCCGAGCCGTTGACGATCGGAAGCGGCGCGGCGATCACGACGGCGCCGGTGACCGGGAGGCGGTCGACGTTGCGCAGTTGGGTCAGGCCGTACTTGCCCGCGCCGAGGAGGAACTGGTGACAGGGGAAGGCGGGCTCGAAGCTGTGGGCGGCGCCGGCGTCGGTGCCCACGGTTTCCACCCCGACGCCAAGGATGGCGGTCTGCGACAGGTAGCTGGCGGCGCCGGCCGTCATGCCTGGCGTGTGCGGGCCGCTCGCGTCAGCGTTGGCGAAGGCCGCCGGGTCATCGCCCCGGGAGGACCAGCCGGTGCGGTAGATCAGCCAGCCGCCGGCGGGGAGGGCGCCGTGCTCGGCTTCCCATGCGGTGATGTCGGCGACGTCGAGCAGGTAGTCGGGGTCCGCGGCCGCCTCGGCCACCCGGTCGATGACAACGGCCGGGCCGATGAGCCGGGCCGCCGGCACCGCGGCGACGTCGTCGAGGCTCTGTCCGGTCACCCAGTGGTTGGGGGCGTCGAAGTGGGTGCCGGTGTGCTCGCCGGTGCGGAAGTTGTTCCAGTACCAGGCGGGGCCCCGGTCGTCGTAGCGGCTGATCTCCTCCAGCTGGAACGTCGCGGTCTGGCCGAACTGCGGTGGCAGGGCGAGGATGGGCGTGCCCGCGTGCAGCGGGGACGTGAGGTCGACGACCTCGATCGATCCGTCAGCCAGTTGCGCGGCGAGGGCGTGCAGGTCGGGCATGGTGATTCCTCTACGGGTCAGCGTGCAGCGAAGGTGGTTGAGGACGCCGGTTCGCAAGCGTAGCGCCCTACAGGCCCTGCCAGGCCGGCTTGGCCTCGTATACCTCGGTGTAGTAGTCGAGGCGGCCGAGTCGGGCGGCCGCGGCCGGGTCGAGCAGCACCGTGGCGTGCGGGTGCAGCTGCAGCACCGATGCCGGGCAGGACGCCGAGACCGGGCCCTCCACGGCGGCGGCCACCGCGTCGGCCTTGCTTTGACCGGTGGCGATGAGCAGCAGGTGGCGAGCCTGCAAGATGGTGCCGAGTCCCTGGGTGAGCACGTGGGTCGGCACCTCGTCGGGCGAGCCGAAGAACCGCGCGTTGTCCTTGCGCGTCCGCGCGGTGAGCGTCTTGATCCGGGTGCGGCTCGCCAGCGATGACCCGGGCTCGTTGAAGGCCAGGTGGCCGTCGGTGCCGATGCCGAGGAACTGCACGTCGATGCCTCCGGCGGCCGCGATCAGCGCCTCGTAGCGCTCCCCCGCCGTCGGCAGCCCGCCGGGACTCGGGTCCGGGCCGTTGACCTGGCCGGGGCTGATGCCGAGGCCGTCGGTCAGCTCGCGGGCGATGGTCGCCCGGTAGCTCTGCTCATGCACTCCGCCGGCCGCGTTCGGCGGCAGCCCGACGTACTCGTCGAGGTTGAAGCAGGTCACCGCGGCGTAGGACGGGCCAGCGCCCGCGCGGTGCCGGCGGGTCAGCTCCTGGTAGGCCGGCAGCGGCGTCGACCCCGTGGCCAGCCCGAGCACCGCGGCGGGCTTGCGGCGGACTAGCGACTCGATGACGTCAGCCGCGACCACGGCGATCTCACCGGCCGATCCGAGCGGCACGACCTCCATCAGCGGCTTCCCTTCATCTCGTCAAGTGTTACCGATCAGGGCGGCGCCAATCGCGCCGGCCGGCGCCTGGCCAGGCAGCAGCCTTACCCGGCCGGCCAGGTCGAGCGCGGTGAGGAACGGCGACCCGGCGGCCTGGGCGCGCAGCGCCGCGGTGACCGCCTCGAGCAGCGGCTCCCCCACGTTCGCGACGCCGCCGCCGATGATGATCGCGGCCGGGCCGACCGTCAGGCCGGCGATCCGGATGGCGTCGGCGAGCCCCGCGGCGAAACGGTCACGGATGATGACCGCTTCGGCGTTCCCCTCCGTGGCCGCGTCGAACAGCGCGGCCGCTGGCGGTATCTGCCCCGCCCGCCCGTCGCCCGGCCAGGCGGCGGCCAGCGTGGAGCCGGACGCGCTCAGCTCCAGGCAGCCGCGCTGCCCGCAGGAGCAGCGCGGGCCGTTCGGGTCCCCCGGCAGGTGCCCGATCTCGGCGGCCGCGCCGTGGGCACCGCGCCGCAGCGACCCGGACAGCACGAAGCCGGCCGCCAGCCCGGTGCCGACGCTCAGGTAAGCCAGGTCGTCGGCGCCGCTGAGCACGTGCGCGCCCCAGGTGGCGGCGTTGACGTCGTTGTCGATAAGCACGGTGGCGCCGGTGCGGTCGGCCAGCCGGGCGGCGAGCGGGAACCAGTCACCGCCGATGCCGAGGTTGACCGCGTGCCTGACGGCGCCGCGCTCGCGGTCGACGATCCCGCAGACCCCGATGCCGATGTGCGACGGCAGCGCGCCGTCGAGGCGGAGCGCGAGGCTGTCGAGCACGGCCGTCGCGCTGGCGAGTACCCCGTCCGCGCCGGGCCTGGTGCCCTGCCGCGCCTGGGCGACGACGGTGCCGCTGGCGTCGATGACCACGCCGAGTATTTTCGTCGCCCCGATGTCGAGGCCCACCCGCATGTCACCGTTCACTGCTTCTCGGGTTCCGTTCCGTGAGGACGACGGAGGATGTCAAGAGACACCGAGCTCGCCGGAGAGCACGAGCACCGCGGCGCCGACCAGCACCACGTCGTCGCCGAGCGGCGACATCCGGACCACCAGGTCGGCCGATGAGGTGGCCATCACCCGGTCGCGGACGCACCGGTCCAGGGCCAGGCGCAGCTCGCCGTCGAGCAGGTCGGGCGGTCCCGCGAGCACGACCTCGTGCAGGTTGAGCGCGGCGACCACCGGCGCGAGCACCCCGCCGAGCACGGTGCCGACGGACGCGAGCGTGCGGTACCCGTCGGCCAGACTGTCGCGCAGGTGCGGTGCGGACAGAATGGTTTCCAGGCAGCCGGCCTTGCCGCAGGCGCAGCGCACGCCGTCGGGGTCGACGACGACGTGGCCGATCTCGCCCGCCGCCCAGGCGTGCCCCTGGACGAGCGCCCCACCGACGACGAGCCCGGCGCCGACGCCGATGCCGATCCGCAGCAGCATCAGGTCCGCGGCCGTCGTCCCGCCGAAGGCGTACTCGGCGAGTACCGCCGTGTTGGCGTCGTTGGCGACGTAGACGGGCAGGTCGAGCTTGCGGCGGAGGATGCCGGTCAGGTCGACCCCGGCCCAGCGCAGGTTGTGGGCGTCGAGGATCACGCCGCGCCCGTCGACTACGCCGGGCGTGCCGACGCCGACGCCGAGCACCGGCGCGTCCGCCGCCTCGCGCAGCTGCTGCGCGAGGCCGGCCGCGAGGCGGACCGCCTCCTCGCCGGTGGCCCCGTCGAGCGCCACGCCGGCCCGGGCCTTGACCTGTCCGAACAGGTTGAGCACGGCCCCCGTCATCCGGTCGGCGGGTGACAGGTCGAGGGCCACGATGTGGGTGG
The DNA here is from genome assembly GCA_964581815.1 of uncultured Streptosporangiaceae bacterium. Classification (GTDB taxonomy): domain Bacteria; phylum Actinomycetota; class Actinomycetes; order Streptosporangiales; family Streptosporangiaceae; genus Trebonia. Next base: position 11,560 of record CAZORE010000140.1, on the reverse strand, counting down.
CATCGGCGAGCAGGCCGACCAGGGTCGGCGGCTTGCCGACCTTGCTCTCGGCCGGCGTGCCGAGCTCGCCGAGCAGGCCGTCGGCGATGAGCCCGCCCACCAGGTCGGAGACGGTCACCCTGGTGAGGCCGGTGGCCCGGGCGAGGTCGGCGCGGGAGGCGGGGCCTTCCGCGAACAGGTGCTGGAGGATGAGCGAACGGTGGTGGCGCCTGGTGTCCACGGCGAGCAGCTTGCCCATGGGGCGCAGCGGGCGGGGACGGACTCCGCCTGCGTTCACTTAACCGCTCCCGCCGTCAGGCCGCTCACGACCCGCCGCTCGATGAAGGCGAACAGGATGATGACCGGCACGGTGGCGACCAGGCCGGCCGCGAACAGGTGCCCCCAGTCGACGGAGTACTCGCCGATGTAGTTGTTGATCGCCACCGGCAGCGGCTGCTGCGACGGGGACTCACCGAGGCTGAGCGTGAGCGCGACGAGGAACTCGTTCCACGCCGAGATGAAGGTGAAGATCAGCGCGGTCACGATGCCGGGGGCGGCGAGCGGCAGCGTGATCCGCGTCAGGGCGCCGACCCGCCCCAGGCCATCGACCATGGACGCCTCCTCGAGCTCGACCGGGATCGAGGAGAAGAAGGCGTTGAGTATCCATACCGCGAAGGCGAGGTTGAAGCCCGCGTTGATGATGATCAGCGCCAGCGTGGGGGGCACGCCGAAGTTGACGAACTCCCGCTGGACGCCGACCAGCATGGCGGCCGGCTGGAACATCTGCGTGGCCAGCACGAGCAGCAGGAACGCGCCGCGGCCGCGAAACCGGCGGCGCGCGGTGCAGTAGGCGGCGGGCAGCGCGACGAGCAGCACGATCACGGTGGCGCCCGCGGCGATCTGCAGGCTGGTGCCGATGCTGCCGCCCAGGCCGCTGCCCGACCACAGGGTGGTGAAGTTCGAGAACGTGAAGTGCGAAGGGAGGATGGTCGGCTGGCCGAGCTCGTTGTTCGGGCGCCCGGCGATCAGCAGCATCTCGAGGTACGGCAGCAGGAAGAGGATGGCGACGAGGTAGGCGGCGCCGGCGATGAGCCAGGTGCGCAGCGGCCGTCGCGCCCGCGGCGCGGCCCCGGCCTGGGCGGCGAGCCGTTGGGCGGGCTTGGTCGTGGTGATCACCGGTCGACCTGCTCCTTCCAGCGGGTGGTGGACAGGTAGACGAGGACGATGACGATGACGAGCAGGAAGTTGATGACCGACATGGACGCCGACTGCCCGACGTCGCCCTGCTTGAGCTCGACCATGTAGATGGTGGAGGTGGCGGTCTCGTAGCCGGGGCCGCCGCGGGTCATCTCCCAGATGATCGGGAAGGAGTTGAAGACGTTGATGACGTTGATCAGCGTCGCGACCAGGATCGCGGGCCGCAGCAGCGGCAGCGTGACCGCCAGGTAAGACCGCCACGAGGTGGCGCCGTCGATGGAGGCGGCCTCGTAGACGTCGCGGGGGATGCCCTGCAGCCCGGACAGGATGGCGTAGGTGGTGAACGGCAGCGATACGAAGATCGCCACGCCCATCATCCAGGCCAGCGCGCTGGTCGGGTTGCCGAGCCAGTCGGCCTGGTTGGAGCCGAGCTGCTTGACCACGCCGAGGTGGTGCAGGATCACGTTGATGACGCCGACGTTGGGGTCGAGCGCCCACTTGAAGATCAGCGCGGTCATCATCACCGAGGCGGCCCACGGGATGATGAGCGCCCACCGGGCCACCCGGCGGCCGGGAAACCGCTGGTGGAAGAGCTGGGCCAGGCCGAGCGAGATGAGCACGGTCACGGCGACCACCACCACGACCCAGACCAGGGTACGCAGCAGGACGGGGACGAAGTCGGGCTCGTTGAACAGGTGGCGGTAGTTGGTGATGCCGTTGTAGCCGGCGACGAATCCCTCGCCGCCGATCTGCTGGAACGACGACTGCACCATGACCACGACCGGCCAGAGCACGACCACGCCGATGAGCGCGATGGCGGGACCGAGCCAGAGCAACGGCACCAGGCGGCGGATGGCGGCGGGCATCGGGATCATCCTCTTGGGATCGGGGACAGGGCCCGCGCGGGACCTGAACGTGGGGGCGCCCAGGTCCCGCGCGGAATCGGCTAGCTGGAACTATCTCAGCTAGCCGACGTGCTGGCGACCGTCTGCAGCTGGCCCAGTTCCGTCGACGGGCTGCCGGTGACCGCGAGGCCGATCGTCTGCTGGATCTTGGTCTTCAGGTTCGCCCACGAGGTGTCGCTCGGGTACTGCACCGAGTTCGGCAGCGCGGTGAGGAACGGCGCGAACACCGCGTCGGAGGACAGCGCCTTCGTGGCGGAGGTCGTCGCGGGGAGCAGGTCGTACTCCTTGTCGAACTGCACCTGGTACTTGTCCTGGTAGGCGAAGTCGAGGAACTCCTTGATCTGCGCCTGGTGGCCGTTCGGCTTGAACGCCGCGACGTTGTCGCAGACGCCGAGGGTGGTGGTCAGCGGGCCGCTCTTGCCCGCGATCGGCACCGAGGTCCAGTCGGAGGACTGGAGCACGCCAGCCGACTGGATGATCGGGATGAGGGCCGGCGAGCCGTTGATCATGCCGACCTTGCCCTGCGCGAATTCCTTCCACAGGTCGGTGCGGTTGACCGTGCCCGGGTTGGGCTCGGTGTCGCCCGCCGAGACCAGGCCCTTGAGGAAGGTGAAGGCCTCGACGTTGGCCGAGCTGTTGATCGTGTACTTGCCGTCGGTCGTGTAGCCGCCGCCGTCGCCGAGCATCCACAGCAGCGACTCGGCCTGCGCCTCCTCGGCACCAAGCGGGAGGCCGAAGCCCACGTCGCCGACTGCCTTGATCTTCGCCGCGTCGGCCTGGACGTCGGCCCAGGTCTGCGGCGCGGAGGTGATGCCCGCCTGCGTGAACAGCTTCTTGTTGTAGAAGAGCGTGCGGCTCGAGGTGGTGAACGGCATGCCGTACTGCGTGCCGTTGAAGGTGCCCTGGTTCTTGAACCCTGGCAGCAGGTTCGACGGGTCCGACAGCACGTCCGAGGCGGAGTAAAGCAGACCGTCCTGGGCGTAGTTGGAGAAGTAGTCGCCCTCGGTGATGTCCGGGTACTGCTTGTTCTGGATCATCGTCTGGACCTGCTGGTCGAAGTTCGTCCAGGGGATCGAGGTGACGTTGACCTTGATGTCGGAGTGAGCGGCCTCGAAGGCGGAGACGATGCCGTCCCAGTACTTGGCGCTGGCGTTGCTCGGGCCGGTGCCGTAGTCGGCGACCACGAGCTTGAGGGTGGTGGTGCCGCCGCTGCCACCGGACGACGAGCCGCCGCTGCTGCACGCGGCCAGGGCCAGCGCGGCAGTGGCCGCAAGCGCGGCGCCAGAGAGGCGCCGCGTGAACTTCTTGTCCATCGGGGTCTCTTCTCTATGGAGAGGTTTTTGTTAGTTCACCGTACTTACATATTCCCGTCAAGACCGTCCGCTGAGTTTTACCGCACTGTAACCCGTGATGTCAGTTCTCAGCAGACGTGCCGGTTTCTCGCGCGAGCTGTCGGTGAAGGTGTCGGTTTCTCCATCGACTGTCGGGTGGCAGCGGCTGGCGCAGGGCGGGAGGAAGGTGGCCGCCTCCTAGGTGAGTTTCGGCACGATCGTTCTGTGACCTGGTGTTCTAGGTCCTGGTGCTGCCGACGATCTGCTGCAGGGCGGCGACGTGCCCTCGGTAGGCGGCTCGCCCGGCATCGGTCAGGCGGACCCAGACCCGCTGCCGGGTGTCGCGCACCGCGCGGCGCTGGGTCACGTAGCCGGCGTCAGCGAGCACGGAGATGTGCTTGCTCAAGGGGGACTTGCTGATGCCGAGCAGGGTTTGCAGGGTGCCGAACTCGATCTCGCGGACGGGGTCCAGGGCCGCGCAGATCCGCAGCCGGGCCGGCGCGTGGATCAGGTGGTCGAACCCGTCAACGGCCGGGGCCGTGCCGTGCTCGGTGTCGCGCGACGTGGTCACGAGCAGCGGGCGGCCCGGGCACCCCGCGCCAGCCCGGTGCCGGCGAACATCGCGGACACCAGCACGGCAACCGCGATCGACGACCACCAGACGTGCTCGGACACTGGGGCGTCGGCCAGCATCAGCAGGATCTCCGGCCCGTACAGGACAGCGGTGTCCCGCGGTGTCATGGCGCCTGTCCAGCCCTCGCAGACTCCGCGGGCCCGGCCCGCCGCGCGGGCCACGGCATACAGCGCCGGCGCGACCACGGCCGCGAACGCCAGAACCCACCAGCCGGGCAGCGCGACCGCATACGCCATCACGCCCAGGCCCGCTCCCGTCGCCACCCAGTACCACCATGGGTACCCGCTCCATGCCACGCGTGCCCGGCTGCGCTGCGCCGTCTCCAGGGCCGCTGCGGCCTCCTGCGGACTGACCTGTCCGTAAGTTTCCATATCGACAACTCTACAGTTTCCATAATGGAAACACAAGGACGGGTCCACGCTCACGATTCAGCGAGAACTGACACCTGAGAGCGCCGGCCTGCGGCCGTTGACTGGCAGCCGAATTTTCACTCAACGAGAGCAATGCGCTACTCTACGAATTGAGCCATAAACTGCCGTTGCGAGTGAGACTGATGTTATGAATCCGCCGTTCGAGTTCGCGCTTGCGATCGCACTGCCGATCGCGGCGGTCTATGCCGTGATCGGCAGCGGCCGCCTGCTCAACTGGATCTCCGACCGCCAGGTGCACGCTCCCGCTCCCGAGCCGATCCAGCGGGTGCGCGCGAACCTGGTCAAGCTGCGCGCTGAGGTTGAGTCCACGGAGACGCGCAACGATCTCCTGGCGAAGAACATGCGGCTGCGCGCGGTGCGCGCGGCCTACGTAGACGCGCTGTACGACGCCTGCGGACGGCTGGGGACCAGCCCGCAGCCCGGTGCGCGCCCCGGCAACGTCCGGCAGAGCGACATCTACCGGCTGGAGACCGCGCTACGGGCGCGCGGTCTCGACGTCAGGGAGACCGTCGCCCGGCGCTGAGGCCGGCCTGGCCAGGCCGTCGGCTGCCCCGCTGCCCGACGCGCCGCCCGCCGTTTCCCGCGCGGCCGCGAGAGTGAGGTTCCGGCCGCTGCCGGGATCGAAGACATGCAGTTTGCGTCCGTCGATCCACAGTCGCGCGTTCTCCCCCTCGGTGATCCGGCTCGCCGGGTCCAGCCGGGCGACCACGGTCTCCGTGGTGCCACCAGTGTCCGCTCGTCCCGAGTCCCTGGCGAGCTCTTCGAGCTCGGTCACGTTCGCGGCCGGTCCGAGCTGCTGGGTGAAATAGACGAACTTGTCCGAGCCGAGCGACTCGATCACGTCGATGGTGGCGTTGAACTGCAGCCCCTTCGGCAGGAGATCGGCCGACACGAGCGATGAGTCCTCGAAGTGCTCGGGGCGGACGCCCACGATGACATCCCTGGCCGCCCCCGCGCTCTCGATCGCCTGCCGCTGGGCGCCGCCCAGCGGCATGTCCCCCAGCGCGGTGCGCAGCTTGCCTTCTTCCAGGGTGCCCGGTACGAAGTTCATCGCGGGCGAGCCGATGAAGCCCGCCACGAACAGGTTGGCCGGGTGGTCGTACAGTTCCTGCGGCGCCGCGACCTGCTGGAGCAACCCGAGGCGCATGACCGCGACCCGGTCGCCGAGGGTCATCGCCTCGGTCTGATCGTGGGTCACGTAGACCATGGTGGTGCCGAGCCTGCGCTGGATCCTTGAGACCTCGGTGCGCATCTGCACGCGCAGCTTCGCGTCGAGGTTGGACAGCGGCTCGTCCATGAGGAAGGCGGCCGGGTCGCGGACGATCGCGCGGCCCATCGCGACCCGCTGCCGCTGGCCGCCGGACAGGTTGGCCGGCTTGCGGTCCAGGTGCTTTTCCAGGTCGAGGATGCGGGCGGCCTCGGTCACCTTCTCGTCGATGACGTTCTTCGGCGTCTTGGCCAGCTTGAGCGCGAAGCCCATGTTCTCCCGGACCGTCATGTGCGGGTACAGGGCATAGCTCTGGAACACCATGGCGATGTCGCGGTCCTTCGGCGCCTTGTCGTTCACCACCTTCCCCGCGATGCGCAGTTCACCGTCGGTGATGTCCTCAAGCCCCGCGATCATGTTGAGGGTCGTCGACTTGCCGCAGCCGGACGGGCCGACCAAGATGACGAACTCACCGTCATGGATGTCAAGGCTGACGTCGTCCACCGCCAGCGCTCCGTCCGGGTAGCGCTTGCTGATGTGGTCCAGGATGATTTCGGCCACTATGAGCTCCTTAGGGTCGCCCGGCTAGCCCTTGACCGCGCCGGAGGTAAGCCCGGCGACGATCCGCCGCTGGAAGAGCAGCACGAAGATGACGATCGGGATCGTGATGACCACCGCGGCGGCGGAGATCGACCCGGTGGGCACCGCGAACTGCGAGCTGCCGGTGAAGAAGGCCAGTGCGGCCGGCGCGGTCCGTGCGGCGGTGGTCGCCGTGAGCGTGAAGGCCAGCAGGAACTCGTTCCAGCAGAACAGGAACACCAAGATGGCCGTGGTCACCATGCCGGGCGCCGCCAGCGGCGCGATGACCCTGACGAAGGCCTGGAACGGGGTGGCGCCGTCCATCTTGGCCGCCTTCTCCAGTTCCCAGGGGATCTCACGGAAAAAGGCCGACAGCGTGTAGATCCCCAGCGGCAGGCCGAAGGCGATGTACGGGATGATCAGCCCTGGCCAGGTGTTGAACAGGCCAAGGGTGCGCTCGATGTTGAACAGCGGCGTCGCCAGGGAGATCAGCGGGAACATCGCGATCATCAGCGACATGCCGACCAGCGCGCTCTTGCCGGGGAACGCGAGCCGCGCCACCGCGTACGCCGCCAGCGACGCGAGCAGCACCGAGATAAACGTGGCGATCAGGCCGATCCCGATGGAGTTGAGCAGCGGACGGGTGAAGTCCGAGCTGCTGAAGATTCCGCTGTAGTTCGCCCAGGTCCATTTCCGCGGGAAGAACGTCGGGTCGGTGATCGTGGACGGGTCCTTGAAGGACAGCGAGAAGATCCACACCACCGGGATGAGCATCACCAGCATCGTGACGATGTTCGCGGTGATCCAGCCGGACTTCTGCTTGGCAGTGGCGGCCATGTCAGCTCACTTCCCCGTGCCCGGCGCGGCCGCGCCGAAGATCTTGATGTAAATGACGGCGATGATCGCGACGCAGACGAAGATCAGGATGGAGATCGCCGAGCCGATGCCCAGGTTCAGCGCCCGGAACAGGTTGTCATAGCCCAGGATGGACACCGAGTAGGTGCCGTTGCCGCCCGCGGTCAGGATGTAGATGTTGTCGAATATCCGGAACGCGTCGAGCGTACGGAACAGCAGCGCGACCAGGATCGCGGGCTTCATCAGCGGCAGGGTGACCCGGGTGAACCGCTGCCAGGCGGAGGCCCCGTCCACCCTGGCCGCCTTCGTCAGGTCTTCTGGCACCAGGGACAGCCCCGCCATCAGCAGCAGCGCCATGAACGGCGTGGTCTTCCACACTTCCGCCAGGATGATGATCGCGATCGCGGTCCCTGTCTTAGTGAGCGGCGCGCTGTCACCGAACAGCGCGGACAGGTACCCGGTGTTCGGTGTCCACGCGTACTGCCAGCCATAGGCGGCGGCCACGGTCACGATCCCGTACGGGATCAGCGAGATGGTGCGCATCGTGCCGCGCATGAAGATGGTGCGGAACATCAGGAGCGCGAGCAGCATGCCGAAGACGAATTCGGCGGCGACCGAGATCACCGTGATGATCAGCGTGACCATCAGCGCGTGCCACCAGTAGGACGACGACAGCACGGCGCCGTAGTTGCTCAGCCCGACGAAGTGGGCCTGGGCGGGAAAGCGCAGGTCGTAACGCTGGAGCGACAGGTAGATGGCGTAGAAGATGGGGAACGCCGCCACGACGATCATCACCACCACCGCCGGGGCGCACAGCAGCCAGCCCAGCCGGCGCTCGGCCCTGGCCCCTTCGGAAAGCTGCTTGCGGTGCCCGCGGTTGGCGGCGACGGGCTCGCCGGCGGTGACGACCTCAGTCTTCGCGGTCACGGAATCAGTCCCTTCGACTGCAGGGCGTCGTTGATCTGGCCGACCAGCGCCTGCTGCGTGCCCGTCGGGTTGATGCCCGCGGGCGGCGACACGTTGTGCGAGATGACGATGGAGATGTTCTGGTACGCCGGGGTCTTGGGCCGCACGCTGGCGGTCTGCAGCGCGCTCAGGATGTCGGCGTGGAACGGGTAGGCGGAGAACATCGCCTGATCGCTGTAAAGGCTCTCGAGCGTGGGCGGCAGGCCGCCCTTGACCGCCGCGTTCAGCTGGTTCTCCCGGTCCCGCAGGCACAGCGCGGCCTGGAAGGCCAGCGTGGGGTTGGGCGAGTACTTGCTGACCGCCAGGTCGATTCCGCCGATGGTGACGTGGGCGGGCTGGCCGGCGTTGACCCGCGGGTACAGTGCCCACTTGAAGTGCTTGAACAGCTCCGGGTTGTTGGCCTGCATCGACGGATACACGAACGGGTAGTTGAGTTCGAAGGCCGCCTTGCCCGCCTCCATGGCCAGCCGGTTCTGGTCCTCCATCTGAACCGGCAGGGACGGGTCGGCCGCCACGGAAGTGCCGAGCCGCTTCATGATCGCCAGCGCGGTCACCGCGGGCGCCCCCAGTGCGGCCTGCTGCCCGTTGGGCGTCAGGATGCTGCCGCCCGCGCTGGCGACCAGCGTGTTGAACCAGACCGTCATGCCTTCGTACTGGGCGCCCTGGATCTCGATCAGGTGCGGCTTGCCCTCCTTGGCGAGCCGCTCCGCGTCGCTGATCATCTGATCCCAGGTGGCGGGCGGAGTCTTCACCAGGTCGTCGCGGTACCACAGCAGCTGGGTGTTGCTGTTATACGGCACCGCGTAGAGCTGGTTGTGCCAGGTAGCGGTCTGCAACGGGACCGCCAGGGTGCCCGCCTCCGCCTGCTGCTTGTCACTGCCGGCCCACGGCAGGATCCAGCCCGCCTCGGCGAACTCCGCCTCCCAGGTCACGTCGAGGCCGAGGATGTCCATCGACGTGTCACCCGCCGCCAGCCGCCGCACCAGCTGCAGCCGCTGGTCGTCGGCCGACGCCGGCAGCTTGTTGTAGCTGATGACGTACTTGCCCTTGCTTTCCGCGCCGCAGTTGGCGACGGCCGTCGCAACCGCGCCGGACGGGTCGTTGAAGCTGTAGAAGTTGAGCGTGGCCGGGCCAGTCGCCGCGCCTGCGCTGGTACAGGCGGCCAGGACCGACGAGGCAAGCACGACGCCGAGCGCGCCCGCGCCCGGACCCCTCAGGCCCAGGCCGGGGCGCAGGAAGCCGCGTCTGCCCAGCCTCCGTACCGAATGCCGCAGACCACTCTGTCTGTCGTTGTCAGCCACGGTGCGTCTCCCCCCAGCGCCTCAGATGCGCAGGCGCCGGATCTCCGCCCGTCCCTGTGCCGATCGTCGCGCTGGGTCGCCGGCGCTTCATCACCTCCGGAGGGTGATTTCGATGACGGGAGCGCGCTACACCTGGTCCGCGCCTGGCGGCCGGGCGCGGTTAGCGGGCCTGATCGGCCAGGCCGCTAACCCGCTGAAGACGCGGCTGCTACGGGATTTCCCGCGGGGCCGTCAACCTTTGGCCGGGTCCGGGCGTCATAACAGGGAGCTATTGCATAGCGGCAATTTGCCAACATTTCATACAATCGGCTTACCACGCTGGCGTCGACTGTCCACCATGAACGCGGCGGCCGCATATCCGCCATACCATGACGAATGCGGTCTCGCCGGACGTCGAGGTCGATATCCAGCAGCACCGCACTAGGCACCGGGCCAGGCAAGGAGTTCCCCCGTGAGCACGTGGGCAGCACCCAGCTACACCGAGTGGGCCGTCCCGGGCTACACCGGGAACTGGCTGCTGGGCCACGGCGTAGCCGGCACTGTCGTTGCAGCGGTCAACGACTCGAACGGCCAGCACGTGGCGATCAAGTACCTCAACGAGGACCTGGTGCGCAACAGCGAGTTCCTCGCGGAGTTCCGTGCCACGGCCGAGCAGCTGATGACACTGAACGCCCCGCACGTGGCGGACGTGTTCGACTACGCGGAGCAGCCAGGCGTGGGCGCGGCCATTGTCACGGAACTCATTGAAGGGGTTTCGCTGCGCAAGATGATCGCGCGCCGCGGACCGCTCAGCGCCAAGGCGGCGCTCGTGGTGCTCAAGGACTCACTGCTTGGGCTGGCCGCCGGGCACTCGCGCCGCGTCGCCCACCGCGACGTCAAGCCCGACAACGTGCTGATCGACGCCAACGGCTGGTGCACGCTCACCGACTTCGGCCTCGTGGTGCAGGCGGACAAACAGGTGCCCGTCCCCGGAACGCCTGAGTATATGGCGCCGGAGCTATGGAACGGGTCGCCGAACTTCCCGGCGACCGACATATACGCCGCGACCGTCGTGCTGTGCGAGTCCCTGACGGGCAAGCCTCCTTTCACCGGACGGGCGGGACGGCTGCGCGAGCAGCACGAGTCCGAGCCAGTGCCGCTTGACCAGTACGACCCGCCGCTGCGGGACCTCATCGGCTGGGGCCTGGCCAAGTACTCGGACCGCCGGCCGCCGAGCGCGTGGGCATTCGCCGGCGAGCTTGACGCGCGAGCGGTCGACGCCTACGGGCCGAACTGGGAAGACGAGGGCCGCCGTGAGCTCGCCGAGCGCGCCAGGGAAGTGCTGGCGCTGCCGGAGGGCGACAGCGGTGACTCGGTGGGGAAGACCCGGCAGGCCCGGCGCAGGCTGGTGGCCTTCGCGTCGGTCGCGGCCGTCGTCGTCGTCGTGCTCGGCGCGGCGAGCGCGGTCGCGCTGTCCAAGAAGCCCACCGCCAATAGCAGCGCCGCCGTAGCGGATGTCTCCGCTGTGATCACGGGGAAGACGTCGGTGGTGGTCTCCAAGTGCCTCACGCCGACCACGTTTACCTTCACCGGCTCGATCACCGACCAGCAGCCGGGACAGGTGTCCTACCAGTGGCAGTACTCAACGGGGCAGAATGGCCCGGTCGAGCGGCTGAGCTTCGCCACGGCCGGCCAGGAGCAGGTGACCAGCGGGACCTTGTCGACCGGCATAGCCGGTGCCGGGTGGGCTCGGCTCAACATGATGCTTAACTCCGGCGGTAAGGCCTCGAACGTGGTCACGTACTCGCTGCTGTGCAGCGAGGGCAGCGGCGGCATCACCGCGTCGGTGAAGGTAACTCCGGCCGTGCTGAATGAGTCCGCCTGCTCGGCCGCGACCCCGAACCCGACTCTGACCGCCACCGGTACGATCACCGCTCAGAACGCGGGAGTGGTCACCTACTACTGGATGGTGCCCAGCGGGACGAAAACCCCGGGCCAGCTCACCTTCAGCAAGGCCGGCACACAGCCAGTGAAGCCGCTGAAGTTCAAGGCCGGGGTTCCGGAAACCGGGCAGATGGCACTCGTGGTGACCAAGCCGGGCGTCGCGGTGTCCTCGTCGAAGTACGCCGTGAACTGCCCGGCGGCGAATATCGCGCCCGCCCCGCCGGTTGCCCCGACCACGGCCAAGCCGACCAC
>CAZORE010000139.1:12718-19923 GCA_964581815.1 uncultured Streptosporangiaceae bacterium | reverse complement strand
CACTCGCCTCAGGCTCCCCGCCGCTTCCGCGAGGAAGGGTCTGTCTCGCCAAAGGTGTTTCCGGCGGTCTTGGCTAGTAGGTCTCGTCGGAAGGGAACCGGTCGGCGAAGGTGATCGCGAACGCGTTCAGGGCGGGCTTCCGCCGAGAAGCGGAGGGGACGGCAGACGCGGCGGCTGAGACCCGAGCGCCGTCGCGGTGCCTGCCCGAGCCAGGCGGGCGCCCCGGGCGAGCGGAATAAGCGGGTCAGGGTGAAGGCGGCCGGGTCGCGCGGGGGACGCGGCGGGGCCGGGGCGGCCGGGTGGCCGACGGCGACCGCGCCCATCGGGAGCCAGCCGTCGGGCAGGCCGAGGGCGCCCGCCGCGACGTCCTGGCAGAACAGGGCCGATGAGATCCAGGCCGAGCCGAGGTTTTCCACGGCCAGCGCGACGAGCAGGTTCTGCACCGCGGCGCCCATCGCGACGACGAACATCTCGCGCTCGGCGCGGGTCCGGCGGGCGTCCGGGTAGGCGTGCATCGCCGACAGCTCCAGGCAGGGGACGACCACGAGCGGCGCGTCCCGCAGGGGCTCGCCGCGCTTGAGCCTGCGCGCGATCTGCTCCTCGGTGAACCCGTCGCCGCGCAGGTCCGCGACCCACGCGTCCTGCATGGCATCAAGCAGCGTCAGCCGCGCGGTCAGCGATGACACGACCACGAACCGCCAGGGCTCGCTGTGGTGCGGTGCCGGGGCGGTCAGCGCGGCGGCGATCGCCCGCTCGACCGCGGCGGGGTCGACGGGCTGCGCGGTGAACGCGCGGACGGTGCGCCGCGCTGGCAGCACATCAGCCGCGCCGAGCCGGAACATGTCCTCGCTCGACGGCCGCACGAGGACCCGGGCTCCGGGGCCGTCGGTGTCCGTGACGAGGTCGGGCAGCCCGCGCACGACCGCGACGGGCACCTGAAGTGCCTTGCCCTTGACCAGGTCGCCCGCGGCCGCGATCTCGTCCGCGACCGCCGCCACCGTCACGTCGAGCACGTTGCCCCACGCGTCCGTGCGGCCCCGGTGGTCAAGCACCGGCATTATCCCAGCGGCGCCGATCGCGGTGTCGGTCTGCCCGGCCCGCCAGGGCCGGCCGAAGGTGTCGGTGACCACGACCCCGACCGTCACGCCGAGCCGTGCGCGCAGCCCCTTGCGCAGGCGGCGCGCCGACTCGTCCGGGTCTTCCGGCAACAGCACCACGGTGCCGGGCGCGGTGTTGGACTCGTCCACGCCGGCCGCCGCCATCACCAGCCCGTGCCTGGTCTGCGCGATGGTCGTCGCGCCCCGCCGGGCCACCACGCGCACCGTCTCCGCCGCGATCGCGTCATCCCTGGACATCGTGACGACCCGGCCCTCGGCCTTGCTGACCGCCTTCGAGGTGACCACGAGGATGTCACCGTCGAGCAGCCAGGGGCCGCCGGGGGCGACCGCCGCCTCGACGATCAGCGCCGCGAGATCGGCGCCCTGCGTTATCTCCGGTATCCCGGCGATGCCGAGAACCTGTACCGGCCCCGGCGCCTGGCCGGATGGCGCCGGGGCGGTGGGCGTGCCGTCAACCGGTGCCTTCGTCATCGGGTGAGCTCCGTGGCTAGGTCGATGGCCGCCTGGGCGATGGCGGCCGACGACGGCAGGTCCCGCATGTAGAGCGGCAGGGCGCGCACCACGATGCCGTCGAGTGCCGGGTCGTCGACGGCTGCCTTGTCCTGCTCGTCGACCAGCCAGCCGTCGATGAGGCCGGCCCCGTAGTGCGCGGCGACGGCGGCGGCGGTGGTCTCCACGCCGATCGCGGCCAGGCAGGCGTCGGCCATGCCGCGCACCGGGGCGCCGCCGATGATCCCGGAAACGCCGACCACGGTCTTCGCCGCCACCGCGGCCCGGATGCCGGGGACGGCCAGGATCGGGCCGATTGACACCACCGGGTTGGACGGCGGGAAAAGCACGAAGTCCGCGTCCCCGATCGCCTCGAGGACGCCGGGCGCGGGCGCGGCGACGTCCGCGCCGGCCGGGGTAATCGCCTGCGCGGGGACGGCCGCATGCAGCCGGACCCACCACTCCTGGAAGTGAATCGTTTGCGTGCCGGGGGAACCAGGCTCTCGTTCGGCATCACTCGCGATGGTGACCTGGGTCTCCACCCGGTCATCCGACATCGGAAGCAGCCGGACGCCCGGCTGCCAGCGTTGGCACAGTATGCCGGTCACCTCGGACAGGGGCCTGCCCTCGGCGAGCAGCTGGCTGCGCCGGATGTGCGTGGCGAAGTCACGGTCGCCGAGGGTGAACCAGGCCGGGCCCGCGCCGTACGCGGCGAGCTCGTCCCTGATGCTGAAGGTCTCGCCCGCGCGGCCCCAGCCCTGCTCCTCGTTGCTGCCGCCGCCGAGCGTGTACATCACTGAGTCCAGGTCGGGGCAGACCCGCAGGCCGAACAGGGTGATGTCGTCGCCGGTGTTGCCGACGACGGTGATCGTCGCCTCGGGGGCCGCCGCCAGGAGGCCGCGCAGGAAGCGCGCGGCACCGATCCCGCCGGCCAGCACGGTAATCCGCATAGTTGATTATCTCCGGTGGGGGTGACCCGCCGCACCGCGGTTTCCGTCACGCACAGCAATCAGCAGTGCACGGAGTGAAGTTTTTTGGCGGGACTTACCACGCATCCTGGACAAGCTGGGGGCCAATACCACCTTCCTCGCTTGACTTAAAGCAAGACACGCGGGTGTAATTTCATTGGTGTGATTCTCGCCGCTACGGGAATGGCGGTGAGCGTCCGGGGGCTCCGAGAGGGAGGATGCGCTATGACTGAGGTCATCGTCCCGCTGACGCAGGTTGAAGTCCGTCCTGAGGACATGGAAGACCTGGGTTGGCAGGACCGAGCGCTGTGCGCGCAGACGGACCCGGAGGCGTTCTTCCCAGAGAAGGGCGGCTCCACCCGGGAGGCCAAGCGGGTCTGCCGGAGTTGCGACGTCCGGGCCGAGTGCCTTGAGTACGCGCTTGAGAACGACGAGCGGTTTGGCATCTGGGGGGGGCTGTCCGAGCGGGAGCGCCGCCGCATTAAGCGGGAAGTCGGCTAGCGTATGTCCGGGCAAGCCCGGACATACGGGAGATATAGCTGTAATCGTGCCGCGTGCATGCACGGGCTGTATTGTTCACAGGGTCCCTGTGGGGAGGGCTGACCACCCCGGCCTGCCGTCTCGTGGGATAGCCATCGTCACCGACCTCCACTGGACCACTTGTCTGCGAACCCGCAAACCCGGCACACCGTTACCGCGATCATCGTGTCGCATGACGGTGCTCGCTTGCTGCCCGGACTCGTCCAGGCGCTCCGCGCACAGACCTACCCGGTCGAGCAGACGGTCGCCGTCGACACCGGAAGCCGGGATCGCAGCGGGGCCGTCCTCGCCGAGCTGATCGGCCAGGACGCGGTGTTCGGCATGGACCGCCTCACCGGGTACGGCGAGGCGGTCACGGTTGCGCTGCGGCATGCCGCACGGCGGCGGCCCAGCACGACTGACCTGAGCCCGGCGCGCGTCGAGTGGCTCTGGCTGCTGCACGACGACTGCGAGCCGGCCCCGGACGCGCTCGAGCATTTGGTGCGGGCGGCGAGCAGGGACCGCACGGTCGTGGTCCTTGGGCCCAAGGTGCTCGACGGCCAGGACCGGCGGACGCTCCGCGAGGTTGGCGTGTCGATCGACCGGGCGGGCCGCCGCATCACCGGCATCGACCCTGGCGAGATTGACCAGGGCCAGCACGACCACAAGCGTGCCGTGCTCGCGGTCGGCTCGGCGGGCATGCTGGTGCGGCGCGACGTATGGGAACGGCTCCGCGGGTTCGACCCCCGCCTCAGGCTTTTCCGCGACGACGTCGACTTCTGCTGGCGGGTTCAGGCGGCCGGGGCGCGCGTGCAGGTGGTCACCGACGCCGTGGTGTACCACCATGAGCTCGCCGGGCGGCGGCGCAGGCCCATCGACGGCGCCAACGCCCGCCGGCTCGACCGGCAGAACGCGCTGTACGTCCTGGCCGTCAACCTTCCGCTGCTCGCCATGCTCCGGGTGGTCGGCGGGTGCGTCATCGGGTCCCTGGTCCGCGCCGCTTACTTCCTGCTCACCAAGCAGCTTGACCAGGCAGCGGCGTACGCGTTCTCCGTGCTGTGGCTGTTCGGGCACCCGGTCCGCCTCTTCAAGGCCCGGCGCCGCCGGGCCAGGGGCATGGCGGAGGGGTATACCGCCGTCCGCCTGTTTATCCAGCCCGCGCGCACTCTCAACAAGCTCGCCGAGAAGATCGCCGGGCTCATCTCCAACGGGCCGCCGCAGGCCACGGGCGGCCGCCACCAGGCGACGGAGGAGTCGGAAGAGGACGAGCAGTTCGAAGACACCCAGTCCGTGATGCGCCGCATCATCGGGCACCCCGGGGTCCAGCTGGTCACCGCGCTGCTGCTCGTCTCCCTGATCGCCGAGCGGAGGCTGCTCGGCGCCAGCCCGCTCGGCGGCGGCGCGCTCGTGCCCGCCTGGGGCGGCGCCGCGGCCCTCTGGCACAAATACCTGGCCGGGTTCCACGCGGTGAGCGTCGGCTCCACCGCGTCCGCCCCGCCGTACCTGGCGATCGTGGCCGCGCTCGCCACCGTCCTCGGCGGCCAGGCCTGGCTGGCGGTGGACGTGCTGCTGCTCGGCAGCGTGCCGCTGGCCGGCCTGACCGCCTACCTGGCCAGCCGCCGGCTCGTCACCGCAACTCCGGCCCGGGTGCTGCTCGCGGCGTCGTACGCGCTGCTGCCCGTGGCCACCGGTGCCGTCGCGGCGGGGCGCCTTGGCACGTCGGCCGCGTTCACCTTGCTGCCGCTGATCGGCCTCAACGCGGGCCGGATGCTGACCGCCGCACCGCGCCAGGCCCGCCGGGCCGCCTGGGCGACCGGGCTGCTCATCGCCCTGGCGTCCGCGTTCGCCCCGCTCACCTGGGTGCTCGGCGTGGTATTCGCGATTGGCGTGCTCGCCGCCACGCGGTGGCTCGCCGCGGCGGACCCGCTGAACGCGGCCATCGTGATCGTCACGCCGTTCTTCGTGCTGTTTCCCTGGTCGCTGCACCTGCTGGCCGACCCGGCCGCCTTCCTGTCCGAGGCTGGCCTGGCGCCCGGGGGGCTCACCACGACGGGACTTACGCCGGCCGCGCTGCTCGCGCTCAGCCCCGGCGGCCCTGGCGTGCCACCGCTCTGGGTGACCGTCGGGCTGGGGCTCGCCGTGGTCGCGACCGTGCTGCACGGCCGGCGCACCGGGCTTGTCATCGCGGGCTGGACCGTGGCCAGCGCCGGCCTGCTCGCGGCCACGCTGGTCAGCCGGGTCCGCGTGACGCCGCTCGTCGGCGGCCAGGCGTCCGACGGCTGGCCGGGAGTCGCGGTGGCGCTCGCCGCACTCGGGCTGCTGCTCGCGTCCGCGCCCGCCGCGCAGCGGCTCACGGAAATCGTGACGAACTCTGGCGAGATCGCGAAGTCCGGCGGGCAATCCCCCGCCGCGCCGCATCGGTCCGCGGGGTACGGCCCCTCCGTGCGGCTAGCCGCCTGCGCCGCGCTCGCCGCCGCGGCGACCGCCCCGCTGCTCGTCGCCGCTTACTGGGTGAAGGACGGCGTGCAGGGGCCGGTTGGCAGCGTCACCGGGCCGGTGCTTCCGGCCTTCGTGGCCGCGGCCTCCACCTCGGGCCAGCAGTACCGGACCCTGATCCTGCGGCCCGACCACGGAGGCCTGGCGAGCGGCGGGCTTGACTACACGGTCGTCCGCCAGGGGGACCCGTCCCTGGGCGACCCCGAGCTTGGCATCGACTCGGCCGCCGGAGCGGCACTGAGCCGCCAGGTCGCGGCGCTCGGCGCACCGGACGGCGCGGACGCCGGCGATCCCGGCCTGGTGCTCGGCGACTTCGGCATCAGGTGGGTGCTGCTGCCCGGCCCGGTCAGCCCCGTTCTCGCCCAGCGGCTCGACGCCGCGATGGGCCTGATCGCGCTGAGCAAGGCGCCGACCTACGACCTCTGGCAGGTTACGGGCCCGGTCGCGCGCGTCCGCGCCGTAGCGCCGGACGGCACGGTGACCGCGCTGTCATCAAGCGCACCGAACGGAAGCGCGATCACCGTTCCCGCCAGCGGCGGCACCCTGGTGCTCGCTGAACCGTACGGCGGCTGGACCGCGAAACTGAACGGCCGCGCCCTCAAGCCGCTCGCCTCGCCGGTCGACGGCTGGGCCCAGGGGTTCGCGCTGCCGCCGGGCGGCGGCCAGCTCTCGGTCACCCACGACGACATGGCCCGCGAGCTTTCCTTGTTCCTTGAGGTCATCGCCCTGCTCGCCGTCTGCCTGCTGGCGCTCCCCGGTAAGCGCGCCGATCCCGTCGAGGAGGCCGCGCGCCTTGCCGCGCTGCGCGAGGCAAGGAACGGCCGCCGGGCGGACTCCGTCCGCCGGGCTGTCCGGCCGGCCGTGCTCCGCGGTGCCGGGACCCGGACGGCGGGCGACGCCGACCGGCCCGGGTTCGCCCGCAGGCGCCACCCCGGCCAGCTGCCCGTGCCGGTAGCGGACCCGGTCGCGGGCGAGCCGGCCGGAGCCGAGGTTGACATCGCGGCCGGCGTCGGCGGCGGGGTCCCCGATGCGCTCGTGAGCGTGCCTGGCCTGCCGGACGGCGACCCACAAGACGCCCCGTGGGACATGGCGGGCGACTGGAGCGGTGGTCACCGGACCGTCGCGACGGACGCCTGGGCGACCGCCTCGCTCGACGACGCGTGGAAGACCAGCCCACTGGAGGAAACCAGGGGGCACGGGACCCGCGCCCGGCTGACCGGGCAGCAGGCTTCTGTACGGGAAACCCCGGTGCCCGGCGCGGAGCCGCCGGAGACCCGGGCGCCGTGGGAAACGGGGCCGCGGCGCGCGCCGTGGCCGAGCGGCCCGCAGCCGGCTGCGACGCCGCCCGGGACACGCTACCCGTGGGAGACCGGCCCGCAGCGGCAGGCGACGCCGTCCGGAGGCCAGCCGACGGCGGCCACCGGCGCCCAGCAGGTTGCGCGGAGCGGTGCCCAGCCCACTGCACGGACCGGTGCCCAGCCCGCCGCACGGACCGGCGGCCAGCCCGTTACGCGGACCGGCGGCCAGCCCGTTACGCGGACCGGTGCCCAGCCCGCCGCACGGACCGGCGGCCAGCCGGTGACGCGGACGGGCGGTCAGCCGGCCACGCAGGCTG
>CAZORE010000139.1:6888-12618 GCA_964581815.1 uncultured Streptosporangiaceae bacterium | reverse complement strand
CGGACCGGCGGCCAGCCGGTGACGCGGACGGGCGGTCAGCCGGCCACGCAGGCTGACCTCGAGCCCGCCCCCCTGCCACCGTGGGAGTCCGGCGAGTGGCCGGTCGTCGCCGACTCGCCTGCCGTGCCCGGCCCCCCCGGCTTCCGGGACACCCGGCCCGAGCCAGGCACCGGGTCCGGTCCATGGCCGCTCGCCGGGCCGTCATCCAGGCCGGAGCGGCACTCGCACCGCGCGGCCAAGCACGGACGGCCAAGCCGCTGGCGCGGAGCGGGCAAGCGCGCCGACGGGAACGGTGAGTCCTGATGCGCCGCATCGCCCTGCCGGGGGCAGTACTGCTCGCGCTCCTCGTCGTGTTCCTGATCGGCTGGGTAACCCAGCCCGCTCCGGCCCGGACTGTCGTCCAGGGCGGTCAGAGCGCGGACGTCGGGTCCATCGCCAGGTCGTGCCCGCCGCTCGCGGCGGGCACCGCCGCCGGAGGCATCACGATGATCGCGCTGCCGCCGCGCGCGGCTGATGGCGCCTCGGCTGCCGCGCCGGCCGCCGCCACGTCGGCGGGCGACGCGACGTTCCGTGCGATCGTCGCCGCGCCTGTCGCCAGCGACGGTCCGGCCAGTGGCCAGGCCGCGCCGTCGGGCACGACCTCCCCCTCCGGGGCAGCATCCTCGTCGAGCACGGCGACCCCGTCGAGCACGGCTTCCCCGTCACGCAAGCCGTCCGCGTCAGCGGAAACCGGAACGAAGACGACGGAACCGTCCGTCAGGGCGCCCGGCATGGTGGAGACGCTTCAAGTCTCCGGCGGGGACGGCGCCGCGGTGGCGGCGACCGGACGGATGGCCGAGGGGTTCGAGGCGGAGCAGTCGGACGCGTCGGGCACCGGGCTGGTGAGCTGCACGCATCCGGGATCTGACATGTGGTTCGCGGGCGCCGGGCAGTCCGACGGCGCCACGCAGACCCGGCTGTACCTGATGAACACCGGAAACGTCGCGGCCAGCGTGAACGTGACCATCCTCACGGACACCGGTCAGCAGAACGGGCTGAGCAACGCCATCACGGTCGCGCCCGGCCAGTTCGTGACGGAGAACGTCGCGCCGTTCATGTCCGGCTCCCAGGCGCTGGCCCTGCACGTGCAGACCACCGCGGGCCAGGTAGCCGCCTCGGTGTGGCAGGGCGGCGCCTCGGGTGGCGCCTGGCTGCCGCAGGCGGCCGCTCCGGCGACAACCCTGGTGATCCCCGGCCTCACCGTGGCGAGCAGTGCCGCCAAGCTATTCGTGGTGGTGCCCGGATCGACCGACGCGCAGGTGAAGGTGGTGGCATATACCCCGGCGGGCGCCGTGCCCCAGTTTCCCTCCGCTCCGGTCGACGCGTCGGCTGGAGCGGCCACCCCCGTTTCGCTCAACTCGCTCGGCGCCGCCGCGGCCGGCCTGCGGCTGACGTCCAACGTGCCGATCGTCGCGGGCGTGCTCGTCCCCGGCACGGGAATGGGCGCGTTCACCACGGCGGTGCCCCCGGTCACCGAGCAGGGCGTGGTGGCCGGGAACCCGTCCGCCCGCGGGGTCACGGTGGGCTTGCTGCTCACCGCGCCGTCGGCTGCCGCGCGCGCCAGCATCTCGGTGATCGGCCCGGACGGCACCGTCACGACGCCGCCGGGCGGCGGTTCGGTGACGATCGCGGCCGGCCATACCCTCGCGGTCGCGGTGCCGCGGCCAGCGGGCACCCGGGAGCCGTTCGCGATCGTCGTCACGCCGCAAGCCGGCTCGGGGCCGCTCTACGCCGTGCGGGCGGTGACCTCGGGCACCGGCGGCTTGTCCGCGCCGGTGACATCGCTCCTGCCGGTGCCGAGCGCGCTCGCGTCGATCGACCTGCCGCCCGCGGAGAACTCCTACACCGCGGTCATGCCGTTACCGCCGCGCGGCGGGTCAGCTTCCTGGTGTGATGAGGCCGGATTCGTAGGCCAGCACGACGGCCTGGACACGGTCACGGAGGCCGAGCTTGGTCAGTATCCGCCCGACGTGGATCTTGACCGTGCCTTCGGAGAGGTGCAGCTCGGTGGCGATCTCGCGGTTGGACCGCCCGGCGGCGAGCTCGGCGAACACGGTTCGTTCCCGGTCGGTGAGCTTGCCGAGCATCGCGTCGCGGTCTTGCTGCTTGCCCGGGTCGGGTAGCAACGGTGCGAACTGGTCGATGAGCCGTCGGGTGGCCGTGGGCGCGAGGACCGCCTCGCCGTCGGCGATGGTGCGGATGGCGGCGAGCAGTTCAGCAGGCGGCGCGTCTTTCAGCATGAAGCCGCTGGCGCCGGCTTTGAGCCCGGCGAAGACGTACTGGTCCAGGTCGAACGTGGTCAGGATGAGGACCTTGCTGGCCGGGCCGGCCTCGATGATCGAGGCTGTCGCCTTGATCCCGTCCATGCCCGGCATCCGGACGTCCATCAGCACGACGTCGGGGTGCAGGGCTGAGGCCATGCTGACCCCGGATGCTCCGTCCCCGGCCTCGCCGACTACCTCGATGTCGGGCTCGGCCTCCAGGATCAGCCGGAACCCCATGCGGAGCAGTGATTGATCGTCGACGAGCAGTACCCGGATCATGTGGTTCCCCCGTTGTCCAGCGGCAGCCGCGCCGTGACGGCCCAGCCCGCGGGCTGGCGCGGGCCTGCCTGCACGTCACCGCCGTAGGCGCGTACGCGTTCGCGCATGCCGGGCAGGCCGCCGCCGACGCCCGCCGCCGCGGGAGCGGCGCTGCCCGCGCCGTCGTCGTTGACGTCGACGCGCAGCTCGCCAGGCTCGAAGCTCAGCCGCACGCAAGCGCGGGCGCCCGCCCCGCCGTGCTTGAGCGTGTTGGTGAGGGCCTCCTGCACCAGCCGGTACACCGCGAGCTGTACGCCCGCGGGTACGTCCGGTGCCTGCCCGTGCAATTCCAGTGCGGTGTCCAGTCCAGCCGAACGGACCTGCTCGATCAGGGCGTCCAGCTGGCTGAGATCGGGCACCGGCTGCAGGGCCTCGGCGCTGCCGGCGACGACGCCGGCGCCGTCGCGTTCGCGCAGGACGCCGAGGAGCCGTCGGGTGTCGGCCAGGGCCCGGCGCCCGGTGACCGCCACGCTGCGCATGACGTCGGTGGCCTTTTCCGGCGAGCTGGCCGACGCCGCGACCGCCGCTTCGGCCAGCGTGGTCATGACGGTGAGGTGGTGGGCGACGATGTCGTGCATTTCGCGGGCGATCCTGGCGCGTTCGGCGGCCGCGGCGAGCGCGGCTTGCTGGTCTCGCTCGCGTTCTAGCCGTTCCGCCCGGTCATGGAGCTCGGCGAGGTAGGCACGGCGGGCAGCGAAGTACAGGCCGAGCCCGAGCGCGGCGGCGACCATGCCGGAGAGGAAGATCGCGTCAAACCACCATCTGCTGTTCGCATACAGCAGCAGGGCGGTGACCGCGACGACCTCGAGCAGGCCGGCGCAGACCAGCGCGTCCTTGCGCGGCCGCCTCGACGCCACGGTATACAGGGCGATGAGCAGGGCCGGGCCGTCGATCGCGCTCCTTGACCACAATCCCGCGGCGATGGCGGTGAGCAGGATCCACCCGAACACCGGGAGGGGCCAGATCCGCCGGGCGAGCAGCGGCGCGACCGAGATCACGAGCACGACGACTTCCGCCGCGTGCATCCGGGTGCTGTCGCGCGGCAGCGCCGGAAGGGTCGTCACCAGGGCCAGCAAGGTGAGCAGGACGTCGGATACCCAGCGGCCCGCCGTGCGAGCCGCTGGGTATCCGGTCGGCCGGAGCGCCCTCATGCCTATTAGTGTCCCTGGTCAGGCGTCGGCTCGTCGCAGCCGCCAGGCCGCCGCGCCGATAAGGACCACAGCATAGCCGCACAGCAGCGCGAATCCCGTCCAGGGCGACAGCGCGTGCTGCAGGTTGGACGCCCCGGCCCAGAGCGCCTCGCCCGCGTTGGAGGGCAGGTACGGAGTCACGTGACCGCTGATCGAAGCGGGCAGCAGCCCGGCCAGCAGCGGGATCACGAAGAACACGCCGGTGAAGGTGGCGATCGCCGCGGCGGTGTTGCGGAACAGCGCGCCCAGGGCGACCCCGATCAGGCCGGCCACCGTCACGTACAGGGCGGCCCCGACGACCGAACGCAGCGCACCGGGAGCGGTGATGGCCACGTTCAGGTGGTGGCTGCTCAGCAGCGCCTGGCCGAGGAAGAAGGAGACGAAGCTGGCGACCAGCGAGGCCGCGAATGCCGTGCCCGCGAAGACGCCCAGCTTGGCCCACAGGACCGGCAGGCGGCGGGGGACGGCGGTGAGCGACGAGCGGATCATGCCGGTGCTGTACTCGCCGCTCATCATGAGCGCGCCGAGTACCCCGAACGCCACCACGGCGAAGATGGTGCCGCTCAGGCTGGTGCTGACGGCGTCAATGCCTGCCGCGCCCGTCTTGTACTGGCTGGCGGTCACCGCCGAGAACAGCGCGCCGAGGCCGATCATCAGCGCGACCGCGGTGGCCATGGTGTAGACGGTCGACCGCAGGGAACGGAATTTCGTCAGCTCGGACCGCAGCACTCGGCGCTGGGTTACCTTCAGCGCGGGTACCCGGTCGGCACGGACTGATACGGCGTTCATCGGGCTGCCACCTCCTTGGTGGTGTTGTGGGAACGGAAGTCGATGGAGTCGTCAGTGAGCCGCATGAACGCTTCCTCCAGCGAGGCCTGCTGCGGGGTTAGCTCGTAAACGGGCAGGCGAGCCTGCCAGGCGGTCTGGCCGATCTGCTCGGCGCTCAGGCCCTGCACCGTCAGGAGGTCGGACTGCTGGCTGGTCACGGTGACGTCCGGGCCGAGCAGCAGCTCGCGCAGCCGGGCTGCCTGCGGGGTGCGCACGGTGACGCCCCCGCCCCCGGCGCGGGCCACGAACTCGGCGACGGTGGTGTCGGCGATCAGCCGGCCGCGGCCGATTACTACCAGCCGGGTCGCGGTCAGCGCCATCTCGCTCATCAGGTGGGAGGACACGAACACCGTGCGCCCCTCGTCCGCCAGGCCCCTGAGCAGGTTCCTTATCCACAGCACGCCCTCCGGGTCCAGCCCGTTGACCGGCTCGTCCAGGACCACCACCCGCGGATCGCCAAGCAGCGCCGACGCGATACCCAGCCGCTGGCCCATCCCGAGGGAGAACCCGCCGACCCGCTTGCGGGCCACCTCAGCCAGGCCGACCATGTCGATCACCTCATCGACCCGGCGCTGGCTGACCCCGTTGGTCTGGGCCAGCGCCAGCAGGTGATTGCGAGCCGACCGGCCGGTGTGCACCGACCTGGCCTCAAGCAGGATGCCCAGCTCGGCCATCGGCGCCCGCACCGCGCGGTAGTCCCTGCCGTTTACCAGCACCCGGCCGGAGGTGGGCTCGTCCAGTCCGGCGATCATCCGCATTGTGGTGGACTTCCCGGCCCCGTTCGGGCCGAGAAAACCGGTGACGATGCCGGGCTGAACCACGAAATCGAGCCCGTCGACCGCCACTTTCTCCCCGTACCGCTTGCCAAGGTTCTTTACCTCGATCATCGCGTCCTCCGTTGGTAACGCCGGCATCTCCGGCACTTCCAACGTTAGGAACCAGGCGCCCGGCAAGGCGTCTGCCGCCCGGCCAGAACTTCGGCGGCTCGCATATGCCGCAAGTCATATCCCCGCCATCCCCGCGGCCTACCGGTGCCCGGCGTCCAGCAGCCAGGGCGGGCGGGTCGGGCTAGGGCGGGCGGGTCGGGCTAG
>CAZORE010000139.1:0-6788 GCA_964581815.1 uncultured Streptosporangiaceae bacterium | reverse complement strand
AGGGCGGGCGGGTCGGGCTAGGGCGGGCGGGTCGGGCTAGTCAAGGCCGCCGCGGTAGCCGGGATCCACCGAGTCGGGGTCGAGGCCGAGGAAGCCGGCGAACTCTTCGACGATGACGTCGAATAGCAGGTCGCTCAGCTCCCCGTCGCTCTCCGACCTGGCCATGAGCGGGCGCCGGTAGACCACGATGCGCGCGGGCGTGGCCGGGCGGGCGGGGTTGCCAGGCTCCGGCGACCCAGGGATAGTCCTGGCCAGCGGCAGCGGGACGCTGTCGTCAACGAGCTCCTCCGGCTCAGGGACCTCCTGGACGGCGAACTCCACTCCGGCTAGCTCGGCCTCCCAGCGCGGCTCCAGCCGGGCTACCGCGTCAAGCACCATGTCGTCGAACTGCTGCGACCTGGTGCGATACAGCGGCACTCCTGGAGGCACGAGTCGGCCGCGGACACCGCGCCCGTGCCGGTCGCGCCGCCGGATCCGCGGGGGATGAGCGGCCCCGCCCTCGCCACTGTGCACAGTTACCGAGAGTATCGCGGCCGTGCGCCGCCCGGGTAGCGCCGGCGGGAGCCCGGGCGGTGCCGAGCCAGACAAAACGACACGATCGCGAACCATGCCCGGGTGATGGCGTAACCGCCTTCAGGTAGGTACCGTCAGCCGTTGTGAGCGACATCGGAAACCAGCCGGCGGGCCGCGAGGGAGCGCTGGCGGAACCGTCAGGTATCGCTCACGCGAGGGCGGTCTTTGCCATCGGGGGCGCCGCCGGGGGACACCGGGGGGTCGAGTACTCCAATCTTGCGGCGGGCGAGGAAGTTGCTCTCCGGTCAGGGCAAGATTGGAGCACTCGTCCGGGGGGCCGCTCCTCCGGAGGACAATCGTGCGAGGTGGACTGGTGAACTCTCGTTGCTGCTCACGCACGGCGTGCAAGCAGCCCCCCGTCTACACGCTCACGTACGTGTACAAGGACTCGACGGCCGTACTCGGCCCCCTCGCTGTCTACGTCGACCCACACTCGTGGGACCTGTGCGAGATGCACGCCGCGCGGCTCGTGGTGCCCCGGGGCTGGGACGTGGTCCGGCTGCCCAAGGACCCGGCGCAAGAGCGCGCGGATGACCTCGAGGCGCTCGCGAACGTCGTCCGCGACGTGGCCCGCGCCGAACGGGCCAGCCTGGAGCGCAGCGCCTCGGCCCGCCCGGCCCCCCCGCTGCGGCAGGCGGACCAGTTGCGGCCGGGCGACCAGTTGCGGCCGGCGGAGCCGAGGCAGGCGGCGCAGGGGACCGTGCCACGGCCGAGCGCATCGCAGCGCCCGCCCGCCGAGCCGGTGGGCCAGGGCGTCGAGGTCGGCCGCCGCGGCCACCTGCGGGTCGTCCGCTCCGCGCCCGCGCCGCAGTCCGAGGCCTGAGCGCCCCGCCGCGCAGGCGCGGCGGCCCTCGTTTGCACCCCATTACCGCGTGACCGATAGGTTGATCCTGGGAAGTCAACAGGACGGGACCGGTGGCCGTTCTTATCCTGATGTCGGCGGGTTCGTCAGATCCTAGGGAGAGCGCGGTGGCAGCGGTTCAAGGGAGGCGGGGACGAAGTGCCAGATCTGAATGAGATCTTCAAGGCCTATGACGTTCGCGGTGTTGTTCCCGACGAGCTCGATGAATCCGTGGCCGAGGCCGTGGGGGCGGCATTCGTGCGGCTGACCGGGGCGAAGACCATCGTCACGCTGCATGACATGCGCCCGAGCAGTGAGCCGCTCGCCGACGCGCTCGGCCGGGGCGCGGCGTCCCAGGGCGCCGACGTCATCCGCGGCGGGCTCGGCTCCACCGACATGGTGTACTACGCGAGCGGGTTCCTCGACATCCCAGGCGCGATGGTCACCGCGAGCCACAACCCGGCCAGGTACAACGGGATCAAGCTCTGCAAGGCCGGCGCCAAGCCGGTCGGCATCGAGACCGGGCTCGCCGAGATCAAGCGGATGGTGCAGGACGGGGTGCCGGCCTACGACGGGCCGTCAGGCAAGGTGACGAGCAAGGACCTGCTTCCCGGTTACGCCGGGTACCTCAGGAAGCTGGTCGACATCTCCGGTATCCGCCACATGACAGTGGTCGTGGACGCGGGCAACGGCATGGGCGGTCACACGGTGCCGACCGTGTTCGAGGGCCTGCCGATTACCACGATTCCGCTCTACTTCGAGCTCGACGGTACGTTCCCCAACCACGAGGCGAACCCCATCGACCCCAAGAACCTGCGCGACCTGCAGCAGGCGGTCAGGGACAGCGGGGCCGACATCGGCCTCGCCTTCGACGGCGACGCCGACCGGTGCTTCGTCGTCGACGAGCGCGGCGAGCTCGTGAGCCCGTCCGCGCTCACCGGGCTGATCGCGTCCAGGGAGCTGGCCAGGGAGCCGGGCGCGACGGTCATCCACAACCTGATCACCTCACGCGCGGTTCCCGAACTGATCACCGAGCACGGTGGCAGGCCGGTCCGCACCCGGGTCGGCCACTCGTTCATCAAGGCGAAGATGGCGGAGACCAACGCCATCTTCGGTGGCGAGCACTCGGGCCACTTCTACTTCAGGGACTTCTGGTTCGCCGACTCGGGCATGCTCGCCGCGCTGCACACGCTCGCGGCGCTCGGTCACGACGACCGGCCGCTGTCGGCCATTCTCGCCGACTTCTCCAGGTACGCGGCGAGCGGCGAGATCAACAGCAAGGTCGACGACCAGGCCGCCGCCACGCAGCGGGTCAGGGACGTGTACGCGCCCCAGCCCGGGGTGAGCACGGACGACCTCGACGGGATGACCGTCTCGGGCGACGGCTGGTGGTTCAACCTCCGCCCGTCCAACACCGAGCCGCTGCTGCGGCTGAACATCGAGGCCGCGGACGAGGTAGAGGTGGCCGCGATCAGGGACGAGGTGCTCGGCCTTGTCCGCGGCGCGGGCAGCAGCTCCTAATGACCCATCTGACGTGAACAAAGGGATATGAAGATGGAACTCGAACCCTGGGTGCTCGACATTATCGTCTGCCCCAAGTGCCGGGCAGGCCTGCGCGTTGACGACGCCGCCAGCGAGCTTGTGTGCACCGGATGCGGGCTCGCCTACCCGGTCAGGGACAACATTCCGGTGCTGCTTGTCGACGAGGCACGCCAGCCGTGAGCCGGGGTCGTCCCCCTGGGAGAGAACAATGAACACGCCGCCCGGCGGGTCGGCACTCGCGGCCCTTCGCCTCGATGACCCGGAGATCGTCGAGGCGGGCGATCCCGGGGGCATGCTGCGGCAGGTCGCCTCGTCGGCCGCCCAGGTCCGCACGGCGCTGCGGGCCTGCGCCGAGGCGGACCTGTCTTCACTCAGCCCGGATACCCGCCCGCGCGCGATCGTCGTGGTCGGCTCCGGCGGCGCGGGCGGCTCCACGTTCGCCGGCGACGCGCTCGCCGCGATCAGCGGGGCCGGCGCCCCGGTGCAGGTGACCGGGGTATCCGGCTGGCAGCTGCCCGGCTGGATCGGCGCCGCCGACCTGGTGATCGCGGTGTCGCGGTCGGGGCATACCGCCGAGGCGCTCGCGCTGGCCGGCGAGGCGGCGCGGCGCGGCTGTGACCTGGTCGGGGTGGCCGCGCCCGGCTCGCCGTTGCAGGAGCTCACCGCGCGGGCCAGGGGGACCTTCATCCCGGTGACCACGGTCGGGCCGGCCCGGGCGATGCCGTGGGCGCTGACCGTGCCGCTGCTGGTCTGCGCGGACCGGCTCGGGGTGGCGCGCGTCGACGCGGCGGCCTACGAGGCGGCGGCTGCCGCCATGGAAGACGTGTCTCACCAATGCCGGCCGTCGAGTGAGTCGTTCGTCAACCCGGCCAAGTCGCTGGCGCTCGACCTGGTGGGCAGGCTGCCGGTCATCTGGGGCGGTTCGCCCATCGCGGCGGCGGCGGCACGGCGGTTCGCATCGCAGCTGGCCACCAACGCCAAGTACCCAGCGCTGGTCGGCGTCCTGCCCGAGGCCGGGCACGACCAGGTGGCGACGTTCGATGGCCCGTACGCGCCGACGCCGGAGCCGGCTTTCCCTGCCGCGGAGGATCTTGGCGGCGCCTTCGACGACGCGGACTTCGCTGAGTTCTCCGAGGATGACGACGCGGAGCTCGACGGTCTTTCCGGTGACGAGGCATCGCTGCGCCTGGTGCTGATCGCTGACCAGGCTGGCGAGCATCCCTCCGTGGAGCGGGCCAGGGTGGCGGCCACGTCCCTGGCCGCGGTCCGCGGCATCGACGTTTCCGACGTCACGATGGACGGCGGCGACCCGCTGCGGCGGCTCGCCGGGACGGTCCAGCTGCTTGACTACGCGTCGGTGTACCTCGGGATCGCGAGCGGCATCGACCCGCTGGCGATCGCCGCGATCAAGGACCTGCGTGACCTGGCCGACCGTGAGTTAACTCTATGAAACTGGTAAAGATGGTGCCATCTCGGCTGGATATGCTACATCGGTGAAGGCCGTTATCGCCGCGCTCGCGGCCAACGTGGGCATCGCCATCGCCAAGTTCGCTGCCTTCCTGCTCACCGGCTCAGCGTCGATGCTCGCCGAGGCGGTCCACTCGGTCGCCGACACGGGAAACGAGGTACTGCTGCTGATCGGCGCGGGCCGGTCACGCCGCGCCCGCACCACCGAGCACCAGTTCGGGTTCGGCCGGGAGCGGTACTTTTACGCGTTCGTGGTCGCGGTGATGCTGTTCACCGTCGGCGCGGTCTTCTCGATCTACGACGGCGTCCACAAGATCGTCTCCGGCGGCGAGCTCAGCTCCCCGTACGTCGCCTACGCCGTGCTCGTCCTGTCGATGATCCTCGAATCGTTCTCGCTGCGCACCGCGATCCACGAGGCCAACGAGGTGCGTGGAAAGCGCAGCTGGCGGCAGTTCGTTCACCTGACGAAGACGCCCGAGCTGCCCGTCGTCCTCCTTGAGGACACCGCGGCCCTCATCGGGCTCGCCCTCGCCTTCCTCGGCGTGCTGCTGTCCCAGCTGACCGGGAATGACAAGTGGGACGGCGTCGGGTCGGTGGCGGTCGGCGTACTTCTCGCCTGCGCCGCCTTCATCGTGGGCTACGAGACCAAGAGCCTGCTGATCGGCGAGTCGGCCTCGGAGGAGATGTCGGCGCGGATCGTCGCCTCGCTCGAGGCCGGCCCCGAGCCGTTCCGCCTTATCCACCTGCGGACCTCCCATATAAGCCCGGACGGGCTGCTCGTCGCCGCCAAGATCGGCGTGCCGCCCGAGCTGACCGCCGCCGAGCTGGCGGCGGGCATCAACGCCGCCGAGCAGCGGGTCCGCGCGGCGGTGCCGATCGCGGAGACGATCTACCTGGAACCGGACATCTATCATCCGGGTCAGGAGGACCCGGCGGACCCGTCGGTGGAGATCGTCCAGCGGACGACCAGGCGCCGCTCCCGCCTCAGGAGCCAGCGCCGCCCTTGATGGCCCGCAGCGCGCGCAGGGCCCGCTCCTTCTCGAAGTCAAGCGCACGGCCCGCGCCGGGGCCCGCGGGGACATGGCCGGTGCGGCGGCCAAGGTCGGCGACGGCGGCGCGGGCGGCCGGGTCGGACAGTACGCGCAGCCCGAACGCCAGTGCGGCGGGCGTGATGTCGAAGCGCCGCTCGATGGCCAGCGCCGCCGTGATGGCGGCGAGGTCCTCCTCGGTGAACTGCCGGTGCGCGTGACCCCGTCCGGTCGGGCGGTCCCGCAGCGGCGGCAGCAGCCCTAGGTCCTCGCGGTAGCGAAGCATCCGGGGGGACATGCCGAGCCGGGCGGCGGCCTCAGTGATGCGCATGGGTAACAATCTAACATTCTGCCGTCAAAAACATGCCTACCTCCGTGCGCCGGGCCGGCCGCATCCCGTAGCGTCGTCATGGTCGCAGATGACTCGAGGGGGCGACCCCCAGTACTCCCCGGCCGCGCGCGATGGCAGGGACGCCAGTCAGGCCGGGCGCGCCAGGGCTCCGGGGACAACCGATGAAGGGAAGAGCGCATGAGCGCCGAGCCGTACAAGGTCGCTGACATCAACCTGGCCGCCTTCGGCCGGAAGGAAATCCAGCTCGCCGAGCACGAGATGCCGGGCCTGATGGCGACCCGCGCCGAGTACGCGGCGTCCCAGCCGCTGCGCGGCGCCCGGATCACCGGGTCGCTGCACATGACGATCCAGACCGCCGTGCTGATCGAGACGCTGGTCGCGCTCGGCGCGGAGGTCCGCTGGGCAAGCTGCAACATCTTCTCCACCCAGGACCACGCCGCGGCGGCCGTCGCCGTCGGCCCCGAGGGCACCGTGGACGACCCCAAGGGCATCCCGGTCTTCGCCTGGAAGGGCGAGACCCTCGAAGAGTACTGGTGGTGCACCGAGCAGGCGCTGACCTGGCCGGCCGGCCGGTCGCCGAACATGATCCTGGACGACGGCGGCGACGCCACCATGTTCGTGCACAAGGGCGCCGAGTACGAGACCGCCGGCGCGGTCCCCTCGCCGGCCGAGGGCGACGCCGAGGAGTGGCTGGTCATCCTGGACCGGCTGCGCAACTCCCTGGCCGACCACCCCGGCAAGTGGACGCGGGCCGTCGGCGAGATCAAGGGCGTCACCGAGGAGACCACCACCGGCGTGCACCGCCTGTACGAGATGCACAAGGCCGGCACGCTCGCGTTCCCGGCGATCAACGTCAACGACTCGGTGACCAAGTCCAAGTTCGACAACAAGTACGGCTGCCGCCACTCCCTGATCGACGGCATCAACCGGGGCACCGACGTGCTCATCGGCGGCAAGGTCGCGCTGGTCTGCGGCTACGGCGACG
>CAZORE010000138.1:6617-19979 GCA_964581815.1 uncultured Streptosporangiaceae bacterium | reverse complement strand
TGGCGCGCCGGGCAGGACTCGAACCCGCGACCCGCTGCTTAGAAGGCAGCCGCTCTATCCACTGAGCTACCGGCGCTCGCTGACCATTGTGCACGGCGTAGATCACGCGTCGGACACACCAAGGTCGCAGTCCGCGAGGAATGATTTAGATCAATATAGCGAACGTGTGCAGGTAACCCGTCACGCCCACCGTCCTCGCGGCCGCTGGACAGCCTCTGCGGCCAGTGTTACTCTCAAGTTGAGATTATCTCAACTTGAGAAGGACCGGCGTGGATGAACGACGAAGAACGGTTCCTGGCCGACTACGACCCGCGGGCCTACGATCCCGTTGCGGTCACCGTGGACGTGGTGGCGCTGACCATCAGGGACGGAGAACTCCAGGTACTGCTCGTCAGGCGCGGCGAGTGGCCGTACCGGGGGAGCTGGGCACTGCCCGGTGGTTTCGTCCGGGCGCGGGCCGAGGAGGACCTGGCCCAGGCCGCGGTGCGCGAGCTGGCCGAGGAGGCCGGCCCCGAGCTGCGCGCCGCCCACCTTGAGCAGCTCGGCAGCTACGGCACTCCCGGCCGTGACCCGCGGATGCGCGTCATCTCGGTCGCCTACCTGGTGTTCGCCCCTGGCCTGCCTGAGGCGCACGCGGGCACCGACGCGGCCGACGCGCGGTGGACCCCGGTCGCCGCGCTGCCCGTGCCGCTCGCCTTCGACCACGCGGCGATCCTCGCGGACGGCCTGGAACGCGCCAGGTCAAAGCTTGAGTACACGCCGCTCGCGGCCGCGTTCGTGACGGAGCCGTTCACGATCTCCGAGCTCCGCGAGGTCTACGAGACGGTCTGGGACGAGAAGCTGCACCCGGGCAACTTCCACCGCAAGGTCTTGTCCGTCCCCGGCTTCGTCGAGTCGACCGGCGACCACACGGAGACCGGCGGCCCCCGCGGCGGCCCCCGCGCGAAGCTGTACCGCCGCGGCGACGCCACGCTGCTGCACCCCGCCCTGCTCCGCCCGGACAGCGAAGAAGCGGCCCGGCCATGAAACCCCTTTTAATTCGCAAATATCGAATATACGGAACTGCCATTCCGAGCCCAAAGGAGAACCGCTATGGGAAGCGGACGCTGGTCAGCAGATGCCTACGAGACCGCCGAGAGGCTGCGCGGCGGGAAGAGCGCCTTCGCGTACAGCGACTCAGGCGCGCGCTGCGTGCACCCGAGCCTCGACCCGTTCGACGTCGGCAAGCGGGAGAGCCGGGACAGCGACGAGCACCCGGACTCGCTGGCGATCGCCGTCCTCTTCGACGTGACGGGCTCGATGGGCTCGGTGCCACGGACGCTGCAGAAGAAGCTGCCCAAGCTGCTCGGCCTGCTTAAGGACGGCGGCTACGCGGCGGACCCGCAGCTCATGTTCGGCGCGATCGGCGACGCGACCTGCGACCGCGCGCCGCTCCAGGTCGGGCAGTTCGAATCGGACAACCGGATGGACGGCGACCTGGAGCGCATCCTGCTCGAGGGCGGCGGCGGCGGGCAGAAGACCGAGTCGTATGAGCTCGCGATGTTCTTCATGGCCAGGCACACGGCGACCGACTGCTACGACAAGCGCGGCCGGCGCGGCTACCTCTTCATCATCGGCGATGAGATGCCGTATGCGGCCGTCAAGCCCCGCGAGGTGAACGCCTGGATCGGCGACGAGCTGCCGCAGCCGGTCGCCATCCGCAACCTCGTCGCGCAGCTCACCAGGCGCTGGGACACCTACTTCATCCTCCCCGAGGGCGCCGCTTACGCGGGCGACGGGCAGGTGCTGGGCACCTGGCGTTCCCTGCTCGGCCAGAACGTGATCGAGCTCGCCGACCTGGACGCCGTGTGCGAGACGATCGCGCTCACCGTCGGGCTCGGCGAGGAGACGATCGACCTGGACGAGGGCCTGGCGGACCTGGCGGATGTCGGCTCGGCGGCAGGCCCGGCCGTCGGGCGCGCCCTCGCGGCCATCGGCGCCTACCAGGGAGGGACCGTGCGCCGCCGCCGCCGTGCCCTGCGCGCGGGCCCCGTGCCCCGCGCCCTGCCCGCCGCAAGCACTGGCCGTCCCCACCAGGACTTCCCAGCCGGCAGCGTGCTGCTATGAAAGGCCATGTGATCGTCGTCGACCTCGGCTACGGCGATGCGGGCAAGGGGACGATCGTGGACTGGCTGTGCGCGCAGAGCGCACGGGACACGCGAGACGCCGCAGACGAGCGGGGCCGTCGGGTCCAGGCCGTCGTCCGGTTCAACGGCGGCGCGCAGGCGGCCCACCACGTGCTCGGGCCCGGCGGCGAGGCGCACGCGTTCGCCCAGTTCGGCTCGGGCACCTTTACCCAGGGGACGCGGACGTTCCTGTCCAGGTTCATGCTCGTGGACCTCTTCGCCCTGGTCGCCGAGGCGGAGCACCTCACCAGCTTCGGGGTACCCGACCCGCTCGGCCTGCTCGCGATCGACCAGGACGCGCTGCTCACCACCCCTTATCACCGGGCCGCCAACCGGGCGCGCGAGGAAGCGCGCGGTGCGGGCAGGCACGGCTCGTGCGGCATGGGCATCGGCGAGACAGCACGCTACGCGCTCGATCACCCGCAAGACGCTCCCCGGGCCGGCGACATCGCGCGCCCCCGCGCCCTGATCGCCAAGCTCGCCAGGCTCCGTGACCGGCTCGCCGAGGAGCTGCCGGTCGCCATGCCTCTCCCGTCGCCCGGCCAGGTCGCGGCCGTGTACGGCGCCGTCGCTGACCGGGTGACGGTGGCCGGCGACGGCTACCTGGCGCGGCTGCTCGCGCAGGGCCCGGTCGTCTTCGAGGGCGCCCAGGGCGTGCTGCTTGATGAGTGGCGCGGCTTCCACCCGTACACCACCTGGTCGACGACGACGTTCGATAACGCGGAAACGCTGCTGCGGGAGAGCGGCGCCGCCGCCATCAGGCTCGGCGTCACCCGCACGTACCAGACACGGCACGGCCCGGGCCCGTTCCCGACGGAGGACAGGACGCTTGACCTCCTCGAGCGCCACAACGCGGACGGCCACTGGCAGGGCCCGTTCCGGGCCGGCCACCTGGACGCGCTCGCGCTCGGCTACGCCGCCAAGGTCACCGGGGGAGTGGACGCGGTCGCGCTCACCCACCTCGACACCGCGCGCCGCCTCGCCGGGCAGCTTCGTATCTGCCGCGGCTACCAGCTGGGTGGCCGCACCGTCACCGGGATCGAGCCGGGCCCGGCCCGTGACCTGGCTTACCAGGAGTCGCTCAGCCAGGCGCTCCTGCGCGCGCGCCCGGTCTACGACCCGGACGACGGCCTCGCGGCGGAAGACTGGCCCGACGCGGTGGCGGAAATCCTCGACGCCCCGGTCACCATCCGCTCTCACGGCCCCGCGGTAACCGACAAAACGACGCGCATCCTGGACTCCCTGTCACGGTAGGGTTGCGGTATGCCAGAAAAGGTTCTTTACACGGCGGAGGCGACCTCCACCGGCGATGGCCGTAACGGCCACGTCGCCACGTCCGACGGGCGAATCGATCTTGACCTGGCCTTCCCGCCCGAGCTCGGCGGCACGGGCGCCGGCTCCAACCCGGAACAGCTCTTCGCGGCGGGCTACGCCGCCTGCTTCCACAGCGCGCTGCGCCTGGTCGCGGGCGCCGAGCACGCCGCGCTCGGCGACTCGACGGTCACCGCTCAGGTGGGCATCGGCCCGGACGGCGACGCCTTCGGCCTGGTGGTGACGCTGGTCGTCCACGTCCCTGGGATGGAACGGGACAAGGTGCGCGAGTTCGCCGACACGGCCCACCAGGTCTGCCCCTACTCCCGGGCGACCCGCGGCAACATCTCCGTCGAACTCCGGATCTTGTAGTCCCTGGGTATAGGTCCAGGAGTAGCCACAACGGAAGCGTGTTCCACGGGAGGCCGCCCATGACCGACATCGACCTGAACGCGATCAAGGCCGAGCGGGCCAGGCTCGCCGCCGAGTACATCACCGAGGGCCGCCCGCCGACGTCGGCCCGCGGCGTCCACCACGTCGCGCTGATCTGCTCCGACGTCGAGCAGACGATCAGGTTTTACCAGGGCCTGCTGGAGTTCCCGCTCACCGAGCTGTTCGGCAACCGGGACTACAAGGGGTCGACGCACTTCTTCTTCGACGTGGGCAACGGGAACCTGCTCGCGTTCTTCGACTTTCCCGGCCTCGGCCTCGGTCCCTACATAGAGACGCTCGGCAACCTGAACCACGTGGCCATCTCGGTGACCAAGGAGAAGTGGGACTACCTCCGCGGCAAGCTCGACGCGGCCGGCGTGGAGTACCAGACGGCGAGCGGCACCTCGATCTACTTCAAGGGCCCGGACGGCGTCCGCCTAGAGCTCCTCGCCGACCCCCTCGGCGAGATGTACGGCACCAAGGTCCTCTAGCGCCCGGGTGACCTCCGGGTAAGGACGACCGCCCGGCCACGTCCCCCGCAGGAAAGAGTCATGTCGAGGTATATGGCGAAGCACGCCACCGTTCGAGGAGAAAACTCAACTCTGCTGGTTCTTGACCGGAATCCACAGCCGGATGGTGGTGCCGTCACCGGGCGCGGAGCTTAGCTCGGCGCGGCCGCCGTGCGCGACGGCGATCGCCTGGACGATGGACAGGCCGAGCCCGCTGCTCGCTGCCTCCGTCCCGTCCTGGCCGGCCGCCGCCGACCGTCCGGCAATGGCCGCGGCGAGCGCGCCGTCGCCACGGTGGAAGCGGTCGAAGGCCAGCGCCGCGTCGCCCTCCGACATGCCCGGCCCCTGGTCGGTGACCTCGATGACCGCGCCGCCCGCTTCGGTGCGCAGCCGGACGGCGGCCGGGGTGCCGGGCGGCGTGTGCGCGCGCACGTTGCCGAGCAGGTTGGCGAGCACCTGCCTGATCCGCGGCTCGTCAGCGGTGACCACCAGGCTGTCAGGCACTGAGATGCCCACCTCGCGGTCCGGCTCCACCGCCCGGGCATCCGCCACCGCGTCCCTGGCGAGCACGGCGAGGTCGGTCTCCGACAGGTCGAGCGACGACGGGCGGTCCAGCCTGGCCAGCTCAAGCAGCTCGGCCACGAGCAGGGACATCCGCTCCGCCTCCTGCTCGATGCGCCGCATCGCGTCGGGCAGGCCGCCGGGGCCGAGCGCGTTCGCCCGGTAAAGCTCCGCGTACCCGCGGATGGTGGTGAGCGGAGTGCGCAGCTCATGCGACGCGTCCGCCGCGAACTGCCTGATCGTCTGCTCGGACCGCAGCCGCGCGCCGAACGCCTGCTGTATCCGGTCGAGCATCGTGTTGATCGCCGCGGCGAGCCGCCCGGTCTCCGGCTGATCGCCGGCGTCCGGCATCCGCGCCGCCAGGTCGCCGCTGCGGGTGATGAGGTCAGCGGTGGAGGCCATCCGGCGCAACGGGGCCAGGCCGCGGCCGATCAGCCAGTTGCCGCAGACGGCGAGCAGGGCGATCAGCGCGCCCCCGGTGATCAGCTCGGTGAGCACGACGCCGCGCAGGTTGCCCGACGAGGCGCCGCTGGTCCGGCCGACGATGACGACGGCGGGCCCCGGCGGCAGGATTCCCCTGGCCGACGCGGACGCGTTCTGCGAGACCAGGCGCCAGGCCGCGCGCACCGTCGGCGAGCCGCTCACCGTCACGTCAAACGGCTGCCCGGCCGGCGCCAGCTTGCCGAGCCTCGCCGACGCCTGGTGCCAGGAAAGGCCCGCCATGCCCCGGACCACCGTGAGCAGCGCGGCGGCGGTCGGCGAGCTTGACGTGAGCGGGCCCGACTTGCCGCTGTCCAGCGAGGCGTAGGCGGCGGCGAAGCCGTCGGCGCCCGCGGCCATCCCGGCCACGGACTGCCGGGAGGCGAGCTTGACCTCGGCGTTGAGCTGCTTGCCGTCAAGCGTGCCGAGCACGACGGTGGTGACCACGCCCATCACCACGAGGAACGTCGCGGTAAGCGCGATCAGCCCGGCGAGCAGCCGCGCGCGCAGTGACAACGTCCGGCGCCGGGTCCGCTCGCGGCCCGCTCGCCTGGCCGGGAGCCTGACCTGGATCCTCAGCACGGCAGGCCTAAGCTCGGGGGGCGGAGGCTATAGCCGACGCCGCGCTGGGTGTGGATCAGCGGCGGGCCGAGCGGGTCGAGCTTACGGCGCAGGTAGCTCACGTAAGTCTCGAGTACCTGAGACTGGCCCGCGTACCCCCATCCCCAGACGTTCTCTAGCAGCTGCTTGCGGGTGAGCATC
This sequence comes from uncultured Streptosporangiaceae bacterium, assembly GCA_964581815.1. Lineage (GTDB taxonomy): Bacteria > Actinomycetota > Actinomycetes > Streptosporangiales > Streptosporangiaceae > Trebonia. The sequence goes on along the minus strand of CAZORE010000138.1, from coordinate 13,759 downwards.
AGGCCCTGGTTGCGCATCAGGTACGCGAGCAGGCGGAACTCGGTCGGCGACAGCTCGACCTGGATGCCGGCCCGGCGGACCAGCCAGTGGTCCTCGTCGAGCTCCAGGTCGGCGACGCGCAGCAGAGCCTGGCCGTCGAGCTGGCTGCCCGCTGTGTTCGCCCCGCCCGCCCCGCCCATCCCGCCCGCCCCGCTCGTCCCGCTCGTCCCGTCCCGCCCGCCGCGGCGGTCGGCCGTGCGGCGCAGCACCGCGCGCACCCGGGCGATCAGGGCCTCGACGGAGAACGGCTTCGTGATGTAGTCGTCGCCGCCGATCGTCAGCCCGGTGACCGTGTCGGCGGTGGCGTCCCGCGCGGTCAGGAAGATGACCGGCACGTCATTGGCCACCGACCGCAGCCGCCGGCACACCTCGAACCCGTCGATGTCGGGAAGCAGCACGTCAAGCACGATCAGGTCCGGACGGTACGCCTCCGTGAGCTGCAGCGCGTCCTCGCCCGTCGCGCTCGTCGTCACGGCGAAGCCGTGAAAGTTCAGCGCGACTTGCACGAGTTCGCGGATGTTCGGCTCGTCATCGACGACGAGCACCTTGGGGCCTTCTGCCATGGGTCACTTGCTGCCAACGAAGTGGGGAGTGTTTCGCGGTCCATTGTGCCCGGTTCCCGTGCACCTGGGGAGACGGCATCGGTATCTCCGGGTATAGGCGAGTCCGGGTAGCTCACCTGGTGCTGATGGGATCATCGCAGGTCCAGGGCCGGCGATACCCGCATGCAATTGCACTAGGTAGAACTGCCGATTTTTTTCGGAGATCATTCCTCGCCATTGCCCTGCGTGTCAGACTCATCACATCCCCCTCACCCCCTATCCCCCGCAATCCCCGGAGGTCCTTGATGACCGAGGCCCTGCGCCATCCGGAGGGCCTCACTCCTGTGCGGCCATCCCCGGCGCGGATCTACGACTACATGCTGAGCGGGAGTCATCACTTTGACGTGGACGTGGACGCAGGCGAGCACCTGCTGTCCGTTGTGCCGGAGATCAGGGACTGCGCCTGGTCCAACCGCGGCTTCCACCAGCGCGCCGCGGCCTGGATCGCGCGGAAGGGGGTGAGGCAGTTCCTCGACATCGGCTCCGGGCTGCCGACGGTGGGGAACACGCACGAGGTGGTCAGCAAGATCCACGCCGACGCCCGGGTGGTCTACGTGGACAACGACCCGATGGTGAAGCTGCACGGCGAGGGGATCGTCGACCCGGACCGGGTCAGCGTGCTGTGCGCGGACCTGCGCGACCCGGACTCGATCCTGGGTGACCCGGCCGTCCGTGAGCTGATTGACCCGGCGGAGCCGACCGGGCTGCTGATGACCGCGGTGCTGATGTTCGTCGCCGACGAGGCGGACCCCTGGAGCCTGGTGGCGCGTTACGTGGGCGCGATGCGGTCGGGCAGTTACCTGGCCCTGTCGCACCTGACCGACGACGCCAAGCCGCCGGTGGCGGTCGACGGGTTCCGCCGGGCGTTCGACCACGCCACCGAGCAGATGCACTTCCGCTCGAGGGGCCAGGTGGAGCGGTTCTTCGACGGCCTGGCGGTGATCCCGCCGTACCCGGGCGCGGAGCCGGCCCTCACTTACAGTGGGCTGTGGGGCGCGGAGGACGTGCAACTGGCCGACAGCGACGGCTCCCGCTGGCTGTACTGCGCGGTCGCGAGTATCCCGTGAAGGAAGCGGTCCGCTTGAAACCGACGCCGGAGGAACTCGGCATCGATCCCGGCGCGCTCACCTGGGCGCGGTCGGGTGACGGTGACGGCTCTATCGAGGTGGCCTTCCCGCTCAGCCCCCGGTGGGCACGCGGTGACTGGGTACTGGTGCGCGTGGCCGGCGACCCGGCCGCGCGGATCCTGGTGTTCGACAGGAACGAATGGGAGTGCTTTATCGACGGTGCCAGGAACGGCGAGTTTGATGAGGCGGCGGACGCGGGCCGCCGCATGCCATAGATTCGCCTCACCTGGGGCGGGCCGGGTCCGGGCGGTAAGCCCGGTCGCCGTCGGCCCGTTTGATGCTGCCCGCGCTGTTCCCGTGCACCCCGCGTCAAGCTGCGAAAATGATCGACAAGCTGCCGGAAAGCTCTTGATTTGTGAATCACAATCTAGCTAAGCTCAGCTTGACATCCACAGGTTTCCGGAGGATGTGCTAACGCGTTGCGCGAAATACCGACAACCAGGCAGATGTCTAGTATTTCGGAGGAGGGCACGATGAGCGATGATGCCTATGGCGCGACCGTCGCGAAACGGCGCCTGTCCCGCCGTCTAGCGGAACTTCGCGTCACCACGGGATACACCGCCAACCATGTTTGCGACATTCTCAACTGGGGCCGCGGCAAAGTGGGCCGGTTCGAGGCCAATCAGTGGAAGCGGCCGGAGATGAGCGATATCCGCGATCTCATCCGCATTTACGAGGTCGAGGGCGAGGAACGGGACGAGATCGAGGACCTCGCGGTGAGCTGCCGGGTCCGCCCTTGGTGGCGGGAGTATGGCGAGATCTTCGACAACGAGTGGCCCGGCTACGAGAACGACGCGACCACCATCCAGGTCTACATGCCGCTCGTCGTGCCCGGCCTGCTCCAGACGCCGGCCTACATGGAGTCCCAGTTCAAGACGGGCGCGCGCCCGCCGGTCTGGCGCCGCAAGGCCGCCAAGGCGCGGCTGCGCAGGCAGGAGATCCTGGACCGCACCGACGGTACCGCGCCGCGGCTGTCCGTGGTGATCACCGAAGCCTCGCTGCGCTACCGGTGGGGGATACACAGCGACCGCAGGGAGCAGATCGAGCACCTGGCCCAGATGAGCAAGCGGCGCAACATCGACCTGCGCATCCAGCGCTTCGACGACGGGCCGCCGACCGGGCTCTTCTCCATGGTCAACATCCTCGGCTTCCCCGGTGACGAGCCCCCCATCGTGTTCGTGGAGACCGACTACTCCGTCGAAGAGGTGAGCGCGCCCGAGGCGGTGCGCAGTTACATGCAGGCGTTCGAGCGCGCGTGCGACGCGGCGCTCGAACCCGAGGACACCACCGTGTACCTCGAAACACTCGCCAAGAGAATGGAGTAACGACAAAGTGATTGACCTGTCTCACGCCGTCTGGCGCAAGGCCAGGCTAAGTGCGCTCAACGGGGGCTGCGTTGAGATCGCCACCAACTTGCCTGGACTCGCCGCAGTACGCGATAGCAAGCGCCCGGAGAACGGTGCCCACGTCATTGACCGGGCCGCGTTCGCCAGGTTCCTGGTAGACGTGCAGGGGGGGCGCTACGACATTTAGGCATGCGGACCTGATGTCGTAACGCACGGCACGAGAGTCCCCCGGGAGGCACCCCGGGGGACTCTCGTGTTTTTTGCGTGAGGCCCTGTCTCAGTGAGCCCTGGCGGCCAGTTTCCGTCTCCGCCGCACCCTGCGAATGTACTCTCGCGTCACGGGAGCGGCCAAGAGTTGCGGACGAATCAGTTGCGTCTGGCGCAATTGCACCATCGTGTGACTCTTGTGAAACAAGTAAATTATTGGGATTACGTAATTTAACGGATGGCACGTCTCGCCCGTAGGTGCGAATTAGTGATCTTCCGGGCTGGTTATCGCAGATCATAGACATGATCATCGCGCCTAGGTATGGTAATAAAAGCCGTAGGTAATTGCACTGTCTTATTTCTGAGATGTGTTGCTTGTGATAATTTGCCCGATTTGATAAGGGAATCAAACGTCTTAGTGGCAGTCGTTTTACCTTCCTTGATGAAGTCCGAAGGAGTAGTGTGAGATGAAGCGCATGACTCAGAAGATGCGCTTCACAGATACGGAATCAGAGACCGGTTACGGGGGGGTCCGACGGTCTGACCGTCGGGGGCTCTGACAGCGTGACGGTGGCTTAGGCCGGAGGCACCGATATGGGAGACGGGTTGCGGATGGTGGAAACACGAACGTGCGGTGCGTGGGTGCTCCCAGGGGACCCAACGTGCGCAGGCATCGCCCGCCGCCTGTTCCGCAGGGTGGCGAGCGAGCTTTCGATCGAGCGCGAGGCCAGCGATGACGGGGTGACGATGGTCAGCGAGCTGGCCGCGAATACCCTGCACGCCAACCAGCAGCAGCTACTTCCCGCGAACTCCGAGCTCTGGCTCTACCTGCGGGGCACCGGCCAGCGGACGGAGCTCGTGTGCAAGGTCTTCGACACCCTCCCCAGCTGGGTGCACGGCAACGTGCCCGGCCGCACCGTATGCCGCGCGCCCGCCGACGCGATGAGCGGCCGCGGCCTCGAAGTGGTGCATGAGCTGTCCGACGGGCACTGGGGACACCACCTGACCAGGTCACGGCTGTCCGGGACCGGGATACGCGGCAAGGCGGTCTGGTTCGCGCTGCCGGTGCCAACCGGCGACAAGGGCGGCGGGACGCCTCCCGCCACCGCGGGCGACGCCATGACCGAGCTGGAGAAGGACCTCAGCACCCGCGGCTTCGGCGGCAGGCTAGTGCGCGCGGACGACCACGCCGCCGACATGGCGGTGCTGTCCATCGCCAGCGGGCTGACGGTATGGTGCCGCTCCGCGGCGGCCTGGCTCCGCGCGCCGGGCGCACCCGCACAGCACTGGAGCTACTGCGACCTGGTCGAGGTGGGTGAGCAGGCCGTCCAGGCGCACGAGACGAACATCGCGACCGCCGATTCCTTTCATCTGGCCGACGCCAGCAAGACCGGGTCATTAACCGGCAAGCAGGGCGGCCGCCGCGCCAGCTCAGCGCTAGCCCGTCTTTCAGACTCGCGCTTAGCCCTGCGCCACCGGAAGCCGCTGGTAAGCCCCGAGCACCGTTTCCCAGAAGTGGCCGGCGTTGATCCCGGTCGCGACCTGCGCGTTATGTCCGGCGGGCGCGTCGAAGTCGGTCACGGTCATCCCCGAGGTGAGCGCGCCGTGCGTCTCCACCTGTACCAGGGCCGGCGTGTAACTGAACACCGCGGGGTCGGCGATCGACACGATCGCGCACACGTCGTGCACCGGCGGCTCGCCCACCGTGTCGGCCGAGTCCCGGTACTGGGCGAGCGCCGGGAGCAGGAGCCGCGACCCGAGCAGTCCGAGCGAGCCCATCCGCTGCTGCACGACGGCCGTCGCCCGGGCGAGCAGCGTGACGTCGAGCCCGATCATCCGCACGGTCCAACCGGCGGCGAAGACGATGGCGGCCGCCTCGGGGTCGGCCCAGATGTTGAACTCCGCGGCGGGGGTGACGTTGCCGCGCGTCGCCGACCCGCCCATGATCACGAAGTCCCGCACCCAGTCCGCCAGCCGCGGCTGCCGGCGCAGCGCGAGCGCGATGTTGGTCAGCGGCCCGGTGGCGACCAGCGTGATCTCCCCGGGCGCGGCGGCCAGCGTGTCGATGATGAAGTCGGTCGCGTGCTCCTCTCCGGCCAGCCGCGCGGGCGGTGGCAGCACCGCGCCGCCGAGCCCCGAGTCGCCGTGCACGTGCCCCGCGTGCAGCGCCGGCCGGAGCAGCGGCGCGGCGCACCCGGCGGTCACCGGCACGTCCGCCGCGCCCACGAACGAGGCGACGGCCAGCGCGTTCGCGGTCGTCTTGGCCAGCTCGACGTTGCCGGCCACCGTGGTGATCCCGGCCAGCTCGATCTCGGGTGAGCCCGTCGCGAAGGCGATCGCGAGCGCGTCGTCGATGCCGGGGTCGCAGTCAAGGATGATGGTGGTGCTCATCGCGGAATCCTGTCCGTCGCCGTCGTGGACCTGCTGCAATGCAAACCACACCGAAGGTACCGAACGGGGGCGTGTGGCCCGCGGTCACCTCCCGATAGACGTTCGCCTGGGGGGTAAACCGCTGGCCGTGACCCTCTGCTCGGTTGGTAGCCTCGTGCCAACAAGGAGGTCATCCTGATGCACCAGCCGCCCATCCCGCAGATCGACGCCGAGGACCCGGAGCTCGCGGGGCTGATCCACGACGAGGCCCGCCGCCAGCACGACAAGTTTCGGCTCATACCGTCGGAGAACTACGTGTCGCTCGCCGTGCTCGAGGCCTGCGGCACGGTGCTGACCAACAAGTACTCAGAGGGTTACCCGGGCAGGCGGTACTACGAGGGACAGCAGCTGATCGACCCGATCGAGACGATCGCGATCCAGCGGGCGGAGGCGCTGTTCGGCGCGGACCACGCGAACGTCCAGCCGTACTCGGGATCACCCGCGAACCTGGCGGTCTACCTGGCGTTCGCCAAGCCGGGCGACACCATACTCGCGATGTCGCTGTCGGCGGGCGGTCACCTTACCCACGGCTCGCCCGCGTCGGTGACCGGCAAGTGGTTCCGGCCGGTGCACTACGGCGTCCGCCGAGAGACCGGCCGGGTCGACATGGACGACGTCCGCGACCTGGCCCTGGCGGAGCGGCCGAAGATCATCATCTGCGGTGGCACCGCGATACCGCGCACCATCGACTACCCGGCCTTCGCCGCGATCGCGGACGAGGTCGGCGCGGTGCTCATGGCCGACATGGCGCACATCGCCGGCCTGATCGCGGGCGGGGCGCACCCGTCCCCGGTCGGTCACGCCCCGGTGATCACCACCACCACGCACAAGACGCTGCGCGGCCCGCGCGGCGCGATGATCCTCACCGATGCCGAGCACGCGACGGCAATCGACAAGGCCGTCTTCCCCGGCCTGCAAGGCGGCCCGCATAACCACACCACGGCCGGCATCGCGGTGGCCCTGCACGAGGCCGCGCAGCCGTCATTCCGCGACTACGCGGCGCAGGTGGTCGCGAACGCGAAGGCGCTCGCGGCGGCGCTGCTCGACCACGGCTTCGACCTGGTGTCCGGCGGGACCGACAACCACCTGCTGCTCGTCGACCTCACCGCGAAGGGGATCGCGGGCAAGCCGGCGGCCAAGGCCCTGGACCGGGCCGGCATTGAGCTGAACTTCAACTCGGTCCCGTTCGACTCGCGCAGGCCCTTCGACCCGTCGGGCATCCGCCTCGGCACCCCGGCGCTCACCACCCGCGGCCTGACCGAGGAGCACATGCCCCAGCTGGCGGCCTGGATGGACGAGGCGATCACCGCGGGTGCCAAGGACGACGAGGCGACGCTCGACCGCATCGCCGCCGAGATCCGCGACCTGCTTAACGCTTACCCGATCCCGGG
>CAZORE010000138.1:1990-6517 GCA_964581815.1 uncultured Streptosporangiaceae bacterium | reverse complement strand
CGGGCGGGGAGGTGCCGGTGGCGACAGGACCACAGGATCCGGCGGGCGCGGGCCGTGATCGATTCAGGGCCGGGCACGCCGACCGTGAGCAGGCGATCGAGGCGCTGAAGAGCGCGTTCGTGGACGGGCGGCTGACGAAGGACGAGCTTGCCGCGCGGACGGGGCGGGCGCTTGCCGCGCGGACCTACGCCGACCTGGCCGCGCTTACCGCCGACCTCCCGGCCGGGGCGGCCATCGCCGAACCGACGAGGGCAGTGCCCGCTCCGGTCGAGTCGGCCGCGGCCGGGGTGGCTCCGGCCGTGCCGGCGGGCTCGCCCGCCCCGGTCATCCGGCGGCCCATGGCCAGGGCGGGCGCCATATCGGGCACCTGCCTGACCGTCGCGGTCGCCGCCATGAAGCTTGCCTTCTACTTCGACCCGGAGTCCGGTCCCCCTGGGCCCAGTCCCTATCCGTCCTTGGCCAAATGGCTTGTTCTCCTGGCCTTTATCGCGGTCATCACGGCGCTGCTGGCCCTCGGGCTCGGGGTGGCCACCTCAATCGCGCAGCGGCGCTCCCGCAGGCAGTTGCCGCCGCGGCCCGGACCGGGCAACCGTGCCCCGGGTAACCGTGCCCCGGACGGCGGGCAACGCGGCGAAACCAGCCACGATCCAGTTCCCCCCGGTCACCGTACCGACGAGACCCAGACCGACCTGCGGACGCACAAGTCGCGGCCGCGGGTGCGGCGCATCCCGGCCCGCGCGGGCCGGGCACTGGGCGGCGTGCGGCCGGCTCCGGGCACGGCTTGACACCGGCTCCTAGCGTCAATAAGCGGTCGTGGTGGTCTGCTGGCTCGTCACCGACGCTCGGCTTTGCATAGCCCAGGACCATGGATCCTCACCTTTGCATAGCCGGTGGCTGAACATTCGGTACAAATCGAATGTGATCATGGTCCTCCGCTATGCAAAGGCAGTTGATCATGGGCTTCAGCTATGCAAACAGGTCGGATGTCGGCAGGAAGGCCTGGGCGCGCAGCGCCCGGAGCTTGCCTCGTGAGGCATCTGGGGTGATACGGCACTTGAGGTACGTGGTTGCGTCCGGTAGCCGCGTCACTCCGCGGAATCACGGGCTCTTCCCGCCGTGCGGCGCCGTACCCGGCCTCCGGCCGTCTTCTGGCGCTTTATGGCCGAAATATACATATTTGTCCGTAACTACTGTCAGTTAGAGTTACCGGTGTTACCGGTGATAATTGACTCGTATGTTCGATGAACTTATATTCGATCACAGTTGGGTTCGCCGGGTCGGGCGAATACGTGGTTACGCCCGTCTTCCCCCGGGCGGGCCGGCCCGCGCGAGTCACGCACCCGGTGCCGGTGGCTTTGCGTGCGGGAAGTGCAGGGCAGCGCGATGGGCAGGGTGTACGGCGAACCAGTCGAGGTCCAGACGAGGGAAGACGGCCGCCCGACCGGCTTCACCTGGCGCGGACGGCGCTACACGGTCACCGCGGTGCAGGAGTACTGGCTGGTCAACCGGAACTGGTGGCGGGAGTCTAGCCCGCTGCCCGCGCGGCCCGAGCTCGAATTCTGGCGGGTCGAAGCGGGCCGCCCGGCGGGCACCTACGAGCTGCGCAGGGACATCGCCGCGGGCACCTGGACGCTGCGCCGGATCGCCGACTGATGCCCGGGCCGGCCCAGTTCACCCACCTGCACGTGGCGTCCTCGTACTCGCTGCGCTACGGGACGGCGACCCCGGCGGCGCTGGCCGCCCGGGCGGCCAGCCTTGGCATGCCCGCCCTCGCGCTGACCGACCGCGACGGCCTGTACGGCGCGTTCAAGCACGTCCAGGCCTGCGCGGACGTGGGCATCAAGCCCCTGCTCGGCGCCGACCTCGCGGTGAGCCAGGGCGGGCGGGTGACCCTGCTCGCCACCGGGCGCCAGGGCTGGGGCTCGCTGTGCCGCCTGGTCTCCGCCGCCCACGCGGCCGACGACGATGTCCCCGCGGTCACCCTTGAGCTCATCGCGGAGCACGCGGCCGGCCTGGTCGTGCTGCTCGGCCCGGCGAGCGACGTCGGCCAGGCGGTCGCCGCCCGTCACCCCGACCTGGCCAGGCGCGCCCTGGACCGCTGGCGGCACCTAGTTCCCGGCGTCGCGGTCGAGGTCGTCGACCACCTGGACCACAAGTCGACGTTCCGCGCCGCCCGGCTGGCCGAGCTCGCCCGTGACGCGGGGGTCCCCGCCGTGCTCAGCAACGCGGTCCGCTACCTGGACCCGGTCGGCAGCCTGGCCGCCCAGGTGCTTGACGCCGCGCGGCACCTCGTCCCCCTAGGTTCACCTAAAATCCCCCCGCACAACGGCCGCGCCTATCTCGCCGGCCCAGACGACATGACGGTCGTCGCCAAGCGCGTCGCGGCGGCGATGACCGGCCCCGGCACGGCAAGCGCCGCGATCGGTCTGCTCGCCGAGACCGACGAGCTCGCCAGCCGGTGCATGCTGGACGCGGCCTACGACCTGGGCGTCGGTACCCATCACCTGCCGGAGACCGAGGGCTCTGCGTACGACCAGTACAAGGAGCTCCGCGACCGCTGCGAGCACGCCATCCTGCACGGCCGCTACCGCACCGCGAGCGCCGCCGGGCGTCCCCGCGGCGTCAGCCGGCTCAAGGCCGCGCAGCAGGCCCGCGACCGCCTAGAGCACGAGCTCGACATCATCGCGCGGACCGGGATGGCCGCCTATTTCCTCACCGTGGCCGACGTGGCCGACCGGGTAAGGAACGCCGGCATCCGCTGCGCCATCCGTGGCTCCGGTGCGGGCAGCTTCGTCAATCACCTGCTCGGCATCAGCGCGATCGACCCGCTCGAGCATGACCTGCTGATGGAGCGGTTCCTGTCACCCATCAGGGCCACGCTCCCGGACATCGACCTGGACGTGGAGTCGGCCCGCCGCCTGGACGCGTACCGGATCATCTTCGACCGCTACGGCGCGGAGCGCACCGCCTGCGTCTGCATGATGGAGACCTACCGGGCGCGCAGCGCGATCAGGGACGTCGCCGCCGCGATGTCGCTGCCGCCCGATGAGATCGGCGCGATCGCGAAGGCCTTCCCGCACATCCGCGCGAAGCACATCACGGCCGCCCTCACCGAGCTTCCCGAGCTCCGCCGGTCACGGCTGAACGACGCGCAGCTCGCGACGCTCTTCGGCATCGCGCAGCAGCTCGACGGCCTGCCGCGGCATGTCGCCATGCACCCGTGCGGCGTGCTGCTGTCCGATAGGACCCTGCTCAACCGGACCGCCGTGCAAAAGAGCGGCGAAGGCTTCCCGCTCAGCCAGCTCGACAAGGACGACGCGGAGATCGCCGGAGTGATCAAGCTGGACGTCCTCGGCGTCCGCATGCAGTCCGCGATGGCGCACACGCTCGCCGAGATCCGCCGCACCACCGGGATGAGGATCGACATCGACGCGATCGCCCGCGATGACCAGGCCACCTACGCGATGATCCAGCGGTCAGAAACGATCGGCTGCTTCCAGATCGAGTCACCCGGCCAGCGCGAGCTGGTGAAGAAGCTGGCCCCGCGCGACATCGCCGACCTGATCGTGGACATCTCGCTGTTCCGGCCCGGCCCGGTCAACTCCGACATGATCGGCCCGTTCCTGCGGACCAGGCACGGACTCGCCGAGCCGCGCTATCCCCACGAGAACCTAGCGGACGCGCTAAAAGAGACCGGGGGAGTAGTGGTCTTCCACGAGCAGGTGCTGCGCATCATCGACGTGCTGACCGGCTGCGGCCTGCCCGAGGCGGACCTGGTCCGCCGCCACCTGTCCAGGGAAGGCGGCCCGGAGCGCACCGCCCCCTGGTTCCGCGCCCAGGCGCTGGCCCGCGGCTTCGACCCGGTGACGGTCGAGCGCGTCTGGCAGGTGGTCGCCGCGTTCGGCGGCTTCGGCTTCTGCAAGGCGCACGCCGCCGCGTTCGCCATCCCCGTCTACCAGTCGGCCTGGCTCAAGCGGCACCACCCGGCCGCCTTCTACGCCGGCGTCCTCACCCACGACCCCGGCATGTACCCCAAGCGCGTGATCATCGCCGACGCCCGCCTGTCGGGCGTCCAGGTCCTCCCGGTAGACGTCAACGCCTCGTCGCCCGACTGGATGGCAGAAGATCAAGGAAACCCCTCATCCGGAACGGATGCGTCCACTCCCGCCACCCGCCCTTCCCCGCTCGGCGGCCCGGCGGCCGGGCGTTCCCCGGCCCGCAAGCTCATGGAATCCTCCGGCCCGCTCCAAGCACTCCGCCTCCCTGGCCGGAGGCCACCGGAGCCCGCCGCGTCCCCTCAGGCAATCCGCTGCTCGCTCCGTGAGGTCAAAGGGATCAGCGACGCCGAGATCGCCCGCATCGTGGCCGGCCAGCCCTATGCCAGCCTGCGCGACTTCTGGAACCGTGCCCGGGTATCGCGCCCCGTCGCGGAGCACTTGGTCCTCATTGGCGCCTTCGACTCCCTCTATGACATCCCCGGTTTCCCCGGTGCGCCGAATGTCAGGGTGGAGCCCCGTTCCCCCGCGC
>CAZORE010000138.1:0-1890 GCA_964581815.1 uncultured Streptosporangiaceae bacterium | reverse complement strand
TCCCCCCGCGCCCTGTCTCCCCGCGCCCGCTGCCCCGGGGCCTCTTTCGCCGGTGCCCCTGTCCCCGGTGCCGCGCCCGACCCGGCGGGACCTGCTTGCCCGCGTCGGCGTGCTGGCCAGGCAGTCATCCCCGGCCCGGGAGGTGACGCCCGCCCTCGACCTGTTCACGAGTGTCGGCCCCGAGGCGGGCGACGGCATGGCGGACCTCGTGCCCGCCGGGCAGCTCCGCGAGCTTGACCCGGCGGAGCGCGTCGCTACCGAGCTTGAGGTCCTCGGCTTCGACGTCAGCCGTCACGTCATGAGCTTCTACGCCGACCTGCTCGCCGGCCTTGAGGTGGTCAGCTCGGCCGAGTTGCCTGGCCGGGAGAACGGCGAGGCGATCCTGGTCGCGGGGGCCAAGGTGGCGACGCAGACGCCGGCGGTCCGCTCCGGCCAGCGGATCATCTTCGCCTCGCTCGATGACGCGGCCGGCCTGGTGGACCTGGCGTTCTTCGAATCGGTGCAGGACCGCTGCGCCGCCAGGCTCTTCGGCTCCTGGCTGCTGCTCGTCCGCGGCCGGGTCCGCCGGGCCGGCGCCGGCCCGATGGCCGTCACGGTCAACGGGTACGAGTGCTGGGACCTCCCCGCCCTGGAAGAGATCCGGGTGGCCGGCGGCATGGACGCCGTCCGCGCCGCGATGGCCGTCGGCGACGTGGGCCCCGGCACCCACCAGCCGCTCCCGCCCGCCGCCCAGGCCACCGATGTGGCCGCGGCCGGCTCAGCGGATCCCGCCGCCCCGGTCACCTTCGCCAACGGCTTCGTCCTGTCCCCCTACGCCGAGACAGGCGGCCCGGGCGGCAACCTCAAGCACCCGCCCCGCAACCTCTGGCACGCCAGCCCCGGTAGCACGGCCACCCCAAACTAACGGAGGTACCTTCTCTATCCGCTCTCCGCCGGCGCCGGGGGTTGGGCCGCATCGCGGGCCGGCGAGCTCGGCCTACCTCTTATAAGTTGAGTTATGAGAGACAGAGTTATGAGAACTCGCCAGGATGACGTACCGGACAAGCCGGACGACATGTTCGACCGTGACGTCGAGTGGCGGCAGGGCACAGATCGAAGTGCAGGCCGATCATCCGGAACGGGTGCGTGCTCCACCTCATCCCTCGCATGACACTCCATGGTCAGCCGAAGGGCTGGCGGGTCCGTTCCACCGATGAGATCGTTTTGATCAGCGTGCCTCACCCGACCCGTTCGAGATAGTCCTGGTAGAGAGTGACGAATCCGTCCGCATCGAAGCTGATGTCGGCCTGGTAGCCGCTGGAGTGGTAGCGCACCACCCGGTTTCCGAGCGGCTCGTACCGCTGCCAGGCTGGCTCCGCGGTCAGTTCCGGGACGCGCACGAAGCGCATGGTGTACTCGCGGGCGGCCGCGCCTTCCTCGAGGAGCATGTCGCGGGCGACAGGCAGGGAGTTGAAGAACGCCGAATGCTGCAGGTCGAAGAAGTCCGCGTCGCCCAGCTCAACCCGGGCACTCGGGCCGCCGTCCATCGTGAGCTCCAGCACCGTTCCGTCGAGCTTCCAGCGCAGCTCGTAGGCAATTCCGATCTGCGTGCCGTGGGCGCGATCGAGGCTTTCGACACGCACGATCTCCAGCCTTGGCGCGTCGAGCCCGCGCCAGAGGAGGGTCCGTATTGCCATGATCACTCCGTAGGGCCGTCGGCTGGCAGTCGTTGCTCTCAGCACCCGGCTGCCTGAACTTTTGCAGCCTACGGGACGGCTGTAGCGCGGGCTCAGCTCCGGCCCGGCTCCACTAAGGCGGTGTACCGCCAGGGTTCCTGTGTGTAGGTGCGGCCGCTGGGCGTGGTCCACACGTGCCAGCCTGGCTTGGGCTGGGTGACGGTCCACCCCGGCA
>CAZORE010000137.1:0-20037 GCA_964581815.1 uncultured Streptosporangiaceae bacterium | reverse complement strand
CGCCGCAGCAGGCGCGGGACGCGCTGCGCTGGTGCCGCGAGGCAGCCAGCGTTCTTCCGGAGATGATGGGAGAGATCGGGTAATGGAGCTGACCGAGGCCAGGCAGCGGCACGCGGAGCTGAGCGAGCAGCTGCTCGACGCGCAGTACCGCTATCACGTGCTCGACATGCCGACGATCTCCGACGCCGACTACGACCGGGGCATCCGGACCCTGAACGAGATCGAGGAGGAGTTCCCCGAGCTGCGCACGCCTGACTCGGCGACGCAGCGGGTCGGCGGTATGATCTCGACGCTGTTCACCCCGGTGACCCACCTGGAACGGCTGCTCAGCCTGGACAACGTGTTCTCCCGCGAGGAGTTCTCCGCCTGGGCGGACCGGGCCGCGAAGCTCGGCGGGACCGGCCCGTACCTGTGCGAGCTGAAGATCGACGGGCTCGCGATTGACCTCGTCTACGAGCGCGGCCGCCTCACCAGCGCCGCTACCAGGGGCGACGGGCGGACCGGCGAGGACGTGACGCTGAACGTCAAGACGATAAAAGTGATCCCGGACCGCCTCACCGGTGACGACGTCCCCGAGCTCCTTGAGGTGCGCGGTGAGGTGTTCCTGTCCGAGGCGGCGTTCGAGCGGCTGAACGAGTCGCTGCAGGAGGCGGGCAAGCCGGCCTTCGCCAACCCGCGCAACGCCGCCGCTGGCTCGCTGCGGCAGAAGGATCCCCGGGTCACGGCGTCGCGTGAGCTCGGCGCGATCGTGCACGGCATCGGCCGGGTGGTGGGCAGTTCAGCGGACGCCGACGGCGCCATTGTCGGGTCGGCGGCCGGGCCAAGCGAGGAGGGGCACCTCGAAGGGGCGCCGGACACGCAGTCGGGCTGGTACGAGCGCCTGCGTGCCTGGGGGCTGCCGGTCAGCGACCGGTACAAGGTCTTCGACGACCTTGTCGAGGTCCAGGCCTACATCGACTACTTCGGAGACCCAGGTCACCGGCATGAGACGCCGTACGACATCGACGGCGTGGTGGTGAAGATCGATCCGATCGAGACGCAGCGCGCGATGGGCGCGACTAGCCGGGCGCCGCGCTGGGCCATCGCCTACAAGTACCCGCCGGAAGAGGTCAACACCAAGCTCCTCGACATCCAGGTGGGCGTCGGCCGCACCGGACGGGTCACCCCGTTCGCCGTGATGGCCCCGGTGATCGTCAGCCGCTCCACGGTCGACCGCGCGACCCTGCACAACGAGGACGAGGTCAAGCGCAAGGGCGTGCTGATCGGCGACACGGTGATCCTGCGCAAGGCGGGCGAGGTCATCCCCGAGATCGTGGGCCCGGTCGCGGAGTTGCGCACGGGAGACGAGCGCGAGTTCCAGTTCCCCCGCGAGTGCCCGGAGTGCGGTACGCCACTGCGCCGGGACGAGGGAGAAGTCGACTGGCGCTGCCCGAATAACGTGGCCTGCCCCGCGCAGCTCCGCGAGCGGCTGTTCTACCTCGCCTCCCGCAGCGCGCTCGACATCGAGGCACTCGGCTACGAGGCGGTCGTCGCCCTGCTCACCGACGGACTGGTGACCAACGAGGGCGACCTCTTCGACCTGACCGATGAGAAGCTGGCGGCCAGCCCGTTCTTCGTGAATAAGGCGGGGGGCCTCAAGCTCGTCGCGCACGCGCTGCTCGCCAACCTGGACGAGGCGAAGACAAGGCCGCTCTGGCGCATCTTGGTCGCGTTGTCCATCAGGCACGTGGGGCCGACCGCGGCCCGCGCCCTCGCCGACGCCTTCGGGTCGCTCGACGCGATCGCGTCCGCCTCGCCAGACGCCCTCGCGATCGTGGACGGGGTCGGCCCGACCATCGCCAATGCGGTGGTGGAGTGGTTCACCGTCGACTGGCACCAGGACATCGTGGCGAAGTGGCGGGCGGCCGGCGTCCAGTTGGAAACCCCCGGCTTCGACCCGTCGGCCGCGGCGGGACGGCTGCTCGCCGGCGTCACCGTGGTCATCACCGGCACGCTGCCCACCTACAGCAGGGACGAGGCGGCCGAGGCGGTGCGCGCGGCGGGCGGCAAGGTCTCCTCCTCGGTCTCGAAGAAGACCAGCTTCGTGGTCGCCGGGGAGAACGCGGGCTCTAAGCACGACAAGGCCGTCGAGCTGGGCATCAGCATCCTCGACGAGCCCGCCTTCAAGCGCCTGCTCGAAGGCGGGCCCGACGCGGTGGAACCCTAAGGCCGAGCGGTCAGGCTAGGCGCTCCAGGATCAGGTCCTTGACCCTGGCGGCGTCGGCCTGGCCGCGGGTGGCCTTCATGACCGCGCCGACCAGGACGCCGGCCGCCTGGACCTTGCCGTCGCGGATCCTGGCCACCACGTCCGGGTTAGCCGCGATGGCCTCGTCGACCGCGGCGAGCAGCGCGGAGTCGTCGCTGACCACCGCGAGGCCGCGGGCGGCGACCACCTCGTCCGGAGTGCCCTCACCGTCGAGGACGCCCTCGATGACCTGGCGGGCGAGCTGGTCGTTGAGCGTGCCCGCCGCGACGAGCGCGGCTATCCGGGCCACGTCGGCCGGCGTGATCGGCAGCTCCGAGACCTCAAGACCCGCGTCGTTGGCCCGCCTGGCCAGCTCGCCGAGCCACCACTTGCGGGCGTCAGCCGGGGACGCGCCGGCCGCGACGGTCGCCTCCACGGCCTCCAGCGCCCCGGCGTTGCGTAGCGCCTCGAAGTCCAGCTCTGACAGCGACCACGAGTCGATCAGCCGCGCCCGGCGGGCCGACGGCAACTCGGGCAGCGACGCCCTGATCGACTCCACCCAGTCCGCGTCCGGTGCCACCGGCACCAGGTCGGGCTCGGGGAAGTAGCGGTAGTCCTGTGCCTCTTCCTTGGACCGGCCCGAGGTGGTGACCCCGCTGTCCTCGTGGAAGTGCCGCGTCTCCTGGATTACCCGGCCGCCCTCGTCGAGCACCCAGGCCTGGCGCTCGATCTCGGAGCGGACCGCCCGCTCCACCGAGCGCAGCGAGTTCACGTTCTTGGTCTCGGTGCGCGTCCCCCAGGTGGCCGACCCGATGAGCGAGATCGACGTGTTCACGTCGCAGCGCATCGAGCCTTCTTCCATCCGCACGTCAGAGACGTCTAGTGACCGGAGCACGTCGCGCAGCTCGGTGACGTACGCCTTGGCGACCTCAGGCGCGAGGAACCTGGTGCCGGGCACCGGCTTAGTGACGATCTCGACGAGCGGTATGCCCGCCCGGTTGTAGTCGACGAGCGAGTACTCGGCGCCCTGTATGCGGCCGGTCGCGCCGCCGACGTGCAGCGACTTGCCGGTGTCCTCTTCCAGGTGCACCCGCTCGATGCCAACCCGCACCGTCTTGCCGCCGATGCCCACGTCCAGGTAGCCGTCGGTGCACAACGGCTCGTCGTACTGGGAGATCTGGAAGTTCTTGGGCATGTCCGGGTAAAAGTAGTTCTTCCGCGCGAACCGGCACCAGGCGGCGATCGAGCAGTTCAGCGCGAGCCCGATCTTGATCGTGTACTCGATCGCCCGCTCGTTCACCACCGGCAGCGAGCCGGGGAGACCGAGGCAGACCGGGCAGGTATGGGTGTTCGGCTCCGCGCCGAACGTCGTGATGCAGCCGCAGAACATCTTGGTCAGCGTGCCGAGCTCGACGTGCGTCTCGAGCCCGAAGACCGGCTCGTACTTCTGCAGCGCCTCTTCGTACGTCACAGTCATGCCGTAACCAGTCCCTTCGCCTCGGTCAGCAGCGGATGTCCCCAGCGCTCGGTGAACGCGGCCTCGACCGCCGCGGCTACCCGGTACAGCCGGTCGTCGGCCAGCGGCGGCGCCATCACCTGCAGGCCGGTCGGCAGGCCGTCCTCGGGGGCGAGCCCGATCGGCACCGAAATCGCAGCGTTCCCGGCCAGGTTGGACGGGATCGTGCACAGGTCGGCGAGGTACATCGCCATCGGGTCGTCCGCGCGCTCGCCGATGTCGAACGCGGTGGTCGGGGTGGGCGGTGAGATGAGGACGTCCACCTGGCTGAACGCGTTGTCGAAGTCCCTGATGATCAGCGTCCGCACCTGCTGTGCCTTGCCGTAGTAGGCGTCGTAGTACCCGCTGGACAGGGCGTAGGTACCGAGCATGATCCGGCGCTTGACCTCCGCGCCGAAGCCGGCCGCCCGGGTCGCCGCCATGACCTCCTCGGCGGAGCCGCCGCCGGTCCGCAGCCCGTACCGCATGCCGTCGAACCTGGCCAGGTTGGAGGAGACCTCGCTCGGCGCGATCAGGTAGTACGCCGGCAGCGCGTACTTGAAGTGCGGGCAGCTGATCTCGGTGACCTTCGCGCCGAGCGACTCGAGCAGCTCGACCGCCTCGGTGAACCGGGTCATCACTCCCGGCTGGTAGCCATCGCCGGAGAACTCGCTGACGATGCCGATCCGCAGCCCGGCCACGTCGCCGTGCCGCGCCGCCTCGACCACGGGCGGCACCGGGGCGTCGATCGACGTGGAGTCGCAGGGGTCATGACCGGACATGGCCTCGTGCAGCAGGGCGGCGTCGAGGACGGTCCGGCCGAACGGCCCCGGCGTGTCCAGCGACGACGCGAACGCGACAACCCCGTACCTGGAGTTGCCGCCGTAGGTCGGCTTCACGCCGACGATCCCGCACACCGCGGCGGGCTGGCGGATCGAGCCGCCGGTGTCCGTGCCGAGTGCGAGCGGCGCCTCGTAGGCGGCGACCGCGGCGGCCGAGCCGCCGGAGGACCCGCCGGGTACCTTCGCCAGGTTCCACGGGTTGTGGCTCGGCCCGAACCCGGAGTTCTCGGTGGAGGAGCCCATCGCGAACTCGTCCATGTTGGTCTTGCCGATGAGAACCGCGCCCGCGTCGCGCAGCCGCCGGGTGACGGTGGACTCATACGGCGGGTACCAGCCCTCAAGGATCTTGGAGCCGCAGGTCGCCGGCGCGCCGACGGTGGTGAACAGGTCCTTGACCGCGACCGGCACGCCGGCCAGCGCGCCGAGCGGCTCGCCCGCCGCCCGCCTGCGGTCGACGTCGCGCGCCTGCGCAAGCGCGTCCTCCGGGTTCACGTGCAGGAACGCCTTGACCCGGTCGTCAACGGCGGCGATGCGGTCTAGGTGCGCCCGGGTGACCTCAGCGGCGGAGATCTCGCCCGTGGAGACGGCCGCCGCCAGCTCGGCGGCGGTCTTGGTGGTCAGCTCACTCATGTCCGGCTCCTCACTCCTCGACCAGGATCCGCGGCACCTTGAACCGCTGGAGCTCCACCGCGGGCGCCCCGGACAGGGCCTGCTCCGGGGTCAGGCAGCTGACTGGCTCGTCGGCCCGGAAGACGTTGGTAAGGCCGGTCGCGTGCGTCGTTGGCTCGATGCCGTCCGCTGCGACCTCCTGCACTTGCGCGACCGACGCGATGATCTGGTCGAGCTGCGGGGCAAGGTGGTCAAGCTCTTCGTCGCTGAGCGCGAGCCGGGACAGCCGGGCCAGGTGAGCGACCTCGTCGCGGGTAATCGGCATGGGTTCCATCCTAGGGCGGATGCACAGCCAACCCGTAAGCGATTAACACGCTGGTAGCACAACGCCCCGGCCATGCGAAGTCCCTGCCGCTGGTCGCGTGTCGGTTGGGGATTTCGCCGCGCCCGCTCCGTACTGTTGCACTCGCCCCCGTTGCTTTGTGTACTCAATCAGTCATTCTCCGTGACATAAGGACGAGCATGAGATCACCTCGCAGCCTCATCGCCGCCACCGCGCTGGCCGCGGCGACGATCGCGCTGGCCGCGGCCGGGCCGGCGGCGCACGCGAAAGCCACCGGCCGCCCAGCCGGCCAAGCGGTCGTGAAAGACCTGAGGCTGCCGGACAGCGCCGCGCCGTTCGCCGCCGCGAGCGCGGCCGTCGGCGCCGTCCCCGCCGCGACCAAGCTGACCATCCAGTTCTGGATGAGACCGCGGAGTGCGGCCGCGGCGCGCTACGCCGCGGCCGTGTCCACGCCGGGCAGCCCGCTCTTCCGGCACTTTCTTTCCCCGGCCCGGTACACCGCGCAGTTCGGCCCGACGCAGGCGACGGTGGCCTCCGTCGAGTCGTGGCTCAAGTCAAAGGGGTTCACCGGCGTCGGCACCGACCTGGGCCGCGACTACGTGCAGGCGACCGCGCCCGTGTCGACGATCGAGGCCGCGCTCGGAGCACGGCTCAACTACTACCGGACGAGGGGCCTGGCCGCCGCCGGCCGCTATCCGCTGCGCGCGAACGACCGGCCGGTCACGCTGCCCGTGTCGATCGAGCGCGGCGTCCTCGGCGTCACCGGGCTGGACAACGCGGCGCCGACGATGACGTACGTCAGGGAGGGGGTACCGCCACGGGCCCGCGCGACCGCGGCAGGCTCGCCGGCGTTCGCCTGCTCGCAGTGGTACCTGCAGCACTACGCGACCGGCCTGCCCGAGAAGTACGGTGCCACCGATTTCCCCACGATCCTCTGCGGGTACACGCCACAGCAGCTCCGCCGCGCGTACCAACTCGGCGCGAGCGACACCGGCACGGGCGTCACCGTGGCCCTGGTCGAGGTGGGGCTGACCCCGGACATGTTCCAGACCCTGACGGACTACGCGCGGGTCCACGACATCCAGGCCCCCTCGACCGCGCGGTACGACGAGCTGTCGGTCGGCCAGGGTTCACAGTGCGGCGACCCGTTCAACGTCGAGGAGCAACTGGACGTCGAGGCGTCCTACAGCATGGCGCCGGCCGCGAACCAGATCGTGGTGGGCGGCGACTCGTGCGACAACGGCTTCTTCGGTATACAGGCCATGTTCGACGCCGACCTGGCGGTACTCAACGGCATCGGCGACCGCCCGCTCGCCCAGGTCGCGTCCAACTCCTGGTTCGCCGGGGATGAGAGCGTCCCGGCCAACACGGTGCAGATCACGCACGCCTACCTGATCCGGGCCGCCGCCGAAGGGGTCAGCATGCTGTTCTCGGCCGGCGACACCTCGGGCGTGACGGTCCCGTCCAGCGACCCGTACGCCACCGCGGTCGGCGGCACCACGCTGGGCATCGGCCACGACAACCCGCGGCTCTTCGAGACCGGCTGGTCGACGGGCATCTCAGCGGACCAGGGCGGGAACTGGGCCTTCCAGGGCGAGGACGGCGCATCGGGCGGCGGCGCCAGCCTGCTGTGGAAGCAGCCCGGGTACCAGTACGGCGTCGTGCCCGACTCGCTCGCCGCGGCGACGGGCGACCGGGGCGGCCTGGTCCGCACGGTCCCGGACATCAGCGCGGACGCCGACGGGTTCACGGGAATGAGCGTGGGGATGCTGAGCTTCGATGACCAGGGCAACGTGACCGGGTACTTCGAGGAGCCGATCGGCGGTACCAGCCTTGCCACACCGCTGGTCGGGGGCATCGTGGCCGACGCCGAGCAGGGGGAGGCCTCGTTCGGGTTCCTCAACCCGGCCCTGTACACGCTGGCGGGGACTACGGCGTTCAACGACGTGCGGCCGCTGGCCCCCCAGGTGAATCCGGCCTACCGCGGCGTCGCCTGCGACGCCGACACCTGCGGCCTGCTGCTGCTGACCACGTTCGACAACCAGAGCTGGTCGACGTCGGGCTACACGGGCCAGGTGACCGCGCCCGGATACGACACCATGACCGGCCTCGGCACCCCGCAGGGCCAGCCGTTCATCAGCGACCTGCGGAGCTTGCTGGCTGCGGCTGCACCGTGACGGTGTTGTTGATCCAGGCCCAGATCACCTGCGACGCGGCCGGATAGCTGACCGGCGGACGCGGGTAGCTGTGCACCCCGGCGGTGTAGACCGCGAACGTGACGCTCGCGCCGTCGAGGCAGTCCGGCCAGGTGGTCAGGGTCATATTCCCCTGTTTGGACGAGGCCGACGTGGCTGAGCACCGGTCCGCGTAGCGCAGGTCGGTGTCCTGGACCAGGGCGTCGGGCACCTCGCGGAAATCGCCCTTCTCCCCGGTCGTGTACGGCACGTCCGTGTCGTCGGTCGAGGCGACCTGGAGAAACTTCTGCGGGACCGAGATGTCGCACCACGGCATCGGATCCGACTTCACGGCCGCGATGCCGTCGAATATCAGGGGGTCGGTGCAGGCGATGGTGTACGCGAGCCGTCCGCCGTTGCTGTAACCCATCAGGTAGATCGGGCGGGAGTTGCCCGGGTCGACCTGCTTCGCCAGCGCCTCGATGAACCCGGTGTCGTTGACGTTGGCCATGGACGCCCAGGAACAGCAGCCGATCGCGTTCCACGACTCACGGTAGGCCAGCGGGTAAACGAGCTCCGCGTCACCGGCGCTGACGTAGGACGTGAGCTCGTCCCTGGTGATCTCCTGGTCCTGAGTGGAGTTGAGGCCGGACAGCACCATGATGATCGGCGCCGATGCGGGCAGCGCCGCCTTCGCGGGCGTGAGCACGGTATACGACCGGGTCATGCGGCCCACCTGCATGGTGGACGTCGTGTAGTTGATTGTCCTCCTTGCCGCGGCGACGATCTTCGCCCCGGTGATCGCCCCGCCGGCCGCCACCATGGCGACACAGAGCGCGATGACGAGCACTCGCCGGGGGATCTGCCTCGCCCCGGCGGTGACCTTGTCCTCGAGCTTGTCAAGCGCCCGGTCGGCCGCCTGGCCGATGCGGGTGTTCCGCTTGGGCTTCCACTCGCGCCCGGTAAGCAGCAGGCTGACCGGGGTGCGCCGGGCCGCCGAGGCGATCACCCAGGAGACGGCGTAGATGAGCGGCACCGCGATGAACAGCAGGACGAGCACCACGACGCTGGAGCGGTGCAGGCGGTGCAGCGCGCCGAGGATGCCGCCGTTCGCCCCGAGCACGCTGGACCCGGCGACGAGCAGCAGCGCCTGCAGGACCAGCGGGTGAGCCAGGTAGATGCCGAACGAGCTGGCCGACCCCGCGGCGCAGAATTTCCGCCCGGGCGCGCCACGGTCGCTCCACCGCAGTCCGGCGCCGAGCAGCGCCCAGCCGAAGGCGAGCGCCTCGACGATGACGACCGGCTGGAAGACCGCGCTCGCGCTGTCCGGCGTGGCGCCGAAGACCTCGATCTCGGTCAGGTAGACCGCGATGCCCGCGGCCACGCCGGCGGCCGCCACGAGAGCGACGCGCCGCCCGCTACGCAAGAACCGTCGGGTGAACGCGCAGAGCCGCTCGAAGTGCCAGCCGGCTAGCGCGCCCGCCACGACGTAGAAGACGTACGTGTCGACCCAGTAGCCCTGCCCGGCCCCGTTCAGGAACTGCGCGACCAGCCCGTTACCCTGCCGCCCGACCTTGTAGTGCAGCCCGATGGTCAGCCAGACCTGGTAGGCGAGCGCGACACCGAACAGCCAGGCGTGGTACCGCTCGGTCTTCTTGAGCACCCACCGGATCACCGGGAAGAGCAGGTAGATCTGCATGCTGACGAGCAGGAAGTACAGGTGGTACCGGGCGCCCGCGTCCTGCAGGTCATGCAGGAACGCCGTGGGGAAGGCCCCGCGAGCGCGGCCGTCCGCCGCGTAGTAGATCGCGGACCAGGTGACGTAGGCCGGGACCACCAGCCAGAACCGGCG
Source organism: uncultured Streptosporangiaceae bacterium (assembly GCA_964581815.1). GTDB lineage: Bacteria > Actinomycetota > Actinomycetes > Streptosporangiales > Streptosporangiaceae > Trebonia. The sequence continues at coordinate 10,498 of CAZORE010000137.1, read as the reverse complement.
CCGCCAGAACCGGCCTCCCTTGAGCTGGTCGCGGTGCCCGTAGTTGTAGGTCAGGACGAGGGCGGTCAGCAGGAGGAAGAGCTCCCGGCTGGTGTGGAAGACGGTGGTGACCGCGCCGATGCTCATGGTGACCGTGCCGCCGCCGAAGGCCAGCGTGTGCACGCTTACCACGAACACCATGATGACCAGCCGGATCAGGTCGAACGCGACGATGTGCGGCCGGGAACGCCGTCCGGCCGCGCCAGCGGGGGCTGGCGGGGCCGGCTGGGTGTCGGAAAGAGCAGAGCTCACGGCGGCGCGGCCGCCGATTCCTTCAGCAGCCGCCGGGAGATCTTCCCGGTCGGGCCGAGCGGCATCTCATCGACCAGCCAGAACTCGCTGGGCTGCTTGTGCCGCGGCAGCCGCTGCGCGCACGCCGCGCGCAGCACGTCCTCGATCTCGCCCGCGACGGCGCCGCACTCGGGCACCACGTAGGCGACCGGCCGCTCGCCGAGCACCTCGTCCGTCAGGCCGACCACGGCGGCGGAATGGACGCCGGGCTGGGCGAGCAGGATCTCCTCGATCTCCCTGGGGTAGATCTTCTCCCCGCCCCGGTTGATCACGTCGTCGGACCGTCCGGCGAGGAACAGGTAGCCGTCGGCGTCCAGGTACCCGAGGTCGCCGGTGTCCAGCCAGCCCTCGTCGTCGATCGCGCCCGGCCGGCCGCCGGAGGCGTACGCGGTGATGACGCCTGCCCCGCGGATCAGCACCCGCCCGATGTCGCCGGCGGTCGCCAGCCGTCCGCCGGGAAGGGCGGGAGGGTCGGGAAGGGCAATGCGGACCTGCGCGCTCGCCGGGCGGCCCGCCGATCCTGGCTTACGCGGCCCGTCAAGCGGGTTGGCCGTGATCATGCTGGCCGCCTCGGTCATCCCGTACGTCTCGATGACCGGCACGCCGACCGACCGCTCGAACCGCTCAAGCGCGGCTCGCGGCAGCGGCGCCGAGGCCGACCGGACGAAGCGCAGCCGCGCGGGCGGGTCCGCCGGAGGGTCCATGGCGAGGATGGAGATGATCGCGGGCACCGCGTTGATCCAGGTGATGCGCTCCGCGCTGATCAGGTCCCAGAACCCGCGCCTGCTGAACTTGCGGTCAACCGCCAGGTAGGCGCCGGCCCGGAGCGTGGCGAGCAGCCCGACGACCTCCGCGTTGACGTGAAACAGCGGCAGCGAGCAGTAGCCGCGGTCGGACCGGCCCAGCCGGTGCCAGTCCGCCACGCTCGATGCCACGTGGGCCAGTTGCGCTTCCCCCAGCAGGATCCCCTTGGGCGTTCCCGTGGTGCCGCTGGTGCACAGGAAGATCCCGCCGCCGTCGGCCCCCGCGGTCAACGGCGAAAGATCGAAAGCGGTAATTCCGAACGAGGGCGTGGCTCCGCTGTCGGCGGCCATGGTTCCGGTAGCCGGCCCGGCGCCACCGGTGACCATGCCGGCCGGCCGCGCGACGCCGATCACCCGGGCGATGTCCGAGTCGGGTGCACCAGGGTCGAGCGGGACCACGACCCGGCCGGCCGCGATGAGCGCGACGAGGGCGGTGGCATAGCCGAGCGGGTCGGCGAGCCTGATGTAGACCCGGGCGCCACGCGGCAGGCCCGCCTCGTCCAGGCGGCGCTCCGTATCGCGGACGATGCCGAGCAGGCCAGCGTAGGTCAGTGCCGCCTTGCCGCGGGCGTCGGCGAGGTAGACGTCATCGCCATGCCGGGCGGCGGCCTCCTCGATCCAGCCGCGTATGACCGAACCCTCTTCATCCTGGCCAACACGTACAGCCGTGATCTGCGGGGCAGGAGTAGCGCGAAAAGCGTCCATTTAGTACATCATCCGCGGGTCGTTGTAGTGCTTGAACTCAAGGAGGTTCCCGGCCGGGTCAACGAGCACGAACGTGCGGTGCTCCTCCACCAGGCCCTCGAAGCGCCGCGAGAGATCGTGGTAGACAGGGATCTTCCTGGTCACCGCGCACGCGTAGAGCGCCTCGAAGTCGGCCGCCGCCTTGAACGTGACGCCGAAGTGCCGGGGGTACAGGCTCTCCGGGGTGGCGGGCTCGCCCGGGGTCAGGTGGCACACCACCTGGTCGCCGAAGAAGTCCAGGGTGATCCGGTCGTCGTACCGCCGGGCGAGCTTGCAGCCCAGCCTGGTCACGTAGAAGTCCTGCGCCGCATCCAGGTCGTGCACGGGGATCGCCAGGTGGAAGACATCGTGAGTCGTTCGCACGGTTTGCTCGCCTAACGTGGTCGGTTTACTCGAAGGCGGTCAGGGTGTCGGCACGCAGCCCGAGTCGCAGCGTCTCAAGGCCGATGACGCCCTGCGCGGGCACGTTGCCCAGGTTCACGTTCGGCCCGATCCGCTTGATCATGTGGGTCTGCAGCGCGGTGGTGGGCGCCTCGAAGAGCAGGGTGTCGACGCCGATGCCCGCGTGCAGCACGTCCTCGATCAGGCCGTACCTGAGCTCGCCGTCGGGGCGGCAGATGCCGGACTTGCCGCTCTCCCGCGCCTCCAGGGTCACCAGCGAGGCGCCCGCGTCGATGTCCTCCTTGATGCTGGCGACCCACTCGCTCGGCGGCAGCATCTCCGAGCGGCCCGGGTCCTTGAAGCCGACCTCGGACACGACGGTGAAGTCGGGGACGAGTTTACGTATGTAACCGGCCTTCTCCGCGTTGGACATCTCGATGGTGCCGTTGGACACCTCGACGTGCCGGGCGCCGTGCTCCTCACAGAAGCGGCGGTAGTCCTCGAAGTGGCCCTGCAGCACGAACTTCTCGAACAGCGTCCCGCCGAAGTAGAAGTCGATGCCGTGGGCGCCGAGCACGCTGATCTTCTCGCGCAGGCAGCCGGTGACCACTGAGGTGCCCCAGCCGAACTTGACGTAGTCGATGTACTCCGCGCCGAGTTCGACCAGGTCGCCGAACAGGCCGAGCGGTACGCCGCCGTCGATCACCATGGTCAGGCCGCTGGTGCGCGGCTTAACCGGTCGCTCGGGCAGTGTCAGCAGGGTTTGGTTCATCGACTTCCTCCTCGGGGTTGGGAACCGAATTCCGGAATCCGGACGATGGCCGCATTGCCCACCGGACGCCAGGTCATCTCGTCGACGGCGACTCCGTGCAGGTACGCGTCGAGGACGCGTACCGTGCCCCCGTGCGCGATGACCAGCACGTCCCCCCCAGTGCCGACTGATCCAGGGCCGGCCGGCCAGGGGGAAGCCTCACGGCCGTCACGCAGGCGAGCGGCGAGGTCGTCGCAGAACTCCGCGGCGCGCAGGTACAGGTCGCGCACCGACTCCCCGGCGGGCGGCCTGGTGTCGGGGTCGATGACGAGACCGCCAGCCAAGCCAGTAGCCGACTCATCGATGGTAGTGCTGCGTGACCCCTCGAGTACGCCAAGTGACCGTTCTCGTAGCCGGGTGTCGGTATGCACAGGCAGCCCGAGCACCGCGGCGAACGCGGCCGCGGTCTGCCGGGCGCGGCGCAGGTCGCTGGCGTAGATCGAGCGGACCGCCCGGCCGTGGAACTGCCAGGCGGCCTCGGCCGCCTGGCGCAGCCCGCGCTCGGTGAGCTCCGCCTCGTCGTTATGGCCCTGGGCGAGCCCGGCGACGTTCCACGTGGACTCGCCGTGCCGGACGAGCCACAGGGCCGGACGGGTTCGCGTGTCTGCCGGGGGGGCTTGCGGCGCCGCCGCGGTGGGCGGAGCTGCCGTGCTTGCCGGGCTGCTGGGAGACATGGGATCGAGCCTGGCCAGCGATTGTTAAAAGCTAATGAAAAAGTTAAGGTCCTGAGCTAACTCTCAGTCTTCTCGCAGCAAGCCTTGCTTCACTCTCAGCCATGCAGCTATCGCCTGGGGGTGCGGCCCCCCGTTCGCTCCTGGGTACGTCCGACGGGAGGCCGGGCGGAGGGGATGCCCAGTCGCGGCTGCTCGTCGTGGACGACGACTTCGACGTGCGCGACTCGCTGCGCCGTGCCCTCGGCTACGCCGGCTACGCCGTGGCCACGGCGGCCAACGGCGCCGAGGCGCTGACCGCGCTCGCCCAGGCGCCCGTCGACCTGGTCATCCTGGACGTCCTGATGCCCATGCTGAACGGGCTGGACACCTGCCGGGCACTGCGCGGCCGCGGCGACGCCACCCCGGTCCTCGTGCTCACCGCGCGGGACGCGATCGACGACCGGGTGGACGGGCTGGAGGCCGGCGCTGATGACTACCTGGTCAAGCCCTTCGCGCTGCGCGAGCTGCTCGCCCGGGTGAACGCGCTGCTGCGGCGCACCAGGCCGGCCCGCGACCTGCTCGGCTACGCCGACCTCACGCTTGACCTCACCAGCCACACGGCCACCAGGGCCGGGGCATCCCTGGTCCTCACCAAGATCGAGTTCGCCCTCCTCGAGTTGCTTGTCCGCAACGCGGAGCACGTGCTCAGCTACGAGGTGATCACCGACCGGGTCTGGGGCTACGGCGAGGCGCCCGCCTCGAACGCGCTGCAGGTCTTCGTCACGCTGCTGCGCCGCAAGCTCGAGGCCGAGGGCCTGCCAAGGCTGGTGCACAACGTGCGCGGCGTCGGGTACGTGCTGCGGGCAGGCGGATGACGATGCGTTCGCGCCTGACGCTCAAGACCCGGTTCACCCTCGTCGCTGCCGGGGCGGTGGCGGCCGTCGCCCTCGCCATCACCGCGGTCGCCTTCTTCGCGATCCGCACCGACCTGCAGAACCAGGTCAGCCAGGAGGTGGCCGCCCGGGCCCTGGCCATCGAGCACGATGCTCGCCCTTACCACGGGCACATCCCCGACGGCTGGCTACCGCACTCGTCCGGGTTCGGCGTCGTCACCTACGCCCAGCTGATCACCTCGGTCGGCCAGGTCCGGGCGCCGGCCGGCGACGAGGGGTGGCTCACGCCGAGCGCGGCCGCGATTAGCGTGGCGGCGGGCCGGGCCGCCCCGTTCGATGCCGTCACCAAGGTCAACGGGACCTCGGCCATGGTCCGCACCGAGCCGCTCGCCCCCGGCCTGGCCTTGCAGGTGGCCGAGCCGCTCACCGCCACTGACCTGGAGGTCACCAGCGTCGGCGCCACGCTCGCCACGCTCAGCGCGATCGGCGTGCTCGCCGCCACCCTCGTCGGCTGGGCGGTGGCGACGACCGGGCTCGCGCCGGTCACCCGGCTGGCCAGCGTCGCCGAGGAGGTCTCGCTGACCGGCGACCCGGGCAGGCGGGTGGAGGTCGGCCGCCGCGACGAGGTCGGCAGGCTCGCCGCGACGTTCAACGCCATGCTGAGCGCGCTGCAGCGCTCGCTTGACGCGCAGCGGCGGCTGGTCAGCGATGCCAGCCACGAGCTGCGCACCCCGCTGGCCAGCCTGCGGATCAACGTGGACGTCCTGGCGGAGAACCCTGGCCTGCCCGCCGCGGAGCGCCACGAGGTGCTTGCGCGGGTCACCGACCAGGTCGCGGAGCTGAGCCGCCTGGTATCCAGCGTGACGGACCTGGCCAGGGGCGAGCCGCCCGCCGCGGAGCGCTCCCCGCTGCGGCTCGACGCCGTCACCGCGGAGGCCCTCGAGGCGGCGCGGCGGGACTGGCCGAAAACGGAGTTCACCGCGCAGCTCGCCGGCGGTGTCGTCGACGGCAACGCCGAGCGGCTGCGCGTCGCGGTCAGGAACCTGCTCGACAACGCCGCCAAGTTCGGCCCGCCCGAGGGCCCGGTCGAGGTGCGGCTAGCCGGCGGCGAGCTCACCGTGCGCGACCACGGCCCCGGCATCGCCCGCGCGGACCTGCCCTTCGTCTTCGACCGCTTCTACCGCGCCCTGTCGGCCCGCTCGGCGCCCGGCTCCGGCCTCGGCCTGGCGGTCGTGCGGGAAATCGTCACCGGGCACGGCGGCACGGTGGCGGCCGAGCCGGCCCGCGGTGGCGGCACGACGATGCGGCTGGCCCTCCCGCTGATCCCCGCTCTGTCCTGACGGCGAGGCGGCGATTCAGCAGGCGCGCCTACGGAAGCGGCGCCAGCGGCGTGTTCGTGAAGAAGGACCAGATGACCTGCGCGCCCGCGGGCACGCTGTACGGCGGGCGCGGGAAGGAGTGCTTGCCGTCCGTCCAGGTCGCGAACGCGAGCCGGCTCCCGGCGGCGCACCCGGACCACGTGTCCAGGGTCATGCTCCCCGAGTGCGTCACGATCGGCTGACCCGCGCACTGGTCCGTCTCCCGCAGCTTGGCCACCAGCGTGGTGACCGGCATCAGCTCTCTGCCCTTCGCGCCGGGCTTATAGGGCACTTCCGTGTCGTCCAGCGACGCGAGCTGCGCGATCGTCACCGGCTTGCTCACCATGCAGTCGGGGCTCGGACCGCCCTTCACCGCCGCGTAGGCGTCGAACAGGCCCCGGTCGGTACAGGCGACCCGGTAGGCGAGCCGGCCGCCGTTGCTGTACCCGACGACGTAGACGGGCCGCGCGTGACCCGGATCCACCGCGGGCACGAGCGCCTTCATGAAGGCCAGGTCGTCCACGCCGTGCGTGTGCGCGTAGCCGCAGCAGCCACCGGCGTTCCATGACGCCTTCACCGCCACCGGGTAGACGATCTCCGCCTGGTCGCTGCTCGCATAGGGGACCATCTGGTCCCTGGTGATCTCCGAGGAAACGGAGGCGCCGTAGCCGGAGAGCATGACGATGACCGGCGCCGACTTGGGTAGGCCGCTGACTGGTGCTATGACCTCGTAACTGCGCTTGAGGCCGCCGACCGTCAGGGAGTACGTCTTGGTACTCGTCGCGACCTTGACAACCTTCGTGCTCGCGGTGCTGCTCACGTTGCCCGGGCCGGACCGCGTGGCGCTCGCGCCGGCGGCGTGCAGGAACCCGCAGCCCGCGATGCCGAGCACGACGACGACCGCTACGACAAGACCTGCGACTTTCCTCATGCCTACCCCGGTGACACCCTTCGGCTCGGAGACATCGCCTCAAACACGCTAGCCGATCTGGGCGGGTACGGCTCCTATGGAAGCGGCGCCAGCGGCGTGTTCGTGAAGAAGGACCAGATGACCTGCGCGCCCGCGGGCACGCTGTACGGCGGGCGCGGGAAGGAGTGCTTGCCGTCCGTCCAGGTCGCGAACGCGAGCCGGACACCGGCCGCGCATCCGGACCACGTGTCCAGGGTCATGCTCCCCGTATGCGTCACGACGGGACTGGCCGGGCACTTGTCTGCCTCACGCAGCCCGGCGACCAGCGTGATGACCGGGATCGGGTCGTCGCTGGTGGGCTTCCCGCCGGGCTTATATCTCGCCTCCGGGTCGTCAAGCGACGCGAGGTGCAAGATCGTCACCGGCTTGCCCGGCAGGCAGCCGGGGCTCGGGAGGCCCTTCACCGCCGCATAGGCGTCGAACAGGCCCGGGTCGGTGCACGCGACCCGGTAAGCGAGCCGGCCGCCGTTGCTGTACCCCGCAACGTAGACGGGCCGCGCGTGACCGGGATCCATCGCGGGCACGAGCGCCTTCATGAAGGCCAGGTCGTCCACGTGGTGCGTGTGCGCGTAGCCGCAGCAGTCGACGGAGTTCCATGTCGCATGCACCGCCACCGGGTAGACGATCTCTGCCTGGTCGCTGCTCGCGTAGGGGACCAGTTGGTCCCTGGTCATCTCCGCGGAGACGGGGGCGCCGTCGCCGGAGAGCATGACGATGACGGGGGCCGACCCGGGCAGCCCGCTGACCGGCGCGATGACCTCGTAACTGCGCTTGAGTCCGCCGACGGTCAGGGAGTACGTCCTGGTGCTTGTCGCCACGTTGACGATCGACTTGCTCGCTGTGCTGTTCGCGCTGCCGCTGGGACTGCCCAGGCCGGACGGCGTCGCGCTCGCGCCGGCGGCGTGCAGGAACCCGCAGCCCGCGATGCCGAGCACGACGACGACCGCTACGACAAGACCTGCGACTTTCCTCATGCCTACCCCGGTGACACCCTTCGGCTCGGCGACGACGCCCCTAGCACGCTAGCCGATCCGGGTGGGGAACGGGGCGGGCCAGTCGGAGCTCACCGATTCTTCTGGTGCGCCCACCGGGGGAGTGCCGTAGCTGCGGAAGGTCGACGGGAGGCGGGCGCCCCAGCCCGGCTTGGCGGCGTACTCCGCCGCCGTCCACACCACCGGGTCGTCGTCGGGGTCGAAGCCGAGGTAGCCGCCGGAGCAGACCTCGATCCGGTTGCCGCCCGGCTCGCGGGTGTAGAGGTAGAAGCCCTGGATCGGGATGTGCCGCGACGGTCCCGCCTCGATGGGCACGCCGGCGTCGTTCATCAGGTCGGCCGCGCGCAGCACGTCCTCCCGCGAGTCGACCCAGAACGCCAGGTGGTGCAGCCGCCCTGAGCCAGACAGCCCGGTGCCGCCCAGGTAGTCGCGCACGTAGATGACCTCGTGACCCTGGACGGTCGAGGACAGCCAGGCCCCGTCCTCCGACCCGTCGTCGCGCCTGATGACCTCGAACGTGCGCAGGCCGAACCCGTCCGCCCAGAACTCCCGGCAGGCCCGCACGTCCCGGGCCATCAGGTTCACGTGCTCAAGCCGCCGCACGTTCGCCCCGGCCCCGCGGTACCGCTGGTGGTTGGACTTCATCGCTGGCCGCTCGGCGGCGGGCGGCTGGTACTTCGTGGTGTGGTAGTAGATCCGGACCGGGTGGCCGTCGGGGTCGGTGAACTCGTAGGCCGGACCCTTGCCGCAATCCGGCTCCACCCATCGGCCGGGCACGCCTGCCGCCTTGAGCCACTCCACCCGCCTGCTCAGCGCCTCTGGCGACCAGGCGCGCACCGCCAGGTGGCCAAGCCCGGGGGCAGCGGCGGCGGTCAGCTTGAGGCAGTAGGGCTCGTAGTCACCGTATCCCCGCAGGTACCAGGACCCGGGCCGCTCGTCGGCCAGCGTTAGCCCGAGCAGCGTGGTGAAGTACTCGAGCGACGCCTCCGGCGTCGGCGTCAGCAATTCCGCATGCCCGATATGCGCCACGTCGCGCCACCGCTCAGTCACGCGGCGAACGTACCTGGCCGGCCATCCCCCGGACAAGGCCTATCCGCGCTTCCCCGTGCGGCGTTTGGCCGGCTATAGCCGGCCAAACGCCACATGACGATCTTGGGGGTTGCCGTCAGGGGAGGGCGGAGCGGCGCCAGGCGCCGGGAGCTGGGTGCAGCGGCACGCGCAGCCGACGGGCCGGGGCATTCCAGAGAGGCGGAACGGGTGCGGGTTTCGCCTCTTCCGCAGCCCGCGACTGGGCGGCGGCGATGGCGGTCAGCGTGGCGACCAGGGCGGCGATCTCCTCTGGGCTGGGCTCGCCGCGGACCACGCGCAGGAACGGCTCGCTGCGCTCGCCGTCAGCCACGGGACTTGCCGACCCCGATGCCGAACTCGCGGTGCACCCGCGCCCAGAACGCGTCCCGCAGCCATTCGCGGGCTTCCTGGTAGGGGCGCAGCGACTGACCGAGCTCTTTCTCCGCCTCGACGAGCAGTTCCTTGTCGATGACGGGCGGCAGGATCGGGCCTGGCAGCAAGTCCCTGATGTTGTCGGCGCCACGGGTGAGTATCCACTTGTGGGCGACGTGCTCGCCGGCCTCCTCGACGTGCCGCCGGTCCGGGCCGAGCCGCGGCAGGGGGCCGGTCTGCGACGACGACATGTGCGGTATCGGCCCGGTCTGGGAGAGGTGCGAGTTCCTGCCGATCTGCACGGGCGGGCGCGGGCGGTGCTCGCCGAACAACTGGGCGGGAGACGGGACGGAGGCTTGCACGTCGGGCCGGGGCGCCTCGGTCACCGGGTTCCTGGTGAAGTACGGCCGCACGAAGGGGGCGTCGAGCACGTCCACCGTGTCGGACTCCCAGACCAGGCGCTCGGCCTGGTTGGTGCCGTACGGCGGCTCGATGCCCCACAGGTGGACCCGTACGCCGTAGGCCTGCGCGGCCTCAACGGCCGGCACCATGTCCTCGTCGCCGGCGATAAGGACCGCGTCGGTGATCGCGCGGTGCCTGGCCAGGGCCTCCATGTCGGCGCGGATGTTGGCGTCCACGCCCTTCTGCTGACCGCGGGCGTTCAGGTTGCCGAGCCGGAGCTTGACCCATGCCATCTGGGCGACGACGCGCTGGTCGATCGTGGGGACCCGGTCACGGGCCGCGTCGTACCAGTAAACGCGGAGCAGTTCGCCGCGGAAGAGCTCATCAGCGTGCTTCGTGACCGCCTGGATCAGGCCAACGGCGTCGACCCGGTAGTCACGGCGCGCGCTGGTGCCGAAGAGCAGCTCACCCGCGGCCGCGTAGATATACCCGACGTCAACCATGACCGCGTATCTGGCGAGGACGGGCATCGGGGCGGCGAATTCGCTCATCGTCTTACGACTCTAGGGCAGGTTGGACCGTGCGCGGGCCACTTGGCGCGGGATTGCAGCCGGAAGCCTTCCGATTGGCCGCAGGTGATGTCATTTGTCATGATGCGACGTCACTACAGCGGGATGTTGCCGTGTTTTTTGGGTGGGAGGGTTTCGCGTTTGGTGCGCAG
>CAZORE010000136.1:18829-20252 GCA_964581815.1 uncultured Streptosporangiaceae bacterium | reverse complement strand
ATGCCCCGCGCCGGGCAGCCCGGCGCCCGGGGCAGCGGCGGTCAGCTCGCGCTCGGCCAGCCGGGCAGCGGCAGCCGGACCAGCAGCGGCCCCATGCCCACGCGTCCAGGTACCGGACCCGTTCCGGTGCGGTCCGCCACCGGGCCCGCTCCCGCACGTTCCGCCACCGGCCCTACCCCGGCCCGGCCCGCCACCGGGCCTACCCCCACCGTCGGGGTCACCGCTTCCCGGCCTCCCGCCGGGCCCAACGGCATGCGGCCCGGCCCACGTACTGGACCGAGCCCCGCCTGGCCAGGCCAGGCGCAGCAGCGGCCCGCGTCCGCATCCGGCGGGTTCCCGCAGTCCCCGCCGCGCCCCTCGTTCCAGCCGAACGGCTTCCAGCCGGGCGGCGGCTCCGCCGGGCGGCAGTACGACCGGGGCGACCGGGGCGACCGGACTGAGCGCATCGAGCGGGTCAGCGCACCCGGGCACTCTGACCAGCGGCCCGGTGGCCGCGGGCCGTCCGGGCCGGGCCCGGACGGGCCATCCGGTGCGCCAGGGCGCGGCCGGGACGACACCGGCGGATGGCGGACGCCTGACCGGCGCGAGGCTGACCGGCGCGAAGGCGCCCGTGACTCGGGCGGCTGGCCGGTTCCCTCCCGTGGCGGGGTGCCGGCCTGGGGCGGCGCCAACGATGACCCGCTGACCAGCCAGGCGTTCTCACGGTCCGCGACCAGCGAGACTGACGGCCGTTCCTACCGGGTGGCCGCACGCCGCTCGCAGGCCCAGGCGATGCTGACCGAGCAGGCCGAGACCTTCATCACCGGCCAGTACCAGAGCGGCCACACTGGTGACTACCCCACGGCTACGTTCCAGCCCGCGGAGCAGCGGACCGGCGAGTACCGGCAGTACCGGGGGGAGGCGCCAGGGACGGCCGGACAGACCGCCACCGGACACCTCCCGGCCTACGGCAGCCAGGACGGCCGCCAGGCCAGCGGGCACCCAAGTCAGCCTCAATCGACCCGCGCCATCGGCGATCCCGCCGGCTCCGGCTCGGCGACTTCCGGCTGGCCGGCACAGCCTACGATGCCGGGCGGGCAGTACGACGGACAGCGGCAGCCGCAGCAGTCGCAGTCGCAGTCGCAGTCGCGCCCGCAGTCGCAGTCTCAGTCGCGCCCGCAGGCGCAGTCCCCGGCACCGCTTCCGGCGATGCCTCTCTCCGCGCCGGTCCCGTCCGCCAACGGCTCGGCCACCGGGTCCTCGCCCGTCGCGCAGCCTGGTGGCCAGGGCCCGGCCAAGGGCGGCCTCAACCCGTACGACGTGGCGATCACCGGCTCCTACCCCTATCCTGGCCAAACCTTCCCGCCTGCCCTGCCCGGGCCGTCGCAGTCCGCGCAGCCACAGTCCGGACAGTCACAGCAGTCCGGGCAGTCACAGTCCGGGC
>CAZORE010000136.1:9214-18729 GCA_964581815.1 uncultured Streptosporangiaceae bacterium | reverse complement strand
CAGTCCGGGCCATCACAGTCCGGGGTCGACGACCCGTACTACCGGCCGCTGCCCGCGGACGGGTACCCGTCCGGCGGTGACCTGGGCCGCAGCGACCCGGTCCGGGCCGGCTACGGCGCGAGCTACGGCAACAGCTACCAGGATCCCCGCGACCGGCGCTACTGACGACCGGTCCCCGACCACGCGTCACCCTCGGGCAGACTTGAGTCGTGCCCGAGGGTGACGTCGTATGGAACACCGCGCAGCGGCTGCACACGGCGCTCGCCGGGCGAGTGCTGACCCGCAGTGACTTCCGCGTGCCGCGTTACGCCACCGTCAGCCTCGCCGGCCAGACGGTCACGGAGGGCGTCTCCCGTGGCAAGCACCTGCTGATCCGCACCGACCGCGGGCTCACCGTGCACACGCACCTCAAGATGGAGGGAGCCTGGCGGATCCAGCCCGCGGGCCCCTTCCGGGACAGCCACCGGCTGCGGGTGCTGCTCGCCAACGCCGAGTGGCTCGCCGCCGGGTACCAGCTCGGCATCACCGAGGTGCTGCGGACGTCACGCGAGCATCAGGTCATCGGGCACCTGGGTCCCGACCTGCTCGGACCGGACTGGGACGCGGCGGCGGCCGTGGAACGCCTTGGCCGTGAGCCCGGCCGACCCATCGGCGAGGCGCTGCTCGACCAGCGGAACCTAGCCGGCCTCGGGACCGTCTACCTGGCCGAAACGCTGTTTCTCCGTGGCATCGACCCGTGGCGGACCGTCGGGTCCCTCTCCGTCGACGAACTGACCGCTCTCGTCGAACTCGGCCACCAGCTGCTCGACGCGAACAAGGAACGGCCAGGGCACGTCACCACCGGGGATACCCGGCCCGGGCGGGAGCTTTGGGCCTACGGACGCGCGGGGCGGCCCTGCCGACGCTGCGGAACCGTCATCCTCAAGGGCGAGGCCGGGCCCGCCGGACAGGAGCGCGTCCGCTACTGGTGCCCCAATTGTCAGCGATAACCCCACACGCCTGACATGACACGCTCCGCAAGCCGCATCCGACATGAACGCGCCTGGCCTATTCTCGAGATGTGAACTGGAACTTGCTCGGCTGTGCCCGAAGGGGGCACGTGAGCTATGAGCCGGACGAACCTGAGCTGCGCGGCAGGCTTATGGCCCAGACGGCTGTCGGGGTAGCGTGGCGGTGCCTGCGGTGCGGCTCGTACGTGACTAACGGGCATCACAGTCGCGGCCCGGCCGCCGAGGCGCCGCTGATCCGTCGGGGCAAGGAACTGCGCAGCGAGTTGCTCCTACGAGTGTTCGCGGTGGAGCGGGTCCTCCGCTTCCTGGTCTTGGGCACTGCCGCCTACGGCGTCTGGCGGTTCCGGTACGACAAGGCCGGCATCCAGCGTGCGTTCAACAGCGACCTGCCTGCGATCCGCACGCTGTATAGCGATCTCGGCTTCAACGTCAGTCATTCCAAGCTTCTCGGGTTCATCCAGGACGCCTTCACCCTCAACCCCCGCACGCTCCTTTACCTGGCCATCGGCCTGGCCGCGTACGCGCTCATCGAGCTGATCGAGGCCATCGGCCTGTGGCTGGGCCAGCGCTGGGGCGAATATTTTGCTCTGGTCGCAACTTCCGTGTTCTTGCCTTATGAAATATATGACCTGACCGTGAAGCTGACCTGGCTGCGAATCGGAGCACTAGCGATCAACCTGCTGCTCGTCACCTACCTGGCGTGGAGCAAGCGGCTGCTCGGCGTACGCGGGGGCAAGAAGGCATACGAGGCGCAACTGCGCGCTGAATCCGTCATCGAGGTGGAACAAGCCGCACTCGCCCCAGCGTCAGCCGCATCGGCAACATCTGCCGCACAGCCCGGCCAGAGCGCGCCTCCACGTCCCTAGCCAAGCCGCATCCGGTACTGAGCCGCCTCTGGCGCTACGCCGCCCCGGTGCGCTAGCTTCCGGCGTATGCCAACAGCCGCAGTAAACGGGGTCGAGATCACCTACACCGACTCGGGGGGCCCAGGCCCAGCCGTGGTGTTCAGCCACGGGTTCCTGATGGACCATACGATGTTCGACCGCCAGGTCGCAGCGCTCGCGCCACGGTACCGGGTGATCACCTGGGACCAGCGAGGGCACGGCGGAACCCGGGCGACCGGGGACTTCACCTACTGGGATTCGGCGGCCGACGTCCTCGCGCTGCTCGACCACCTCGGTATCGAGCGGGCGGTCCTGGCCGGCATGTCACAGGGTGGCTTCCTGTCCCTGCGCGCCGCGCTAACCGCACCGGAGCGGGTGCGGGCGCTGGTCCTGATCGACAGCCAGGCGGGCCAGGAGGACCCGGCCATGGCGCCGGGATATGAGCAGATCCACCAGGCCTGGCTCGATCACGGTCCCGGGCCCGTCCAGGAAGTGGTCGCCTCGATCATCTTGGGGCCCGGCCAGTGGGACGAGTGGTACGCCAAGTGGAACGAGCAGTACGCGCAGTGGGCACCGGATGATCTTGGCCAGCTGAGCTGGCCGTTCCGGTGCCTGATGGACAGGGACGACGTAACGGGCCGCCTGAGCGAGATCAGCTGTCCCACGCTGATCGTGCACGGGACGGCCGACACCGCCATCCCGGTGACGCGCGCGGAGGCGGTCAGGGACGGCCTGGGCGGCCCCGTCACGCTGGTCACCGTCGATGGCGCCTCGCACGCCTCGAACGTGACGCACCCGGATGAGGTGAACGGCGCGATCCTCGGATTCCTCGATGAGCTCACGGGCGGGTAAGCGGGGCGGGGCGGCTCGGGTTCAGGGTTGAGGTTGCGGCCGGACAACGGTGGTGAGTGAGCCGCGCTGCCCGGGCAGCGTCACGGTGATCCGGTACAGGGACTCGCCCCAGATCGCCCGCAGCTGCGGGTCGTCCAGGTCGCGGCGCTCAACGCCGATGCGGGCCGCGGCGCGCGAATCCCCGATGTTGCCGTAATACACGGTGGCGTCGACATCGATCACGAGTCCGAACGGGAGCAGGATCCTCCCGTCGGCCACCTGGGGCTCCACGGGCGTGATGAGGTAGCACGCGGTCCGTTCGGATGACTGGCTCAGCTCCCAGCTGTCGTGGACCGCGATGAGCGCCGCGGTGCGGTCAAGCCGCAACGTGCGGCGCCAGGAGCGGACGCCGGCCGCGGCGGGGTAGGCGGCGGCCAGGTCAAGCGCCAGCTCGGCGGCGGCCGCGGACAGGGACGCGCTGACGTCCGTGGCGCGGTGCGCGCGGCCCGCGGCCTGCGGGTGGCCGCCCGGGGCGGGGGTGTTGTGCCAGGAGCTCTGCATGGTCCAGATCTCGTAGCGGTCCGGGCCGAACGTCTGCCGCGTATAGACGCCCGCGCCGGGGTCGATCAGCAGCGGGCGGCCGTTGTACGCGATGACGAAGGAACCGACGTCATTGTGGTTGTGCGATTCGTCGTTGTGGCCGGCCTTCGCGGCCAGGTACAGGCCCGCCGTGTCGCCTTCGCGTTCCCGGGCGGTCAGCACGCCGGTGTCCGGCAGCCAGCACTGGAGCGGTGCGGGGAAGCGCGCGGGCGGCAGCGCGCACCACGCGTCATCGGTGATCGCCGCGAGCACGCGGCTCAGTGACCCGTTAGGTCCGGTGACCAGGCTGGCGTGCTCCGGCCGCATCGCCCGGGCGTGCTGCCGTACCTGGGCGTCGCCGGTCCGGGCGGCGAAGCGGTACAGCAGGTGCGGGACGCTGCCCGGCGGGCGGACCGGGCCGTCCGCGAAGTTGACGTGCACGTCGCCGGCGATGTGCGCGGCCATCGGGTACCGGGCGATGGCCCGCACCTTGGGCAGCTGGAAGGCGCCGAAGTCGTTACCGCAGGCTTCGGCGAGGACCTGCAGGCACTCGAACAGCGAGGCGCCGGCCCGCCACCAGTAGCTGGCGCCCTCGTCACAGCCGCCGTCTTCCGGTACCGCGTCGAGATAGCGGTCGAGAGCGGCGACCGCCCGGATGGCGGTGCGGTGCGGCTGGTCGTCGAGGAGCAGGCTGGCGGTGAGCAGGTTCGCGTGGATCCACGGGGTCCAGTTGTTCAGGTGACCGCGGTGGTTCAGGCCGAGCCAGTGCCAGTCATCGCGCGCGCGGTACGGGTCAAGGACGCGTTTTATCACCTCACGGCGGATGCGGGCCTCATGCTCGCCGGTCAGCCGGGCGGTCCAGGCGAGCAGCGCGGCGGTCTCGGCGGCGAACAGGTCGACGTGCGGGTTATCCGGGTCGGGCAGCCCCCTGTATTGGCCAGCACTGTATTGGCCAGCACTGGGCTGGTGCGCGGGCAGGCACCAGGTGCTCTCCTCGCACAGCAGCCAGACGCCGTCCGTGATGTCCGCGGTACTGGCGTCACCGGTGAGGACCGCCGTGATGATGGCGGCGATCAGCTTGTCCCGCCGGGCGAAGTACGGGCGCTCGTACGCCTGCCGGTCCCCGTCCGCCTTGAACCGGCCGTAGAGGGTGGCGGTCAGCAGCGGCCACGGCCGCTCCGTGAACGGCGCGGTCTGGGCCAGGAGACGTTCGCGGATTTCCCCGGGCACGCGCTCCCAGTAGCGGCGGTCGGCGATCGGCGGATAGGGGCGCCAGGTCCGCAGGTGCTCCGCGAGCCGGGCGGCGGTCAAGGAGTCCGCTAGCCGCATGACGCCGCCCGGCTAGCCATTCCTCAGTGGCCTTTGATGTGCAGTAGCAACGTCTGTCCCGCCGCCAGGGTGACGGAAACCGCGCTGAGGGCAGTCGTTTCCCCGGTCCACACGTCGTGCGCGGTGGCCCGGGCGGAGGCGATGCCGAGCTGGGACAGCGCGAAATGCCCGGTGGCTTCGCCGGTCCCCAGGTTGACGAACAGCACCGCCGTCCCTCCATCGGGATCAGGCTTCATCAGCGCCTCGATGTCGCCCTGCATGATCACCGTGGAGCACTGCTCGCCGCTCTGGTCGATGGCGATCATGTGCGGGTTCTTCAAGGCGGCCAGCGCCTCTGGCGGCAGCGCGCCGATGTCCGCCGAGATAAGCAGCGGGCTAGCTTCCATCGCCCAGACCGACAGCTGGGTGCGCAGGTCGGTGAGCGTCCAGCCGCTGGCCGGGAAGTTCGGGGCGATCATGTCCAGGTCGTTCCAGTGGCCCGGCCCGGCGAAGGGATGCAGGTCAAGGTCGGCCGCCAGGTGGCCAAGGATCATCGGGTAGGCGTACTCCCGCGACAGCGGGTTCTCGTCGTGGGCGACCCGCCACATGTGCGCGGACTGCGCCGAGGCCTGGACGGCGGCGCGGAAGCTGGGCTTTCCGATCTGGTGGATGGGCAGTTCTTGTGAGTACACCACGTGCGGGTTATGCCGGCGCAGGCAGTCGCCGAACTCGCGGAAGTGCTCCGTCAGCGCCGCCACGGTGGTCCCCTGGGGCAGTCCGCCGCAGTCGTCGACCTTGACGAAGTCGACCCCCCACGCCGCGAAGGTCCGCGCGTCCTGGTCGTAGTGGTCCCAGCTCGCGGGCAGGGACTGGCAGGTTCTGCTGCCGATCGCCGTGTAGAGCCCGAACCGCAGGCCGAGGGCGTGAATCTGCTCGGCTAGCCAGCCAATCCCGTGCGGGAACTTCGCGGTGTCTCCCGTCAGTTCCCCGTCGGCGGCCCGCGCAGGGGCCATCCACCCGTCATCCAGGTTGACGCAGGTGTACCCCGCCGCGGCCAGCCCCGAGCTGACCAGCAGTTCCGCCTGCCGGAGAACGATGGACTCGGTGATGCCGGTCCGGAACTGATACCAGGTGTTGTACCCCATGACGGGCCGCGACGGCGGCCACTCACTTGTCGGGGCGGCGCCAGACATCGCGTTCGTGCATCAGCTCGATCTGTCGCTCGATCACCTCGCGGCGGTACTCCTGGTGGTCGTAGGGAGCGCGGTCGAGGTAGAGGTTCTTGGGGTAGACGGGTTGCTCGTAGATGAGCTGGTACTGCTCGGTGGTGAGGTCCTTGATCCAGTTGTCCCACTGCGCGCTGGCCCGGAACTGGCGAAGTGCCTGCACGTCGATCGTCCCGGCGACCCAGGAGGACCCGGCGCTGTAGTTGTGCCGTCCGATGATCTGGCCGCGGTAGTCGATCACGGCCGAGCCGCCGCCGAACGTGTCGATCGGTATGTCGGAGTCGGTGTGCAGGTAGTACGTGCCCACGTTGCAGGCGATCAGGTAGAAGTTGTTGTCGAGCGCCCGGGCGCGGTTCTGCACCTCGAACAGGCCGTTGCCCACGTGCGGGTGCGGGTAGGGGCCACGGTAGACGACCTCGGCGCCGTTCATGGCCAGGCCGCGCGCGTTCTCCGGGTAGGAGCCCTCGTTGGCCATCAGGAATCCGAGGCGGCCGATCTCGGTGTCGGCCACCGGGTAGAACGCGTCCAGGTTGCGGCCGTACAGCTCGATCCACCTGTCCCAGACGTTGTGCGGGGTCACCGAGTGCTCCACCGGCAGCAGCGGCACCACCTTGTGGTGCCGCAGGATGACCTCGCCCTCGGGTGACAGGATGAACCCGACGTTGAAGAAGCGCCCGGGGAACTCCGGGTGGCGGGCCTTGGCCTGGGCCATCAGGTACGCGTTCCACTGCCGCGCCAGCGCGCCGAGCGCGTCGGTCTCCGGCCCCGGGATGTCGATGGCGCACTCGCGGGCGAACTCCTCGTGGTTGAGGTCAAGGACCTCGTCGTTGAACCCTTGCAGTGCGCCTTCCGGTACGGCGATGAGCCTGACCGGCAGGTCCAGGCTGGACAGCCAGGACGCGGCCTTGATCAGGTGGGTCAGGTGCTCGATGTTCACGCTGATCTCTTCGCGCCGCCGGATGCCCCGCATCGTGGGCACCAGGCCGAGCGCCTGATACGGCTCGATCACGGCTCACCCCCTATCCGATCTGAACGTAGCCGAGCGCCGCGCCGGAAGCCAGGGCCGAGGACCGGCGGAATAACGCGTTGCTCTGGATATGGGCGCGCTGATAAATATTTGACCGGCCAGTAATCGCGTGAATTTAGGTTTCACAATGGAGAAAGTAAACGACAAGCTGCTGATATGGGGCAGCGAAGTCGACTATCAGGCCAGGCAGCAGGCTAGCCGGGCATCCCGGCTGCCTTTTGTGGCGGGTCATGTCGCGCTCATGCCCGACGCGCATGTGGGGATCGGAGGATGCGTTGGATCGGTTATTCCGACGGAAGGCGCTGTCGTTCCGTCGTTCGCGGGAGTTGACCTCGGGTGCGGCATGATCGCTACCGAGACGACATATACGGCGAGCGACCTGCCGGACAACCTCGATCCCCTGCTGTCCCTGATCGCGCAGCGCATCCCCGCGGGGGTCGGCAAGGGACGCGACCTCGGCTACCGCGATGAGTACCGGGACGTCTTCGGCGTCGTCGGCGAGCCGCCGTCGCCATTGTCCGCCCGGCAGCAGGCGACGGCCATCACGCAGTTCGGCACCCTGGGATCAGGCAACCATTTTGTTGAAATTTCAACCGATGAGCGCGGGGCGGTGTGGACGGTCCTGCACTCCGGTTCCCGTGGCATCGGCAACCAGCTGGCGACGCACCACATCGGGAAGGCCAAGGGGCTGATGCGGGAGTACCTCGGCTCCCTGCCAGATCCTGACCTGGCCTACTTCACTGAGGGAACGCCGGAGTTCGACGCCTACATCAGCGACATGCTGTGGGCGCAGCGCTACGCGTATGAGTCCCGCGCGCGGATGAACCGCGAACTGCTGAAGTCCCTGGCGCAGGCCATCAGCCCGAAGCGGAAGGTGAAGGCGGAGTCGATCACGGTGCGGGTCGTCAACTGCCATCACAATTACACCGAGCGGGAGTCCCATGGCGGCAAGGACCGGTGGATCACCAGGAAGGGCGCGATCAAGGCGGGCGCCGGGGACCTGGGCGTCATCCCCGGCTCGATGGGCACGGACACCTACATCGTGCGGGGCCGGGGCAACCCGGAGTCGTACAACTCCAGCTCGCACGGTGCCGGGCGGCGCATGTCCCGGGGCGACGCCAAGCGCCAGCTCGACAAGAAGGGCCTGCACGCCCAGATGCTGGGCAAGACCTGGAACGCCGGGTCCGCCTCGGCGCTGATCGATGAGGATCCCCGTGCCTACAAGGACATCAGGCAGGTCATGGCCGACCAGTCTGACCTGACCGAGGTGCTGCACCGTCTTACCCAGGTCCTCAACTACAAGGGCACCGGCTGAGCGCACGGCCGGCGACACGTTCGGGGCGGGGACACCGGGTCCGGCGAGGGCAGTTGCGGCGAGTTCACCCGTGGGCGGCGCCCCTCAGGGAGAATGACGTCATGGGGTACGACGAGCTTGCGGCAACGCGCCGCAGCCTGCACGGGGTGGCCGAGCTGGTCCTCGCGGGCCCGCAGTACCGGGCCACGGGCAGGCTGCGGCTTGGCGTCGTGGCTGGCGGCTTCGCGACGACGGCCTTGACTCCCCCGTTGCTGGTTGACGGCTCCCGGATCGCGGGCGCTGAGGGGGTGACGGCCGTTATCGGCGGCCGCACCCCGCGCGCCATCGGCGCGGAGCTCGGAGTGGCAATCGGCCGGCCGGAGGGCCTCTATGCGGACGGCTCGGGAGTCGGACCTGATGAAACGCTGGCCCTGGACCCCGGGCAGGCTGCCCTGATCATGGGCGCACTGGCGCTCGGCCACGACGCGCTGACCGTTTTCGCCGCCGGCGAGTCGCCGGTGCTGTGGCCGGAGCACTTCGATGTGGCGATCCGCGTGCACGACGTGAACTTTGGCGTCTCGCCGGGAGACGGCTTCTGCGCCGAGCCCTACGCGTACGTCGGCGTCGCCTCCGTGCCCGCCGGCGACAAGTTCTGGAACGCCCCGTTCGGTGCCGCCGTGCCGCTGCGCGAGTTTTCTGACGCGCCGGCCGTCGCCGGGTTCTTCGCCGCGGGCCGCGAGCGCGCCGGGTAGCCCTCGGGTGAGGCGGGCCGTCAGCTGGCATGGTTACGGAATTCCATGGGAAGCGTAACCTGAGAATTGCCGGCTGCTCCTCGCGTCGGCGGGTCCTCAGCTCAGCTCTCCGGCGGTGCGTCATGACCATAGGTACCGGGCTCGTCGTCGTGGTCACGGTGGTGGTTATCGGCCTGCTGCTGTCGGTGCTGCGCCCAAGGCGCCCGCGCCTGGTGAACAGGAACCGCCGTCGCGGCGGCTTCCGCCGCCGTCGAATCGACGCGATGAAGGCGAGGGCGGCCGCCGACGTCGCGATGATCCAGGGGAACGGCCGGCGGCCGCGCCAGGATGCGACCGCGGACAGGGAAAGCGAGACCTGACTGCCGCCGGTGTTCCTCCGGTCGCCGCGAGCCGCGTGCCCGTGGGACGCGGCGGGCAACCTTTGCGCCCGGCCGTGGTCTTAACTACGTGGACCAGATGGACACCCGCGCTCCCGTGGCACCGCACGCAGCGGCGGAACGGCAGGTCACCGCGCTCTACCAGGCCCATGCGCTGAGCCTGGCCCGGCTGGCGCTGCTCATGCTCGGTGACCGCGATGCCGCGCAGGACGTGGTGCAGGACGCCT
>CAZORE010000136.1:0-9114 GCA_964581815.1 uncultured Streptosporangiaceae bacterium | reverse complement strand
CGGGCCGTGGCCCGCGCTTCCCTGGCGCGCCGGCTGTCCGCCTGGCGGGGCCCGCTCGCGGCCGCCGCCGCGGTCGTGCTCATCGCCGTCGTCCTGGTGGCCTTGAGGGCGCTCGGGAAGGAGCAGGCCGCGCCGGCGGCGCCGCCCCGCCCGGTCGCGGGCCCGCCCCTCCCGGCCGGCGCCACGCCCCGGTACTACGTGAAGCTGGGCGGGGTCAAGGGTAGGCCAGGCTGGGACATCATCGTGGGTGATGAGCAGACCGGGCGGACCATCGACGCCTATCCGCTCGGCAAGGGGAACGTGATGACGTCCGCCGGGGTGAGCGGCGCGGGAGACGACCGGACGTTCGTTGTGTCCGCCGCCGCCGGCCAGAACACGCTGGGCCAGGGAGGGCCACTGGCCCTCGTGCCGCCCACCTGGTACTTGGTGCGGATCCTCCCCGGTTCCGCTGATCCCGTCCGGGTGACCAGGCTGGCGGTCAACTTCAGGGCGGGCGGTGAAGTCCGCGAGATAGCGCTGTCCGCGGACGGGACCGAACTCGCGGTCGTGTCCGGGAGCGATAAGTCGATGGTGCTCGGGGTCTACTCGGTCGCCACCGGGCAGCAGCAGGCCTCCTGGTCCGCCCCGCTCGGCGCGTCGGCCGGTAATCCCCGGCCGGTGAGCGACCTGAGCTGGGTAGGCGACGGCACCGTGGGCTTCGCGGTCACCGACACCCCGGGGGTGCGCGAGGAGGTCAGGACGCTGGACACCGGTGCGGCCGGCCCCAGCCTGCTCGCCGCCAGCCGCGTCGTCTGGTCGCAGCACGCCCCCGCGCCGCCGCACGGCAGCATCCCGTCCCATGCCCCGCAGGTGTGCAGCACGCCGTTCCTCACCGGGGACGGCCAGGCGGTGGTATGCGCCACGAGCAGCTACTCGGCGCTCGACAAGCGGCTGTTGGCGGTCTGGCTGGCGTACCCGCTCGCGACGCCAGACGGGCCACGGGTCATCGGCAGCGTCGCGCAGCCGGCGGACGTGTCCAAGTTCAGCTTCCTCAGCGTGGAGTGGGCCAACCCGTCCGGCACCGAGATCATCGGCTCATGGAACCCGTCGGTCGACTCGGTCTCCGACGGCGCGAAGGTACAGACGGTCACGAACTTCACCGGGTTCATCGGGCACGGCGCGGTCCGGTCGTTCGGCCCGGTCCTTGGCCTGGACGTGGCCTGGTAGCGGCTCGCCGGCTTGCCAGGTGAGCCTGCGACCTGTGAAAAGTCCGCTGGCTTGTGACGGGAGCCCAATTTTCCCCTCGCCTGCTGAACTGGATGTCAGTGGCGCAATCAGTGGGATTGCTGGATTATTTGGACAGGCCGCGGGCCTGCGGCTTGCCGGTACCGTATGCCGTCGCCACCACCCGAGAAAGGGGTCTACATGGGCATCACCACGCGAGCCGCGGTCTGCCGTGTGCCCGGCCAGCCGTGGGAGATCACCGAGCTCGAGCTCGACGAGCCCAGGGCGAACGAGATCCGGATCAAGTTTTACGCGGCCGGCCTGTGCCACTCCGACGACCACATCCAGAAGGGCGACGCGCCGATGCGCATGCCCGTGGTCGGCGGGCACGAAGGCGCTGGCATCGTGGACGCGGTGGGCCCCGCCGTCACCCGGGTCAAGGTCGGCGACCACGTAACCTGCTCGTTCATCCCCGCCTGCGGCAAGTGCCGCTACTGTTCCACCGGCCGCCAGCAGCTGTGCGACGCCGGGCTGAACGCTGCCGTCGGCTGCTTCCCCGACGGCACCTTCCGCTTCCACCAGGGCAGCGAGGACTTCGGCGGGCTGTGCGTGCTCGGCACGTTCTCCCAGTACGCGGTCGTGCACGAGTACTCCGTCATCAAGATCCCCGAGTGGATCGGCTTCGACGTGGCCGCACTCGTCGCGTGCGGCGTGCCGACCGGCTGGGGCTCGGCGGTCCGTGCGAGCGACGTTCGCGCCGGGCAGACCGTGGTGATCTACGGCACCGGCGGCGTCGGCATGAACGCGGTGCAAGGCGCCAGCCTCGCGGGCGCGAAGAACGTGGTCGTGGTCGACCCGGTGGAGTTCAAGCGGGACCAGGCCCTGTCCGTGTTCGGCGCCACCCACGCGTTCGCCACCGCCAAGGAGGCGCACGACTTCGTGGTCGAGACCACCTGGGGCGAGCTCGCCGACGTCGCGATCATCACCGTCGGCCGCCTGCACGACGAGGTGATCGAGAACGCCATCAGGGTCGTGGGCAAGAGCGGCCAGGTCACCATCACCGCGGTGGGCAACGGCTGGATCAACGAGAACCCCGGCCTGCTGATCGGCTACCAGCGCCGCATCCAGGGCTCCATCTACGGCGGCTGCAGCCCGCTGGTCGACGTGCCCATGCTCATCGGCCTGTACGAGGCGGGCAAGCTCAAGCTCGATGAGCTGATCACCCGCCGGTACAAGCTCGATGAGATCAACGAGGGCTACCAGGACATGAACGACGGCAAGAACGTCCGCGGCGTCATCATCCACGAGCACTGAGAAGGAAGCGCAGACGATGAGCACCATCACCACCCGCGCCGCCATCGCCCGGGCACCGCACGCCGGCTGGGAAATCACCGACCTTCAGCTCGATGACCCGAAGGCGCACGAGGTCCGGGTCAAGATCATGGCGGCCGGCCTATGCCACTCCGACGACCACATCACCACGGGCGACGCCCCCATCCGGCTGCCGGTCGTCGGCGGGCACGAGGGCGCAGGCATCGTGGAGTCCGTCGGACCGGACGTGCAGCGCGTCAAGCCGGGCGACAAGAT
Organism: uncultured Streptosporangiaceae bacterium; assembly: GCA_964581815.1. Taxonomy (GTDB): domain Bacteria; phylum Actinomycetota; class Actinomycetes; order Streptosporangiales; family Streptosporangiaceae; genus Trebonia. Next base: position 6,324 of record CAZORE010000136.1, on the reverse strand, counting down.
CGTCCTGTCCTACATCCCGGCCTGCGGCGCCTGCCGGCCGTGCTCCACCGGCCACCAGAACATGTGCGTGAAAGGCCTCAACGCCGGCACCGGCATGTTCGAGGACGGCACCTGGCGGTTCCACGAGGGCGAGACGGACATCGGCGGGTTCTGCACGCTCGGCACGTTCTCGCAGTACGCGGTCGTGTCCGAGTGGGCTACCGTGCCGCTGCGCGAGGACTTCCAGGACATCCCGTGGGAGGTGCTGTGCCTGGTGGGCTGCGGCGTGCCGACCGGCTGGGGTTCCGCCGTGCACGCGGCCGGCGTGCGGGCCGGCGACACCGTGGTGATCTTCGGCGCCGGCGGCGTGGGCAGCAACGCGGTGCAGGGCGCCCGGTTCGCCGGCGCGAAGAACGTCGTCGTGGTCGACCCGGTTGAATTCAAGCGGGACATGGCCACCAGCGTCTTCGGTGCCACGCACGCGTTCGCCACCGCCAAGGAGGCGCACGACTTCGTGCGGGAGACCACCTGGGGTCAGCTGGCCGACCACGCGATCATGACGCCCGGCGCGGTCACCGAGGAGATGGTGCAGGCCGCGGTGATGATGACCGGCAAGGGCGGCAAGGTGACGATCACCGCCGTCGGCCACATCAACGAGCGCGCGGTCCACGTGCACGCGGGCCTGCTGATCGGCTACATGCGCCAGGTCCGCGGCGCCCTCTTCGGCGACAGCAACCCGCTGTACGACATCCCCCTGCTGCTCGGCCTGTACAAGTCGGGCCAGCTCAAGCTGGACGAGCTGGTGTCGCGCACGTACTCGCTCGACCAGGTGAACCAGGCCTACCAGGACATGAACGACGGCAAGAACATCCGCGGCGTCATCATCCACGAGCATTGAGGCAGTGGCCTGCCCGCACGTTCCGGGCAGGCCGTTCCACCTTGTTCCGGCAGATCAGCTGACTACCGAACGAGGGGCGTGACGTCCCGTCCGGTGAACGGCTGCGCGCGGTCGCTGGCCCGCCGGACGGCGCGGTACTGTGCCTCGAGGTGATTTCCCCTGTCTAGCCCGACACGTCCCGCCCCCGCTCAGGTGAGTCGCGCCCAGGTGAGCGCGCTGCCGAAGGCCGAGCTTCACTTGCACATCGAGGGCACGCTCGAGCCCGAGCTCGCGTTCGGCCTTGCCGCGCGCAACGGCGTCGAGCTGCGCTACCCGGACACCGAGGCGCTGCGCCGCGCCTATCAGTTCAGCGACCTGAGCTCGTTCCTCACCTTGTACTACGAGTGCATGGCCGTGCTGCGCACCGCCGAGGACTTCGCCGACCTGGCCACCGCCTACCTTGACCGCGCCCGCGCCGACGGCGTGACCCGGGTGGAGATGTTCTTCGACCCCCAGATGCACCTAACCCGCGGCGTGCCGCTGACCGAGGTCATCGGCGGCCTGCGGGCCGCCGCGGACCGCAGCGCCGCCAGTGGCGGCCCGCACGCCGGGCTCATCGCCTGCTTCCTGCGCGACCTCGGCCCGGCCGACGCGGCGGTGACGCTCGACGCCCTGGCCGGGCACGCGGGCGAGCTGCTCGGCGTCGGCCTCGACTCGGCCGAGGTCGGCTACCCGCCCGGCGACTTCGCGGGAGTCTTCGACGACGCCCGCGCGCTCGGGCTGCACACCGTCGCGCACGCCGGCGAGGAAGGTCCGCCCGAGTACGTGTGGCAGGCGCTCGACCTGCTCGGCGTGGAACGAGTCGACCACGGCATCCGCAGCGTCGAGGACCCCGCGCTGCTGCGCCGGCTGGCCGCCGACCGGACCCCGCTGACCATCTGCCCGCTGTCGAACGTCCGGCTGCGCTGCGTCGAGGCCATCGCCAGTCATCCCATCTCCCGGCTGCTCGACGCGGGCGTCCACGTCACGGTCAACTCCGACGACCCCGCCTACTTCGGCGGCTACGTCGCCGACAACTACCTGGCGCTCGCCGAAGGGCTTGGCCTGGGCCACGACACCCTCGCCACCCTCGCCGCGAACTCACTCACCGCCTGCCTGGACCGCCCCTAGCCGGCGAGGAAGCGGGTCACGTCCGCGGCCTCGGCGTCAAGCGCCGCCGTGGTCTCGGCGTCGAGGGGGGCGAACGGCTTGAGTACCACCCGGCCGCCGGCGAACGTCCAGGTCGCCACGGCCCGGCCGCCGGCCAGCGCGAACGGCCGGAACAGCCCGTTGTCGGTGACGATGTGCTTGTGCGGGCCGGTGACCGGGTCACGGGAGGCCCAGCCGAGCAGCAGCGGGTCGAAGGCGCCGAGCAGCCGCGGCGGCGGCAGCACGGCGGCGGCCCGCTGCGGGGCGCCCGGCAGCTCGGCCAGCCCGTCCGCGCGCTGCACGGCGCCGCACCGGGCCAGGCCGGCCCGGGCGTCCCGCAGCCCGATGCCCGCCCACTTGGCGAGGTCGGCGTCGCCCGCCGGCGCGTGCCCGGCCAGGTAGCGCCCGGCCAGCTCACCGAGCGCCGCGTCGCGGTCCATCACCGGCGGCGGAGCCCCTAGCCAGTCGCTGGCCAGCACGAACGCCTGGTCCTTGCCTGCCATCGGGCCGCGCACGATCAAGCCCTGGATGCTGGCGAGCAGCAGGATGTGCACAAGCGCCTGGCCTTCGGTCCGCACCCCGGCGGCGGCGACCCGCTCGCGCAGCTGAGCCCGGGTCAGCGGGCCATCGCATCCGAGCGCGGCCCGCAGGGCAGCCACCCCCCGTTCGGCGTCCTGCGGCGGTACCCCCTCCTGCGCAAGCCGGCTCGCGTTCCCCGTGCGCAGCTGCGGGTTGGTCAGCGGGTGCAGCCACCAGTAGTCCTCGGCGCTGACCAGGTGCAGCGTGCCGCGGTTCAGCCAGGTGACGAGCAGCGTGCGGCGGCCGAGGGCGGCGTCGACGTCAGCAGCGGACAGGCCCGCCGACCGCGCCCGCACGGTCAGCCGCGCGCCGCGCGGGTCCTGCGCCTGGACGGCGAGCAGCCGCCTGGTCACGTCCTCGGCGCTGCCCGCCGGGTCGCCGCAGAGCAGCTGCGCCGCGCACCGCTCCGCGGTCACCGTCAGCTCGTCGGCGCATCCGGTCCCTGAAGTGCTCACGGGCGGCGACTTTACCGCCAGGGTCCGACATCCGTCATCGCCGGGCCGAGACCGGACGGCGGCGGAACCTACCCGGGGCGCGCGCCGTTTGACCGAGCGTGGAGCAAATCGGACGGGTGCTCAACCACAGGGTCAGAGAGCTCTTTCCCGACGGCGCGGTGGTGCGGGCCGAACTGCTGCGGGACGGCGATCATCCTGGCCAGCTGACGGCCCGGGTGTTCATCCCCGCCACGGAAGACCCGGCCAGCTGGGCCGCGGCGCACCGGGCGCAGATAGCAGAGCTGCGCGGCGAGCTGTCGCTGCGGCTGCCGTCGGCCAGGATGCTTGAGTTCACCTCCGACGCGCCGGGTGCCGCCGTGATCAGCGTGCCCGACGACGGCTCGCTGGCCGCGGAGCAGCTGGCCAGCCGGGACATAGTGGAACGGGCGCTGGCGCTGCTGCGGGAGAACTACGTGTTCCCTGAACTGGCCGGGCAGGTCGCGATCGCCGTCGAGACCCGGCTCGCGGCCGGCGAGTACGACAACCTGGACGAGATCGCCCTGACCGAGCTGCTCACCAGCCACCTGCAGGAGGCCAGCGGCGACAAGCACCTGCGGATGGGGCTCGGCGGCGGACCAGGGCCCGGGCGTCCCGGTCCCGGGCGGCGGGCGGGCGGCCCCGGCGACGACCGCGCGGAGCCCGGCGACGGCGAGCCGGTCGATCATGAGGCGAGGCGCCTGAAGATGCGCCAGATGGGCCGGCTGGACAACTTCGGCATCCACCGCGTCGAGCGCCTCGACGGCAACATCGGCTACCTCGACCTGCGCCGGATGCCGTTGCCGGAGAACGCCGGCCCGGCGATCGCCGCGGCGATGGAGCTGGTAGGCGGAACCTACGCGCTGATCATCGACATGCGTCGCAACGGCGGCGGCTCCCCCGGCGGCGTGACGGTGTGGTGCAGCTACCTGCTGCCGGAGAACCCGGTTCACCTCAACGACATCTTCCATGCTGACACCGGGGAGACCAGGCAGTTCTGGTCGCTGCCGTACCTGCCGGGCAGCCGCTACCTGGACAAGCCGGTCTACGTGCTGACCAGCAGCCGCACGTTCTCCGGCGGCGAAGACCTCTGCTACACGCTGCAGGCGCTAGGCCGCGCGGAGGTGATCGGCCAGACGACCGGCGGCGGCGCCCACCCCACCCGGCCGTTCCCGGTCAGCGCCGCCGTGCACATCGCCATACCGTTCGCGCGCTCGATCAACCCGGTCACCGGGACGAACTGGCAGGGCGCCGGCGTGATCCCGGACACCCAGGTGCCCGCGGACGAGGCCTATCCCGCCGCCTACGCCAAGGCGCTGCGGCACGTCGCGCAGCTGCGCGAGGTGCCCCCGCCCATCGCCGACGAGGCGCGGGCTGCGCTCGCCGCCCTGGCACCGTCCGCCGCGGGGGCAGCTCCGGTGGACCATGAGGAGCAAGAGCCTGGAATGTAGCCTTCACCAGGTGACAAAGATCGTGACGTACGTGGACATTACCCTCGTCTAGCGGGCGGTCAGCTGCCGAGCTGTGCCGGGTCCATGTTGGCGCCGCTGATGACGACGGCGACGCGCTCGCCGGGTGCGGGCCGGTACGCGCCGGCGAGCAGGGCCGCGACGCCGACCGCGGCGGCCGGCTCGGCCGCGATGCGCGCGGTCTGCCAGAGCGTCCGCTGCGCGTCGCGGATGGCGTCGTCGTCCACGAGCACGACGTCCTGCACGTAGGCCTGGGTGATCGGGAAGACGAGCTCGCCGACGCGGCGCGGGGCGAGGGCGTCCACCGCGATGCTGCCGGCCGGGGCGTCGGCCGGGGCGCCTGCCGCCCGGGCGACGGTGAGGGTCGGCGCCTCGTCGGGCTCCACGCCGATGACCCGGGCGGTGCCCGCGAAGTGGGAGGCGATCCCGGCAATGAGGCCGCCGCCGCCGACCGGGACCAGCACGGTGTCGAGCGGCCCCGCCTGGCCGGCCAGCTCGAGGGCCAGCGTGGCCTGGCCGAGTATGGTCGCGCGGTGATCGTAGGCGTGCACGCTCATCGCGCCGGAGGTGGCGGTCCACCGCTCGGCCGCCTCGAGCGCGTCCGCGTAGCGGTCGCCCGCGATCACCAGGTCCGCGAGCTTGCGGATGCGCTCGACCTTGGCCGGAGAGGACACCGTCGGCACGAAGATCCTGGCCGGGATGCCCAGCCGGTGCGCGGCGTACGCGACGGCGACGCCGTGGTTGCCGCCCGACGCGGCCGCCACCCCGGCCGACGGCACGTCCCTCAGCAGCAGGTTCGTGAACGCGCCACGGGCCTTGAACGAGCCCGCGCACTGCAGCTGCTCCAGCTTGAGCGTCACCGGCTGCCCGGCCAGGTCGAGCTCCACCACCGGCGTCCGGCGCAGGTAGGGACGGATGGTGTCGTAGACACGCTCGATCTCGTCGCGCGTGAGCACGAGATGCTGGCCGACTCGCATATCACCAGTCACCGGACAGTGCCTCCTTCGCCTGCGCGATACGGTCCTCGTCGCGCTTGTAGAAGACCCACTGCTTAATCTTCTTGCCCCTGACCAGGCCCGCGCGCGACAGCAGCTTGAGGTGCTCGCCGCACGTCGGGGCGCTGACGCCCAGCTTCTCCGCGATGAACAGCGCGCACACGCCGTCCTCGCTCAGGTCGCCGTCGCTCTGCGGAGGGAAGTTGGCCACCGGGTCACGTAGCCATTCCAGGATCTGAAGGCGCTTCTCGTTGCCCAGCACCTTGATGAGATCCACGTCGAGCACTAAGCCATTATGGCAAATAGCTAACTAGCTGGCCATCTCCAGACCAGGGACTTCATCCGCCGGGTCAGGGAAGTCCCCGATGTCAGCACCGGCAAACGCAGCGGCGCACCAGGGTGCGAACCGGGCTGATCCCGATCGACTGCGCCGACCGCCGGCGGCAATCTTGAGTCATGAGCGCAGTCCCTGCGCACAGCTCACCTAACGGAGACAGATCACCATGTCCGCCATCATCGCCCTCGTCCTGTTCGTCGTCGTCGCCATCCTGGCCGTGACCTTGTTCAGCGCCGTCATTCACTTCCTGTTCTCCCCGTGGATCCTGCTCGCGGCGGTCCTTGTCTTCGCCTGGCTGAAGCTCCGCCCGCGCCGCACCAACTAGGAGCCCTGGGACCCTGGGCGCCGGGCACCCCGGCGCCCAGGCCGCGCACCGCCCCCGCCGCCCGGCGGGCCGTCAGGCCCGCCGGGCGTTCGGCTTCCCTGGGCG
>CAZORE010000135.1:0-20375 GCA_964581815.1 uncultured Streptosporangiaceae bacterium | reverse complement strand
GGTCGGGAGCCATAAGTCCCACCTGCAGGTTGCCTTCGAGCGCTGGCACGAGAGGCGCTTCGGCAATGTGACTTGACGGTAATGGCGGGGAGCGTGCACATCTGGGGAGGCCCGGTAGCAGGCTGGCGGGGCGCGGATCGCCCCGCTGGCCGCCGGTATGGCGGCATCTAGGATTGGTCTAGGCCAGCCCAGGGGCCGGGATGACCACCGCTGGGAGGCTTCAGGGCATGTTGGGACTGAAGTTCCCAGGGGCCGTGCTAGCCAGGTTAGATGATGCAGCGGACACCGCCCTTGGCGTGTTTGCGATTAAAGAATCAAACGCTCTAAGCACGCTGTGCGCGAGCACAGGCGGTCTGGTCTGGGCGCAACTACGGTACTGGACGCGGTATGCTGTCGTGACTGCGCTCGTAGCTCAACGGATAGAGCATTTGACTACGGATCAAAAGGTTGGGGGTTCGAGTCCCTCCGAGCGCGCTCGTTTGAGACAGCGACGAACAAGCCCTGACCAGCACCTACTGGTCGGGGCTTCGTTCGTTTAGCGGGGGCCGGCGAGTGCGGGACCGCCTTGGGCGGTTACCTCAGGGTAACCAAACGTTACAGCGCTCTAACGGGCTGTGCCGCTAGAGCGTGCCGTCATCGGGCGCGTGCCAGCATTCGGGCATGCGACAGGTACTTACGCATGTGCCCTGCCCGGAGTGCGGGACATCCGGCGAATCGGATCCCGAGCAGAGCCACTGGCAGTGCGGCAACTGCGGTCAGGGTTTCTACCTGCGCCGCTGTATGGAGTGCTTCAGGGTCAGCTATGTCGACGGCTTGCAGGGATTTCACACGCCGTGGCCGTGCACCTGGTGCGGGCGGTACAACGAAGGCTTCAGGCAGAACCAGGACCCGGCTGCCGCAAGTGCGGCCGAGCTAGCCGCCGAAGTGCACCGCTACGGGGGTCCCGACAGCCCGGCCGGCCCGGTCACCGGCGGCCGGAACCGGACACCGGCGCACGGCATGGCCGCGACCGTGGCCGAGGACCCGGCCAGTCCAGGCGTGCCATCGCCGCGGCACGGGCAGGTCCCCACCTCAGCCCCGGGCAAGCGGCAATTCATGCGGAAACGCAGCGTCCTTGCTGGTGCGGCCGTCATGGTGGTGGTTGCCGGTACGCTAGCCGCCCTCTTGGGGGGGCCGGATCATGGCGGAAGCAATAAGCTGTCGCCGCTCCCAACTAAGTCGGCTCGGCCGACCTTTCCGGCGACGTCGACCGCCGCCACCATATCCTGCGCCTCGGGTTCGATCGAGCTTCTCGGCTCTTCCACTTTCGGCCCGCTCGTGCAGGCTGCGGCTAGCATTTACACGCGGCAGTGCCACGCTAGCATCAACGTGGTCTACGGTAACGTCGGCGGTAAAGGTGTAGACAGCGCCTATGCCGCGACGACGGTGAATGCGGCAGTGCAAAGTAATCCTGCGCAGGCCGGGTCAATGATCGCCATGTTCAACGGAGAAACCTCCAGCGCCCCGTTCCTGACGCCCGACCCGCTGGGCGTGCTCATTTTCGCCGTGGTCGCGCATACCGGTCTCTACCCCGGGTCGGACGTCAGCAGTAGTGAGCTGAAGCGGCTCTTCCTGCAGGGCGGCGAGCCCGGGAAGGTCGCGGTCGGCCGCCAGGCTGGCACGGGGACCCGGGTTACCCTCCTGGGCTTCCTCCAAAGCCATGGACCAGCGCCGCAAGCTTCTGGCAACGGCTGCCCGCCCCCGGCGGCGAGTGCTGCTTGCACCACAAACAGCAATTCGGCACTTCTCAGGTTCGTGAATGAAACGCGGAATGCGATCGGCTACGCGGAGGTTGACCACGAATCCAACGGGCATCCCGCTGGCTATCCCGACGCTTCCGTGCTCAGCATCGACGGCATCGCGCCCACGCCGGCGAACGTTCGCAATGGCTCGTATGATTTCGCGACCGTGGCCAACCTGTACATGCCCCCGCACCCATCGGCGCTAGCCAAGAGCTTCTACCATTACCTGCTGCAATATATTGCGGCGAATGAGTCGGAGGGCCTCATCACATGCTCCGGTGTGCCGCAGAAGCTGGAGGCTAACTGCTAGGCCCGCATGGCCGAATACGTAGACCTTACTCAGAATGCGCCCAGTCCGGCATGCGTGCGGGCATCCTGGAGCAGCCCGAGGCTGGCCAGGTCGTCCGGCTCGAACCAGAAATCCCACTCGGCCGGGCTCGCCCTGATCGCGCCGTCCATCGCCGTGACGCAGCGGCCGAAGGCGGTGGCGGTGTCGCCGTCCATCGGTACCGGTGGCGATATCTCGAGCACCTGGTGCCGGTAATCGGGCAACCGGTGGACGAACGCCATCAGCACCGGGGCACCGGTCAGCCGCCCCAGGGTCACCACCCCGGGCAGGAGCCTGGCCTGGTGCCCGAGGAAGGGCACGTCGATGGTCCGGGTCAGGTCCGCGTCAAGCGGTGCGGCGTCACTGCAGATGGTCACTACCTCGTTGCCCCTGAGCGCGGCCGCGGCCTGCGCCGCGACCTGCACCCGGCCCGGCCATGGCTCGATGTTCGGCCGCTGCCGGTGCCGCAGCATGCGCCGGGCGTAGACGATGTCCCAGAACCGCCGTACCGCGAACGACACGCCAGGCCGGTAATTCCACCACCAGCGCCCGATCGTGGTGAGCGGGAGCCCGCTGGCATGCAGCAGCGAGAAGGCGCTGACGTAGGAGCCGAAGTGGGCGCTGCACAGGATGGCACCCTTCCCCCCGGCCAGCGCCGCATCCAGGTGCTCCCGGCCGCGGACCTCCACCAGCTTCTCCAGGGGCTCGGCCCGGCCGCGCAACCGCATGACGTCGATCACCTGACAGGAGACTGACCGGAAGACGTCCCTGGCTACGCGCTGGACCGCTTCCTCGCTCAGTTCCTCGCCGAGTACCTCGCGCAGGCCATGGACCACCTGGGCCCGCTTCTGCGGCCAGTACCTGAAGCACTGGTCACCCCGCCAGCAGGCGACACCGTAGGCGAGGCTGGCAGGCAGGCGCGCCGTCAGCGGCGCCACCGCCAGCCAGTAGGCAACGGTCTCCGCGCGGCGCAGCAACTGGCCCGCTTCACCCATGACCGCCTGCCCGGCCTGAGGCCTTCCCGTCCCAGGAGCGGAGGCAGGCGCAGATGACATCTACGGTGTCGAAGTTCTCCGGGACTAGGTCCACGTCGTCCACCACGATGCCGAACCGCTCCTGGATGAACACCACGAGCCGCAGCAGGTTCAGCGAGTCCAGCACGCCCGTGTCAAGCAGCGAGGTGGCGTTCCCGAGCGGCAGCAGCGCCCGGTCCTGAACGAGCTCCCTGCTGATGAAGTCGTTGATGACCGCTTCCAAATCGGTCCCCCGCCCCTCGTCTCCCCGTAACGCGGTTGGCATCATGACCTGGACAGCAACGGGTCAATAGTGGCACGACCCGGCTAGCTACCGAGGGTTAACGCATGAATACAGCCCCGTCCCTCGTTATGGCACGAGCACGGATTCCGGGGTTGCTTCCCGTGGTTCCGTCACAGTTACCTACCATTGACCCGTTAACCCGAAGAGCCCCAGAAGGAGCCAGCCCGCATGGCCGACAACGCCCGTCCGCCCTTCCGTGCCGATCACGTCGGCAGTCTCCTGCGGCCCAAGGAGGTGCTCCAGGCCCGCGACGAGTTCGCGAAGGGCCAGATAAGCGCGGAGCAACTCGCGCAGGTGGAGGACGAAGCGATCCGCGATGCTATCCGCATGCAGGGCGAGGTTGGCCTTAAATCAGCGACCGACGGTGAGCTGCGCCGCCAGTCGTGGCACATGGACTTCATCTACCAGCTCGGCGGCATCACCAAGGTGCAAGACGAGACCATCAAGGTGGCGTTCCACAACAAGGACAAGAACTTCGAGTGGGCCCCGCCATCGGCGCACGTGACCGCGCCGGTCTCGCTGCCGCGGACGATCTTCGCCGACGCCTTCACCTTCGTCCGCGACAACGCGTCGGCCGGCCAGACGCCCAAGCTGACCATCCCGTCGCCGTCCATGGTCCACTACCGGGGCGGTCGCGACGCGATCTCCGCCGACGTCTACCCGGACCTGGCGCAGTTCTGGGACGACCTGGCCGCGGCGTATGCCGAGGAGATCAAGGGCCTGCACGCGCTCGGCTGCCGTTACCTGCAGCTCGACGACACGAGCCTCGCCTACATCAACGACCCGGTGCAGCGCGAGCACATCAGGAAGATCGGCGGTGACCCGCTGCACCAGCACGAGACCTACATCGCCACGATCAACAAGGCCCTGGCCGGCCGGCCGGCCGACATGACGGTCACCACGCACATGTGCCGCGGCAACAACCAGAGCATGTGGGCCGCCGAGGGCGGCTACGACTTCGTGGCCGACACCATGTTCAACAAGCTCAACGTGGACGGCTTCTTCTGCGAGTGGGACGACGAGCGCTCCGGCGGTTTCGAGCCGCTCCGCTACCTGCCCAAGGGCAAGCGCGTGGTCCTCGGCGTCGTCACCAGCAAGAACGGCGCGCTTGAGTCCAAGGACTTCATCAAGCGGCGCATCGAGGAGGCGGCCAGGTACGCCGACATCGACCAGCTCTGCCTGTCCGCGCAGTGCGGCTTCTCCTCCACGAGCGAGGGCAACGACCTCACCGAGCAGCAGCAGTGGGACAAGCTCCGCCTCATCGTCGAGGTCGCCGAGGAGATCTGGGGCGACTAGGGCCGTTCTGCGCTCATGGTTGTGGCAACCAGCCGCCTATAACCGGCTCGTTGCCACAACCATGCGAGGCCGGGCGTTGGTTACTCGGATTCCTTCCAGGCGGAGACGTCGTCCCGGTAGGTGTACGGGTTGTTGAGGGTCTCGTGCTCCGGAATCTCCGGGTGCATGCCCTTCTCCCACTCCTCCGCGCCGTGCTCGGCCTTGAGGTACTCGATGGTCGACTCGATAGCAGCCTTCGCCGCGCCCAGGTCAACGCCGACCAGCTTGTGGTCGTGCTTCACTACCTTGCCGTTCACCAGGACGGTGTGCACGTCGGCCCGGCCCGCCTGGTACACCACGTGGCCGTAGGGGTGCAGGATCGGGAAGGAGACCGGCGAGCTGTCGTTCTTGATCAACACTAGGTCGGCCTTCTTGCCCACCTCGACGCTGCCGATCGCGGAGTCGAGGCCGAGGGCCTTCGCGCCGCCCCGGGTGGCGTAGTCCACCACGTCCTCGGCCCGCAGGATGTGGTTGGTCAGGCCCACGCCCTTGCCATGCGCCTCGAAGTGCTCCATCGCGCGGTCGGCGTTGAGGGTGGCCCGCATCGCGCTGAAGAGGTCGGCGCTCCACCAGACGCTGGTGTCCATGGACAGCGACACCGGGATGCCGTACTTGCGCAGTTTCCAGGTCGGCGAGTAGCCCTGGCCGGCATTGCACTCGCTCTCGGTGGAGATCGAGGCGTACCCGCCGGTTGCGGCGATCTTGTGGTAGCTGTCCGGGGTGAGCGTGGCCGCATGCACGTAGACCGTGCCCGGCGTCATGTAGCCGCCGTCATACATCTGGTTGATGCCGACGTCGCCGGTGACGTTGTACACGCCAGCGTGCGTAGTCACCGAGGCGCCGAGGTCGCGGGCGACGTCGAAGGCCGCCTTCTCAGGGAAGCCCTCGATGCCCGGCAGGTCGAAGGCCAGCTGGAAGCCGAGCATGTCGCCCTTGCCGTCGATCCGGCGGGTGTAGAAGTCGCGGAACTCCGGAGTCGTCGCCCACTCCCACGCGCCCGCGAAGATGTTGCCGTAGCCGAGGACGAACCGGCCGGGAACCGACTCGAGCGCGTCGACCGCCGCGTCGGCGTGCTCGGTGGTCCGCAGGCCGTGCGACCAGTCGACGCTGGTGGTCACGCCGGCGTCGATCGCCTCGATGGCGGAAAGCAGGTTGCCCGCGTAGTAGTCCTCGGGACGGAAGATCTTGCCCCACTGCAGGTAGTAGTAGACGAAGTACTGGGTGAGGGTCCAGTCGGCGCCGTACCCGCGCATGGCCGTCTGCCACATGTGCCGGTGCGTGTCGACCATGCCCGGCATGACGATGCCGCCGGCCGCGTCGATCTCCGCGGTGCCGTCCGGCACCGCTAGCCCCGGGCCGACCGCAGCGATCCTCATCCCGGAGATCAGCACGTCGGCGTTTTCGAGGACCGTGTGCGCGTCGTCCATCGTCAGCACGGTCGCGTTACGGAACACAACCGGCTGGCCCGGCTGCGGTGCAGTCATGGGAAACCTCCACGGTGAGGGCGCTCGTCACGAGCGGGCACGGACGTTCGTCCGTTAGTCGGTCACCAGAAACTCCATCGGAACACTGTCCCTTTCTCCCCCCCGATGTCAAGTGCCCTGAACTGCCATATTCGAACGCTCGCTGATGTTGGCTTGTCCGCACTGCGGACAGCAGGCCGCTAAAGCGCTAGAGTGCGGGGGACGCCGACAAGGGCGGCTGTTTGGGGAGGTAAGGGTGGCTCGTCGGGATGACAGCCCGGACTTCATCGAGGCGATCGCGCGCGGCCTCGACGTCATCCGTGCCTTCAGGGCGGGCCAGCCGGTCATGTCGCTGGCCAGCGTGGCCGCCGCGAGCTCGCTGCCACGGCCCACGGCCCGCCGCATCCTGCTGACGCTCGAGCATCTCGGCTACGTCAGGCAATCGGGCCCGCAGTCGGCCGGCCAGGGACCTGGCCTTTCACCCGGCGGCTACGAGCTCACCCCCCGGGTGCTCGACCTTGGCATGTCGTACGTGCTGTCCCGTGGCCTGTGGGAAATCGCGCGGCCGCACATGGAAACCCTCGTCGCTCGCACCCGCGAGTCCAGCTCGATCGCGCAGCTGGACGGTTCGGACATCGTGTACGTCGCGCGGGTCGCGGTGCCCAAGATCGTGACGCTCTCGGTGACGATCGGCACGCGCTTTCCCGCGATGCAGACCTCGCTCGGCAAGGTCCTGCTCGCCGCGCTGCCGCCGGCGGAGGCGGAACGGGTGCTTGCCGAGTCGTCAAGGTCAGGCATCACCCCGCGCTGGCAGCCGGACGCGGCCGAGCGCGCCGCGGCGCTGCGCGAGGTGCGGGCGCGCGGCTGGGCGCTCACCAACGAGCAGCTCGCCCCGGGCATCCGCTCGGTCGCCGTCCCCCTGCGGGACGGCGAAGGCCGGGTGATCGCCGCGCTCAACGTCAACGCGCACGCCGCGGAGACACCGCTCGACGTGCTTACCGGACAGCACCTGCCGCTGCTGCTCCAGGCGGCCGGGTCGATCAGCGCGGACTGGGCCGCATGCCAAGGAACGCCGCAGGTTACCGTGGTGCCAGGTGGTCCCGCTGGCAGCGGGGCCGGGTCTGCCGACGAGTCGTCTTGACAGCGCTTGGCGCTGCCAAAGATACTCGGCAGACGGACAGATGTCCGTTATGCGGACAGTGGCCCGGATGGAAAGGTCGCCATGAGCGCGCGTTGGATGGCAAGTGAGCGGAGTGGCACGGCATGACGGATGCGACAAGGCCCGGTCCGCTCTCCGGCCTGCTCGTCGCCGACTTCTCCCGGGTCCTGGCCGGCCCCTACTGCACCATGCTGCTCGCCGACCTCGGCGCGGACGTGATCAAGGTGGAGTCGCCTTCCGGCGACGACACTCGCAGCTGGATGCCCCCGGTCACCGCGGACGGCACCTCGACCTACTTCCTCGCGATCAACAGGAACAAGCGGTCGGTCGCGCTCGATCTCAAGGACGAGGGCGACCGCGCGCTCGCGCGGGAGCTCGCGCGCCGCGCGGACGTGTTCGTGCAGAACTTCAAGCCGGGCGGGCTGAAGAGCTACGGCCTTGACTACGAGGCGGTCAGCGCGCTCAACCCGGCGGTCATCTACGCCTCCATCAGCGGCTTCGGCAGCGCGGGCGGCAAGGACTACCCGGGTTACGACCTCATGGTCCAGGCGATGTCCGGGCTCATGTCGCTTACCGGCGACCCGGATGGCCCACCGTACCGCGCGGGCATCTCGGCGTTCGATGTGATCGCCGGCCTGCACACCGCGATCGCGATCCTCGCCGCGCTCAACCACAGGAACGCGACCGGCGAAGGACAGCACCTGGAGGCGTCGCTGATGGCGTCGGCGATGTCCGGCATGGTGAACCAGACGAGCGCCTACGCGGCGGGCGGCGTGGTGCCGTTCCGTATGGGCAACTCGCACCCGAGCCTGTTCCCCTATGAGCCGTTGCCCACCGGCGACGGCGACCTGATCGTCACGGCAGGCAACGACGCGCAGTTCCGCAAGCTGTGCGACGTACTCGGCGCGCCTGAGCTGCCCGACGACCCTAGGTTCAGCAGCAACCCGGGCCGGACCGCCAACCGCGACGTGCTGAAGCCGTTGCTCGCGAAGAAGCTCGCGGCCAAGTCGGCCGGTGAGTGGTTCGACGCGCTCATCTCGGTCGGCGTACCGTGCGGTCCGATCAACACCGTGGACAAGGGCATCGAGTTCGCCGAGAAGATCGGTCTTGAGCCGATCGTCACCGCGGGCAGCGGGATGAGGACCAGGCCGACAATGCGGCACCCGGTCACCTTCTCCAAGACGCCCGCCAGCTACCCGCTCGCCCCGCCCGAGCTCGACGAGCAGGGCGATGAGATCCGCGGTTGGTTGAGTGAGGGACGGGAGGGACGGGAGGGATGAGCACGTCGGAGCACCAGTACCCGACCTCGCTCGGCACCTCGGATGCCGACAAGATCACTCTGCTCGGCCAGGACCTGGCCGAGGACCTCATGGGCAAGGTCGGCTTCGGCGAGCTGGTGCTGTGGATGGTGACGCAGCGGCGCCCGACCCCGTCGCAGGTGCGTGTCTTCGAGTCGGTGCTCGTCGCGCTCGCCGACCACGGCTTCACGCCGACTGCCATCGCCGCCCGGCTCACCTACCTGTCGGCGCCCGACTCGCTGCAGGGGGCGATCGCGGCCGGCCTGCTCGGCGGCGGATCTCGCTTCCTCGGGGTCACCGAGGACTGCGGCCAGTACCTGGCCGCCGTGCTCGCGGAGGCTGGAGAGATCCCGGCCGACGATGTTCGCCCGCACGACAAGGCGCTTTATGACGCACTCGCGCTGGACGCCGTGACGCAGGCGCGCGCCGCGCGGAAGTTCGTGCCCGGCCTCGGCCACCCGGTGCACAAGGTCCGCGACCCGCGCACACCGCGTCTCATCCAGATCGCGACAGAAGAGGGCACGCGCGGCCCGCACCTGCGGCTGTTCGAGGCGATCGGCCGGGTGCACCCGCAGGTACTCGGCCGGACGCTGCCGCTCAACGGAGCGGGCGTCTGCGGCGCGGTCCTCGCCGACCTGGGCCTGCCGCTCGCCATGCTGCGCGGGTTCGCGCTGCTCGCGCGGACCGGCGGGCTCCTCGGCCAGCTGGCCGAGGAGCAGCGCGCGCCGATCGCGAACGATATCTACATGCATGTCGACAGGAACGCCAAGTACGTAGTACCGAAGTCTGAGTAAATCCCCGTATCCCTGATTCACGGCAAGGGAGCCGCCATGGCGACCATCGCAGCGGTTATCGCCTCGACCCACCACCCGTTCTACTACCGCGCTTCCACGTCGACCGGCGCGGACCGGCCGCCGTTCGCCGACGAGTGGGTCGCCAAGATCACCTCGTTCCGCGAGACGCTCACCCGGGCCAACCCCGACGTGCTCGTGCTGGTGGGCAGCGACCACTTCCACCAGGTCTGGCTCGACAACGTGCCGCAGTTCCTCGTCGGCAAGCAGCCGTTCTACGACGCCAACTGGCACAACGAGCAGCGCGAGTTCGGCCTGCCGAGGATGTTCTTCACCGGCCAGGAAGACCTGTCGACGCACATCCTGCGCGCCGGGCTCGACGCGGGCTTCGACCTCGGGTTCAGCAACGAACTGCGGATCGACCACAGTGTCACCTGCCCGATGATCACGCTGCGGCCGGAGTGCGACCTGCCGATCGTGCCGATCTACACGAACATCTTCGCGCCGCCGCTGCCGCAGCCGAAGCGGTTCGTCCAGCTCGGCAAGATGATCCGCGAAGTCGTCGAATCCTGGCCAAGCAACCTGCGGGTCGCGATCATCGGCACCGGGCACCTCTCGCTTGAGTTCGGCCCGCGCCAGTTCGGCCCGCACGGGCCCGACCCCGAATTCGACCGCAAGGCCGTCGAGTGGATCGCCACCGGCGACATCGAGAAGGCCCTCGGCGAGGTCTCGCTGGAAAGCCTGTGGCTGCCCGGCAACGCTACCCACGGGTTCCTCGACTTCATGCTGATGATGGGCACCGCCGGAGCGGGCGAGAAGGCCGACTACGTCGACACGCTCGACCTGTTCCACACCATGGAGGCCTACTTCACCTGGTACCCGAAGGGCGGGTCGGCGCAGTGAGCAAATACCTCCTTGACAAGTTCCTTTACACCGTTGACCGCGACCCCGAGCTGGTCGAACGGTACCGCGAGGACCCGCGGGGCTTCGTCGAGTGGTGGGAGGCCGAGCGGGCCAACGTCATACTCAACGTGCTCACCAGCGAGCAGACCACCTGGCTCAAGTTCGACGACGTTGAGCGGGAGGCCCTGGCCACGTTTGACATCGTCAAGCTCTTCGAGCTCGGCGCGCACCCGTTCCTGTTCCTGACCCTCGGCATCGCGATGTTCGAGCGCGACTACACCGAACCCCTCGGTTACCAGCTCGAATTCGCCCAGCGGCTGTCCCACTTCGCGCTGCCGTATCCGGATATTTCCACCTGACCCTGGCTTATCTACCGTCCTCGCCCCCGTCCTTCCTGGACGGGGGCGATACGTTTGCGCCATGACCACCGAAGGGGATCGGGTCGCCGGGTTCGGGCGGCTTGAGGACGGGCTCAAGCAGAGCGGCCCGTGGTACACCTGGGGACCCTACGTCAGCGAGCGGCAGTGGGGCACGGTCCGCGAGGACTACAGCGATGACGGCGACGCGTGGCACTACCTGCCGTTCGACCACGCGCGGTCGCGGGCCTACCGGTGGGGTGAGGACGGCCTCGCCGGGTTCAGCGACGTCCACCAGAACCTGTGCGTCGGCCTCGCGCTGTGGAACGGCAGGGACGCCTTCCTCAAGGAGCGGCTGTTCGGCCTGACCGGGCCAGAGGGCAACCACGGCGAGGACGTCAAGGAGCACTGGTGGTACACCGACGCCGTGCCGAGCCACGCCTGGAACACCTGGCGCTACCACTACCCCCAGGCCCCGTTCCCCTACGACGAGCTGCGGGCGGAGAGCGCGCGCAGGGACCGGCGCGCGCCGGAGTACGAGATCCTCGACACCGGCATCTTCGACCAGGACCGGTACTGGGTCACTGAGGTCACCTACGCCAAGAGCGACGACGCGGCCGACCTGCTCATCGAGATCAGGGTGACCAACGCCGGCCAGGACGCCGACACCATCCACGTGCTGCCGACCGCGTGGTTCCGCAACACCTGGTCCTGGGACGGCTCCGCGAAGCCGGGATTGCGGCTCGCGGCCAACGACCCTGGCGACGCGGCGAGCGGCGTCGACGTCGACCACCCCTTCCTCGGCCCGCTTGAGCTGCTCGCGGGCACCGCGTCGGACGGGACCGTCCCCACGCCGCTGTTCTGCGAGAACGAGACCAACGACGAGCGGCTGTTCAACTCACGGTCGGTCACCAGGTACCCCAAGGACGGCATCAACGACCACGTGGCCGGCGGCGCCGCCACGGTGAACCCGGGGCAGGCGGGTACCAAGTGCGCGTTCTGGTACACGCTGACGGTGCTGCCGCAGGAGACGGCCACCGTCCGGCTGAGGCTGCGACCCAGAGCTGCCAGTGGGACCACGCCTTCGTTCGGGACCGCTTTTGACACTGTCCTGGCCAAGCGAAAGGCCGAGGCGGACGAGTTCTACCTGGCGCTGACCCCCGCGGGCGCCAGCGCCGACGAGGCCAGCGTCATGCGGCAGGCGTTCGCCGGGATGCTCTGGTCCAAGCAGTTCTACCACTACAACGTGGCGGCCTGGCTGGACGGCGATCCCGCGCAGCCGGCGCCGCCGCGGGAGCGCGAGCTCAACCGCAATGGTCGCTGGCGCAACTTCGACGCCTTCGACATCATGTCGATGCCCGACAAGTGGGAGTACCCGTGGTTCGCCGCGTGGGACCTCGCCTTCCACTGCGTCTCCCTGGCGCACGTCGACCCCGGGTTCGCCAAGTACCAGCTGGTGGTGCTGTGCCGGGAGTGGTTCCAGCATCCGAACGGCGCGCTGCCGGCCTACGAGTGGGACTTCGGCGACATCAACCCGCCAGTCCAGGCGTGGGCGGCGCTCGAGGTGTTCGCGCTCGACGGCGGCAAGGACCTTGACTTCCTCGCGCGGATCTTCGACAAGCTGCTCGTCAACTTCACCTGGTGGGTGAACAGGGAGGACGCCTTCGGCAACAACCTGTTCGAGGGCGGTTTCCTCGGCCTTGACAACATCGGCCCGATCGACCGCTCCCACCTGCCGGAGGGCACGATCCTCGAGCAGTCGGACGCGACGGGCTGGATGGCGTTCTACGCGCTGTCGATGTGCCGGATCGCGCTCGTGCTGTGGCGCAACGGACGCCGCCATGGCGCCGACCTGGTGCTGAAGTTCCTTGAGCACTACGCGGGCATCGCCGACGCGCTCGCGGCGCAGGGGATGTGGGACGACGCCGACGGGATGTTCTACGACCACCTGTGCCTGAAGAGCGGAACGGTCATTCCGGTCAAGGCCAGGTCCATGGTGGGCATGATCCCGCTGCTCGCGGTCGCCGTGATCGACGAGCAGATGATCATGAGCGCGCTGAGGTTCGGCAAGGGGTTCTCGGCCTTCCTCGACCGGCACGGGCTCGCCCTTCCCGAGTCCCGCCGGGACAAGGACCTCGTGCGGCCCAACCACAGCGAGGTGGCAGAACACGGTGAGCGCCTGCTGCTCAGCGTCGTCGGGGTCGACCGGCTGCGGCAGCTGTTCGCCTCGCTGTTCGACGAGTCGAAGTTCCTGTCGCCGTACGGCCTGCGCAGCCTGAGCGCGGTGCACAGGGACGAGCCGTACGTGCTGCACCTGGAGGGCACGACCGCGACGATCGACTACGAGCCGGCCGAGTCGACTACCGGCATGTTCGGCGGCAACTCCAACTGGCGCGGCCCGGTGTGGTTCCCGCTGAACTATCTGGTGATCAGCACCCTGCTCAAGTACCACAACTTCTTCGGCGACGACTTCACCATTGAGTACCCGACCGGGTCCGGCAGTAAGCTCACGCTCGCCGAGGTCGCCGACGACCTGCGCGGGCGGCTCGTCTCGATCTTCACAAGGAGCGCTGACGGGCGGCGCCCCTGCTACGGCTGGGTGGACAAGCTGCAGCACGACCCCAGATGGCGGGACAACATCTACTTCAACGAGTACTTCCACGGCGACAACGGGGCCGGGCTCGGCGCGAGCCACCAGACCGGGTGGACCGGGCTGATCGCGGACGTGATCCGCCGCCGCCATGGCGCGGTGCCGGAGACCGTCAACCTGATCCACGACCTCCTCTACCCGGGGAGCGACGCGTGAGCGAGTCGCCGGTGCTCAAGGCCAGGCCGAGCAACGACGCCGTGCTCGGCGCGACCGTGGTCCAGGGCGGGGTGAACTTCGCGGTCGCCTCAACGGTCGCGGAGTCCGTCACCGTCTGCCTCTTCGACTCCGGCGGCGCGGAGACCAGGTTCGACCTCGACGACTATGACGCCGGGGTGTGGCATGGCGTCGTACCCGGCATCGGGCCCGGCCAGGCCTACGGTTACCGGGTAACCGGACCGTTCGAGCCGGCGAGGGGCCTGCGCTGCAATCCGGCCAAGCTGCTCCTTGACCCCTACGCCCGCGCCGTGACCGGCAGCGTGACGTGGGACCAGGCGCTGCGCAGCGACAACGACACCGATTCCGCGCCCTTTGTGCCCAGGTCCCTGGTGACCGACCAGGCCGGGTATGACTGGGAAGGCGACACCCCGCTGCACCGCGGGCCCGCCGACTCGGTTCTCTACGAGGTGCACGTCAAGGGCTTTACCGCCCGGCACCCGGACGTCCCGGCCGAGCTCCGCGGAACCTACGCGGGGCTTGCGCACGACGCGCCCACGGCGTACCTGCGCGACCTCGGCATCACCGCGGTGGAACTGCTGCCGGTGCACGAGCACGTGCCGGAAGGCTTCTTGACTGACCGGGGCCTCACCAACTACTGGGGCTACAACACCATCGGCTTCTTCGCCCCGTATCAGGGCTACTCGGCGGCGGTCCGCGCCGGAGGCGCTGGCGGCCAGGTTAACGAGTTCAAGGACATGGTCAAGGCGCTGCACCGGGCGGGCATCGAGGTGATACTCGACGTGGTCTACAACCACACCGCCGAGGGCAACGAGAACGGCCCGACGCTCAGCTTCCGCGGCCTGGACAACGGTATGTACTACCGGCTTGCGCCCGGCGACGCGAGCAGTTACTACGACACGACCGGCACCGGGAACTCACTGAACGCGGGCAACCCGTACGCGCTGCGGCTCATCATGGACAGCCTCAGGTACTGGGTGTCGGAGATGCACGTAGACGGCTTCCGCTTCGACCTGGCGGCCACCCTCGGCCGCGAGGGTGACAACCGCTTCGATCAGCTCTCCGCGTTCTTCGACCTGGTCGCGCAGGACCCGGTGATCGGCCAGACGAAGCTGATCGCCGAGCCGTGGGACGTCGGCCAGGCCGACAGCTACGACCTCGGGCAGTTCCCCGCCCAGTGGCAGGAGTGGAACGGCAGGTACCGGGACGCCATGCGCGACTTCTGGCGCAGCAAGGACGTCGGCGTCGCGGAGTTCGCGACCCGGTTCGGCGGATCGTCGGACTTGTACGGCGCGGCTCGCCGCCGCCCGACCGCCTCGGTGAACCTGATCACCGTGCACGACGGCTTCACGGTGCGCGACCTGGTCTCCTACAACGACAAGCACAACGAGGCGAACGGCGAGGACAACAGGGACGGCACGGATGACAACCGGTCATGGAACTGCGGCGCGGAGGGCCCGACCGACGACCCGGACGTCAACGCGCTGCGGGCCAGGCAGTCCCGCGCGCTGCTGTCCACGCTGCTGCTGTCGTTCGGCCTGCCCTTGCTGCTCGGCGGCGACGAGCTCGGCCGTACACAGGGCGGCAACAACAACGCCTACTGCCAGGACAACGAGATCTCCTGGTTCGACTGGGCCCACGCCGACGCCGAGCAGCTCGGCTACGTGAAGCGGCTCCTTGCCCTGCGCCGCGAGCACCCGGTGTTCCGGCGCAAGCGCTACCTTGCGGGCGCCGCGGCGAACGAGCTGCGCTGGTTCTGCGCCGCTGGCGCGCCGATGAGCGGCGAGCAGTGGGCCGACCCGGCCATGCACGCGATCGCGGTCTACCTGGACGGCACCGACGCGCCCGATGATGCGGAGGACGGCACGCCGCTGCTTGACGACGACTTCCTCATCGTGGTCAACGCCTACTGGGAGCCGGTCACGTTCACGATCCCGGCGGTACGCGAGGCGCCGCAGACCTGGTTCGTCGAGCTGGACAGCTACGACACCGCCGTCTCGGCCACCCGCGTCTTCCCCAAGCACACCGGCGATACGGTGGCCGTCCGCCCCCGTTCGCTGATGGCGCTGCGCGCCCCCCGTGCGGAGTAATGCGTAACCGGTGGGCCACCGCCGTGCGTCGATCTCGGGCGAAGGCACCACGGCCCCCCGACAAGGGTGACTACACGCGTGGCTCGCACCGGCCACAATCCGATCGTACGCCCGTCGTTCAGGCCTCTGCCACCAGCTCCTCCGGGGTCTCCTGACGGGCAGGCTGGTCGCCGAGGGTGAACGCGGCGAGCAGGCCAGCGACGATAACCAGCCCGGCGGAGAGGTAGAACGCCGCCTTCAGGCCGTCGCTGAAGGCCGCATCGGTGGCGGCCTCGACCTGGGCGACGAGCGCGCCCTGGCTCGCGTACTTCGAGAGGTAGGCGTTGATCTGGCCGGTCTCGATGATCTTGACGATGAGCGGCTTGAACGCCATGACGGCGGCCTTGTTGGCGGCCGACACGTTCAGGGCATTGATGTGGCTGTCGAGGGTCGAGTTGAGGCGGGAGAAGACCAGGGCGCCGAGCACGGAGGCGCCGGCCACCGCGCCGAGCTCGCGGCTGGTGTTGGCGACCGAGGCGGCCATGCCCGACCGCTGCGCGGGGACGGCGTTGAGCACGGCGGCGGTGACCGGGACGACGGTGATGCCGATGCCGATGCCGGCCAGGGCGAGGGCCAGCGTCAGGGCGGGGTAGTTGGGGTGCTGGGTGATCTGCGGGCTCGCGAGCAGCAGGCCCGTCGCGAACGCCGCGCAGCCGATGGTGATCGGCCAGCGCGGCCCGGTCCGCCCGGTCCAGTAGCCGGCGATCAGCGACCCGACGATCATCAGGGCGGTCATCGGCGCGAACACGAGGGCGACCTTGTAGCCGGAGTCGACCGGGACTTCGACCAGGTAGAGCGCGGTGATGAAGAAAATCGCGAACGTCGCCAGGTAGGTGCAGAACGCGACGACGTTCGGCACGGTGAAGTGCGGCAGCCGGAACAGCCGGACGTCGAGCACCGGGTGGGCGGCGCGCCGCTCCCGCAGCACGAACGCGACGGCGAGCACCACGGCCGCGCACAGCAGCGCGATCACCTCGGGGGCGGTGAAGCTCGCCGTCTCCGAGTCGATGACGGCGAACATGAGCGTGGCGAGCGCGCCCGCGCCGAGGACGGTGCCCAGGGTGTCGACGCGGGAGGCCGTCGGGTCGGAGCTTTCCGGCACGGTGATCGCGACGGCGATGAGCGCGATGAGGCCGAAGAGCAGGTTGAACCAGAAGATGCCGCGCCAGCTCCACGCGCCGATGAGCAGGCCGCCGATCACCGGGCCGAGGGCGAGCGCGAGCCCCGCGACGGCGGACCAGATGCCGATCGCCCAGGCGCGCTCGCGGCTGTCGCTGTACATCTGCCTGATGACCGACAGCGTGCCCGGCTCGCTCGCCGCGGCGCCGAGGCCCATGATGGCCCGGCCGGCGATGAGCGTCTGCGGGTTGGGGGCGAGGGCGCACAGTACGGAGCCGGCGCAGAAGACGCCGGCCCCGGCCAGCATGACCTTCTTGCGGCCGAGTTCGTCGCCGATCATGCCGCAGGCCAGCATGAGCGCGGCGAACGTGAGCGCGTAGGCGCCGACCACCCACTGCAGCTGGGCGACGGACGCCTGGAGGTCGGTCTGCAGGCTGCCGAGCGCGACCGAGACGACCGTGTTGTCGAGGAACGTCAGGAACAAGAGCAGGCACAGCGCCGCGAGCGCGACCGCGGTCGCCCCGTCGCGCCCGCCACCGAATCGTGCGCCCCGCGGGACCCGGCGCGTTGTGGGGTTAACTCGCATGGTTACGCGTCCCTTTGGTCGGCGTTCCTTGAGTGTGCGGACTAGTTGAGCAATGGCCGAATTATTCCTTAGCAGCCATTGTCCATCCGCCAGGCAAAGCCCGCCGAAGATCGCCGACGCGCACGTCAGTATCGACGCACATATCAGCGATTGCCCAGGTAAGGGCCTCATTGATTCACGTGAAACGAGGGTCAGCGCGCCTTGGTCCGGTACAGGTGCACGGCAAGGGGCGCGAATATCACCAGCATCGCCGCGGCCCAGCAGATCACCGCCAGCTCGGGATGCTGTTCCGGCCAGGCACGCACCGCGTTCGCCGGGTTGGGGTTGCCGAATAGCTGGCGGCACGCGGCGGCAAGCGACGACATCGGGTTCCACTCCGCGACGGGCTGCAGCCACCCCGGCATGCCCTGCGTCGGCACGAAGGCGCTCGAGATGAAGGTCAGCGGCAGGAAGATGATGAACCCGGCCTGCTGCGCTACCTCAGCACTGCGCAGCACCATGCCGAGGCAGACACCGGCCCAGGTGAACGCGTAGCCGAAGAGCAGCGCGAGCGCGAACGCCTCGGCCGCGTGGCCGACACCGCCGGTGATCCGCCAGCCGATCGCCAGGCCGACGAGCGCGACGGCGATCGCGCCGATCACCTGCGTGAGCAGGTCGGCGATCGTCCGCGCGGTCAGCACGGCCGCCCGGGACATCGGCAGTGACCGGAAACGGTCGATGAGCCCCGTTTCCATGTCGCTGACCACCGCGACCGCGGTACCAGGCGCGGTCTGCGCCAGGGACATGCCGAGCATGCCGCCGATCAGGTAAGAGTGGTAGCTGCCCCCGCCGGGGACGCCGATCGCGCCGCCGAAGACGTAGGCGAACATCAGCACGAACATGACCGGCTGGATGGTCACGTCGGACAGCGTCTCCGGCTCGCGCCTGATCCGCGCGATCGACCGCCTGGTCAGCACCCAGACATCGCCGAGGAACTGGGTGAATGCGCCGCGGTGCGCGGTCAGGTCCGCCGCCGTCAGCGGCTTCGTGGCCCGTGCCGTCGTGGCCAGCGTTGTCGTGGTCATCCGACCGCTACCTCCGAAGTGAGGGTGAGGAACACATCGTCCAGTGATGCGCCGCGCACCGCGATGTCGGTGACCTTGACCCCAGCAGCGTCCAGGGCGCGCACCACCTCGGTGGCCAGCCCATCGGCGGCGGTCACGGGCAGGTCCAGGATCTGCCCGCCCTCGTTCTGGCTCACCGGGCGCGTCGTGAACGGGCGGAGTGCCGCCGCGGCGGCGGATGCGTCGGACTCCTCGGCGAGCGTGATCAGCAGCCGCTGGCCGCCGAGGGAGGCCTTCAGCTCGCTCGGCGTGCCTTCGGCGATGACCTTGCCGCCGTCGATGACCGCGATCCGGCCGGCGAGCTGGTCGGCCTCGTCGAGGTACTGGGTGGTCAGCAGCAGCGTGGTGCCGTCAGCGACGAGCTGGCGCACGATCTCCCACATCAGCGCCCGGGCACTCGGGTCGAGCCCGGTCGTCGGCTCGTCGAGGAACAGCACCGCGGGGTGCCCGATCAGGCTCGCCGCCAGGTCAAGGCGGCGGCGCATTCCGCCCGAGTAGGTCTTGACCGCCCGCGAACCGGCCTCGGTGAGGTCGAACTGCTCAAGCAGCTCATCCGCCCGCCGCCTGGCCGCCCTTCCGGTCAGCCGGCTGAGCTGACCGATCATGATCAGGTTGGACCGGCCGGTGAGGTACTCATCCAGGGCCGCGTACTGCCCGGTCAGCCCGATGAGCCGGCGGACTCCGGCGGCCTGGCTCGCCACGTCTTGGCCGAGCACCCGCGCCTGGCCGTCGTCCGCGCGCAGCAGCGTGGCCAGCACCCGCACGGCCGTGGTCTTGCCTGCCCCGTTCGGGCCGAGCAGCCCGTAGACGGTGCCCTGCTCAACCCTGAGGTCGAGCCCGTTCAGTGCCCGGGTCTTGCCGTAGTGCTTGACCAGGCCCTCCGCCTCGATGGCGGGCGTGTCGCTCATGGGGTCTCCGCTGAGTTCTCGTACGGTGTACTAGTAATCGTACGACGTACGATAGCAAGCCGGCCGCCCTGAGTCAACGAGATATATCGTAAACTTCGCTTCACATGGGACCGTATCGCGGCATGCTAAGCCCCAATCGTTGATCTTGATTCGAAAAGATCTTGGAAATTAATCCATTCATCTGCATCTGAACGTTGAAAGAGTTAATTCGATTAGCTACAATGTTCGTAGCGTTATGCTTCTCAGAGTAATGAATCGGAAGGAGGGTCGGCATGGGCGGAATGAGTGGACAGACGCCCGCCGGCGGCCCGCTTCCGGATGACGACGACCCGCGGCCTGCCTGGTTCGTCGCGGAGGATGACTTTGACCTGGATGAGCACTTCGCCTGGCTCGTCGGAGAGATCGAGGCGGGCCGCCAGCAGCCTCCGCCGGAGTCCGCGGTTGACGGCCCCCGGCTGGGGCCTGCTGGACGCCGAGGAGGCCCAGGCGGTTGTCCGGGCCGCCGCCCGGCATCCAAGAACGCGCTGGTGCTTCACCCTCACGGCGCCTGACGGCACCGCCATCGCGCACGCCTGCGCCAAGGGACAGCACTCCTGGCAACCTCCCGGCCCACCGGGCCGCGAACAGCGCCGAGATCCCGGCGGCCCCCTGACACCACAGCAGGCAGCCCAGCTAGCGGACTTGCTGCGCGGCTTCGCCGTCACCTTCGAGCCCGTGGCCAGGGATACCTGCGATCACCGGCACGCCGAAGACCGCTACGTCCCGAGCCGCAAGCTCAGGCACCTGCTTCGGGCCCGCAACCAGACCTGTACCGCGCCCGCGTGCAACGCCCAGGCCGTGTTCAGCGACCTCGACCACACGGTCCCGTACCCCGACGGCGCTACGGACCAGTGCAACCTGAACCCGAAATGCCGGCGGCACCACCGGACTAAGCAGGCTCCAGGGTGGACGACGGCCCAGCCGGCCCCGGACACC
>CAZORE010000134.1:10177-20405 GCA_964581815.1 uncultured Streptosporangiaceae bacterium | reverse complement strand
GCGTGTCGGTCGCGCGGGTCTCCCAGATCGAGAGCGGAGACGTCTCCACCCAGGACGTGCTGAGCCGGTTCGTCGCCGCACTCGGCGGCACCCTTAAGCTCATCGCCGACTTCGGCGACGAGCAGCTCAAGCTGGCTTAACAGGGTGCGGCCTGCCTAGGTCTCCAGACTCACCCGCGAAGGCGCGGGGCAGCGGCGCACAGGGGTGGTTCCGCTTTTGCATCGTGACATCGGAACTCTCACCCCGGTGACCGCTCTGCCCGCTTCCTCAGCCCGGTGGTCAGCCAAGCTTCCAGGGATCGACGAGTTCGATCCCCGTTTCCTCGAAGTCGGCCGTGTTGCGGGTCGCCAGGGTGGCGCCCGAGTCGCGGCAGATGGCCGCGATCTGCGCGTCAGCGACGCCGATAGGCCGACCGATCCTTTCGCGGCCGGTCACGACGTCCGCATACCGGATCGAGGCGCGTTCATCGAAAGGGAGAACCCGCCCGTAGAAGTCCTCGACAAGGATCCCGCGGATCACCACCGTCAGCTCGCGCTTGCGGTGGCCATCGGGAAGACGGGCCACGCCGTATCGCAGCTCGGCGGCAGTAACCGCGGTGGTGGCCACTTCGGAGATCTCCAGGGAGTCAAGCCAGGCGAGCACCCCGGTGTCTGGTATCTGGCGGGCGAGCTCGGAGATGACATTGGTGTCGAGGATGATCACCGGTCGAACTCCGCTGCGCGAGGCAGTTCGGCGCTGCGGTCGGGAAGCTCCAGGTCACCCTCGAGTCCCTGGAAGCGGGCCCGGATACGGCTCCCGAGGCCATGCTCGGCAGAGCCCAGCATCAGCCGCTCCTGGAGGATCGCCCGAACTTCGGCCTCCATGGACCGCCCGTGCCTCGCGGCCTCAACCCGGAGCCGTGCATGCGTTACAGGATCAAGCCCTCGAATCGTCAGCGTCGCCATCATGCCTCCATCCTTATGAATGCAATGCTAGCAGTGCTTGCAGCACATGCCAACACTGCCGGGCGATGACCCATGTCACCTGCCTGGCACGGCTGCGGCAACCCGCAGCCCCGCGCCAAATTCTCGGGGCAGCGCGACCGCCCCGGCGAGAAGGCTTTTGCATCGTGAATTTGACCATCACAGAGCCATGCGCTGAACCAGCAGGATGGATGTCGTTGGTCGAGTAGCCCGTGACTACGCCCGTGACCTCACCAGTTTCGGCCAGGAATTTCCGGTGGACGACCGCGGGCGCGGTCGTCGCGGCTGTCGCTGCGGTTGCGTCTTACGAGCACGCCTATGCCCTGGTCCGGGCGCACGGTCCCCACGGCCTAGGCCGCCTTGAGGACGAACAGCCGGGCCTGACCGGGGGCGAGCATGGCCCGCAGGCTGCCGGCTGTCCACGAGCCGCCGAACACGTCATGGACCTGCGCGGTCGCTGACCGGATGCCCACCCGATCGAGCGGGAGCGAGACCTTGGCCGCGGACGTGCCGGTGTTCGCCAGCAGAACCGCGACGCCGCCGTCGGCGGGCTTGAACAGGTAGCGGACGTACCCGGTCAGGCCGCCACGGGACGCCTGAGCGCCGCTTTGGTCGACCGCGATCATGTCCGGGTTCTTGAGCGGCGCCAGCTCGGCCGGGGTGAGCCTGGGGACGTCCGTTGACAGGATCAGCGGGGACGCCTCCATCGCCCACACCGCGAGCTGGCTTTGCTCCTGCTGCACGGTCCAGCCGAAATGATGCGCGCCCACCGGGCCGGGGACGAGCATGTCCAGGTCGTTCCAGTGGCCGGCGCCGGCGAACCGGGCCAGCGGCAGATCGGTGTCAAGATGGCCCAGGATGGTTTGCGCCGCGGTCTGGTACGGGTGCTCGTCCGCGGCGACCCGCCACTGGGTGGCGGAGTTGGAAGCGGCAGCGACGGCGGCGGTGAAGTCGGCGGGAGCCACGAAGACCGGGGCCTCCTGCGAAGCCGCCATCCCGTCCGCCATGATGTACCAGTCAAACTGCGCGTAATCGGCGATCAGTTGCGCGTCCGTGGTGCCCGGCGGAAGGCCGCCGCAGTCATCGACCTTGACGAAGGAAACACCCCAGGAGGCGAACAGGCGGGCGTCCTGCTGATAGTGGCCAAGGCTGCCGGCGGCGCCGTAACCGCGGACGAAACAGCTACGAGCCCCGATCGCCGTGTAGATGCCGAGCTTGAACCCGAGGGCGTGGAGCTGCCGCGCCAGCCAGGGGATGCCGTGCGGGAACTCGGCCCGGTTCCACGTCAGGTTGACGCCGCCTTCCCGCTGGGCCGCGGTGGTGCCCTGCCAGCCGTCATCGAGGGTGATCAGGTTGTACCCGGCGGCCTGGAGCCCGCGGGATTTCATCGCCCGCGCTTGGGTGAGCACGTCCGCCTCGGTGGCGCCCCGGCCGTACTGGTACCAGGTGTTGTACCCCATGACCGGGAGCTGTGCTGCTGCCAGCCCGGCGCTGCGGGCGGGCCGGGTAGCCGTAACGGCTGCCGGCGACTGGACACGGATGGGCGGTGCGGCGGCGGCACCCGCGGCGACGGCCATTGCTGCGACGATGAAAAAGGCGGCGGTGGCGGTGCAGCGCGACATGAAACGGGATGTCCCCGAGCTTGTTCTCATGCTCGCTTTTGCATCGAGGGGCGTATTTGTTGGGGGTCGCACGCAGCCTCTCGCGGACGGGGTGTGAGGCACCAGCCTACGCCGAGAAAGGGAGCCGGAACGGGCGGGCTACCCGGCCCGGGCTGCAGGAGGGCCGGAAGCCGCCGGCCGGCGCCGATGCGGCGCGGCCCAAGAGCAAACAGACGCGGGGCAGTGATCCGCAGGCGAGCTGCAGTGCGTCGTGGAACCGCTGGACTTCGCCGTTCGGCGGGCGCGCCTCGGCCGCCAGTCTGCTGCGCTGGGCGTCGCCACGGTCGATGAAGGACGCCCTCGCCTAGGCGAGCCGTCGTCCCGCGCCCCACACGGCGCGCACCTGGTACGCCTCGCTCAGCAGCACCGCGTCGGCCGCGTAGCCGGGTGCGAGCCGGCCGAGATGGCCGTCGAGCCCGAGCGTCCGGGCCGGGACCCAGGTGAGCGCGGCGACCGCGGCGGGCAGGCTCATACCGCACCGCTGCGTCGCCGCCCGCAGCGCGTGGTCGAGGGTCAGCGTCGAGCCCGCGATCGAGCCGGGGGAGCCGTCCGGCTGCCTCAGCCGGGCCACGCCGTCGGTCACGGTGGCTTCGAGCGAGCCGAGCCGGTAGGTGCCGTCGCCCGCGCCCGCGGCGGCCATCGCGTCGGTGATGAGCGCGATCCGGCCGGGCGCCGCGTCGAGCAGCAGCCGGGCCACGTCCGGGTGCACGTGCACTGCGTCGAGGATCAGCTCCGCGGTCACCCGCTCGTCCCTGATCGCGGCCACCACCGGCCCTGGCGCCCGGTGCGCGATCCCCGGCATGGCGTTGAATGCGTGGGTGAGCAGCCGGGCGCCGCGGTCAAAGGCGGCCCGGGCGAGGTCCTCATCCGCCTCGGTATGCCCCACCGCGACGACCACGCCCTGCGCGGCGAGGACCGGGATGGCGTCGAGCGCGCCTGGCAGCTCCGGCGCGAGCGTGATCTGCCGCAGCGTGCCGCGCGCCGCCGCAACCAGCCGCTCCACCGCGCCGGGCGACGGGTCGGCGAGGAATTCCGGGTTGTGTGCTCCCTTGCGGGCCGGCGCCAGGAAGGGACCCTCCAGGTGAGAGCCGAGCACCAGCGGGTCACGCTGCGTGAGGTCCGCGATCGCGCTGAGAGACGCCTCGAGCGCGTCGGCCGGGTTGGCGACGAGGCTCAGCACGGAGCGGGTCGTCCCGTGCGCGCGGTGCACGGGCAGGGCGCGCCCGATCGCAGCGGTGCCGTCGTCGAAGCTCGCGCCGCCGCCGCCGTGACCGTGCAAGTCGATGAACCCCGGTGTGAGCAGTTCACCCGCGGCGTCCGTCACCTCGGCATCCCCGGCGGCGTGCGCGGCCCAGCCCGCCCCGGTGCCTGCCGCGGTGATCAGGTCACCGTCGAAGACCGCCCAGAAGTCGCTCGCCTCGCCGTCGACGTCGCACTTGCGGGCACTGTGCACGACCACGCGGGAATCAGCAGAACCCGTCACCGCGAACCCTCCACGTTCACCCGTCGCCGCCCGTCCGGCAGCCTAACGTACGGGCGCCGCGGGCCGCCTTCGCGGTCGCTTAGCCCTGGTCCGCCTCTGGGCCTCCTGGCCCGGACCGCGCCGTGGACTCACGGGCGACCTCGGTCTCGCCGTGAACCGTCTCGGTCTTGTCCTGCGGTGCGGGGCTCTCATCGCGGGTCATCGTGGCCTCGCCGGCGGCCGGCCCGGCCTCACCGGACGCTGCGCCGGTCTCGCCGGCGGCCGTCCTGGCTTCGTCGCGCGCCGCCTTGATCTCGCTGGACGCGGCGTGCCTGGCCCGCGGTACGGCGGCCGAGGCGCCGGCCTGACCTGCCTTGGGAACGGCCGGGACGACACCGGCCGGCGCCGCGTGCCGTCCGGGGCGCCGGAGCGTGAACAGCAGCGTCGCGGCGGCGCCTGCCACCGCGTACGCGGACAGCACCAGCAGCGGCCTGACGACCGCGTCGCCATGGAAGTAGGCGATCGACCGTGCGGTCCAGGTGCCTGCGCCGGGCGGCAGCCACGGCCCGATCGCGCGCCAGAACGGGGGGAGCATCGGCCAGGGGAACGCGCCGCCCGCGCTCGGGTTGCCGGCGATCACCACCACGAGCACGGCCAGTCCGATGCCGATGATCCCGGTCAGCGCCTCAAGCGCGAGGGTGAGCACGCCGACGGAGAAGACGACAAGCGCGCCGAGCCCCGCCATGCCCCAGACCGAGCCCGGCAGTGCGCCGAGCAACGGCCCGACGATGACCGCGCCGAGGATGCCGCCGGCGATCGCGTACAGCGCCATGGCCCCGGTACGGATGGCGGCCCGCCGTCTGTTCGCCGGCTTGGCGCCGGCACTGATCGTTAGCAGCGACGCGCACAAGTACCCGCCGACGCACCAGCCGACCACCAGGTAGAACGAGGACAGGCCGTCGAAGTCCTTCGTCTGCGGCGCGGGCGCGAGGTCGATGACCGTCAGCGAGCGGTGCTGCCTCGCCTCGGCCGCACCGATGAGCCCCTTAAGCACGTTGGACAGCGCCGCGCCGCCGCCGGACGCCACGTACAGCGTGTCCCGCGGGGCGCCGGTCGCCGGGCTGACGACGAGCGCGCCGTACGCGTCGCGGTTCAGCACGCCGCTGCGCGCCTGCGCCGCCGTGCCCTTGACGCTCACCGACAGCGGCTGCCCGGGCAGCCCGTTCAGCCTGCTGCTCAGCGGCCCGGCGACCGGCGCGGGCGCCGCCAGGTCGAACGGCACCCGGGAAGGCGACGGGCTGTGCAGCGCTCCCACGTAGGAGACGATGAACAGCACCTGCAGGCCGAGCACGCCGAGCACGAGGAGCACCGTGCGCTTGGTGATCGCGTCCCTGAGTTCTTCGGTGAAGTTCACGTCTCCTCCGAGCGCCGCGCGGCCGACCCCGCCACTGCGCGATGTTACCCAGAGTAGTGATTGACTATGCGCAGCGTAGTCAGATGTGCCGGTATGCCTCAGGTGTCCCGTCCCGCGCCGCGGCCTGCTCCCTCGCGATCCGTATCAGGTAGTCGACTCCCGCGCGCTGCGATTCCACGAGCGGGTGGCCGATACCCCACTCACCGCTGCCAATCAGGGGCGGAAGGGGCGGAAGGGGCGGGACGGCCGTCACGGCCGAGACGCCGCCGCCCGCCATCACGCCGCCCGGCGGGGCGGCGGACGGCGCGCGGAAGCGCATGACGCGAGAACGCATGTCGCGAAAACGCATGGCGATGTTTCCCCGTGTGTTCGGTAACCGGATCCCCAGATACTAAATGAATACGGTCAACTACGTTCGGTGAAACGATGAAGTAATCCGCTGGCTGCGGTCAGCGGGGCAGGAAGTCGAGCAGCAGGGCATTGACCGCGTCCGGCGCGTCCAGCTGCATCCAGTGACCCGGGCCGTCCAGCCGCTCGTACCGCCACGGGCCCGCCACGTACTCGGCGGAATCCGTCATCTGCACCTCGGTCAGCGCGATGTCTCCCGTGCTCCACACGCCCATGACGGGGGCCTGCACCGGCGGCAGCGCGGGCGGCGGCTGCACCCAGGACTCGGGCGGGACGTTGGCCCGGTACCAGTTCAGGCCCGGCGTGAGCGACCCGTTCGCCGACAGGTCGGCGATCACCTGGTCGGCATCGGGATGCCCGGCCCAGTTGCGGAAGTTGGCCCAGTCGTCATCGCTCAGCCACCGCTCGGCGATACCGGGGAACTGGAACAGCAGCATGTACCACGACTTCTCGCGCTGCCGGCCCGTACGGCGGAAGGTGGCCGGGTGGCCGACCGACAGGACCGCCAGGTGGTCGACGCTGCCCGGCACGAGCGACGCGAGCCCCCAGGACAGGGCGGCGCCCCAGTCGTGCCCCACCACGTGCGCCCGGGTGACGCCGAGGTCGCCGAGCACCGCCATGACATCCCCGGCCAGCGCCATGAGGGAGTAGGCCTCGACGCCCTCCGGCTTATCCGAGCGCCCGTAGCCGCGCAGGTCGGGCACGATTACCTGGAACCCGGCCGCGGCCAGCGCCGGCACCTGATTCCGCCAGAGCCGGCCGGAGTCGGGGAAGCCGTGCAGCAGCACCACCGGCCGCCCCTGCCCGGTGACCTCGTACTCGATCCCGACGCCGTTGACGTCCACCCGTCCCATGAGGCCTCCCGAAGTCCGCGAAGATCAGCTTATGGCGCGGATACCAGCGAGAGAAGCTCCTCGCGGGTTGGACCGAACGCAGGCGTGTCGCGCCATCCGGCGCCCAGCTGGAGCACCTTGTCGCGCAGTCCCGGCTTGGCGAAGACCTCGTCGGGCGTACGCAGCACGAACCCGATGTCGAAGAGGGCCCGTATGCATTCCGGGTCCTGTCCGGCCGCGGCGTCAAGCGCCTTCTCCAGCTGGTACCCGGGGTCTGGTGGGTCGTAACTGGCCCCGCGGATGCCGGCCTCGACCTCGCCGAGCCGGTGCCGGTCGGTGGCGAGGGTCGCGCGGTACCACGGCTCGACCTGTTCCGAAGTGGCGGCGTGGAACGCTGCGGCGAACGCCGCCGGGTCATCGAGGCCGGCCGCGCGCAGCTGGCCCCGCAGCACCAGGGCGTGCCGCATGCCGATCGACACGCCGCGGCCGTTGGCGGGATTGGAGCACGACCAGGCGTCGGCCACGGCCACCACGCCGGTGGCGACCGGGGTCCCGTCCACCACGAAGCCGCGGTAGCGGTCCTCAAGCCGCGCCATCACCGCGACGCCGTCATCGATCGGCGTCCCGTCCAGCCAGTGGGCGACGAGTGGCAGGCCACGCACCACCGCCTCCCAGCGGTCCGGCTCGCGAAGCGGTCGCAGCGCGGTGTCCTTCGAGCTTGCCGTCATGACGATGGCCCAGGTCCCGTTGTCCGCGGGCAGGGTGAGCGAGGAAACGGTGCCCCACGCGATCTGGGGCGGCCCCATCAGCGGCGGCAAAGAACCGTCCGCCGACCGATACGTCCGCTGGTAGTACACGAACCCGACATCCTCAAGTTCCTCGGCCGGGGGGCGGGCGCCGATGTCGGTGAGCCAGCCGGGCAACGCCGACCGGCGCCCGCTCATGTCCACCACCAGGTCGGCCGTGATCACCTCGCCGGCCTTCGTGCGGATCCCGGTCACGTGCGGGACGCCCGCCAGCGCGGAAGCGCCGGTTACCAGGCCCGCGACTGCCGTGCCGCGGCGGATCCGCACGCCCGGGGTCAACTCGGCCGCCGTGGCGAGCACGGCTTCCATCATGACCCGCCTGCCGGTCAGCCACTCATACCGCTCGTCGCCGTCCTGCCAGCCGCCGGTCATCGACGGTGGCAGCACGCTGCGGATGAAGTTGAGCCGCAGCGCGCCCGCATCCGCGAGCGCCTTGGCGACCTCCGGTAGTTCGGTGTCCATCACCTCACGGAACCCGCCGAGGAAGGCGTGCGCCA
The DNA here is from genome assembly GCA_964581815.1 of uncultured Streptosporangiaceae bacterium. Classification (GTDB taxonomy): domain Bacteria; phylum Actinomycetota; class Actinomycetes; order Streptosporangiales; family Streptosporangiaceae; genus Trebonia. Next base: position 12,362 of record CAZORE010000134.1, on the reverse strand, counting down.
TCCGGAACTGGTTCAGTCCGGGGCGCTGCCAGTGCTCCCACGCCTCATCGAGGACGGCAGGCGGCCCGTCCGGGTCCCGCTCAAGCATGGTGACCTCATGGCCGTCGCCGGCCAAGAGCAGCGCGGTCCCCAGCGCCACCACGCCAGCCCCCACCACCACGATCTTCGCCATGGCCAGCCCCCTGTCACCCCCGGACCCGCGACAATCCGAGGTTAGCGCCACGCGTGCCGCGGCGACAGGCTTGTCCGCACCTTTGCGGACATTACGGCCTAAGTGCTCACCGCCCGCCGCCGAGCTCCGCGAACGTCTCCGCCACCCAGTCGGCGATGTACGCGCTCACGTGCGGCAGGTGGTCGAGCCCGATGTGCTCCGCGCCGCCCTCCTCGGCGGTGAACACGCGCAGCTCCCGCTTGGGACTGGCGACGGCCTGCTCGTAGGAGCGGTGCGCGTACTCAAGCGGGATCTGCCGGTCGTTCGCGCCGTGCGCGATGAGGAACGGCACGGTGATCCGCTCCACCACGCCGTCCAGGTTGACCTGGTCGGCGAACGCGATGAACTCCTGCAGGTCATCGTGCCCCCACACCCACAGCACGTGCTCCCAGTAGTGCGGCACGGGCCGCTCGCCCTCGCGCTGCAGGCGGCGGCGCTGCACCGCGCCCCAGTCATGGTTGGCGCCCCAGGCGACCACCAGCGCGAGCCGCTTCTCGAACGCGGCGGCGCGGGGCGCGTAGTAGCCGCCGAGCGACCAGCCGGCCAGCCCGATCGCCGCGGGGTCGACGTCGCTCCTGGTCAGCAAGTAGTCGACGCACGCCCCGGCCCACGCCTCGGTGTCCACCCGCGCGGTCAGTTCCTGCAGCCGCAGCGCCTCGCCGGACCCGGGGCAGTCGACCATGAGGCAGGAGATGCCGCGGTCGGCGAGCTCCGCCCAGTGGCCTGAGGCGTACATGTGCTCCTTGGTGGAATCGAGCCCGTTCCACATGATCATCACCGGGGCCGGCCCGTCGTCGGCGGCCGGCGCCTGGGAGAAGTACGCGGGCAGCGCGGTCCCCTCGTACGGCACCTCCACCCGGGTGATCCGCGGGTCCTTCCGCGCGATCGCCCGGGCCTGCAGGTCAAGGACGCGCCGGTAGGTGTCGAGCCGGCCCGGCGTCTTGGCGCTCTGCATCCGCTCGGCCTGGCACAGGTAGTTCGCGGCGCGCGCGTACAGCTGCCCGGCGGACCGGACCCGTCCCGCCGCCTCCGCCTGCTCCGCCTGGGCAACCAGCTGGCCGGTCAGCTCCGACCAGGCGCGCATCAGGTCGGCCGTCCCCGCGTCGGAGCCGCGCGCCGCCGCCTCGCGCAGCGGCCGGCAGGCCCGGTCCACCTCGTCGATCAGCCCGCCGCTGTTCAGCGTGGCGACCACCGCCAGGTTCCACACGTAGTTGCCGGGAAAGTACTCAAACACCCCTGTTGATCCCTTCAGTCAATCCGGCGTTGCCACGGAACGACCTCCACGCTCTCGTTCCGACCACTATGAAGGCGGCGCCGTCAGTTGGAAATCGATTGTCAGGATGACGTCATCCACATGGCGAATACCTCCTATTGCCGCTATGACAGGCGGGCATGACTGTCCCGGTCGCCGGCCCGCTCACCCAGGAACGGTTCGCGCACGGTACGTCGGACCGTACCGTGGTCTGGTGGATTCCGTCGTACTGCGCTCGCGCCGCACCCGCCTCGCCGTCGCCGGCGTCGCGGCCCTTGTGCTCACCGCCGACCAGGCAACCAAGTCAGCGGTGACGGCGGCCGGCCCGCGCGGTGACGGCAGCGGCCTGGTGTCGCTCCGGCTGGTGCGCAACACCGGCGCCAGCTTCGGCCTCGGCGCCGGCCACCCGCTGCTGATCACGCTGACCGCCGCCGCGATCCTCGCCGTCGCCGTGGCCCTGCTGCTCCGCGTCCCGAGCCGCGCCGTGGCCCTCTCCCTCGCCGCGGTCGCCGGCGGCGCCGCGGGCAACCTGGCCGACCGCCTGTTCCGCCACCCCGGCCTAGGGCGCGGTGCCGTGATCGACTGGATCCACGTCGCTTTCTACCCGGCCACGTTCAACCTCGCCGACGTCGCCATCCGGCTTGGCGCCCTCATCGCCGTGATCGCGCTAGCCCCTCAACTCGCCACGCGTCGACGCACCAGAGGTCTCGCTTCCCCCACCC
>CAZORE010000134.1:0-10077 GCA_964581815.1 uncultured Streptosporangiaceae bacterium | reverse complement strand
AGGCGGGTGCGCCGCGTCAGTCCTCGATGAGGGCCAGCTGCTTGTTGATCTCCTTGGGGTTGGTGTCGCCGACGACCTTCTGCAGGAACGGGGTGTGGTCGAAGAACAGGTCACGGACCGGCCGCAGCAACAGCGGCGTGTGGTGGAAGACCTTGCCGAGCATCCAGGCCATCTGCACCTGCCGCGCGGTGTGCGGCTTGCGCGGCTCCTCGTAGGCGACCAGGGCCCGCCGAACCGCCGCCAGGTCGGTGAGGTCCACCCCCCGCAGCGCGACACCGAGGAAGTAGCCGTCCTCGATCGACATGCCGGCGCCGTAGGCGGCGTACGGCGAGGTGGGGTGGGCGGCGTCGCCGGCCAGCGTGATGCGTCCCCTGCCCCACTGGCGCAGCGCCGGGCGGTCGCGCAGTACCCAGCGCTGGACGTGTTCCGGGTCCGTGGCCGCGACCAGCCCGGGCAGCGGTGCGGGAAAGGCGGCGGCGAGCCCGGCGGCGGCCGCCTTGAGGTCGGGCGGCGGGGGAGCGGCGGGATCTGCCGCGCTGAGCACCCACCACTGGAATCCCGGGCGGCCCTGGTAGCGGATGTCCGTCCAGCTGCCCTGCACGGCGGGGCCGTGGCTGATGACCGACATGTTCCTGCTGGTGCCGGGCACGTCGGCGAACGTGTACCCGCCGAAGATGTGCAGCCGGTGCTCCCGCTTGGGGACATCGCCCCACAGGGTGCGGCGGACGAGTGAGTCGATGCCGTCGGCGCCAACCAGGACATCGTGCGACGCCGTGGTCCCGTCGGCGAAGTGCAGGATCACCACGCTCTCGTTCTGTTCGATCCTCTCGACCTGCTGGCCGAACCTGATGCAGCTCGGCGGGATCGCGGCGAGCATCCGCGCGTACAACTCGGGCCGCAGCAGGCCGATGAAGCCGCCGCCGTAGGCCTGCTTGACCTCCGGGTCGATCTTGACCCGCACGCGCACCCGGCCGCTGATGCTGCGGAACTCGCTGTCCGTCGGCGCGCCGAAGTCGCTGATGTCCACGCCGAGCGCGCGCAGCGCCTTCAGCGGCGGCGGCCAGAGGTTGAGTATGTTGCCTGCCGGGCGGGGCTCCGGGTAGCGCTCGTACAGCACCACCTGGTGACCGGCCTTGATAATGCCGAGCGCGGCGGCCATGCCGGCCGGGCCGGCGCCGAGGACCGCGACCCGTCCGGGCGCAGGATTGGGAGTGGACATGCGACCCCTCAAAACGACGATTAACAGTAGTGCTTACTACTGTTAGCCTCGAACGATAGCGGTCGCTACAGTCTTGTCAAGGCCCGCGGCGGATCGCGAGCGGGGACCAGCGGACAGAACGGGAGCGTGGTGGACCCAGCGGAGGCCGCCGGCCTAGAGGTCAGGCCGCCAAAACAGCGCCGCAGCTGGGAGGCGTGGCGCCGGGTGCTCGACGCCGGCGTCGCGATCCTGGAGGACGGCGGCTACGAGGCCTTCACGATCGCGGCTGTGTGCTCGCGGTCCGGCGTCGCCCCGCCCGCCATCTACGCGCGGACCAGCACGAAGGACGCCCTGTTCCTCGCGGTGTACGAGCATGGCATCGCCCGGATGCGCGACGATCAGCTCGTCTTTACCGACGCAGAGCGCTGGGCGGGCCTCGCGCCGGACCAGCTGGTCCGGGCGGCGGTCGCGGAGATGACCGGAATCTCGCTGCGCCACGCGCGGTTCCTGCGGTCCGTCGTGCTAATCTCCGCGGCCCACCCGGAGGTCAGGCGGCGCGGCTCGGTATACAGCACGGAACTGGGGGAGCGGTTCGCTGCCATGCTGCGCCCGGTCCACGGCCTGGTCACGCACCCCGACCCGGAGGCGGCGGTCCGCGCCTGCTTCGGCACCCTGTTCGCGGCGACGGTCATCCGGGTGGCCTACGGTCCCGGGTTCGCCACCCCGCCGGTCGACGACGGCACGTTTACCGCCGAACTCGGCGAGACGGCGGCCCGCTACCTGCTGGCGCGGCCGGACATGGACGCGGGGTTAGGTCAGGAGAGACAGACCGGGAAAGTTCTCGAAGTGCCGCCTGTTAGCTGTCAGAAGCGGAGCATCGTGGTAAATCGCGGTCGCGCATACCCATAGGTCATTGGCCTGGGTGTTCTGCCCAAGTGCATGCCCAGCTCTGACAGCCTGCGTCTTGAGCGTTCCCCACAGCTTGGCCATATCCTCGTGGTACGGGGCAATCACGTACCGGCGGATGGCCTCCTCGAGCGCCTGCTGCCTCCGTTCGCCCCACCCTGCGGATGTGGCCCCGTGATAGAGCTCCGCTACAGACACGAAGGACAGGACCGGAACCGCGCCATCAAGGTGGCGGCGGTAGAGATCAACATCCTGACCGCGAAACAGCAGCGAGAATACGTCGGTGTCGACCACCACGTACTTCACTTGTCACCGCGCCGGGCAGAGTTGATTGCTTGAATGAAGGGCTCGAAGTCCTCCTCGCCCTCGGTGCTGCCCTGCAGTTCTGCAATATCGTTCACCGGCGTAATCTGCTGCTGCCGTTGCAGAGTCTGGAGCGGCACCATCCGCGCACTGGGCAAGCGATCAATCGCTGAAAGGTGGAGGACGCGGACAGTGGAGCCGTCGGGCTGCAGTTCTGCGGTGCCCCTGGCCATCACCATCTGGTCCATGGCATCAAGGACCGACTCCCTGAGCTCATCGCCGAAATCGCCAAGGACGCTGCCAGCGAAGGTGTCGATGCGGCACCTGAGCGCGGCTGGCGAAAAATCGCCCATCTGCAAGCGGCCCACAACGGTGGCTTCTGTCTCCGGACCCAGAGTTGACACGCTACGCAAACGGTCACGGAACACGGAGTCGATCACGAACGCCTGTCCGCCCGGTCGCTCGAAGCTGATCCTGGTGAGGTTGCCGACGTTGATGCCCCCGGCGAGCTCGCGGAGTCCTGTCACGACTTGTGGCGTGAAGTAAGACGGGAGACGACCGCCCTGGCGGATCGCAGTGATTCCGTCTTCCAGTGCCCGCAGCGAATCAGGGAGGAGCGAATCAGTCTCAAACATGGCCTGTTGAGGCTGATTGGATCGGATGACGTCGATAATCGCCGATCCTGCCCTGAAACCGATCACGTCTAGACGGACAGCCTCGACGACATCTCGCGGGCGTCGGCCGCGGGGAGCGTACGTGCCCGTCAGCGCCAGCGCGAGGCGCTCAAGTGTTACCTGCAGCCCCGCCGCGATCCGTGCAATCTCTGCAAGCGGAAGGCGACCGCCATCTGCCGCAGGGCCTTCGGCGTGGACGCTCAGCAAGATGTCCGAATCACTCTTCATCGTCGCGCCCTCCCTCCGCAGGCGTGGCCAGTACTCGCATCCTTACACAGGAACCCCCGATCGAGGGCATCTGTTTCAATCCAGAAAGATCCATATTGGCCGGGCAGCGGTATGACCATCAGTCACGTGGATTGTACGACCTGCCACCGACACTGGAGCTGCGCCCACTACCCGGTGCGTGTTCCGGCGCGCCGACGCCGTAGATCGCGTCCTCGACCTGGCGTTTGCTCTCCAGGAGGCACAGGTGGCTGTTCCCGGTTCCGTGCGCCCCGCGCTTGCCGCTTGGGCCGCCCGGCTGGTCGGGCCACCCGTTCTCTTCCTGGCGGACGCGCTCGGTGAGACGCCGAGCGCGAAGTCGCGTGGTCGACGCCTCCGTAGGCCGCCAGCTGTCCACCCTCGGCATCGAGCCGCGCGTCCAGGTCTCCGTGGACAGCTTCCAACTGCTCCCCGCTTACCTTCGGAAAGCACTGGCCTGCCCACGACACCGCTTGCAGGCATCCTGCGTGCTTGCTGTGGCTTGGCGAAGGATACTCAAGCCCCGCCCGCCGCCTGGAAGAGCGGGCGACGGGCGAACTGCGGTCATGGCGGCAGCCCGGGCGGCGCGCCTTCGTGGTAGCGGCCGCTGCCCCCTGAGGCCGCCCCAGCCTCAGGGAGCAGAGTGGGTCGGCGAGCTTAGGCGGTGGCGACCGGGGTGGTGCGCCAGCCGACCTCAGGCGCGTGGCCGGAGTCGTACAGCTCGATGCCGCCGGGGGTGGTGCGGTAGTGACGCCAGCCGAGGCCGTAGCGGATGAAGATGCCGATCTCGCCATCGCAGGCGGTGCAGTAGGGGGCGGGGTCGTCGGGGTCGTCGGCGTCCAGGGTGCCGTCGGCGGCGCGGTCGTCCACAAACTGCATGTAGTCCATCACGGCGGTGAAGGTGCCGGGCGCCCACCACGACAGCCAAGTGAGGCGGTCGGCGAACTGTTGGCGGTCCAGGCCACGCAGCCGCTCCTCGGCGGGGCTGTCGCCGAACTCGTGCGTGACCGGGCAGGGTTGAGGAACACTTGAGTGCATGGGTCTGTCCTCCGGTTTGGTCGGATGGATGGCGCCCTAGGCCCGGCCTGGTGCTCTAACACCGGGTCGGGCCGCCTGCTTTGTGCGGGCAGGGCTACAGAGTCAATCTATATGGTCCCCTGGTTGATTTCCAGGATGCACAGCGTGTCGCACTCGGAAGTGTGATCGATAACGTTCCCGGCGTGAGTGTCTCGCCCGGCACCAACGGCGGGGAATCTGCGGCCCGGACGGGCGTGTCCGAGGCCTGGTACTGCCGCCGGCCCCGCGCGGATAGCCGGTGTTGGCGGTGCCGGTGGTGCTCCGGGACCGCGACGGAATGAAGGCCGTCATGCGAAGAGTGCGCGGCCGGGGCGGGCGGCCGGGGCCGCCGGCTCGGTGCGGGCAGGCCCGGGCCGGGGCGATGGCGGCTGGGTTATAGTCGCGAAATGTCTGGAACGAGCGGGAACGGCTGGGTGACCTGTGAGCAGGGGCACCAGCACTGGGGGCTGTTCGGCGCGGCGGGACTGCTTGCCTACGCGCCGGACCCGGCGGACCCGGCCGGGTACCTGGTGCTGATGCAGCACCGCGCCGCGTGGAGCCACCAGGGCGGCACCTGGGCGCTGCCGGGCGGCGCGATGGACAGCGAGGAAACGCCGGCCGAGGCGGCGCTGCGCGAGGCGGACGAGGAGTGCATGCTCGACCCGGCGCTGGTCCAGGCGCGCGGCATGTACACCGACGAGCACGGCGGCTGGCGCTACCACACGGTCCTGGCCGAGGCGGCGGAGGCACTCGCGGTCCGCGCTGACGCCTACGAGACCACCGACGCGAAATGGCTGCCCCTCGCTCAGGTCGACCTGCTTGAGCTGCACCCAGGGTTCGCCGCGACCTGGCCAGAAGTGCGCGCGGCGTTGCTGCGGCTGACAGGCGGCACGTAGCCCGGGCTCAGGTTTCGTGCGCCCCTGGTTGAAGCCGGGCGGCCTGCTTATCGAGGTTGCTGACCTGAGCCGAGTCCGGCCCGTAGGCGGCGGCGAGCAACGGCCGCACCGCGCGCAGCTCCGCGATCGCCTGCCCGGTCTCGCCGGTGCTCGCCAGCAGCTGCGCGATGACGAACCGGGACTCCATCACCTTGGCCGCCTCGTCCGCGTCCCGCGCGGCGAGCGGTGCCGCGTTCAGCACGTAGTAGCGAAGCTGGGGGAGCGCCCGGTCTGGCTTTCCCGCCTGTGCGTAGGCGTGTCCGGCCTGGTAGGCGCAGTCAAGTGCCCACGGGTCGGCGGCGCCCAGATACCGCCGGTAGGCCGAGCCGGCCTGCTCGAATAGCTGCGCCGCGCGGCTGTACTGGCCACCGATCAGCAGCGCGGCGGCCAGCGTGCGCCGCATCTGCAGCTCCAGGGCGGAGCCGGGGACGGCGCGGTGCAAGCCAGCTTCGAGCAGGCCGATCGCCTCGGACGGGTGGTCGCCGTCGAGGAGCACCTGGACATCGGCGCGCAGTCGCCGCGCCTCCTCCTCGGTGAGCGTGCGGGCAGCCTCCGCCCGTGTCGTATCGGAGGGTGTGCCGACACTTGCCGGGAGCGGTTCGCGAGCTCCGGGCCCGAGCAGCGGCTGCCGGAATGGCCGCACCGGGTCGCGCCTTTCGTCATTTCCCGGCAGGGTCCCGTCCTCGACGGGAACGGTCCTGGCCGCGAACGGAAGCAGCGCCAGGTACACCATATCGGCGGCCGGCCGGGCGGCCGGGTCCTTCGCTAGCATCGCCGTCACCAGGGCGTCGATCGCCGGCGGGACGTCCTGCCGTACGGCCGCGACCGAGGGGACCGCGGATTCCTGGTGCGCGACGCGCAGCGGCACCCGCGTCGACCCGTGGAACGGCACGTCGCCGGTAAGCAGCTCGAAGAGCAGGCAGCCCAGCGAGTACACGTCCGACGCGGGCGTGACCAGCTGCCCGGCCCACTGTTCCGGTGACATGTAGGCGGGCGTGCCGACGGTCCGGTCGACCTGGGTGAGCCGTGGCAGCGCCCCCGCCCCGCGCAGGATCGCGATGCCGAAGTCGAGGACCTTCACCAGCCCGCCGTCGGTCACCATGATGTTGGCCGCCTTGATGTCGCGGTGCACGATGTCCACCCGGTGCACGTCGGCGAGCACCGCCGCGACCTGCGCCGTGACCGCCGCCGCCCACGCAACGCCCGGCATGTCACCGGAGCCAGAGTAAGAAGCGCCGTCGATCAGGGTCTCCAGGGTCGACCCGCGCAGCAGCTGCATGACCAGCCAGAGCTGCCGCGTCCCGTCCGGCCGGTCGTCCACGCCGGTGTCGTAGACCGCGGGCACGCCCGCCAGCTCAAGCCGTGCGGCAAGGCGGATCTCACGCAGGAACCGCCGCTGGTCCCGCTCCAGCGCGTCGAGGACCTCCACCGCCTCCGGCGAGTCCGGCGTGGCGGGCACGAACGACGGCGGCCGGAGCAGCTTGACCGCGACCGGCCGGTCAAGCCGCTCGTCATAGCCGAAGTGGACCTCGCTCATGCCGCCCCGGCCGAGCAGCCCGTCAATCCGGTACCGCCCGGCGAGCCGCCGTTTGCCGTCCGTCATCCGCCACCACCGCTCAGCAGGCAGTCACCTAACACGCCAGACCCGCCAGACCCGCCGGTCTCCCGTTCCATCTCGGCGCGCAGCCGCGCCAGTGCCTCCTCGCGCAGCGGGTCGGTGATGATCCGGTAGGCGCGCCGCCGGGCCGCCTCCTTCACCGCGCGCCGGAACTCGTCGTTGTCGAAGTACAGCTTCATGAACTCGGTGTTGCGGTCGGCGTTCTCGGCCACGATGTCGTCCAGCCGGTCGTCGGCCACCTGCCCGAACCGCGCCTCGTCGTTCATCAGCCCGACCTGCTGCATCTCGGTGTCCGTTACCAGCCCGACCACCTGCTGGTAGACGAGGATCTCGTCCCCGGTGCCCAGGTCGAGACCGAACCGCTCGTTCAGCTCCCTGATCACCTCGGCCAGGTGCTTGACGTCCGGCTCACGGGCGCCGCTCCCGTCGGCCGAGTGGCCGCGCAGCACGCTGTCGGCACCGGACGGGGTGAGCGACGCGTCGTGCGCCCCGGTGAACTCAAGCCGGAAGTGCGAAAGGTCCGCGTCTCCGATGTCCACCGACGTCGACGGCCGTCCGGGCAGCCGCAGCAGCAGCACCCGCCCGTACTGGTAGAGCCGTTCCAGGTCCGGGTCGCCCCAGTCGACGATCTGCGCGATGAGCGCGTACGCCCGCGTGTAGTCGCGCAGCGCTTTGCGGAACTCCTCCCGCTCGTCGTCGCTGTCCAGCGCCGCGAACCGGTCGATGGCGGGCTGCAGGTACCCGTGCAGCCGTGCGTGCAGCGCGCGTTCCGCCGCGTCCGGCAGCCGTCCCGGCCCGGCCTCGGTCAGCACCCGGACGAACGCCTCCATCTCGGGGACGGCCAGCACCGCGAACTCCATGACCTTCCGCTGCCGGTCGTAGAGCAGGTTCGGGTCTTCCGGCTGGGCGATCGTGGTCTCGAACCACGGCTTGAACGCGGCCGCGATGTCCTGCGCCGCGTTCACGAAGTCGAGCACCCGCACGTCGTCCTGCGACTTGAGCGGGTGAATCCGGTTCAGCCGGGACAGGGTCTGCACCGCGGCGACCCCGGTGAGCGGCTTGTCCACGTACATCGCGCACAGCAGCGGCTGGTCAAACCCGGTCTGGTACTTCTCCGCGGCGACAAGCAGCCGGTACTCCCGCTTGCCGCTCGTCGCGGCGTGCGGGTCGTCGGCCCGCGTGTAGTCGAACATCTTCGGCAGCTGACCCTCGGAAAACCCGTTGAGCTGCGCCTCGGTCACCGTGCTGCCCGGCGCCGGCTCAAGCGACCCGGAGAACGCCACCAGCGTCCCGTAGCCGAGCGCGTCCGCGTACGTCTGGATCGCCTGGTAGAGCGCCAGGGCGTCCTGGCGGCTTGAAGTTACCACCATGGCCTTGGCCCGCCCGCCGAGCCGCCGCGCGACGTTGTCCCGGAAGTCGTCGACGATCAGCTTCGCCCGCTGGTCGATCGACGTGGGATGCCGCACCGCGAACTTGACCAGTTCCCGCTTCGCCTTCCGCTCGTCCACCTCCGGGTTGGCGGACCGCGACTCCTGCTGGTCGACCGCGAGGTTGCGCAGCCGCCACTTGAGGTCGTAGGTGATGTAGTTGGCCAGCACGTCGAGGATGTAGCCCTCCTCGATCGCCTGCCGCATCGAGTACACGTGGAAGGGCACGTTCATGCCGGCCTCGCCGGGCTTGTCGGGGTTCGGCCGCGCCGGGTCGTACCGGCCGAACAGGTTCAGCGTCCGTGACGTCGGCGTCGCGGTGAACGCGAAGTACGACAGGTTCGGCTGCTTGCGCCGCATCCGCCCCAGGTACTCAAGCGGCGTCTCGTCCGGCCGCCCCTCGTTGTCCGCGCCGATCGCCTGCCGCAGCCGCGCCGCCGCGTCGCCGCCCTGCGACGAGTGCGCCTCGTCGACGATGACCGCGTACCGCTTGCCGCCGAGCTCCGCGCCGGCGATCTTGCCGAGCACATACGGGAACTTCTGCAGCGTCGAGATGACGATCTTCGACGTCGAGTCCTCGAGGGCGGCGGCGAGCTGCGCGGCGTCCTCGTCGATCCGCGTCACCACGCCCGGCGTGTGGTCGAACTGGTAGATCGTCCGCTGCAGCTGCCGGTCGAGCACGGTCCGGTCGGTGATCACGATGACCTTGTGGAACACCTGCTCGTTCGCCTCGGAGAACAAGGTGGACAGCCGGTGCGCGAGCCACGCGATCGTATTGGACTTCCCCGACCCGGCCGAATGCTCGATCAGGTAGTCCTGCCCCGCCCCGCGCTCCCACGCGTCCCCGACCATCCGCTGCACCGCGTCCCACTGGTGATAACGCGGGAAGATGCGCTGCGCGGTGTGCGGGTTATCCTTCGGGCCGGCGGTCTGCACATGCAGGTAGCGCTGCAGGATCTCCAGCCAGTTGTCCCGCTCCCAGATCTGCTCCCAGAGATAAGAAACAGAATAATCGTCATTCCGAACGGGAGCGGGGTTCCCCGCCCCGCCCGAATTCCCCGCCCCGGCGGACCCGACGTTAAACGGCAGGAACTCGGTATCCCCGCCGCGCAGCCGCGTCGTGACGAACGCCCGGTCAGGATCCACCGCGAAATGCACCAGCGTCCGCCGAGCGAAGAACAATTCGTTCGGATCCCGCCGCCGGTACTGCGCGACCGCGTGATTCTCCGCGTCCTGCCCCGTCATCGGGTTCTTCAGCTCAACGGAAGCCACCGGCAGCCCGTTCACGAAGAACGCCAGGTCCACCGACTGCCGTGCGTCATGCCCCGCGTCCCGCGCCGAGAAATGCAGCTGCCGCGCCACCGACAGCACGTTCGCGTCGTACTCTTTCAGCGCCCCGGCGGCCAGCGTATGCCCCGGCCGGAAGTAACAGAGGTCGACAAGCACCCCCCGGTCCTTCACCCCGTGCCGCAGCACGTCAAGCACCCCGCGCGCGTCGATCTCGTTAGCGACCCGGATCGCGAACGCCCGCATCGCGGCGTTGAAGTCCCCGCCATGCAGCTCGATCAGCTTCTCGAACCGCTTAACCTGCGTCTTCCCCACAAACTCCCACAGCTCCGGTGTTGCAAGCCCAAGCTCGGGATCGTACCCCCGAGGCCCCCGCGTCCATCCCCGCCGCAGCAGCTCATACTCAACCCGCTCCTCAAACGCGAACTCG
>CAZORE010000133.1:0-20447 GCA_964581815.1 uncultured Streptosporangiaceae bacterium | reverse complement strand
GGTACGTTCTTGTCTACTACGCCGCCCGCGAGGTTCGGGAGATCTTCGCATAGCCGGGCGGGGCGGCGGGGGCTTGCCGCCGTACAGCCCCCGCCGCTCCAGCGGCATCGGCCTAGTCGTGCCCGTCCTCCGCGAGCAGCCGAGTCCGCCTCCGGGGACGAACGATGACCGTCCTCGCCGCGTCATTCATCGGCTTGGGCCTCTCCCCCTGCCTGTGACCTGGCGATCGATGCCCTGCGGAAGAACTCTTCCTGCATGGCCCGGTAGCGGGCGGCGAGCCGGCCATAGTCGTCATGGTCCAGGGGAAGGCACTCAAGCAGGTCGCGGATGCGCGCCCGCTCGTCGAGGAACTGCGGGTCGCCCATCCGCGTAAAGTCTGCGTCGTCCTCGCTCATCCTGCGTCCTGGCCGAACCGTTAGCCGCGGCCGTCCCTTGACCGGACCGTTAACGACCCTACGCTTCCCTGCGACGACATTGCGACGTCAAGCGAGGCGTCATTTAGACGTCTTTATGGACGTAAGAACGACGTTGCGGGCTTAAGGTGGCATGAGTACCCTCGGGATCATGGCCCCGAATGTGGCACTACGGCAGGCCCGCCTGGCCCTGCGCCTGAGCCAGGACGAGATGGCCCTGGCGATACGCGATGCCGGGCAGCGGCTCGGCACGCCGAACGGCTGTTCCAAGCGCCTTGTGCAGCGCTGGGAAGCCGGGGAGGTGGCCCTGCCGCGCGGGGTGTACATCCGCGCCCTGGAGTACCTGACGGGCAGGCCGGTCGCCAGCCTCGGGTTCGACACCGCCGCCGAGCGCTACGGCCTCGATCCCGAGGAGGTCCTGACTACCGGGTCGGGGCCGTGGATCCCGGTGGCCGACCCCAAGGCCCAGCCGGGCCCGCTGACCGGCATCTGGCTCAGTAGCTACGACTATGAGTCCACCGGCCGCGGGTCCACGTTCACCAGCCACCATTACGTCGCCGTCGTCCAGCACGGCGCCCGGCTGCAGGTCCGGTCCATGCCGGGATCACGGTCGCGGCTGCTGATGGACCTGACCGCCAACGGCCAGGTCCTGACCGGCACGTGGACCGAGGAGACCAATCCGGCCGGTTACTACCAGGGCGCCGTGTACCACGGGGCCATCCAGTTCCTTCTGCAGCCCACCGGGCGGAAGATGACCGGCAAGTGGGTCGGCTTCGGCCGCGACTTCGACCTCAACACCGGCCCCTGGAGCCTGGAGCTCGTCACCCGCAGCGTCACCGACGAGACCATGAAGCAGTACAGCAGGCCGGTCGACGGCGACTGACGGCGCCATTGCGCCGGCTGACTCCCAGGGTCAGCCGCCGATGACGCGCTGCCCGTAGGCGGCGGTGAGCGGCGCCAGGTCGGGGTCACCGAACGTGGCGCGCATCGCCGCGAAGGCGGTCACCTTGTCGGCGCCGAACCGGCGCACGTACGTGGCGTACGCGGCGGGGGTGAGGAACGCCGGGGGCGCGCTCTTGGTGTGGAACTTGTCCGCGTACATGACCAGGGCCTCCTCGGGGGTCTCCGCGACGTAGTCGGCCGGCGGCAGCGGCAGGCCCTGCCGCAGCACGTCCTCGCGGGTGAGGCCCACCCCGGTATGCCGCACCGCGAACCGGCAGACGGCTTCCGGCAGCTCCTCCGCGCGCAGCAGCTCGTAGCCGAGCAGGCCGTGGCGGATGTAGCCGGCCTGGTCGAGCCGGCCCGCCGCGTCGTACAGCCGGTACACCCCGACGTCGTGCAGCAGCGCCCCGGCGCGCACCAGGCTGAGGTCGGCGTCAGTGCCCGGGCGCGCGTGCAGCTGTTCGGCGATCTCGCACACGATCCGGCAGTGCGTGTACACCGCATCGAGCGCCTGCGGGGTCGGCGCGTGCCGCTCGTGCACGGCGAGGATCGCCGCGTCGTCCGGAATCCGCATGTCACCGCAGCCTATCCGCTGCCAGGCCGCGCCCCGCCGCCGCGCCGGGCGCCGGCGCGGCGCGCTAGCTGACCAGGCGGCGCACCCGGTGCGGGTCGGTGATGCCGTCGACCGCGACGATCTTGCCGCCCGCGATGGTGAACGCCATCAGCGCGGCCGGGCGGCCGCGCAGCGTGATCAGCACGCCCGCGGCCCCGTTGATGAGCACGTGGTGCAGTTCCGTGTGCGGGCTGGCGCCGGCCACGACGGCGCTCGACACGGTGGCGGCGCCGCGCAGCACCGCCGGTCCGGCGGCGAACCCGTCGGTGCGCAGCACCACGTCCGGGTCGAGCAGCTCCACGAGGGCGGACAGGTCGCCGGCCCGCGCCGCGGCGAAGAACGCGTCGATCACCGCCCGCTGCGCGGCGACGCCGGCGTCCGGCGCGAGCGTGCCCGCCGCCTTGACCCGGTGCCGCGCCCGGCTGGCTAGCTGCCTGGCCGCGTCGGGCGTCCGGTCGAGCATCGGGGCGATCTCGCCGAACGGCACGTCGAACACGTCGTGCAGCACGAACGCCACCCGCTCGGCCGGGGTCAGCGCGTCGAGCACCACGAGCAGCGCGAGCCCGACCGAGTCGGCGAGCAATGCCTCCTGCTCCGGCGTCGGGCCGTCCGCCGGGCTGAGCACCGGGTCGGGCACGCGCGCGCCGGCCAGGGCCTCCGGGCGGGCGGCGCGGGCGCGCAGCGCGTTCAGGCAGACCCGGGTCACGATCGTGGTCAGCCAGCCGCCGAGGTTGACGACGTCCTCGGCGCCGGCCGCGCTGCACCTGACCCACGCCTCCTGCACCGCGTCGTCGGCGTCGTCGAGCGAGCCGAGCATCCGGTAGGCCACCGCGCGCAGCCGGGGCCGCTGCTCCTCGAACCGCTCTACCAGCCAGCCGGCTGCCCGCTCTTCCTCGCGCACTCCGGTCACATTCCCTCCAGGCGCCGTGTCAGTAACAGTGACACGGGTAATCGGCCCGGTGTGACAGCGGGGGAACAAAACGGAGGAACGCTATGCGAATTCTCGTGGTAGGCGCGGGCGGCGCCATCGGCAGCCGCCTCGTGCCCCAGCTGGCCGACCGCGGCCACCAGGTCACCGGCACCTCACGGTCGGCGGCCAAGGCCGGGTACCTGAAGTCCCTGGGCGCCGAGCCGGCCGTGCTCGACGTACTCGACGCCGCCGCGGTGCGCGCCGCGGTGGCCGCGGCCCGTCCCGACGCGATCATCTACCAGGCGACCGCCCTGAGCGGCATCTCGTTCTCCCGCAACATGGACCGCGCGTTCGCGCCGACCAACCGGCTGCGCACCGACGGCACCGACAACCTGCTCGCCGCCGCCCGCGAGGCCGGCGTGCCACGGTTCATCGCGCAGAGCTTCGCCCCCTTCCGCTACGCGCACACCGGGGGCCCGGTGAAGGACGAGAACGATCCCCTCTTCGATCCCCCGCCCTCAGCGCGGCTGATGGTCGGGGCGATGGCGCACAACGACCAGGCGGTCACCGCGGCGGGCGGGATCGCGCTGCGCTACGGCGGCTTCTACGGCGATGAGCACAACGCGATGATCGAGGCGGTCGGCAAGCGCCAGTTCCCGATGATCGGGAACGGCGGCGGGGTCATGTCGTTCATCCACGTGGACGACGCGGCGGCCGCGACCGTGCTCGCCCTCGACGCTGAGCCGGGCATTTACAACGTCACCGACGACGAGCCCGCCCCGATGCGCGAATGGCTGCCCGCCCTCGCCGCCGCCCTCGGCGCGAAGCCGCCCTACCGGGTACCGGCCTGGATCGCCGGCCTGCTGATGGGCAAGCTGCTGCCGATGATGACCGAGGCGCGCGGCGCGTCCAACGCGAAGGCCAGGAAGGAGCTGGGCTGGACGCTGCGCTACCCCACCTGGCGTGAGGGCTTTCCCGCCGCCTACGCCCGCTAGCGGTCCGAAACTCTCGCCAGTCTCGGCATTCACAGTATTCGCCGTATTCGCCGTCGCCCGGCCGGGTTAGCAGTCGTCCCAGTGCGGCGGGCGGTCACGGTTGAGGCGGTCGTCGGCCTGCTCGGGGTACTCGCCCCAGCCAGCGTCGGTGTCCTCGCGGCTCTGCTCCGGCAACACCGGCTCGCAGGCCGGCACCTGCTCAGGGGCCGACACCGGGTCGCGGGCCGGCGCCGGCGCCGCGGCGCCGGCGGTCCCGGGCGCTGGCCCGGCCGGCCGGGCCGTACCTGGTGACGTCACGCTGCCTCCCCGCCGCCCCCGGGCGGGGAATCCCGGCGGGCGCTCCCCGCCAGCCTACCGCCGGGTATCTTCCGGCCGTCCCGGCCGAGTCCGCCGACCGCCTCGCCGCGCACTCGCCCGCTACCTCCCCCCCACCGGGACCGCGGCAGACGTCCGTGAGCGGATACACGTGCACAACTCATTGGCCCGGCCTGTTAACGATAACTTTTTGGAAACGCACGTCTAGTGTCAGCACTTAAGGCATTTTACCGTCATTTCTATCACGTTAATGGGCTTCCGTACCCAGTGATGTGAGCGTTAACATGCACCGACGGGGTTCCCCTTCAACGGAGACAGCCGGAGGTCCGACATGGGAAAGGTCGACCCCAAGGTCGATGAGGCAATACAGACGCTCAACATGAAGGACGGGCCCTCACGGCGCAAGCTGCTGACGGGGACCGGCCTGGTGAGCGCCACCGCGGCGGCCTCGGCCCTGCTGGCGGCGTGCACTTCGTCAAACAACAGCAGCAGCGGCACGGTGAAGGTGTCGACGTCGGCCGCGTCCGCGGTCGCGGGCAACTTCCCGCAGGTTCCCGCCTGGCAGTTCTGGTTCGTCAACCACGTCACCACCAACCTGTTCTTCGTCCCCACCCAGTTCGGCTTCGCCGACGCCGCCGCCCTGCTCGGCATCCCCAAGCCCAAGTGGACCGGGTCGACGGACTCCGCGGAAACCGACATGGTCAGTGCCATCAACAACGCCGTCGCCACGAAGGCGAACGGCATCGCGACGTGCGTCATCAACAGCGCACCGACCGCCACCACCTTCCAGGCCCCTGTGGCGAGCGCGATGAACGCCGGCATCCCCGTGGTCAGCTACAACGCGGACGGCCCGATCGTGAACGGCGTCGCGACGCCGGGCACCAGCCGCCTCTGCTACGTGGGGCAGGCCCTGTACCTGTCCGGCCAGCAGATGGGCGAGCGCATTAAGGCCCTGGCCAAGCCGGGCGAGATCGTCATCTTCATCGCCACTCCGGGCACCGCCAACATCCAGCCCCGCTACGACGGCGCCGCCTCGGTGCTCACCCCGGCGGGCTACTCGGTGAAAATGGTGGCGACCGGGGCAACGACGGCGCTCGAATCGCCCGCGGAGAAGGCGTTCCTGCTCGGCAACAAGAACATCACCGGCGCGTTCGCGGTGGACGCGGGCTCGACCGAGGAACTCGGCCCGAACCTGGCCTCCCTGGGACTCGCCGGCAAGATCCCGGCCGGCGGGTTCGACCTGACGCCAGGCACGCTGACCGCCATCCAGGCCGGCCAGCTCGACTTCACCATCGACCAGGATCCGTACCTGCAGGGCTTCCTTCCGTGCCTCTACCTGTACCTGTACAACCTGACCGGCGGCCTGGTGCTGCCCCCCGACACCGACACCGGCCTCACGTTCGTGACCAAGTCCAACGTCGGCCCGTACATGTCCTCGAGCACCACCTACGAGGGCTCCACCGGCGCCACCAAGCCGACGCTCGTGCCGCGGTCCGGTCCCATCCAGAACCCGATCGCCACGACGAGCACCTGACCGCGCGCGGTAACGCGGTTCCCTGACCGGCATGCCCGCGCCGGGCCCGGGCCTCAGCGGAGGACCGGGCCCGGTGCCGGCGGCCCGGGCGCCGGCGGCATTTGAGCGCACGAAAGCCTGCGCGCATTCAAAGGAGGAGACAAGGTGAGCGAGACCGTGCAGCGCGCCCCCGGCGTGGCGGGCGGCGGACCCGCGGAGACACCCGGCCCCGGGGGTGTGCGGCGGGCAGGGATCTTCCTCATGCGGCAGCGGGAAGCGACGGTCTTCCTCGTCGTGATCCTGCTTATCATCTATTTCGGCGTCATCAACTCCACCGGCCGCAGCGTCTTCTTCACGCACGCAGCCCTGCTCAACCTGTCGGTGGTCGCGGCACCGATCATGATCATCGCCTACGGCGAGGTGCTGCTCCTCATCTGCGGCGAGATCGACCTGTCGGTCGGGTTCATCTACGTATTCGCGCCGTACGTCATGTACTACTTCGTCCACTACTACAGCGTGCCGAGCGTCCTCGGGCTGATCCTCGCGGTCCTCGTGGTCGGCGGCGGGATCGGCTGGCTCAACGGGTTCCTCACCGTGACGCTGCGGCTGCCCTCGTTCATCACCACCCTGGGCACCGGCTTCGTGCTGTCCGGGCTGACGCTCACCCTGGCCCACGGCGAGCAGGCCCCCATCCCGCCCTCGCTTGTCAGCTTCGGTAAGTGGATCGGCTCGCAGAACAACTTCGCCGACATCATCTGGGCGGTGATCCTGCTCGCGGTGTTCCAGGTGCTGCTGCGCAACACCCGCTGGGGGCTGCACACGATCGCGGTCGGCGGCAACGCGCTCGGCGCCAGGGAAGCCGGCGTCAACATCAACCGGATCAAGTACGGCAACTTCATGCTCACCGGCCTGCTCGGCGCGTTCACCGGCGTCATGATCGCGTTCCAGGACAACGTGATCGACACGTTCGCCGGCGGCGCCGCCTACCAGCCGATGTTCTACGCCGTGGCGGCCGCGGTCATCGGCGGCACCGCCATGCTCGGCGGCAGCGGGACCATCGTCGGCGCGTTCCTCGGCGGCGCGGTCCTCGCCATCCTGACCAACGGGTTCGAGGTGATCGGGATCAGCGCGTACCCGCTGCAGATCTTCTTCGGCGGCGCCATCCTGGCGGCCATGATCGCTAACGTCCAGCTGGCGCGGCTGCGCGGCGAGGGGAGAGTCCGGTGACCACGCTGCCAGGAGAACCGCAGGGCCCCGCCGGCCAGGCAACGGACGTGCTGCGGGTCGAGCACATCGCCAAGAGCTACGGCGCGGTGACCGCGCTTACTGACGTCAACCTCCGGCTCGCTAAGGGCGAGGTGCTCGGACTGCTCGGCGACAACGGGGCGGGCAAGTCCACCCTGATCAAGATCCTCTGCGGCTTCCAGCCGCCCACCGCGGGACGGATCCTGCTGAACGGCCAGGAGGTGACGCTGCGGTCCGTCGACC
Organism: uncultured Streptosporangiaceae bacterium; assembly: GCA_964581815.1. Taxonomy (GTDB): domain Bacteria; phylum Actinomycetota; class Actinomycetes; order Streptosporangiales; family Streptosporangiaceae; genus Trebonia. Next base: position 13,258 of record CAZORE010000133.1, on the reverse strand, counting down.
ACGCCAGGTCGCTCGGCATCGACTGCGTCTACCAGGACCTGGCCCTGGTCAACCAGCTGAGCATCTACCACAACATGTTCCTGAACCGGGAGAAGGTGCGCGGGCCGCTGCTGTCCAACCGGACGATGCGCCGGCTGGCACGGCAGTACCTGGACGAGATGGGCATCGACATCCCGTCGGTGGACGCCGACGTGGCCCAGCTGTCCGGCGGCCAGCGGCAGGCGATCGCGGTGGCCCGCGCCGTCTACTCCAACGCGAAGATCCTGCTGCTCGACGAGCCGCTCGCCGCCATGGGCGCCAAGGAGGCGGCGATCATCCTCGACCAGGTGCGCGAGCTCAAGGAGAAGGGCGACGTCTCCGTCATCATCATCGCGCACAACTACGGCCAGGCCCTGGAGATCTGCGACCGGATCAACCTGCTGCAGCACGGGGAGATCACCCTCGACAAGCCGTCCGCGCAGACCTCGGTGGCCGAGCTAAACGATATCGTCATGGCCGAGTACCGCCGTGCCCTTGAGCAGCGCCAGGCGGCCGAGGGCCGGGGCAACGGCAGCGCCGCCGGGTAGCGGTGCCTGGCCCGCGGAGGACGCCTCCGTTCGGTATCAGCAAGACGATGCCACCGAACGGGTGCGTGCTTCGCCGTTCCCGTGCCCGCACCCGCCGACGGCGGGGCAAGCCGGAGTCAGGCCGATGTGGTCCGGGTGGCACCTGACCGGTCGAGGGCGCGGCGCACCCGGGCGAGCAGCAGCGCCTCGGTGAACGGCTTCGACACGATGTCAGGGCCGGCCGTGGGGAGGTCGGTGGCCTGCTGCGCGGACCCGGTGATGAACAGGACGGGCAGGCTGGGCCGTATCGCGCGGACCCGGTCGGCGACCTCGGTGCCGAGCATGCCCGGCATGGCTACGTCGGTGACAAGCAGGTCGACCCGCTCGCCGCGATCGTTTGCCAGCCGGATCGCCGCGGCGCCGTCGGCGGCCTCGCGGACCAGGTAGCCGCCGCCGGACAGGATGCGGGCCGCCATGGCGCGCATGCCCTGCTCGTCCTCGACGAGCAGGATCGTCTCACCGCGCCCGCGGGCGTCCTCCGCCGGCAGTCTCGGCTCGGGTACCGCCGCGACGGCCTTGGCCGCGACGGGCAGCAGCACATTCATGGTCGTGCCGAGCCCCACCTGCGAGTTGACGTCGATGGTCCCGCCCACGCCGGACACGATCCCGTACACGCTCGCGAGCCCGAGGCCGGTACCGCGGCCCCGCGGCTTAGTCGAGAAGAACGGCTCGAAGACGCGCTCCACCGTCGCCTGGTCCATGCCGACGCCGGTGTCGGCGACCGCCAGGCGGCAGTACCGCCCCGGCTTGAGGCCGGGCCGCTGCCCGGCGTAGTCGGCGTCCACCTCGGCGTTGGCGGTCGTGATGGACAGCCGCCCGCCGTCGGGCATCGCGTCGCGGGCGTTCACCGCGAGGTTCACCAGGACCTGCTCAAGCTGCCCACGGTCGGCCTCGACGGGCCACAGGTCGTCGCCCGCCGCGATGACAAGCTCGATGTGGCCGCCGAGGCTGCGGCGCAGCAACTCCCCGGCGCTCGCGACTATCTCGTTGAGGTCGAGCACCTCCCGGTCGGCTGCCTTGCCCTTGGCGAAGGTGAGCAGCTGGCGGGTCACCCTGATCGCCTGCTGCGCGGCGGCCTGCACCTGCCCCATGTCTTCGAGCACCGGCTGAAACCGCTCGTCCTCGCCGGCGAAGCACTCCAGCTGGTCAACGGCGAAGTCCGAGTAGCCAGAGATAATGCCGAGCAGGTTGTTGAAGTCGTGCGCGACGCCGCCGACGAGCTGGCCGAGGCTCTCCAAGCGTTCGGACTGGCGCAGTTGCCCCTGCAGGCGCTCCCGCTCTGCCGCGATCCGCAGCCGCTCCCGCTCGGCGTCCATCTCCACCCGCTCGGTGACGTCCCTGACCGCGACGACAGTCAGCGTCCCTTCATCGGTAGACAGCCTGCTCAGCCGGACCTCGACGGGGAACGTGGTACCGTCACCGCGCAGGCCGCGCACCGTGGTCCCGTTCCACTCCGCCCGTGACCGCTCGTCGGCGAAGTAGCTCGCCGCGTCCGCCGCCAGGCCCGCCCGCACGTCCTCGGGCACCAGGGTCCTTGCCTGGCGGCCGACCAGCTCCTGGCCCGGGTACCCGAACGTCCGGGCGGCCTGCGCGTTCGCCATCACGATCGAACCGTCCTGGGCCACGCCGAGCATGGCGTCCGGCGCCATATCGAACAGGCACCGCAGGTTCTCCTCCGCTTGCCCGCGTTCGGCCATGGCGGCAGCGAGCCTGGTCCGCATCAGCTCGACGTCGCGGCTCAGGTCGGCGTTCCCCGGCGGGCCGGCCACCGGGATGGGCTGGTGGTGCCGCCCGTCGACGGCGGCGCGGGCCGACCGTGCGAGCCGCTGCAGCGGCCGGAACATCCCGCTCCAGACGCCGATGATCACCGCGGCGGCGCTGGTGGCGACCACCACGATCATCGCGATGAGCGCGATCGCGGCAACGACGCTGACCCGCGGGCGCAGCCCCACTCTCTGCCGTGCCATCGCCCCTCCCTTCGCGAGACGTTCCTGCCTTTTCCCCGCTGCTGCCGGTCGCGGGTAACGGGAAGTACACGGCGCGCAGCACGAGGATGAGCGCCAGGACGGCGAGGACGGCGGCGGCCTTCACCGCGAGGCCGGCCTCGTAGTGCAGCGCGGCGCGGATCTCCGCCGCGAACGCCGCGGGGTCCCGCGGGCCGCGGGCCCCCGCCGGGCCGTCGGACCGGATCGCGTCGCCGGGCGGTCGCGGGTTGCCGGGCGGTCGCGGGTGGCCGGGTTCCTGCGTCATGTCGGGATCGTCACCCCGCCCGTCTTCTCCGTCTTGTCCCAGCGCATGTCCGCCCGCCGCGCCTCCTTCACGTAGGACACGAACGTGCAGGCGCACAGCAGCGACCCGTAGCCCCCCAGGTAGAGCAGCACCACGCTGGCCAGCCGGCCGCCCCGGTGCGGCTCGACCGCCTTTACCAGGTAGCCGACGACCAGCGAGGCGGCGAGCCAGGCGTAGGAGAAGAGCGCGACAAAGGCGGCAAGGCCGCCCGACACGTGCAGCGCGTGCCCGACGGCGCGGACCGGCCGCGGGAAGCAGCTCTCCGCGATGATGGCCAGGTTGACGAGGCCGGGGAACACCACGCCCTGCCGCCAGGTGTGCCGCCCCGTCTGCGGGTCCATGAGCAGCGCGAAGCCGGTCATGAACAGGTAGCTCGCCGCGTTGGCCAGCCACAGCAAGTGAAACGCGGGCCAGGCGCCCGGCGCGCCCGTGAAGTACAAGGTGAGCAGCGCCGCCGACGAGGCGATCATCAGGATCGGCTGCAGCAAGAGGGAGAACCACAGCGCGCCGAAGGTGAGGCCGCCGAGACGGTGCCCGCGACGCGGCCGGAACCAGAGCCCGCGGTACCGGAAAGTGACCTGCACGTTGCCGCGCGCCCAGCGGAGCCGCTGCTTCCACAGCCCCGCTACGCTCTCGGGTTCCTCGGCCCAGCAGGTGGCGTGCGGCTCGAATACCACCGTGCGGCCGCGCAGCTGCGTCTCGAAGGTGGTGATGGTGTCTTCCGCCAGGGAGCCGGTGTCGATCCGGCCGCCGAGCGCGGCCAGGCTATCCCGCGAGTGCAGTTGCGCGCCGCCGGCCAGGCAGGCCAGCGCGCCGAGCACGTTCTGCCCGCGCCTGGCGGCGGCCTGCGCGGTGACGTACTCGTACCCGATGAAACGGGTCAGGTAGTTGCCCGGGTAGCTGCCCACCTTGATGTAGCAGGTGACGGCGCCTACCCGCGGGTCGGCCAGGTGCCTGGTCATGGTCCGCAGCGCGGCGGGCTCGAAGATGACGTCGGCGTCGGTGATCAGCAGCGCCTGCATCCAGTCGTCGCCGAGGATGACGCCGAGCCCGTGGTTGAGCGTCTGCGCCTTCCCCTGGCCGCCGCGTTCCCTGCGCAGGTGCACCACGCGCCCGGGGTACTGCGACTCCTTGGCCTTCACCACCAACGGCGTGTCGTCCGTGCTCGCGTCGTCGACCACGTAGACGCGCAGTGACCGCGGCGGGTACTGCGCCGCCATCAGCCGGTCGATCGACGCGCCGATCACCGCTCCCTCGTTCCACGCGGGGATCAGCACCGCGGTCCGCGGGAAGGACGGCGCGCAGGCGCCGTAGTGATTGCGCCACCGATGGCAGGCGGCGAGCACGAACTGCCACGCCCCGGCGACCTGGGGCAGCGCGCCCGCGAGCACCACGACGACCAGGGCCCACTCGCCGGCGGCCTCGAGGTCCTGAGCAACCCCGGTCATGCCGGTCCCCCGGTGTCCTCGCTCAGCCCGCCCGCGGTCAGCCGTACCGAGCGGTAAACGCCGACGTCGCGGCAGTGGTGGCTGTCGCTGCCCGCCACCACGGGCACGCCGGCCCGCAGCATGGCGGCGACGGTGCGGGGCGACGGGCACGCCCACTTCTCGTTGACCTCCACCATGGCGCCCGCCCGCGCCGTCTGCTCCGCCAGCCGGCCGAGCAGCGGCCCTGGCACCATGGCCTCGTCAAGGCCGAGCTTGGGCAGCAGGCTGAACAGGTGGGCGAGCACGCGTCCCCTGCTGGTTGCGCGCAGCGCGTTTCCCGTCGCCTCGCAGAGCCGCTCGATCGCCTCGGCGGCGGTCAGCTCCCCGCCGTCGAGCGCCGCCCGCACCCGGTCCGGGTGGGCCGGGCCGTCGTCCGCGGGGAACTGGTGGTCGGCGATGAGCACCAGGTCGATGCCGTCGAGGTGCGGCGGCAGGTCAAGCCGGCCGGCGGTGTCGAGGATCTTCGCCTCGACGCCGGCCAGCACGCGCGGCCCCGGCTGGTCCCGGCAGGCCGCCACGGCGGCGGCGAGCCGCGGCACCCAGGCGGTGTCACCGCGCACGTGGTCGGCGACGCAGAGCGTGCGCAGGCCGCGCTCCCGCGCGGCCCGTACGTTGTCCGCCACGGTGGAGACCGCGTCGTCGGAGAACGCCGAGTGGACGTGGAAGTCCTCGTCGAGCGCGAGCACGCTCATGCCGGGTGGTCCGCGAGGTCGAGCCCGACGCGCTTGACCTCGGCGGGGTCGAGGACGCGCTCGTCGAGGAAGCGCACCACGGCGCGGTCACGGAACCCGAGCGACGCGGGGACCGGCTGCCCGAGCAGCGCGGCGAGCGCCAGCCGCGGCATGTCGACGCCGCTCGCGATCGTGAGCCCGAGCGTGCCCGGCATCCGCGGGTTGACCTCAAGCAGCGCGGGCCGGCCAGCCGCGTCGCGCTTGGCCTGCACGTTGGCCACGTAGGTGATCCCCGTCGCCTCCGCGACGGCGCGGCCGAACGCCTCGAGCTCGGCGTCGTGCACCGTCCGGCCGCCCACCGACACGCCGGAGTCTACGCGGGCGCGCAGCCGCGGCACGGACGCGATCACGTGCCCGTCGGCGTCGGCCAGCACGTCGATCGAGAATTCCGCGCCTGGCAGGTATTCCTGGACGAGCAGGCCCGGCGCGTGGTCGAGCGCGGCGAGCTCCGCGGCCGAGGCGACCGTCATGAAGCCGCGGGACCCGCTGCCCGTCCGCGGCTTGACCACGACCGGGTACGTCCACGACGACGGGTCGGTGCCGGGCCCGAGCGCCTCGGTCCGCGGCACGCGGACGATGCCGGCGCAGTGCCTGGCGAGTGCCAGCTTGTCGAGTATGACGTCAAGCGCGGCCGCGGGGGCGAGCAGCAGGCCGATGCCGTGCGCCCGGAACGTCGCGCGGGCGCCGGCCAGCGGCCGCAGCTCCGCGTCGACGGTCGGCAGGACGACGTGCACGCCGAGCTCACGGCACCGGGCGAGCACCGCGCCGGCGAATTCCGGTGCCGCGCCGGCCGGGAGCAGCGTCCGCGACTGTGCCGGCACCAGGTACAGGCCGGCCGCCCACGGGTCCATGTCCGCGGCGATCAGCTCGACCGCCGGGTCGGCGCCGAGCGACCGCATCGCGGCGATGGCGGCGGGGCCGCCCGCCCCGGTGACCAGGACGCGGGTGACTGGCGGGCTTGTCACCGGATCACGGGCCGTCGCCCCCGTGTCAGCGGGGCGGCTGCCCTCCGGGCGGCGCGGCGCGGGCGCCGTCACGGGGCGGTCCTGGTGAGCGGGTCGGACGCGGCCCGCGGCCGTGGCAGGGTGCCGCGGTCCCGTGTCGTCTCGAAGGGCTCCGCGAAGGTGCCGGTAGCGTACCTGGCCCAGTAGCGGGCGGTCGCGGCGACCAGCTCGGGATCCAGGTAGTCGCGGATGCCTGCCTGGGAGCCGAACGCGTCGATGCACTTGAGCTTGCGGCCGAGGTAGTCATCGACGGCCACGAAACGGGTGGGGCGGTAGTCGACGGTGGCCGACGGCGACTGGAAGCAGTAGACGCGGCTCACCTCCCGGCAGGCGACCATGACCGCCCGGTGCACGCTGCGGTGATCCTGGTGCAGGTCGTGGAGAGAGTGGGTGTAGATGACTGTGGGCGCCACCTGCGCGACGGCGTCCTCGATCATCGCGATCGTGGGGTTGCCCTCCGGGATGCGGGTGTCCTCCAGGTCCCGCAGGAACAGCTGGGCACCGAGGATGTCCGCTGACTCCTGCGACTCGCGGGCCCGCTGGCCCATGTCTCCGCCCACGGCGCCGCGCGACAGGGTAAGGATCGCGAGCACGTCGCCGGCCGCCGAGTGCGCCGCCAGGGTGCCGCCGGCGCCGATCTCTACGTCATCGGGGTGCGCGCCGATCGCGAGCACCGTCTCCCTGTGCTCCTCAAGCGCCGCCCGGCCCGCCGCGATCAGCTCGGCCGCCTTCGCGACCAGGTCCTCCCGGCCGATCGGCTTGCTCAGGAACTCAGCCGCCGCGCCGCGCAGCGCGGAGACGGCGTAGTCAACCGACGCGTGCCCGGTGAGCACGGCGACCGGCAGGTCTGGCACCAGCTCGCGCACCCGCTTGAGCAGCTCGATCCCGTTCATCCCCGGCAGCTCTATGTCGGTGATCAGCAGGTCCCACGGCTCCGCGCGCACCCGGGCGAGCGCGGCGGCCGCGTCGGACTCGGATACCACGGCGAAGCCACCGGAGCTGAGCACCCGCCGCAGGTACTCGCTGTACACCGGGTCGTCGTCGACGAGCAGCACGCGCCCCCGCTGCTGGTCATCAGCGCGACCGGTCACCATGAACACCTCCGTTGACCATTCTTCACTCTAACAACCCCGTCCCCATTGAGTAACACTAGGTAATATTCTTCCCACTTACTGCTATCGGTAACGACCGGACGGGTAAGGGCGGCATCGCCCCGCTCGGCATGGTCCGCCTCTAGCCGCACGGGCAGGCACGGGTTAGTCTTCGGAACTGGCCGCAGCCAGCCGCCCGATCCGCTCCCAGCCCCGAGGTGCCTGACCACATGACCGATCGCCAGATCCCGAAGCCGAGCGAGATCTTCGAGCTCATGCGGTTCAAGAAGCCGGAGCTCGACGCGCGCAAGCGCCGCCTCGACGCGGCACTGACCATCTACGACCTGCGCGACATCGCCAGGCGCCGCACGCCGCGGGCCGCGTTTGACTACACCGACGGCGCCGCCGAAGGTGAACTCTCCCTGGCCCGCGCCCGGCAGGCGTTCGAGGACGTGGAGTTCCACCCGTCCATACTCAAGGACGTCTCGGAGCTCGACACGTCGACGACCGTCTTCGGCGGGCCTAGCACGCTCCCGTTCGGTATCGCCCCCACCGGCTTCACCCGGCTGATGCACACCGAGGGCGAGACCGCCGGCGCGGGCGCGGCCGGCGCGGCCGGCATCCCATTCACGCTGTCCACCCTCGGCACCACCTCCATCGAGAACGTGAAGGCGGCCAACCCCGGCGGCAGGAACTGGTTCCAGCTGTACGTCATGCGGGACCGGGAGGTTTCCTACGAGCTGGTCCGCCGGGCGGCGGCGGCCGGGTTCGACACGCTGTTCTTCACGGTCGACGCCCCCGTCGCCGGCGCGCGGCTGCGCGACAAGCGCAACGGCTTCTCCATCCCGCCGCAGATCACCCTGGGCACCGTCGTGAACGCGATACCGCGCCCCTGGTGGTGGTGGGACTTCCTGACCACCCCCAAGCTCGAGTTCGCGTCGCTCACCTCGACCGGCGGCACGGTCGGCGAGCTGCTCGACTCCGCGATGGACCCCACGATCAGCTTCAAGGACCTGGACGAGATCCGCGGCCTGTGGCCGGGCAAGCTCGTCGTCAAGGGCGTGCAGAACGTGGCGGACTGCCGCACCCTCGCCGACCTCGGCGTGGACGGGATCGTGCTGTCCAATCACGGCGGCCGGCAGCTCGACCGCGCGCCCGTCCCCTTCTTCCTGCTGCCCGAGGTGGTCAAGGCGGTCGGCGGCCGGACCGAGATCGCACTCGACACCGGCATCATGAACGGCGCCGACATCGTTGCCTCGATCGCGCTCGGCGCCAGGTTCACCCTGGTCGGCCGCGCCTACCTGTACGGCCTGATGGCCGGCGGCCGGCCCGGCGTCGACCGGGCCATCGCGATCCTGCGCGACCAGGTGATCCGCACCATGAAGCTGCTCCAGGTCGCTCATGTCGCTGAGCTGAACCCCGGCCACGTGACCCAGCTGCGACGGCTCGTTCCCCGCGGCTAGGCGACCTTGACCCGCGGCTGCCTGGCCGGATGAATTCTTGCTGTTACCCGCTCCGCCGGCACCATGCCCACCGGAGACGACGGGTGCGGTTGATCATGCCTGAACATGGTGAAACGGGAAATCCGGGGTAGCGGTTATCTCGCAGTGAGCCGTGCCATGCCGTGGCATTGCGGAGCGGCGCCTCAGGAAGGGGAATAGCGGATGACCGACGACGGGACCGCGTTCCAGCCGGATGCGGATGAGATGACGGTTCCTTTCCGTTCGCGTGGCGCGTATACCGGGTACCGGGCGTTCGGCAGCGGTGACGGTGCCGTGCTCATCGCACCGTCGGTCGTGCATGACCTGCGGTCCGCCGCGGAGTCGGCGACCGCTGAGCGACGCATCACCGGCGGCCTGCTCTACGGGCGCGGCTGGGCCGATGACATGGGCACCTACCTCGTCATCGACCATTACCTCGAGGCAGGCCCCGGCGAGAACAGCGGCGACAGGATCTCTGCCGACGGTGATGACGACTTCACCCTGTCCGAGGCCGATCTGCGTCTGCTGCGCCAAGATGCCGCCCGGATGTACTCCGCCTCCCTGGAGGCGGGCTGGTGGCGCAGCCGCGCCGCACTTGGCGAGTTCGGGCCCGGGGACTTCGTGACCCAAGGCGAGCTGGTCGGCCCCGACGGAGTGGGCCTGCTCGTGTACGGCTCTGGCATCTACTGGGGAACCGCCTACCTGGGACCCGTCGGCTTCACGCCCGACTCGGCCGGGACGCTGTCGGCGGTGCCGAATCCCGTTCCGGTGCCGCCCGGGCCTGGCCTGGCGCCGGCCCGGGAGGCGGGCTTCGCGCCCGAGCCGGAGGGGGTGGACATCGCGGCGGGCGAGCGCCTGCGGCAGGAGCCGGCCCTGCCCGGCACCGCGCCGCCGCGGGGGCGGGTCAGGCGGCGCAGGATGGTTTACGTCCCCGGAACGGCCCGCGGCGGGCGGGGCGCCAGGCTCGCGGAGGGGGGTGGCCCAGGGCCCGGGGCGGAGTTGCCTGCCGACGTCCTGTTCGTAGTCGGCGCGCTGATGGCCGTCACTGTCGCCGCGGCGATCATCATCGGATTCATTGTGTCCAGTCTGCTCGTCGCGGTGATCATCGGCGCGGTCGGCCTTCTCGTGATCATGAGTTCCGTCTGGATGGCGCGCCGCTAGCAGGCACCGCCCTGACGCGGCCCGGTCCCGTCCGGGGATACCAACGGCCCATTCATGCGCGGCCATACGGGCTTTCGGACCGGTCCCGGCGCGGGCAACGGCACCCGGTGTGGGAGGCTAGGGGCGGAGGATGGCGAAGGGACATATCTGTGCCAGGGCAGTCAACTGAGGGGCCGGAGCCGCAACCGGTCGTCGGCCCGCTGACCGCCGCGGCGGTCTTCCTCGTGCTCACCATCGACCCAGGCGGTGAGGACACCGTGCGCGACCTGCTGCCCGACCTGTCCGGACTCGGCCGGTCCGTCGGCTTCCGCATCCCGGAGGCGTCGCTCCAGGTGGTGACCGCGATCGGCTCGGACACGTGGGACCGGCTGTTCGCCGGGCCGCGCCCGCGCGAGCTGCACCCGTTCCGCACGCTCGCCGGGGCCCGGCACACGGCGCCCGCGACCCCCGGTGACCTGCTTTTTCACATCAGGGCCAGCCGGATGGACCTGTGCTTCGAGTTCGCCGCGCAGGTGATGAAGCGGCTGCGCGGCGCGGTCGAGGTCGCTGATGAGGTGCAGGGGTTCCGCTACTTCGACGAGCGGGACCTCATCGGGTTCGTGGACGGCACCGAGTCACCGTCGGGGGCGGCCGGGGTCAGCGCCGCGATTGTCGGCGCGGACGACGACGCGGACTTCGCCGGCGGCAGCTACGTGATCGTGCAGAAGTACCTGCACGAGATGGCGGCGTGGAACGCGATCAGCATCGAGGAGCAGGAGCGCGTCGTCGGCCGGACCAAGCTGGACGACATCGAGCTCCCGGACGACGTCAAGCCGGCCAACTCGCACGTCGCGCTGAACACGATCACCGGGCCGGACGGCGAGCAGCGGCAGATCGTGCGGGCGAACATGCCGTTCGGCAACCCGGGCAAGGACGAGTTCGGCACGTATTACATCAGCTATGCCGCCACGCCGTCGGTCACCGAGGAGATGCTGTCGAACATGTTCATCGGGCGGCCGCCGGGTAACACCGACCGGATCCTCGACTTCTCGACCGCGGTCACCGGCAGCCTGTTCTTCGCGCCCGCCGCGGACTTCCTCGACGACCCGCCGGGGCCGCCGGGCACGGACGAGGCGGCCGCCGCGCCCGCCGGGGAGCCAACCACCACACCGGCCACCACGCCGGCCAGCGACGGGTCGCTCGGCATCGGGTCGCTCAGAAAGGGCTAGCCGGCGCGCCGTCAGCTAGCACGGGCGCCGGGAAGTGACACCTCGCCAAGGACAATGAAAGGGGAGCGATGAACAACCTGTACCGCGAGCTCGCCCCGGTCTCGGCCGCCGCCTGGGCCGGCATCGAGGATGAGGCCAAGCGCACGTTCGCGCTGCACGCGGCCGCGCGCAAGGCGGTCGACGTCACCGGGCCTGACGGGCTCGCGCTCGCCGGGCTCGGCACCGGGCACGTGACCGCGATCGACGCGCCGGCCGACGGCGTGACGGCAGCGCTGCGCAGCTGGCGCCCGGTCGTCGAACTGCGCGTGCCGTTCCAGCTCGACCGCGCGCAGATCGACTCCGTCGAGCGCGGCGCGCTCGACCCGGACTGGCAGCCGGTGAAGGATGCCGCCAGGAAGATCGCCTTCGCCGAGGACCGCGCGGTCTTCGACGGGTACGCGGCCGCGCAGATCAGCGGGATCAGGCAGCTGTCGGACAACCCAGCGCTCGCCCTGCCCGGCGAGCCGCGGGACTACCCGGACGTGCTCACCAAGGCGCTCAGCGAGCTGCGGCTGGCTGGCGTGGCGGGCCCGTACTCGCTGCTGCTTTCCGCGGACGCGTGGACGGCGGTCAGCGAGACCTCCGACCACGGGTACCCGGTCCGCGAGCACCTGAAGCGGCTGCTCGACGGCGACATCATCTGGGCGCCGGCGATCGACGGCGCGCTGCTGATGTCCTGCCGCGGCGGCGACTACGAGCTCCGCCTCGGGCAGGACCTTTCCATCGGCTACCTGTCACACGACGCGGACTCGGTAGAGCTGTACTTCACCGAGTCGTTCACCTTCGCCGTCTACACCACCGAGGCGAGCGTCGCGATCGGCGCTTGACGTGCTCCCCGCTCTGGTGGGCGAGGGTTCAGCCGGTGCCGACTCATGCGGCGTCTCTGTGGCTTCCCGTTTCGTCGGCCTGCGCCACCGCGAGGGGTGGTCTTACCTGGCCTCCGCGGGCGTTTAGCCTCTCCCTGCGTCCCAGGGCGAGGATGTTGCGGGCGGCGTTCACGTCCCGGTCGTGGACGGCTCCGCATTCCTTGCACTGCCATGTGCGGACGGCTAGCGGCTTGGGGCCGTCCTTCACTCCGCACGCGCTGCACACCTGGCTGGTCGGCTCGAACCGGCCGACCCGCCAGAACTCCCGGCCGTACAGCTTTGCCTTGTACTCCAGCATGTTCACGAACGCCGACCAACCGGCGTCATGCACCGACTTGGCCAACCGTGTCCGCATGAGCCCTCGCACCGCCAAGTCCTCGACCGTTACCGCTTGGTTCTCGCGGATGATCTTGGTGGACAGCTGGTGGTGGAAGTCGCGGCGGGCGTCGGTGACCCTGGCGTGCGCCCGCGCGACCTTCACGCGGGCCTTGTCCCTGCGGTTGCTGCCTTTCTCCTTGCGGGACAGGGCGCGCTGCGCCCGCTTGAGTTTCTTCTCCGCGCGGCGCAAGAAGCGCGGCGCGGCAACCTTGGTCCCGTCGTCGAGCACCGCGAAGTGACCGAGGCCAAGGTCGATGCCGCACTCGGCCTGTGCCTCAGGCAGCGGTATGGGATCTATGTCAACCACGAATGAGGCGAAGAACCGCCCGGCCGCGTCCTTGATCACGGTAACCGACGACGGGACGGCGGGAAGGTCACGTGACCAGCGGACTTGGACGTCACCGATCTTCGGCAGCCGCAGCCGCCCGTTCTCCAGGACCCTGAACCGGGCGTTAGCGGTGAACCGGATAGCCTGCCGCCTGTCCCGGCGGGAGCGGAACCGCGGCGGCGCCACCTTCGGCCCCTTCCGCTTCCCCGTGACCGATGCGAAGTAGTTCCGGTACGCGGCGTTCAGGTCAGCCAGCGCCTGCTGGAGCACGACCGACGACACTTCTCCAAGCCATGCGCGGCCTGGGGCGGCCTTCGCCGCGGTCAGCGCGCTGGACAGCGCCGTGTCGCTGAGGTATGGCTTCCCGGCCGCGCGGGCAGCCTGCCGCGCGGCGAGCGCGTCGTTGAACACCACCCGCGCACACCCAGTACCGTGCTGCGCCAGTACATCGCCTACCAGAACCGGTCAGAGCAGTCACGAGCCGAGGTACGGCGCCTTTTCACCACTGGCTTGAAGGTCCACGCACTGGGGCCAGCCCGGTAGCGGCCAGCGTCGGCCGGGCAGGCGTGCCCGGCGGTTCCTTGGTAGCG
>CAZORE010000132.1:0-20751 GCA_964581815.1 uncultured Streptosporangiaceae bacterium | reverse complement strand
GCACCCCGACGGGCAGCATTAGCCCGACGGGCAGCATCAGCCCGACGGGCAGCATCAGCCCGACGGGCAGCATCAGCCCGTCCGCCACCGGCTAGCTAAGGGACGAACTTCGATGCAGGGCGGTTTGGAAGAGTGCGAGACATGACACAGCCCCGGCTGCTCGGTGAGCGGTACGAGCTCGACGGCGTCGTCGGGCGGGGCGGCATGGCCGAGGTGTACCGGGCCAGAGACCTGCGGCTCGACCGGGTGGTCGCGATCAAGACCCTGCGCACCGATCTCGCCCGCGACCAGACCTTCCAGGCACGGTTCGGCCGCGAGGCGCAGTCCGCGGCGTCGCTGAACAACCCGTCGATCGTCGCGGTGTACGACACCGGCGAGGATCACTCTACCGGGTCGCCCATCCCGTTCATCGTGATGGAGTACGTGGACGGCAGGACCGTGCGGGACCTGCTGATCGAGGGCCACCGGCTGCTGCCGGAGCGGACGCTCGAGATCGTCTCCGGCGTGCTGCGCGCCCTTGAGTACAGCCACCAGGCGGGCATCGTGCACCGGGACATCAAGCCGGGCAACGTGATGGTGACCCGCAACGGCGACATCAAGGTGATGGACTTCGGCATCGCCCGCGCGATGAGCGACGCGCAGGCGACGATGACCCAGACCGCGCAGGTGATCGGCACGGCGCAGTACCTGTCGCCGGAACAGGCCCGCGGCGAGCGGGTGGACGCCCGGTCCGACCTGTACTCGACCGGCTGCCTCATGTACGAGCTGCTCACCGGGCGCCCCCCGTTCACCGGGGACTCCCCGGTGGCGATCGCCTACCAGCATGTGCGGGAGAACCCGGTGCCGCCGTCCCGGGTCGACCCGTCCCTGCCGCCGTGGGCCGACTCGATCGTGCTCAAGGCCATGGCCAAGTCGCCGAACGACCGTTACCAGAGCGCCGCGGAGATGCAGCAGGATATCCAGCGGGCCGCGTCCGGCATGCAGGTGGCCGCGGCCATGCCGCCCACGCGCGCCGAGTACTACGACTACCCGCAGCGGACCCAGCAGATGGGCTCCGCGCCGACCACGATGGCGCCGTACCAGACTGGTTACCAGACTGGCTACCAAACCGGGTACCAGCAGCCCTACGGCTATGGTTCCGGCGACGGCGGGCAGCGGGGCGGCGGCGCCCGTCGCTGGCTCCCCTGGGTCATCTCCGGACTCGTGGTGCTCGCCGCGATCATCGTGGCCGTCATCCTGGTGAACGGAGGGGGCGGCGGCTCCGCGTTCGTCCCGCAGGTGGACGGCATGACCTGGCCGCAGGCGGAGTCGGCGATCAAGGCCGAGGGCCTGGTGCCGGTCGAGCACAAGGAGGCCAGCCAGGGCATCCAGTCGGGCCTGGTGATCAGCACGAACCCGGACAACGGCAACAGCGCCGCCAAGGGCAGCACGGTCATCGTCAACGTGTCGACCGGCGTCGCGAACATCACCTTGCCCAACCTCCAGGGGGCTCAGGCCACCGCCGCGGAGGCGCAGCTCAAGAACCTCGGCTTCACCAACGTCAACCCGGTGCCCGACGCGCAGTCGACCCAGCCGGCGGGCACCGTCGACCACATGACGCCGACGCCAGGTAGCTACCCGCCCGGCCAGCAGATCACACTGTACGTGTCCGGCGGCAGCGTCCAGGTGCCCAACGTGGTGAACCAGACCGCGGCCGAGGCCCAGGCGATCCTGCGGCAGGACGGGTTCACGGTCCAGACCGTGAGCACCCCGGCCCCGGCCAACGAGCAGGTCCAGCCGGGGACGGTGTACAACCAGAACCCAGCGGCGAACGCGGTCGAGCCCAAGGGCACGCTGATCCAGATCTTCGTGCAGCCGCAGACCACCGACACCGCAAGCCCGACGGACACTGCGAGCCCGACCGACACCGCAAGCCCGACCGACACCGCAAGCCCGACCGTCACGGCCACGCCGACCGCTAGCCCAGGCGGTCCGTGACGCCGGTCACGCCAGCCGGATGATGATCATCCGGACAGGATTCCCACCTGGCCGGGCTGGCCTGGTACGGTTCGTGGGGTCACTCCCCGGAAGGAAATACCAGGAGGTGCGCGGTGCCTAAGTCCCGCGTCCGGAAGAAGCCGGTCTACACGCCCCCGCCGACGCGGGGTCCCAAGCGCGCGGTCAGCCCGGCGTGGCTCGCACCCACGATGATCACCTGTCTCCTCGTGGGACTCATCTGGATCGCGCTGTACTACGTCACCGCCGCGAACATGCCCGTGCTCCGCACGCTCGGCGGCTGGAACCTGGTCGGCGGCTTCACGCTGATCATCGCCGGCGTGATCCTCGCCACCAGGTGGCACTAGTATCCCCCGGGGGGACGACCCCCCGGACGAGTGCTCCAATCTTGCCGTTGTCTGACAGTTCGATCGACGTAGGCGAGCCAAGATTGGAGTACTCGACCCCCCGATGTCCGTCCGGGCGGGCCTGATCGCAAAAACCGCGATCCTATCAGGCCCGCCCGCACGGACGAAGGCCGCGTTCTACCTCGTCAGCGCGTGGTTCTGGAAGACCACCAGCACGATAAGCACGGCGAGTATCGCGAGGGCGGCGCCGGCCTGGATGGCGGTGCGGTTCTTGCGCGGCGCGTACACGAAGGCGGCCGTAGTCAGCGCGCCGGCGATCAGCCCGCCGACGTGGTCCTGCCACGCGATCGATGACCGGTAGAAAAGACTGAACGCCAGGTTGATCGCGATGATCGTGACGATCCAGCGCACGTCGAGGCGGAGCTTGCGCGCGACGACGAACCAGGCGCCGAACAGGCCGAAGACCGCGCCGGATGCGCCCGCCGCCAGGCCATGGGGCTCCAGGTAGTAGAACATGACCGCCCCGCCCAGGGCGCTGAGCAGGTAGACGGCCAGGAAGCGGACCCGGCCGAGCAACTGCTCAAGGCTCGGTCCCACCACGATGAGCGCCCACATGTTGAACGCGATGTCGAGGAAGCCCAGGCCGCTAAGCGAGGTACCCGGCGAGGTGAACGCCGAGGTGAGCAGGCGGTACCACTGCCCGTTCACCACTCCGACCTGGATACCGCCCGGGGTGAGCGCGGGGGTGCCGAGCATGCTCCACGCGTACAGCAGATTCGGCTTGGCCACCTCGATCAGGAAGATCAGGACGTTGATGCCGACCAGGGTCCAGGTCACCAGGGCGTTGGTCACGGCCCGGCCGCCGAAGGCCGTCCGCGGCTGGCGCTGCCCGGCGCCTCGCACGCATTCCACGCACTGCTGCCCGACTGCCGCCTGGCGGAGGCAGTCGGGGCAGGCGTGGCGACCACACCGGACGCAAGAGACCCAGGTCTCCCGGTCGGGGTGCCGGTAACAGGTGGGCGGGGTTTCCTGGCCAGCCGGGCTGGCCTGATCCGGTGTGGTCATGAGGGATTACCAGAACTCTCAGCCGCGCTGGATGGTGACCGACTCAAGCACCACGTCGGGCCGCGGACGGTCACCGGGAACGGTCTGGGCCCGGCTGATCTTGTCCACCACGTCGGCGCCGCCGATGACCTCACCGAAGATCGTGTGCTTGCCGTTGAGCCACGGGGTCGGCCCGACGGTGATGAAGAACTGCGACCCGTTGGTGCCGGGGCCGGCGTTCGCCATCGCGAGGAGGTACGGCTTGTCGAACCGGAGGTCGGGGTGAATCTCGTCCTTGAACTCGTAGCCAGGGCCGCCAGTCCCGGTGCCGAGCGGGTCGCCGCCCTGGATCATGAAGCCGGCGATCACCCGGTGGAAGATCGTGCCGTCATAAAGCTTGTCCTTGGTGGCGGCCCGGGTCTTCGGGTTGGTCCACTCCCGGCCGCCCTCGGCGAGCTCGACGAAGTTGCGCACGGTCAAGGGCGCGTGGTCAGGAAACAGCCGGACAGTGACCGTTCCCTGCGTCGTCGTCAGCGTCGCGGTCAGTGCTTCGGTCATCGCGTAATCCCGTTCATCTGAGGCCGGCAAGTCCGGCCAGTTCACGTCTCTGACACTGCACTAATCACCGTACCGGCTTAACCGTAGTGACGTTCAGCCGCGGACCGACATGATTGAACCGCGCATCCCAGGGAACCTTGACGTACCGAGAAGGTGACGAGGGGGTTCTACAGATGTTCTTCACAACCAAGCAGGTCGCGAATCGGACGAAGGGCAAAAGCCCGTCCCGGGCCATGAAACGGGCACGGGAAGCCAGTTCGGTCGCCGCCGCCAAGGCCGCGCAGGCCGCGACGCTTACCGCGAATGCGGCGCAGTCGAAGGCACAGCTCGCCGCGCAAAACGCAGCGGCAGCCGCGCAGGTCGCGGCGCAGAACGCCGCGAGTGCCGCCCAAGTAGCGGCACAGCACGCGAGCGACGCCGCCCAGACGGCCGCCCAGACGGCGGCTACGAAGGTACGCAAGGGAGTAGACCAGGGAGTCTACGGCGCCCGCCGTTGGGCCGCACCGCGGCTAGAGGACGCCGCCGACTACACCACGAAGACAGCCGCGCCCAAGGTGTCTTCCGCACTCAGGAAGACCGCGCGCCAGGTCAAGCCGTCTAACGCTCGCTCGAAGCGGAGCGTGCTCGGCTGGACTGCGCTCGGCGCGGCGATCGTTGCCGCTGTGGGCGCCGGCGCGGCGCTGGCCCGCTACCGCTACCGCATGGCGATCGCCGCCGACGGCGAGCAGCCGGACGGCAAGCGGCCAGGCAGCAAGGCCGAGGTCCCGGACGCGCCAGCCAGCCCGGCGGACGCGAACACTGATACTTCAGTAAACGGGCGCGTCACGACAACCTCATGGTAGATGCGAGTCAAAGGTGACCTCCTGACGTAGGTGATCCCTTGACACCGTGCGGATGCCCGTTCATTTTTTAATACGGGATCGCCGTTCCACTCCGGGGAGGAATCACCCATGGCCGAGTGGGACGAGCGGATCGCGCAGGTAGAAGCCGATTTTCCCGGGTGGCACATCTGGCACAGCAACGCTGGCCGCTGGTGGGCCACCCGGACCGGTTTCGTGCTACGACGCGAGGACCTGGGCACCGGGCGGGTCATGACGGTGGACGCCGACGATGAGGCGAGCCTGCGCCAGCAGCTCGCCGTCCAGACCAGGCTCGACCGCGAGCAGCAGAGCTAGCTTCCGCCTTCCCGTGAACCGCAGGGCGATCCAGGTCGCAGGTAATCGAGCGCCCACTGGCAGTCGATGAACAGGTCGGCTACGGCGCCGGGCGTGCCCGGCGCCGCGAGGACAGCCGGGCGGTTCACCCCCATGACCGCCTCTTCGGTCAGCTCCGCGCCGAGCAGCCACTCCGGCTCATCGGGCGAGCAACGCCATTCGCGGTGCTCCGCCCAGGCGCGGATCGTCTCCGCCACGTGCACGGCGAGTGCGCCCGCCCCGGTCGCGGTGACCGCCGGGCGTGCGGCCACGGCCGCGTCGACCGCATGGGCGAGGGCGCACTGAGCCAGCCGGGCCGGCCCTGGGCTGGCGGCCGACATTGGGCAGGCGGCGAGCGCGTCAGGCACGGGCACCGGCATCGGCCATCCGGTCAGGTGCGCGAGCACCGCGAGTTCCGCCCACAGGCGTATCAGCGGCACGTCCTCGAGCAGCCGCTGCCCCCCGCGTATCTCCCTCAGCGTGCACGGCCTGGCCAGGCATTCGCTGCCGCAGCTGCCCGACCTGGCGTGGACCACCTTCCGGGCATCGGCGGTGGGCACAGTCGAAGCAACCTCCCGTTCCGAACCATCCTTGACCTGCACTAGGACCGGGAAGTCCATGCCGTCGGCGAAGACCGCGGCCTGCCCGGGCGGCAAGGTGACCAGGTAGCGGGACTGGCGCGGCGTGGCGTTCATCGTGGCGCCGACCGCGTCCCGGTCATCGGCCGCAGGAAGCCGGTGGGTGATCTTCACCGCCGTGTTCTTGATGACGTCGGGTACGAGGCGGGCCGGTATCTGCTCGGCGATCACAAGACCCTCGCCGTAGGCGCGGATCTCCGCGAGCAGCCCGGCGAACAACTCCACCGCGTGCCCGGCGGCCCCGGCGCCGCCTGTACCGCGAGGCTCTGGACGACGCAGCAGCCGGTGTGCCTCCTCCACGACGGTCAGGTGCGCCAGGCCGGCCGTACGGCCGCCGGCGCGGTGGGTCAGCCGGAGGTGCTCGGCCAGCCTGATAAGCACGGTGCCCATCAGGAATGCCTTGTCCGCGTCGTCGCCGACGTCTTCGATCTCGAGCACCACGTTCGCGCGCAGCAGCGCGCCGAAGTCAAGCGGGTGCCCGCCTTCCAGGAACCGCCCGGTGGTGCCGTGCCTGAGGCTGGCCAGCCGGACCCTGATGAAGCCGAGCACGTCGTCGGTGACCCGCTGGCTGTAGCCGATCTCGGCGACCACCCGCTCGGCGGCGCGCTGCAGGCCGCTCAGGGTCGGATAGGCAGCCTCCGCCCCGGGCTGGCCGGCCTGGGGCTGGCCTGCCCTGGACTGGCCGCCCTGGGGCTCGCCAAGCGCCAGGTCCCATCCGGCCTCCTCGTAGACCCGGCCGAGTGCGGCGCTGAGCACCTGCGGGAACGGCTCCTCGGCCTGGAACGAGGCGATGAACAGTGCCTTGACCAGGTCAGCGTGCGTCTGCAGCGGGAAGCGGCCGGACGGGCCGAAGGTCGCGGGTGCAAGCGGGTTGAGCCCGGCCGCGATCGCGTCCGGTTCCCCTGGCCTGATCCTGATCACCCGCGTGCCCGGCAGCCGGCTCGCCATCAGCCGGTACTCGGCCTTGGCAGGCTCGATGACCAGCCACGGTATGCCGCGCTCGGTGGCTGACTCGAGCAGGCAGCGGACGGTCTGCGACTTTCCCGCGCCGGTCGCGCCGCAGACGAACACGTGCCGGTTCAGCGATCCGACCGAGACGGAAAACGGCCCGGCGGGCATCAGGTTCCCGTCGAGCACCTCGCCGAGGTGGATGCCGCCGACTTTCCCGCCCGCCGCATCGCCGCTGTAGGCCGGTTCACCCGCGGGTGCCTCGGGCGTCACGTCGAAGTCCGGCCGCAACGCGAAGCGCACCCCGGGCACCTCCCGCTCCGGTGGCCGGACCAGCGCCGCGAGCAGCGCCGTCGACCCGTAGAACGGCACCTCGGACCCGGGCACCGGCACCGGGCTGAGCGCGTACGGCAGTCCGGCAAGGTCCGTGGCCGCGCAGAACAGCCCGGCGACGCGCGCCGCGCTCGCCGGGTCCGCCGCCCCGACCGCGATCCTGATCCGCCAGAACCCCTCGGACACCCCGCGCCGCAGTTCGGCCTGCCTTTCTTTCAGCCGCCGCGCCTCCGCCTCCCGCTCGGGAAACCGGTCGGCCGACGCGGCGGCCAACCGCTCCCGCCGCCCCGTCTCCTCAGCCAGGGCGGTCAGTTCCCCGACGGCCAGCGGCTCAGCGATAACGAGCCACCCGAACGCCCCGTTCCAGCTCCCGAGCAGCCCTTCGTCAAGCGAGACCCCGCCGTCCCCGCCCCTGGCATCGCCCGCGCCCCTGTTCCCGCCGTGTCCGTCCGCTGTGAGCAGCCCATCACTGATCCCGGCCACTTCCCGCCACGCCCCAAGCCCTCCGGCCAGGCCGGCCAGCTCCCCTTCACCAAGCACCCGAGCCCGCGCCCCCGTCGGCAACGAAAGAAACACCTCTTCGGAGCGCTCATCCTCCCCGCCGACAAGCGCATTCCCAGCCGCGATAACCCGCACCGGCCCGCCAGCCGCCGCCCGCATCCATCCGAAAGCGACGGGACGAGCCGCATCCGCGGCCACCCCCGAGTGATACGCCGCCACGAGCGCAGTGAAGCGCCCAGCACGCCCGGGATCCGCGGACCGCCGCTCCTGCCCGCCTTCTATATGCGCATCCTCGCGCCGAGGAATCTCCCGGACCACGTACCCCGTCAGGCCCCCAAGAGCAATATCAAGGCCGTTAAAGCCAATCTCGCCGCGCGCCGTCACGACACCTCACAACCATGTCCGCCATGAACGAGGTAACCCACCGTCCACTATCAGACACGTACCGCAGCAATACTTGGCTCACCGGTTAAAGCCCTGACGACACTGGTGACCAAGAACCTTAAGGAAGCACGGGGCGCGGGGAGATTAGCCGGCGGCCTTCCGCAGGAGTGCCGCCGGTAATCTCCTCCGCCCCGTGCCACACCAGGCGTTTGACTTTGACTTGGAAGAACCCTCAGGCCCCAAAAACCTGCGACAGGTACGGGTTGGCGAACACCCGCGACGGATCCGTCTCATCGCGAACCGCGAGGAAGTCGGCGAACCGCGGGTAGGCGCCGGCGAGGTAGGCCGCGTCCCGAGTGTGCATCTTCCCCCAATGCGGACGCCCGCCCGCCGAGTCGGCGATGGACTCGAACAGCTTGAAGTACTCCTGGTAGGGCATCCCTAGGTACTGGTGGATCGCCACGTATGCCGAGTCACGCCCGTAAGCCGTGGACAGCCAGATGTCGTCGGCCGCCGCAACGCGGATCTCGACGGGGAACATGACCGGGTCGGTGAGCCGGGCGACGCCGGCCCGCAGCTCGGCGAGCACGTCGAGCAGGGACGCAACCGGCACGGCGTACTCCGACTCGACGAACTTCACCCGGCGTGACGTCACGAAGACCTCGGGCGACGGCGCGGAGTACGAGCGCTTGGACAGGCTGGCCGCGGCCAGCCGGTTCAGCGGCCTGACCGCCGCGGGGACGGCTCGCCCGGCCCGGCACAACGCGCCGAACGCGGCGTTCTCCATCACCTCGTACTCAAGGAACCGCCGCCACCCGGGCATGGCGGCCGGGGCACCCTGGCCAGCGACCCGGTTATTCCGCTTGACCAGGGCGTTCTTTCCGTAGGGGAACCAGTAGAACTCGAAGTGGTCGTTGCCCGCCGCGAGCTCGTCGAAGCGGCCGAGTACCTCCTCGAGCGGCATCGGACGCTCGTCGGCGGCCAGGGTGAAGGCGGGGACGCACTGCAAGGTGACCGTGGAGAGCACGCCGAGCGCGCCAAGCGAGACGCGAGCGGCGGCGAACAGGTCGGGGCGCTCGGTGGCCGAGCAGGACACGACAGAGCCGTCGGCGAGCACCAGCTCGAGCCCGGCCACCTGGGCGGCGATACCCTGCAGTCTCGCGCCGGTGCCATGGGTTCCGGTGGAGATGGCCCCGGATACCGTCTGCGCGTCGATGTCGCCCAGGTTCGCCATGGCCAGGCCGAGGGCGCCGAGTGCCGCGTTCAGTTCCCTGATCGTGGTGCCCGACCGGACGCTGACCAGGCCGGAGGCCAGGTCGGCGCTGACGATGCCGTTCCAGCCCGACAGGTCGAGCGCGGCGCCTGAGGTGACCGCCGCCGGCGTGAACGAGTGCCCGCTGCCGAGGGCACGCACGGTCAGGCCGTCCCGCCCCGCACTCGTGATGGCGTCAGCGATTTCCTCGGTGCTGCGCGGCCAGTACCGCCTGGCCGGGCTGGCGCTCGCCGTGCCCGCCCAGTTCTGCCAGGTCATCGAACCATTTCGCTGATTTTCCACCCCAGTGGCCCAACTTTCCCAGTGAGCGGCTAATGTTTCCGCATGTCAGGCATCGTGTCGAGAGACGTCGATGGCCGGGACCAGCTGGAGAGGGCGACCGCCCACCTGGACCCGCCGTTCGCCGTCGTCCGCCTCGCCGAGTTCGACGCCAACGCACGTGACCTCGTCCGGCGCGCCGACGGGGTGCCCATCCGGGTGGTGAGCAAGTCACTGCGCTGCCGGTACCTCGTCGAGCGTGCCCTGGCCCGCCCAGGATATCGGGGGGTCATGTCCTACGCGCTCGCCGAGGCGCTCTGGCTGCACGGCTGCGGCGTTAGCGACGACATCCTGGTCGCCTACCCGACCGCCGATCGCGGCGCGCTGCGGGCACTCGCGGCCGACGAGGCCGCCAGGAGGCAGGTCACGGTGACGGTCGACTCGGCGGCCCACCTGGACTTCATCGACGCGACGCTTGGTCCGGGGCACCCGCCGATTCGGGTGTGCCTTGACCTCGACATGTCCTGGCGGCCGCTACCGTACGGGCCGGTCGTGCAGATCGGCACCTGGCGGTCGCCGCTGCGCACCCCGGCCGAGGCGGCGCTGTTCGCCGAGGCGATCCTGCGGCGGCCCGGATTCACGCTCGTCGGCGTGCTCGGCTACGAGGGACAGATCGCGGGCCTCGGCGACGCGCCGCCCGGTCGACCGCTGCGCGCCCGCGTGATCCAGGCGATGCAGGCCCTCTCGGCGGCAGAACTGCGCGTCCGGCGGTCGGAGGCCGTCCGCCGGATCCGCGCGCTGACCCCGCTTGAGTTCGTCAACGGCGGCGGCACGGGCTCGTTCGAGTCCACCGTGGCCGACAAGTCCGTCACCGAACTCGCCGCGGGCTCAGGGCTGGTCGGGGCGACGCTCTTCGACGTCTACCGCAAGTTCCACCCCCAGCCCGCGCTGCAGTACGCGCTGCCGGTGGTGCGGCGGCCTGGGCCGGGGATAGCCACCCTGTTCAGCGGCGGCTACATCGCCTCTGGCACCGGGACGCCGGACCGGCTGCCCACGCCGTTCCGGCCCGCCGGGCTGAAGCTGACCAAGGTCGAGGGGGCGGGTGAGGTGCAGACGCCGGTGACCGGCGCGGCGACCAACGGGCTCAGTATCGGCGACCGGGTCTGGCTGCGGCATGCCAAGGGCGGCGAGCTCGCCGAACGGCTCACTCACTACCACCTGGTTGAATCTTCTGACGGGATCGCGGAGAGTGTCCCGACTTACCGGGGAGAAGGACGCTGCTTTGGATAACGCCACCGCGACGGACACTGCCGTGAGCACGCCGCCTCGCGGCACGATCACGTCGTGAAAAATACTGCCGTACCGAGCAGAACCGATGCGGTCCTGCCATCCGTGGTAATAGGTGTGGGAGCTGTCGCTTGGCACCGGGTACGGCACGTACCGGGCGGCGGCGCCGGCGCTGCTGACCCAGGTGCTCCCGGCCGCCGTCGACCGGGGGAAGGATGTCGGTCTGATCAATATCGCGTATAACCTTCCGCTTGTGGTGGCACCGCTGGCTGCCGGGGTAGTACTAGGACTGCTGAACAACTATCCGGCGCTGTTCGAGCTCGCTGGGGTCGCCACGATCGCGGCGGCGTGGACGGTCAGCAGGGTCCGGTCGGTCCCTTGATCTCCTTTACCAAATCGATATGAAACGGCATACTTGTCTCAAGAACACAATTTGTGGAGGTCACCCCGTTGACGATTCGGGCCTTCCGCTCACCACGAGGCCTCACCGGGGGATTGGCGTTCCTCCTCATGGGTGCGCTCGCGACGGTGGGACTGAGCGCGTGCGGCGCTCCCTCGTATACCTACGTCGCTGACTCGGCCGCGAAGGCGTACTACAAGGTCCCCACCCAGTGGCACCAGATCTCGCAGAAGGACCTGAACGCGGCGCTCAAGGCCGCGGGCGGCTCGGCTGACGGCATCTGGTCAACCGCGTTCGACGCGGATACCGCGCCATCCGGCAGCAACTTCCTCGCGCCGAGCATCAACAAGCCGTTCGTGTTCTCTGAGGTAGGGACGCTGTCGCCCACCGTGAGCAACGAGATCTCCTACAACGTGCTGCGCGACTTCATGCTGCCGGTGACGTCGACCACGCGCGAGCAGGACGCGGCGAGCGGCTTCCCGCTGACCAACTTCAAGCAACTGCTCGACCAGACCATCACCGCGCACGCGGGCGTGCACGGGGTGCGAGAGACGTTCCAGTACACCTTCCCCGGCGGGGTCGTGGACACCTTCGACGAGGACGTGCTGACCAACGCCGACCAGACCGTCGTTTACTTCCTTATGGTTCACTGCACCGCTACCTGCTACTCACAAGACCAGAACAACATAGACACTGTCATGTCGTCATTTACCGTCGGGAGCCCGACATGAAGAAGGCTGCACGGCCGGTTGAGCAGGGATTTACCTACGAGGGCGGGCGCCCGAGAGCGGAAGACATCCTGACTCGCACGCCGATAGGCCTCTGGGACCGGATTAAGTGGCTGGTCCTGCTCACCGTGATCTGGCTGCTCCTGGTCTGGTCGCTGATGGCGGACAACCCGCTCGTCGGGTTCCTCGACGCGGTCCGAATCGAGGTGCAGCTGGGCTGGTGGGTCTTCATCCTGGCCGGGCTTGAGGTAGTGCACCAGGCGCACTTCCTGATCAGCGAGCATTCGGCGCGCTACAACCAGTTCTGGGTTAACAAGGTCTGGGGCAGGTCGGAGCGGCTGAAAGAGCGCAAGTTGTCGGCGTGGACGCGCTACCGCATCGGCCGGGTTATCCGCTGGGTAATCCTGATCGCCGTCCTCGCCATCTTGGCCGGCAAGATCATGCACGAAGCGCCGCTCACCGCGCTCGTGCTCGTCCCGGCGATCCTGTGGCACGCGCTGCCCACCGTCATCCAGTACGCCTTCCTGCTGCTGTTCACGGTCGCCCAGTTCGCGCTCCTGTTCTGGTTCATGTCCAGGGGCGGCGTCGACGTCTACTACCCGGACGACATCAAGACCAGGTTCTCCGATGTGTGGGGCCAGGACCACGTGCTCGAGCGGGTCAAGGAAAACATCATCTTCCTTGAGAACCCGGAGGTCGTCGAGGACAGGGGCGGTTACGTGCCTGGCGGCCTGCTGCTCTGGGGCCCGCCGGGCACCGGCAAGACGCTGATGGCCGAGGCGGTGGCCGGCGAGACCGGCAAGCCGTACGTGTTCGTCGACCCGGGCGCGTTCATCAACATGTTCATGGGCGTCGGGATCCTGAAGGTCAAGAGCCTGTTCCGCAAGCTGCGCAAGCTGTCGCTGCGCTACGGCGGCGTGATCGTCTTCTTCGACGAGGCCGACTCACTCGGCAACCGCGGCATGTCCATGGGCGGCCAGCCCGGCGTTGGCCGGACCGGTGCGGCGCCGTTCGCGGTGGCCGGCTGCCACGGCTTCTCCTACCTGTCGTCCGACAGTCAGTTGCGGATTACCCGCGACGTGCTGACCTCGCAGTTCGCCGTCGACCCGGCCGAGCCCCGCGCCAGAAGGAACAAGCAGATCATCGGCGCCGGCATGAACGGCGGCATGGGCGGCGGCGGCATGGGCACGCTGCAGGCCCTGCTCACCGAGTTGTCCGGCCTGAAGAAGCCGCGCGGGTTCATCAACCGGGTGGTCAGGCGGGCCCTCGGCATGAAGCCGAAGCCGCCGCCCCATTACCGCATCCTGGTCATGATGGCGACCAACATGCCGACCGCACTCGACGAGGCGCTGCTGAGGCCTGGCCGCATCGACCGCATCTACCGGGTCGGCTACCCGTCTAAGGCGGGCCGCGTCCGCACCTACGAGGGGTACCTGGGCAAGGTCTCGCACGAGCTGACCGCCGAGCAGGTCGACAAGCTCGCCACGATCACCCCGTACGCGACGGGCGCCACGATCAAGGACATGGTCAACGAGGCGCTGATCATCGCGATCAGGGACGGCCGCGACGTCATCACGTACCAGGACGTCATCAAGGCCAAGCAGTTCAAGGAGCTTGGGCCGCCCGAGGACGTCGAGTACATCGAGCGGGAGCGGCACGCGGTCGCGATCCACGAGGCGTGCCACGCGGTGGTCGCCTACCGGACACGGCAGCACATGGAAATCGACATCGCCACGATCGAGAAGGGCAGTGACTACCTCGGCATGGTGTCGTCGATCAAGCCGGAGGACCAGTTCACCCGGTGGCGCAGCGAGTACGAGTCGGACATCCTCGTGGCACTCGCCTCGCTGGCCGGCGAGCGGATGTTCTTCGACAGCGACAGCTCGTCCGGTGTCTCAGGCGACCTGGACTCCGCGACCACCGTCGCCTCCTTCATGGAGGGGTACTGGGGCATGGGCAAGACGGTGACCTCCGCCGCCTCGACCCGCCGCCTTGAGGGCGGCACGCCGGGCGGCCCCCGGTCCGCCGCGGCGCCGGGCGCCGGAGCTGAGGGGCACGGGCCCTCGCCCTTCGGCAGGCTCGCGGACCGGATCGAGGACAACCTGGGCGTGCTGCTTGTCAAGGCCGAGGAGATCCTGCGCGACAACGAGCGGTACGTGCTCGCGCTCGCGCACGCGCTCGAGTCGCACAAGACGCTCAGCGGCGAAGATGTCACCGCCGTGTTCGACGGCGGGCGCGGCCCGCTCGTGAACGGCGCGCCGTACGCGGATGACGCCTTCATCGACAAGCTGCGCGACTACCACCTAGCGGCCAAGCGCGCGCACCAGCAGCACAACCAGCCGGAGCTGTCGCTGCCGGTCGCCGAGCCCGCGTTCGCCATCGCCGACGGCTTCGGCTCCGGCAACTTCCTCGGCGGTTCCTACGGCGACAACGGCAACCCGAACGGCACGGGAAACGGCACGAGCACCGAGGCCGGCGAAACGATCGACTTCGGCGGTTTCGGCGCGGGTAACTCGAACGGGAACGGGTCCTACACCGGCCCGCTCGGCGCGCCGACC
Source organism: uncultured Streptosporangiaceae bacterium (assembly GCA_964581815.1). Classification (GTDB taxonomy): domain Bacteria; phylum Actinomycetota; class Actinomycetes; order Streptosporangiales; family Streptosporangiaceae; genus Trebonia. Next base: position 6,306 of record CAZORE010000132.1, on the reverse strand, counting down.
TACGAACCGCCAGGTCACAATGGTCCGAACGACCCCGAAGAGGACGATCACTCCTAATATCAATGCGCCTAAGGCACCGGGTCCGGCTGGCCGTCAACCTGCTCAACGGGTCGACGCTGGCCGGACTCGCTGTTTCCCTGGCCGGGCGGGCCCAGCTAGCCCGCATTCCTGACGGGCTCCTCGTCGGCACTGGCTACCGGCTTCCGGTGCCGCCCGCGCCTGCCTTCACCCTGGGAAACGTGATCCTCACCAGGCGTGACCAGCTGCCCCGCGACACCGTCCTGCTCCGGCATGAGGCAAGGCACGCCACCCAGTACGCCTGGTGCGGCGGCCTGCTCATGCTGCCGCTCTACTTCGCCGCCGCGGGGGTGTCCTGGCTGCTTAGCGGCGACGTCGGTGCCTGGAACATCTTTGAGTGCGGTGCGGGGCTGGCCGACGGCGGCTACGCCGCGGTGCCGCTCCGCGCCATGCTGCGCGGGCGGCGGGCGGCCGCGGGCGGGCGGTCAGAAGCGCGGACCCGCTAGCATGCGCTCCGCCTGGCCCCGGTTGCGGTCCTGGACGAGCCGGACGTGCCTGACCGACCGCCAGCCCTTGCCGGTGAGGAGGAACTCGCCCCGCTGACGATGCGGGGCGATCCCGTTCATGAGCATTTGCGGATGGCGGTGCCGTTCCCCCGCGGCGCTGGCGTCCACCACGTCGGTCACCGCTCCGGTGCCCGGGTCGATGCCGGCGATGCACGTCGTGCCGAGCACATTCGCCCAGATCAACCCGCCCGCCCAGGCCAGGTCGTTCAGCCAGCGCACCCGGCGGCCGTCGTACCGCACGTGGACGACGGCCCGCGGCTCAAGGGTCACCGGGTCGCGTCGCACCAGCTCACTGGTCCCGTCGCTTGTCATGACCTCGCCCGACGGGTTCCCGCCCACGGGAACCGCGCAGATCCCCCAGCCCTCGCGGTTGAACTGGATCCTTTCCGTGATCTGCAGCGTCGCCGTGTCCCAGCGCAGCGCGACCCGCTCCTTCCACGTGAGCTGCCAGATGCTCCCGCCCACCAGGCAGATTCCCTCGGCGAACAGGTCGGGTGGCAACGCCGCCTCCGCCGCGACCTCCGCCGAGCCGAGCTGGTACCGCCGCAGCACAGACGTCCCGTACTGCCCGTCCGACTCCCACATCGTCTCGCCCGCAGCGAGCAGTCCCTGGGTGAACCCGCGCGCGGGATGGGGGAGCGTCCGGAGCACCTGCACACGGAAGAATCGCACCCCGCGATTATCCCGCTTAGCCGCGGGCGCGGAGGGCCTCAATCAGCGCGGGGAGTACCTCGTGCAGGTCGCCGGCGACCGCGTAGTCCGCGCGGGTCATCATCGGAGCGGACGCGTCGGTGTTGATCGCGATGATGTGCCTGGCACCGGAGCAGCCCGCGAAGTGCTGGATCGCGCCACTGATGCCGCAGGCCAGGTACAGGTCGGGGGTGATCTTGGTACCGGTCTGGCCGACCTGCATCGAGTGCGGGCGCCAGCCTTCTGAGGTCACCACGCGGGAGGCGCCGACGACGCCGCCGAGCAGCGCGGCGAGCTCTTCCAGCGGGGCGAACCCCTCGGCGCTGCCGACGCCGCGGCCGCCACCGACCACCACGCGGGCGGTGGCGAGCGAGACGCCGCCCGTGCCGCCAGGCGTCTCCACGGCGCGCACCGCCAGGTCGGCACCGGTCACCGCCGCGGCGACCTCGTGCACGGTCACGGACACGGGTGCCGCGGCGGGCACCGCGGCGACCGCGTCGGTCGCCACGGTGAGCAGCGCGGCCGGCGCCTCGAGCACGGCCTCCTCGAGCAGCAGGCCGGCCCACCGCTGGCGGACCAGGTCAAGCGCCGTCCCGCCGGACGCGGACACGGCGACGCAGTTCGCGGCCATCGGCAGTCCGGTGATCGCTCCCAGGTGGGCAAGCACCTCGTTGCCGTGCTCCGTCCCGGCGGCGACCACCGCGGGCCGCGGGCCGTCCGGACCGCGGCCGGCCCCGAGCAACTCCGTGAGCGCGCGCGCCCACGCCTGCGGCGCGTAGCCGTCGACGCCGGAGACCACGTAGACGTCGGCCGCGCCGTAGGCCGCGAGGTCGGCGAGCGGCGGCGGGCCGAAGACCACCGCGGCGACCCCGCCGCCGTCGGCACCATCCGGCAGCAGCCCGCGGGCCAAGGTGAGCGCGCGCAGCGAGGCGTCCGCGGCGGCGTCACCGTCAAGTTCGACAAGGCACCAGACGGTCACGAGATCACTCCGATCTCCGCGAGGACCGCGACGAGGGCGGGGACCGCCGCCGCCCCGTGGCCGAGCACGGTCGCCTGCTTCCGCGGCGCGTCGGGCACGCGCAGCCGGGTCATGCGGACATCTCCCGCGGGGGCGGTCCCGGTCGCCTCTACCGGTATGCGCTTGATGGCGGCCCGCTTCGCGCGCAGCCGGCCAGGCAGCGACGGGTAGCGCGGCAAGTTGATGCCCTCCTTGACGGTCACCAGGCAGGGCAGCGGAAGCGTGAACGTCTCCGTCACTCCCCGGTAACTGCGCGACGCTGACAGCGACGAGCCGTCGTCGGTCACCGTGATCGCCTTGGCGCCAGTCGCCACCGGCCTGCCGAGCAGGTGAGCGAGCCGGATGCCCACCTGATAGCCGCCAGTGTCGGACGCCTCGTTGCCGAGCAGGATGAGGTCGAAGGCGCCGGAGGCCGCCACCGAGTACAAAGCGGCGGCGGTGGCCATGGGCCCGGTCTCCACCCCCGGTGCCGTCTCGACGAGCACCGCCGCCGACGCGCCGAGCGCCAGGCCCGCGCGAAGCTGCTCCTCGGCCTCGACGGGCCCGAGCGACACGATCGTCACCGACCCGCCGAACCGCTCCACCAGCCGCACGGCCTCCTCGACCGCGCACTCTTCGTGCGGGCTGATGGTGAACCCAGATGCCTTGGTGTCGATGGCGCGGGAGTCGGCGGTGAGCGTGATCGCGCCGCCGACCGTCGGCACCCGCTTGACGCAGACGAGGATGTCCATGCTTACCGCATCCGCGAGCCGGCCGGGTCGAACACGGCCCCCTGGGACGCCACCGTGACCGGGTAGGGCTCGCCCATGTACTCCACGAGCAGCGGAGTCCCCACCGCGGACAGGTCGGGCGGCAGGTAGGCCATCAGCAGGTGCCGGCCCACCGACGGGCCCGACCCGGCCGAGGTCACGTACGACGGCCGGCCGCGTCCGTCCACCAGGCGCGCGCCGTCCAGGGTGAGGACCGGCTCGCCGCCGAGCATGTACCGGGGGGTGCCGTCGGCGCAGGCGTGCGAGTCGACGGTCAGCGTGCACAGCACCGCGGCCGGGCCGGCCGCGCGGGCCGTGAGGTACGCCTCCTTGCCGATGAACGGCTCGGCCTTCACCTTCGGCCTGGCCATGCCGGCCTCCACCGGGTTGTACTCGGGCGTGAGCTCCGCCCCGAAGGCCCGGTACCCCTTCTCAAGCCGCGCCGTCGTCCCGTAGACGCCGATCCCGACCGGCACGAGCCCGTGCGGCCGCCCGGCGTCCCACAGCAGGTCCCACAGGTGACCGGCCTGGTCCGCCGGCACGTGCAGCTCCCAGCCGAACTCGCCCACGTAGGAGATCCGTGACCCGAGCACGGCCGCTCCGCCGAGCTCGAAGATCCCGGTCGTACCGAACGAGAGCGGCGGCCTCTGATCCCCGTCCTTGTTCACCGCGGCGAGGATGTCGCCCGCGCGGGGCCCCCACAGCCCGATCGTGGCCCAGGCCGAGCTCACGTCGGCGAGCTGTGCGTTGTCCGGCAGCCTGTCACTGATCCACTTGGCGTCCCGCCCGCCGTCGGCCGCGCCGGTGACGACACGGAAGTGGCTCACGCCGAGCCGCATGATGGTGAGGTCGGCCATGAACCCGCCCGCGGCGTTGAGGAACGGGGTGTAGACGGTACGACCGACCGGCACGTTGAGCTGCGCGACGGCGAGGTTCTGCAGGCCGCCGAGCGCGCCTGGCCCGGTGACGTCGAGGATGGTGAACGCGGAGAGGTCCACCAGGCCGGCGCCGTCGCGCATGGCGAGGTGCTCGGCGTTGATGACCGGCGACCACCAGCGGGACTCCCACTCGGCCGGGCGCTCCATGAGCCGTCCGGCGTACTTCTCGAGCAGCGGCTCGTTGGACGCGTACCAGTGCGGCCGCTCCCAGCGGGCGGTCTCGTAAAAGACCGCGCCGAGGTCCTTGGCCCGGCCGTACAACGGCGTGGTGCGCAGCGGGCGCAGCGACTCGTACTGCTCGGCGGGGTGCACGATGCCGTACATCTTGTTGAACGCCTCGGCGGCCCGGGCGCGGGCGAACCCGGTCGTCCGTGACGACGGGTAGAACCGGGCGACGTCGGCCTCGTGCACGTCCACGGTCGGCACCTTGCCCGACATCAGCTCGGCGACGGCCCGGCCGCAGCCCGGTCCCTCCTTGATCCAGCTCGCCGCCGCCGTCCACAGCCCCTTCACTTCAGGGGTCTCCCCGAGCAGGGGGTGCCCGTCCGGCGTCATCGAGATGAGCCCGTTGATCGCGTACCTGATCCCCGCCTTCTCGTCACCGAGGAGCTCGGGCATGAGCTCAAGTGAGGCGGCGAGTTGCGGGTCGAAGTCGTCGGCGGTGAACGGCAGTTCCGTCGGCGAGAGCACCGCCTCCTCGTTGGACGGGATGGTCTCCGGCGGCACGATGATCGGCCGGTGCATGTAGGAGCCGACCTCCATGTCCCCGCCATGCTGCCGCTCGTACATGCCCTCATCCACGTCACGGACGATCGGGTAGGAGATCTCGCCGGTCGTCCCGGCGAACAGGCCGATCGGGCCGACGCTGATCATCTGGTGCACGGTGGGGGTCAACGCGAGCCGCGCCCCGGCCAGCGCGGCGACCTTGGGTGACCAGACGCCGCAGCAGATGACGACGTTGTCCGTGGCGATCTCGCCCTTGGAGGTGACGATCCCGGTGACCCGGCCCGCCTCGGTGGTGATGTCGAGGACCTCGGCGCCGGAGACGACGCTCAGCGCGCCGGCCGCCTGGGCTCGCTCCCGCATCAGCGTCCCGGCTCGCAGGCTGTCGACGACGCCGACCGTGGGGAAGTAGCCGCCGCCGAGTATCACGCTCGGGTCCAGGTACGGCACGAGCTTCTGCACGGCTTCCGGCGTCAGGTGCTCGGCCGGGATGCCCCAGCCCTTCGCCTTGGTTACCCGGCGCTTCAGCTCTTGCATGCGTTCCGGCGTGCGGGCCACCTCGATGCCGCCGGACTCGGTGAACACGCCGAGCGCCTTGTACTGCTCGGTCGAGTCCATGGTCAGCTCGAACATCAGCCGGGAGTACTCGATCGGGAAGATGAAGTTGGACGCGTGGCCGGTGCTGCCGCCGGGGTTGGGCAGCGGGCCCTTATCGATGAGGACGACGTCCCGCCAGCCGAGCTCGGACAAGTGATAGACCAGGCTGTTCCCGACGATGCCCGCGCCAATTACTACGGCACTCGCTCGGGTTGGAATGTCACTCATAGCTTCTTTGGCCTTTCATCCGGGCGCGTCTCAGTGCTCAGAGGTGACTCTTGGACGGTGGGGGTTCAAACTCATGGCAGTTGCTCAATCACCTGGGCCAAGGCCGCTTCCAGTCCCCGGGTGCCTGTGTCGATACGGGTTAGCGGCAGGTTGAATCGGCCGGCGATCCGGGCTGCTCCCTCTTCCAGCTCTGGTGTTGCTCTCTGGGCTAGCCAGACCAGCCGGCGGTAGTGGCCGAAGTAGTCCTGCCAGAGGTCGGGGTGGCGGTCCAGGCCTAGGGGCTGGATGACGCTCCGCTCGAAGGACTTGATCAGGTAGTCGGTTAGCAGGTAGGTGCCTGGTTCTTCTTCGAAGAGCTGCTCGACCTGGGCGGCGCCGGCGTACAGGTCGTAGCAGTGCAGGCCGGGGAGGCGGTTGACGCCGGCCTGGGCGGCTAGCTTGTCGAGTGCGCCGTAGGTACCGCAATCGGCGTAGCCGAGGACGGTGCGAGCCCCTTGCGTCTCAGGCGTCGCCAGCATCCGTTCGGCGTAACTCTTTATCTGCTGCGGGCGGTTGTGCAGGGCGGCGGAGAGGGGGCGGACGGTGACCGGCCAGTCCCGGCGGGCGGCAATCTCGCGGATGTGGCCTGCCAAGGCGCCGCAGGCGATGATCTCAACGGGCGTATTCGGTGATAGTGGATAGCTCTGTACATCCGGGTGTGCAGAACTATCCACTATCTGGCCCTGCGGGCGGTTAGAGGCTGAGCTGGTCGATGAAGCGGTCGTTGAAGTCGCTTCGGT
>CAZORE010000131.1:0-21048 GCA_964581815.1 uncultured Streptosporangiaceae bacterium | reverse complement strand
TGACGGTGGGGAACAGCATCGGTACGGAGCAACTGGAGGCGACAGCGTGCAGCAGGGCCGCCAAACGGGCAGCCACCGCGCAGCGCATCCTCGAGGCGGCGCGCGCGGAATTCGGCGAGCACGGCCTGGAGGCGGCCACCATCCGCGGGATCGCCCGTCGCGCGAAAGTCGACCCGTCCCTGGTGATGCAGCACTACGGGTCGAAGGCCGCCCTTTTCAACAGCGCCATCCAGCTAGGGGAAGCAGGCCCCGGCGAGATCGAGGCCCACCTGCACGACGTGCTGGACGTCCGGCTCGCGGCCCTCGCCAGGCACTTCCTGCAACTCGACGCGTTCGCCCGCGCCTCCGACGCGGACATCGCCCGCGTCGCCCGCCCGTGGGTTACTGCCGCGGCCGGCCCGGCCACCGGGCAGCATTCCCCGGCACCCGCCCCCGCCGGCTGAATCCCCATCGGGCAAGGCTCTAAGGCGAGGGTTGGCCGACAGGTCGCTGACTCATGTATCCCCGTGGAAAGCGGAGAGCTCAGCGTCCTGCGCATAAACTTGCGTGTTGCCTCACAAGTAAATATGATTGCGTTAAGGCTGGCGGGCCTCCGGGGCCGCGATGGTAACGGGCTCCGCGGCTGGGAGCGAGCCGGGGGACAGCCCGTCCCGTTCCCGCGGGGATCAGCACAGGCAGTGATCGGAGGATGGACCAATGGACAGCTTTACGGACGGCGACCTGCAGGACTACCTGGACGGCGATCCGGGCGGGCCAGTCGTCATGATCAACCTGCTCCGTTTCGCGCCTGGCGGAGGTGCGCAGAAGTACATGGAGTACGTGGCGAGCTTCGAGGAATCCGGCCTGAACCGCGACTACGGCATCGAGGTCGTATTCGCTGGCCAGGTATTCCCGGCTCTCATCGCGGAGCAGGACGCGCATGACTGGGACATGATCGCACTGGTCAGGTACCCGAGCCGGCAGGGCTTCTTCAAGATGGTGCACGACCCGCGTTACCAGCAGTTCGAGCATCTGCGCACCGACGCGCTGACCGCGTCGGTGCTTCAGCCCGTCAGCCAGCTCAGCGCATGACAGCCGCGGGGCGGATGTGCCGATGACCGTCGTCCTCGTCCACGGAAACCCCGAAACACCCGCCGTCTGGGACTTGATGGTAGAGCGGCTGCGCGAGCAGGGGCATGGGGAGCCGGTCAGGCTGGCCCCGCCAGGCTTCGGCGCTCCCCTGCCCCCAGGCTTCAGGCCCTCTCCGGGGGCCTACCGTGACTGGCTAGCCGGCCAGCTTGAGGTGATCGGAGAGCCGGTTGACCTGGTCGGGCACGACTGGGGCGGCCTGCACGTGGCCGGCATCGCGATGCACCGTCCTGACCTGCTGCGCAGCTGGGTCTCCGACACGCTCGGCGTCCTCGACCCGGGCTACGAGTGGCACCCGCTGGCCCGGTTGTGGCAGGCGCCCGCCGACGGCGAGGCCTGGGTCGAGGCTCAGCTCGCCCTGAGCCAGGGCGAACGCGCCGCTGGCCTTGCCCGGCTGGGCATTGACCGGCGCGTTGCCCGGTCCCTGGCCGCCGGCTTCGACCCGGACATGGGAACGGCGATCCTCGCACTGTACCGGGCCGCCACGCAACCCGGGATGGCCGAACTCGGCGCGGCACTCGAGACTGCGGCCGCGCGGCCCGGGCTCGCGGTCGTCGCTCTCGCGGACGGCAACGTCGGGACCGTTGCCCAGCGCCGCGACGCCGCCGGGCGCGCGGGCGCTAAGATCCGGGAGATCAACGCCGGCCACTGGTGGATGACCGAGAACGACGGGCGGGAGGCCGCAGACATGCTCACCGCGTTCTGGCGCGAGCGGAAGTGAGCCAGGCGACCGCCCGGCCGGGGCGCCGCACGCAGGCCGAACGGCGGGCCGCGACCGAGCAGCGCGTACTGGACGCCGCGGTCGCGCTGACCGCCGAACGCGGCGTCCGGGCGGTAACGCTCGCAACGGTCGGCGAGAAAGCCGGCTACAGCCGCGGCATCGTCACCCACCACTTCGGCAGCCGCCGGGCCCTGCTCGATGCCCTGGTCGGCCGCCTGCAGGACGCGTTCCGGCCGCCTGCGGCAGCCGCCGGGACGGGGCTCGACCGGCTGCTCGCGCTCGTTGACGCCTACCTCGTTCATCTTGATGCCGAGCCGGAAATCGCCAGGGCGTTCCTGGTCCTGTGGGTCGAATCACTGGCCGCCGAACCCGAGTTGCGGCCGGTGTTCGCGGACCGGGACAAGCGGTTCCGCAGCGCTATCGTCGACGCGGTGCGCGCCGGGACCGCAGACGGGAGCATCACGGCGGACGCCGGCGCTGAGGCTCTCGCCCTCGCCATCGTGGGCCTGCTACGCGGAGTCGGCATGCAGATGCTGCACGGACCCGTCGGCCCGGACGTCGGCGAGATCAGGCAGCAGGTCCGCCGCCTGCTTGGAAAAGGCCTGCGATAACGCGTCCTACCAGCCCGGCTATTCTTGCCCCGTTGAGGCTCGCCGTCCGTTGCGGGGCGTCCCGCACGTCGGCGGCCTGCAGCGCTGGCCGTGTGCTCAGTGCGGCTGGGGTGGCTGTCCGGGGATGCCGTGGCGGAAGGCCGGCCAGGCGTCACGCAGGTAGCAAGCGAATGGTATCCACCAGATGAGGTCGTTGGTCAGGACGAGGATGATGGTGCCCGGCGGCCAGGTGCTGGTGAGGATCAGCCAGGCCAGGCCGATGGGGCCGAGGACCTTGCCGGCCAGCGCGACGGCGGCCACCAGCCAGCCGTGGGCCGGGCGGCGGGCCACGTCGAGGTAGAGGATCCCGTACAGGCCGAGCACCATGCCGAGAGTGGCGAATACCTGCGGTGTGTTGCTCTGCGGCAGCCCGGTCAGCCGGAAGAACCACTGCGGGTCCGCGACCGCGTAGCTCCCCCAGAGGATGTTGTACGCGCCGGCGGCGAGGAAGACGCCCCGGTAGGCCTTCTCGTGCTTCATCGTGCGGGGCCGGCCTGGCCCGGCAGCTGCGGGCGGGAAGGACGCGGCCACGGCCAGCGTGCGGCGCGCCGGGGAAAGCCCGCGACGGCGTAGGTGTCCCTGGCGGCCGACGCGCAGGTCCCCGCGGCCAGGGCGGTCAGCGCGAGCCGGTAGGCCAGCGGCACGTGCACCGCCTCAGGGCGTAGGCCAGTTGTGGACCGGTGCCAGGCGAGCAGCACCGGGACGAGGTTGGCGATCATCGCGCCGTAGATGATCGCCATGACCGTGTGGGTTGCCCGCTCACCTGGGAGCAGCCCGCCCAGGGGCTTGCGCACCTGGTCCTCGATGATGAAGTCGGCCAGGGTGATGCCGATCTCCGCGGTGAGCAGCAGGCTGAGCGCGACCGCCCACGCTCCCCGCCAGGCGAGCCACGGCAGCGTGCCGAACACGGCCACGTAGATGAAGCTGCGCGCGGCGTGGAGCTTGAGCTCGGGGCTCAGCCCGGGCAGGCGCGCTGGGAGCTGCCCGCGGATCTCGTGGAAGTAGATGGTGTCGAAGGCGCCGAGCAGGCCAAGCCCGCCCAGGAGCCACAGCACGGTGCTCATTGTTCTGCCTCCGTGAAATGACCGCGGTAAGACATAAGGACGCCGAGGAGCGGAACCCGCACCGATACCTCGACGTCGAATGACTGGCCGCCGCCCGACCAGGCATGCGCGCGCGCCTGCGGCGCGACGAGACCGGGGATCCGGAAGGTGAGCCGGCCGAGAATGACCGCCGCGCCGTCCGGGATGAACCAGACCTCGGATGGCGTGACGCGGCAGCGCATCCGCAGTTCGACCGGGCCGAACCGCTCAGCGGCCCGGTCGCCTGTTCGGGCCAGCCTGGTGGCCAGCCGGAGGTCGCCGAAGGTGCGGATCCACTCCTCGCGACCCGCGGCTCCCCCACGCCGGCGAACGATGCACAGCCGGGCCGGCAGCCCAGCCGCGGGCGGGGGCAGCCGCATCAGCCGCCCCAGGACCCGGGCCGGCGCGGAACGTGCGGGGGATACGTCCACGATCCCGGCGGCGGCCACGGAGACGGCACCCGTGTGAAACCTGCGCACCCAGTCATCGCCGTCCGTCATCGTCACCCCCGCATGTCACGAGCCGGCAGGCGGCCGACGGAACGCGTCGATCATCGCCGCGGCCGGCCGGGCGGCATCGAAGAGAGCGTCAGGGGTGGCGCGGCTCGCGTGGTGCCGGGACAGCATTCCCAGCCCCAGGTAGGCTCCGACAGCGGCGGCGGCCAGCTCGCGCACGGGCACGAGCGCTTCGAACGCCTGCCCGCGGACCAGCCCGCGGATCAGTTCCTCGGCCATCGCCTGCCACTGCTCGCCCTGCTCGCGCACCTGCTCGGCGAGCCCGGGCGAGGAGGCGGCCGCGGCAACGAGTTCCTGCACGGCCGCCACGTGACCACTCGACTGGTCCTCTTCGTACAGCTCCCGCAGCCGGCCGATGAGCCCGGCGGCGCTGCTTACGTCAGCAGTCCGTTCCCGGTAGCGGGCCAGGCGCTCCGCGCTGGTGTACCGCGCAGCGGCGACGAAAAGGTCATCCAGGCTCTCGAAGTGGTAGTAGATGACGCCCGGCGCGAAACCCCCCGCGGCGGCTACCGCACGAGCGGTCGTCCGGCTGAAACCCTGCGCGGCCAGGGTAGCGACCGTGGCCTCGAGGACTTTCTCGCGTGCCTGCGAGCGGCCGGATCCGGTCCTGGCCGCCATCTCAGCCAGCCGCCGTCAGCGAGCGGCCGCCACCGGACGGCACGATGATCTGAACATTCGTTCTGAACATATGTTCAGAATAGGGACGCCTGCATCACCCGTCAACCGGCACCCGCCCTCAGGCCACCCGCATCCGCTCCCCGCTCCGGCGCAGACGCCCGGGTTCTGCGTCGGGAACGGCTCGACCTGATCCACGAGTATTCGCAGGTCGCATAAGCCATACGCCTCGCGGACCCCGCGACACGTTGATGAGGTCGGGCCGTCGCTGGATGTCCCGCAGGCGGCTGCGGACTAGGGTCTCGAGCTGGCCGAGGGTGGGCGGCGGAGTGGTTTGCCCGGGCCGCTTCTCATAACGGACCACGCGCCCTCGACCGCGTTGAGGTCGGGACGGCGCATTTATGCAGGTGCAGCGGGCTGGATATCTCCACAGGGCGCGCGTTCCCGGGCGACGACCAGCCCACCTTCGGTGGGCGGTACTGGGCTCGAACCAGTGACCTGCCGGTTGTAAGAGGCTCTCTCGCTCGCCGGCGCGAGCCCGGCGTTCGGGGCTGTCAGTCCCCTGACCTGCGTAAAGGCCTTGAGGGAACTGATAGGACCATGCTAACAGTCGTGCCGGACAATGCCGGATTGTGCCGTTTTATCCGTGGGAATCTTGTGGGAACGCCATCGCGGACCCGGAGTTGTGGGATTTCTGTGGGGACGCGAGGCAGCGGGAAAAAGCTGGCTCTGACCTTGGGGGCGGGGTACGCGGAGGTAGACCACGGGCCGGCAGCGCGGTCCGCATCCGACTCCTCTAGGACCGTGCGTCAGCCCGGCTGCGCCTAGGTATCCAGCCTGACGAGCTGAATGCTGATGATCTCCTGTCCTTGGTACGGGGCTACGACATACCAGATCGTCACGCCGTCAGAAGGCAGGTGCAGTTCGTACGCCCTGGGCAGGGGGTCATCCATGGGAAACGGATCGGCAAGAGCCGGAACCGGCTCATCGAGCAGGTGGAAGATCGCCCGCTGAACCGTCCATCGCACCGACTGGGGCAGGGCCTCGATCTCTTGCCAGGAGTCCCCGGCAAAACGAACGAGGCGATCACTCACTGATTCCCCAGGCCTCCGCCAGCTCGCCGCGCGACAGGGTAACCGCAGCGTCACCAGGACCAGAGTCCGCCTCCATGCGCGCCCTGGCAAGGCCCCGCCCGACCTCGCGCCGAAGCCTCCTCACCTCAGCCTTCAACGCATCGAGCTCGACACGAGGGACCGTCACCATCTCGCCCGCTTCGACGCTCACGCGCAGCTCCCTCCACCCGACACCGTTGAGCTCAAGTCTAGATCCGACTCGGGCACGAACCGCTGCGTTAGCGTGATCGCGACCAGGCCGACGGGGAGGCCGTGTGACCGGGGCGGGTTCGCGCAGCGCGGCACGGGAACAGGCGATCTTGGCCGCCGCCGCGGAACTGGTCGCCGAGATCGGCTACGAGCGAGTCACGGTGGACGCGATCGCCACCCGGGCCCGCGCCTCGAAGGCCACGATGTACCGCAAGTGGCCGGGCAAGGCCGAGCTGGTGGCCGACGCCCTGCGGCGCCAGGCTGAGAGCCGGTCCGCTGAGCTGCCGGACACGGGCAGCGTGCGCGGCGACCTGCTGTGGATCGTTGCGAGTATCGCGCTGACCTTCACCAACGCTAACGGCGGCCCGTCGCTTGTCAGCCTGGTGGAGGCGATCCGGGCTGACTCTGGCCTGCGTGACGTCGTTGATGCTCAGATCCGGGAGCGAAGCCGGCATGACGGCGCGCTGGTGTGCGCCCGCGCCTCGGCCCGGGGCGAGGAGGTGAACGTGTCCCGTGGCCCTGCGGCCGTCGGGCTGGCCCTGGCTCACCTGTTCTTGCGGACCTTGCTGGGCGGCGAGCCGCCGGGCGAGGCTGAGCAGCGGGACTTCGTCGAGCAGGTTCTGCTGCCCCTGATGAACGCCCCGGCTTAACCGCGCCGGACCCGCAAGCGCCCGCCCGCTTCGCCCCCGTTCCTCGTCAGTCTCAGCAAGGAGTCGTCATGACCCATGCCCAAAATCGAGGCCCGGCAGTAACAGATGGTGATGGTGGACGTGCCTCATCACCCGCCACCGGGCCGTTCAGGCGAGCCTGGTGCACGGTTACGGGCTGGCCTTCGCGGTCAGCGCCGCCGCGCTGGCCGCGGGCTTCATGGCCGCGTTCCTGCTCATCCGGGCCTGGCGCGACGACCTGCCCGACACCCGCGCGGCCAGCTAACCCACTGCGAAAGGCAATCCAGTGTCACAGCACATCGAGTCCGTTCACCTCGCCGTCCCCGATGCCGACCTGAAGGACCTGCGCGAGCGGCTGAGCCGGGTCCGCTGGCCGGCAGGCCGCACGGTCACCGACACCAGCCAGGGTCCCACGCCGGAGAAGATCAAGGCCCTCACCGACTACTGGCGCGACTCCTACGACTGGCGCAACGTCGAGGCCGAACTCAACGGGTGGGGACTGCACCGGACCACGATCGACGGCCTGGACATCGACTTCCTCCACGTCCGGTCCCCCGAGGCGAACGCGACGCCCCTGGTCATGACCCACGGGTGGCCCGGGTCGGTGCTGGAGTTCCGGAAGGTCATCGGGCCGCTGACCGACCCGGCCGCCCACGGCGCCGACGCGAGCCAGGCGTTCCACCTGGTCATCCCGGTACTGCCGGGCTTCGGGTTCTCGGCCAAGCCGCAGGAGGCCGGGTGGACCATCCCCCGCATCGCCCGCGCCTGGATCACCCTGATGGGGCGGCTCGGCTACCAGCGCTGGGGCGCCCAGGGCGGTGACCTCGGCTGCGCGGTCACCGACGAGATCGCCAAGCACAAGCCGGCCGGCCTGATCGGCACGCACCTGAACTTCGCGATGTTCCCGCCTACCCCGGACGAGGTCGAGAACGCGACACCGGAAGAACGAGCCGCGCTCCGTGACGCCAAGTACTTCTGGGACAACCTGTCCGGCTACGCCAAAGAGCAGCAAACCAGGCCGCAGACAATCGGCTACTCACTCGCCGACTCACCCGTCGGCAGGCGGCCTGGATCTACGCCATGTTCCAGGACACCTGCGGCACGCCCGGCGACGCCGAGGCGTCCTTCACGCTGGACGAGATGCTCGACGACATCATGATGTACTGGCTCCCCAACTCCGGCGCCTCTTCCGCCCGCCTTTACTGGGAGATGACGCAAAGCGGATGGTCGTCGCCCGCGACTATCGCCGATCCGGTCACTGTCCCGGCCGGGTTCACCATGTCCCCCAAAGAAGCCGTCAGGAAGTCACGCCGGCAGCTCGAGCGCCGCTACTCCGACATCGCCTTCTTCAACGAACCCGCCGCCGGCGGTCACTTCTTCGCCCTCGAACAGCCGGAGATTCTTATCCGCGACATCCGGGCCACCTTCTCCCAGCTGACCTGATAGGCCTGTCTCCTTGACCGGCACGGCAAGGCCGTCCCGGCCAAGGAGGCGAACTTCGTTCGGTGTCTTGGCTCAGCGCTCAAAGCAGAAACGTGCCGCACCAGGCTGTTCACTTCCGGCCCTAACGATCCCCGGCTTCGGGCCACCCCTGCGTGTCACCACCCGGCCGTTCAACCATGGCGCCCATCTCGGCGGCATGGACGTTCTTCGTTAACAGCGCCGGGACCGCTCACCACGTAACTAGTCCCTCGTCCGGTGCGCTGCGGCCGTAGATCGGCGCCGCGGTGTCCAGCTCGATCAGCGGGGCCGGGCCGTACATCTGGCCCGGCTCCGGCGGGATGAACATGTGGTTCTTGGCCCTGGCTCCGCCGTCGACCACGAAGTCGCAGCCGGTGATCAGCCGCGCGTAGTCGGAGCTGATCCAGGCCACGCAGTGGCCGATGTCGGTGGGCGTGCCGGTGGTGCCCATGGGGATCAGCGGGGGCCGCTCGCCCTCCCAGCGGACCGGCCGCCGCCAGGGCTCGTCCCCGCCACTCTTCCCGGTGTACTTCAGCGGGTCGGGCGGACCGCCGTTGGCGGCCGCCGCGGCCGCCCTGGCCGCGATCAGCTCGGGATTGTCCGGCGTGGGCGAGGTTGGGGTGTAGCCGTTGACCCGGATGCCGTAGGGGGCAAGCTCCATGGCCGCGCCGCGGACGAAGTTGTTCACCCCGCCCTTCTGGTAGGAGTAGGAGATGTAGCCGGGCGACGCGGTCCAGCCGCTTGACGAGGAAATGCACACGATCGAGCCGCGGATGCCGCGCTCGGCCATCGAGCGGGCCACGTACTTGGTGTTGAGCAGGTTGCCCAGGCCGGAGACGAGCAGCGAGCGGGAAAAGCGCTCGGCGGTCTCGTCGAGCACGCTGGCGAACCCGGACATGACGGCCGCGTTGTTGACGAGGATGTCGATCTTGCCCCAGGCCGCCAGGATGTCATCGACGTAGCCGCGCACATCGTCCTCGCTGGTCACGTCGCCGATGACGCGCATCGCGGTGCCGCCGTTGCGCTCGATCCGCTTCACGCACGCGCCGGCCGCTTCTTCGCTCAGGTCGTTGCAGGCCACCTTGGCCCCGTACTTGGCCAGGGCCAGGGCGATGCCGCTGCCGATGTTCGGCCCGACCCCGGTGACCAGGGCCACCTTCCCCTCGAGGGAGATTTCCATGATTTCTTCTCTCCTTCTCAGATGGCCTGGTGGCCCGAGTGGCCGAGAACCTGGTGGTCGGCGAAGCCCCAGCAGTACGCCGACACCGCCCCGGGGCCGCCGGCGGCCACGATGACCATGTCCTCGGGGCCGGCGAACAGGTCGATAAGCCGGTCCGGCGGGCAGTCACCGGGGGTGAGGCCGCGCGGCTCCATGTCGAAAGCCCAGAGGTCGGCCGCCGTCCTGTGGCACACCTCGAACAGGTAGCGCTGCACGTCGGACTTGCTCCAGCCAGCGTCGGCGATGAAGTTTCGGTGGTCAGGGGCCAGGATGATGGCGCACTCGGCCGGGCCGCCCCTGGTGTAGTGGGTGGCCGTCCGCATGGACTCGGCGAACAGGTCGAGCAGGGTCTCCGGACGGGTCGAGGACTGGCCCAGGATCTGGTGCGGCGCCTCGCAGGCCATCAGCGTGACCGTACTCTGCTCCTTGTCGTAGCCGTAGTCGGTGTGCAGCGCGGGCCAGGGGCTGTTCTCCTCGTCCTCAGCGATGACCGAGGTGTACTTGCCGCCGTGCCCGAGGACCGAGCGGTCGAGCACCCGGGGCTCGGCGCCGCCCAGGTTGAGCAGCACGAACCGGACTGCCCGGCCGATGGTGGCGTTGGCCCGGGGCCCGGGGCCGAGCAGGTTGCCCAGCGCGTTCAGGCCGATCTGGTGCCTGATGGGCCCGTTCACGATGATCAGCGGGGCGATCCCCTTGGTCGAGGTGGAGACGCCGAGCGGGTTGAACCCGGCGCCCAGCATGACCTCGGTCGCCGCGATGACCACCGGCAGGTAGGAGGGCAGGCAGCCGGCCAGCACCGCGTTGATGGCGATGTCCCTGACTGTCACCTCCTGGTACCGGGGCGGCGCGATGCCGATCAGTTCCCCCGGTTCCCGGTCGGTCGCCGCTAGCATGGCCTCCACCGAGTCCACGTGCGGCGGGATGACGGGCAGCCCGTCGGCCATGCCTCCGTCGACGTACTGGTCGACAAGCTCGACATACCGGGCCCATTCCAGGTCAGGCACGTGGCCTCCCTCTTCTGTCGCTGTCTTGAGGTATCGCGGGCTAGTCGTCGTGCAGCAGGACGCCGCGGATGTTGCGGCCCGCGTACATGTCGTCGTATCCCTTGGTGACCTCGTCGAGGCGGTACCGCCGGGTAATCAGCTCGCCGATCTTGACCCGGCCCTGCTCGTACAGGCGCAGCAGCCGGGGGATGTCGTACAGCGGGTTGCAGGCGCCGAAGATGGCGCCCTGGACGCGGCGGCCGTAACCCATAAGCATCCCCGAGGGGACGTTGACGTGGCCGGGCCCGGCCGAGGTGATGGTGACCTGGCCGCCCTTGCCTACGATCCTGACGGCCTGCGAGATCACCTCCTCGTCGATCTCGCCCACGGTGATGATGGCGTGATCGGCCAGCTGGCCCCGGGTCACCTCCCTGACGAACTCGAAGGCGTCGTCGGCGTTGCTAAAGGTGTCCGTGGCCCCGAGGTCCCTGGCGTTGCTGCGCTTGAAGGTCACCGGGTCGATGACCGCCAGGATGCCCGCGCCCGCGTAGGCGGCCCCCTGGACCGCGTTGCTGCCGACACCGCCCGCGCCGAAGATGACCACGGTCTCCCCGGCCCTGACCCCGGCGGCGTAGACCGACGAGCCCCAGCCGGTGGGCACGCCGCAGGAGACCAGGGCGGCGATCTCGAACGGGATGTGGTCAGGGATCTTCACCGTGGACCACTGGTTCACCACGATGTACTTGGAGAAGGTGCCGAGCGTGCACATGCCGCCGACGTCCTCGCCCCCGGAGTGGAACCGGTAGGTCCCGTCGAGGAACTTGCCGGTGGTGGCGTTCAGCCCGGCGTCGCACAGTCCCTGGCGCCCGGTGGAGCAGTAACGGCAGGTGCCGCAGACCGGGATGTAGGAGCAGGCTACGTGGTCACCGACGGCGACCCGGGTGACATTCGGGCCGACCGCTTCGACCACGCCGCCGCCCTCGTGGCCGCCGATGATCGGGTACCTGATGTTGCCGCCCGTGCTGTTAAGCCTGATGTGCTCGTCGGAGTGGCACAGCCCGGCCGCGACCACCCGGATCAGCACCTCGCCGTCCCTGGGCTCGTCCAGGGTGAGCTCGGCGATCTCCCACGGCGCACCCGCCTTCCGGCAGATCGCGGCGGGAGTCGTCAGTTGATTCATGGGGCTTCCCTTCCGGGCCGTGGCCGGCGTTACTCTTAGCCAAGAGTCGGCCGTCGACCTAACAGGCTGCCGTTACCATGACGATCGATACGAAGAGTGTCATGCGTTTATGTCGCATGTCAACGAGGTGTTTCGGCCGGATTTCCGCCGGCCGCTAGCCGAAGGGGCCCAACGATGGCCATCTCTGATGACTTCTCCGGGCCGTACGCCGGGACCGACCTGCCCCGGGCGCAGGCCGGGCCGCAGCCGCAGTACCTGCTGCTCCTGCTGCTGGCCGACTACTGGCGGACCAGGGAGCCGCTCCCCTCGCAGGCCCTGGTCAGGCTGCTGGCCGACTTCGATGTCTCCGAGGCCAGCGCCAGGGCCGCCATCGGCCGCCTCACCAGGCGCGGCCACCTGGAGCTGACCAGGGACGGCAGGCGCACCTGCTACCGGCTGACCGAGAGCACGGACACCGAACTGGCGGGCGGCCTGCGCCGGACGCTGGCCTTCGGCGAGCGGCGGGACTGGGACGGCCGCTGGACGCTGGTGCTCTTCTCCGTGCCAGAGGACCGCAGGGACGTTCGGCACAGCCTGCGGGGCCGGCTGCGCTGGCTCGGCTTCGCCCCGCTGCACGACGGTTCCTGGGTGACGCCCAACCCGCTGCAGGCCGAGGCCACCGCGGTGCTGGCCGAGCTGGCCGTCGACTCGGCGGTGGTGCTCACGGCGCTGGACGAGAGCCCGCGCGGGCGGCTGCTCTCGGCCTGGGACCTAGAGTCGGTGGCCGAGGCCTACCGCGAGTTCCTGCGGCACTTCGGTCCGCTGAAGGCGCAGGTCAACGCGGGCTCGCTGGGATCGGCGCAGGCGCTGCGGGCCAGGACCACGCTGATGGAGGAATGGCGCAACTTCCGCACCCGCGACCCCGGCCTGCCCGGCCAGCTGCTGCCCGAGGGCTGGCCCCAGGCGGCCGCCCGTCAGCTGTTCATTGAGCTGTACGACGGGCTCGGGCCGCTGGCCGCCGTGCGGTTCCGCCAGATGCTGTTCGAGAGCGCCCCTGAGCTGGTGGATCTGGTCCGGCACTACGACACCGAGAGCCTCGTTCGCTAAGGAAGAAGTTTTCCTTGACGCTCGTAATTGAACATGTCACACTTCCGGTATCCGCAGCTTGACCGTCAGCGCAACACTGATGACGGCAACCGAATCGCCCGGCACCGTGGTGGCTCGAATGAAGGCAGGAGTTGACCATGCTGCAAACCGGCAGTTTCTTGTCCCCCACCGGCACTAAGGCCAGCGGCGGGACAGTCACGGTAGCCCCGCGGGTCGCAAGCCTGCAGGGAGCCACGGCGGCCATCCTCGACAACGGCAAGCGCAACGGTGACCGCTTCCTGGCCGTCGTGACCAGGCTGCTCACCGAGGAGTACGGCCTGGCCGGCGTGACCGTCGCGCGCAAGGCCGACCTGTCCAAGCCGGCCGGCCCGGACCTGCTCAGCGGCCTCCTGGCGTCCGCCGACGTGTTCATCACCGGGATCGGCGACTGCGGCTCCTGCAGTGCCTGCAGCGTCATCGACGCGATGACCGCCGATGAGATGGGCGTGCCCGCGGTGGCCGTCTGCACCGACCAGTTCCAGGTGGGCGGGTCAGCCGTAGCCCGGCTGCGCGGCCTGCCCGACTACCAGTTCGCCGTCGTCCAGCACCCGGTCGGCATCCTCGACGAGGCCGGCCTGGAGAACCGGGCCAAGTCCGCGGTCCCGCAGATCGTCTCGATCCTCACCGCGGCCGTATAGACGGCCCGGGCCGGCCTGGGCTCGGGGCCGTCCCGGACTCGGCCTTCTCCGGTCCGGACGGCCCGCACAGGACCACCTCACACGGCTACCCGCCGCATCTGGTGGCTCCCGCACCCATTCAGCATCAGCGGCTTGTATTTACTCCCATAGATTTCGCATGCCCTGATCGCTATCCTTCAGCTCAGTTTCAAGGGGGGAATTTGGTGTTATGTTCGACTACCGAGTTTCAAGGTCGAGACGGACGGTAGCCACATTGGCTAGCTTCTGCGCTGCTGGCCTGCTGGCGGCCTGCAGCTCCGCCTCGTCTTCCGCACCGTCCGGCGGCGCCGGCGCCACCTCGGGCGCCCCGGCCGGCCAGTCGGCGGCGACCAGCACCGCCTACCCGGCTCCCTCCGGCGGCAACGGCGGCGCTACCGCGGCCGGCGTGACCGCGACCGAGATCAAGACGGCCACCCTGTACGACGGGTCAGGCGCGGCCGGCGGGCTCAACCCCGGCATTCTCCGCGGCGTGCAGGCGTACTACGCCTACATCAACGCCGAGGGCGGCGTGTACGGCCGCAAGCTGGTCACCACCGGGCTGGACAGCGGCTATACGCCGACCTCGTCGGCCAGCGTGTGCACACAGTACGCGGGCAGCGTGTTCGCCTTCGTCGGCAGCCTGTCCGTGGTGGACAGCGGCTGCCTGCCGCCCGTGCAGAAGGCCAAGGTCCCGTACATCGGGGTCAAGATCGACCCCGAGTTCTCCTCCTACACCGGCTACCGTGACTTCGAGAGCGGCCCGCCGAGCAGCCTGGCCCAGGGCCCGTTCGCGTATTACGCCAAGTCCCACCCGTCGGTGAAGAAGATCGCGATGATCTGGGTCAACAACCCCGGCCTGGCACCCTACGAGAAGATCTGGGCGGCCGGCTGGGAGAGCGTCGGCATCCAGGTCGTCTACAACACCGGCGTCAACCCGGGCACCTCGAACTACACGCCGTACGTGGTCGCGGCCAAGAACGCCGGGGCCCAGGGCATCGACACCTCGACAACGTCCCTGTCTGACACCACCCTGATCGCCAAGACCATGGACCAGCAGGGCTGGAACCCGGCGCTCAAGGTGAGCGCCTTCGCCTACGACAAGGACTGGCTCCCGGAGACCGGCAACGCCGGCGTGGGCTGGGAAGCCTACATCGGCGAGCTGCCCTTCCTGTCCCCGTCCGATCTCAGCGTGGCCCCTGGCGGCAAGCTGTTCTCGACCTGGATGACGAAGCAGTTCCCCGGCGTCTCCCCGGACGTGTACGCCGCGTTCGGCTGGACCAACGCCGCGCTGTTCGTCCAGGGGCTGGTCAAGGCCGGGCCGGACCTCACCGCGGCCGCGATGCTGGCCGGCATTGACAGCCTGGCCAGCTTCAACGCCGACGGGATGATCGGCACGCAGAACAAGCCGGTCGGCGGGCACAACGTGAACTCCTGCTTCATCGTGCTGGAGGACCAGGCGTCCACCGGCGTCGCCACCCGGATCTACCCGAAGACCGGATTCGACTGCTCCAACCAGAAGCTGGTCACCGCCAACGGCCTGATCAACAGCCCGGGAGCGGGCTAGCACACCACCGCTGCGGGGGCCCGCCACTCCGGGCCCCCGCAGCGGTGCTCGGCATTATCAGTCGCCAAGGAGTAGCGGTGCAGCTCTTCCTGATCTACCTCGTCGCTGGTGTTTCCACCGGCTCGATCTACGCCGTCGCGGCGAGCGGCCTGGTGGTGACCTACAGCACATCCAGGGTGTTCAACTTCGGGCACGGCGCGATCGGTACCTTCGTCGCCTTTTTCTGCTACTGGCTGTGGGCCACCCTGGGCTGGCCGGAGTGGGCGGCCATCGGCATTTCTGTGCTGCTGCTGGCCCCGGCCATCGGCGTCGCCCTCGACGCTTCGATCATGCGCTGGCTGGCCGGAGTCCCGGTAGCGCAGAAGCTGGCGGTCACGCTGGCGCTGCTGCTCACCTTCGAGGGCCTGACCCAGCTGCTATGGGGCGCGGGCAACCGGACGATGCCGTCCATTCTCGGCAACGGCGGCATCCAGCCGATGAGCGGGCTGCACATCAGCTACGACGAGATACTGACCGTCGTGGTGGCCCTCGGCGTGGCCGTGGGCCTGTGGGCGCTGCTGCACCGCACCCGGCTCGGCACCACCATGCGGGCGGTGGTCGAGGACCGCGACCTGGCCGAGCTGCACAGCGTCAACCCGGGCCGGGTCACCGCGCTGTCCTGGGCCATCGGCACGACGCTGGGCGGCCTGTCGGCCATCCTCATCGCGCCCGACCTGACCCTCAGCATCCCCAACCTCAGCCTCTTCGTCGTGTCGGCCTACGCCGCGGCCGTGGTCGGCCGTCTCACCAGCCTGCCGGTCACCTTCGCGGCCGCCATCGGAATCGGCATCGGGTCATCGCTCATGGTGGGCTACCTGCCGAGCAGCAACCAGTTCATCCAGTCGCTAGCCGGCGGCCTGCCGTTCATCGTGCTGGTGCTCGCCCTCATCGTGTTCCGGCACCGCGGCGAGGCGCTGCAGCGCATCCGGGTTGCCCGGGAGGGGCCGCCGCTCAGCCTGCCGCAGACCGGCGGCCTGACCGCAGCCGGCATCATCCTCGCGCTCATCGCGGCCAGCTTCTTCGGCAACTTCTACTCGCTGATGGCCGACATCGGCCTGGTCTTCGCCTGCGTACTGCTCAGCCTGGTGCTGATCACCGGCATGGCGGGCCAGGTGTCGCTCGCCCAGTTCTCGTTCATGGGCATCGGGGTGGTGCTGGTCACGCACTTCTCCTCGGTCATGCCGTACTGGATCGCGCTGCTGCTCGCGGTCGCCTGCACTACCGTCATCGGTGCCATCGTGGCGCTGCCCGCCCTGCGGCTGTCCGGCGTCTACCTGGCCCTGCTCACCCTGGGTTTCGCGATCCTGATGGATCAGGTGGTGTTCGTCAACGCGTCGGTCTTCGGCAGCGTGGGCGGCGCGCTCAACGTGCCCACCCCCAGCCTCTTCGGCTACCAGCTGGACACCGCGCAGCGGCTGCTGCCGCTGCTGGCCCTGGTCGCGGGCGGCTACGGCATCGTGGTGGTGGCCATCAGGCGGCACCGCCTCGGGCGCAACCTGGCCGCGATGCGGGACTCGCCCGCCGCCGCCAGCGCGCTCGGGCTGAACATCACCGGGACCAAGGTGACCGCCTTCGCCATCGCCTCGGCCATGGCAGGCCTGTCCGGCGCCCTCTACGGCGCGGTCGAGCAGCAGGCGGCGGCGGTCCAGTTCAACTACCTGGCCTCGCTCAACGCGCTGCTGATCCTGGTGCTGTGGGGCGCTTCCAACGTCCCCGGCGCCTACTGGGGCGCGGTGTTCTACGTGGTCGGCTTCCTCGAGCTGCCCCGGCTGGTCAACAACCCGAGCCTGGTCCAGGCGATCCAGCAGCTCGGCGTGGGCTTCGCGGTGTTCGGCATGGCCCGCAACCCCGACGGGGTCATCAGGCAGTGGGTCGACAACCACCGGATCAAGGCGGCGAAACGGGCCGGGCGGCGGGCCGCGAAGGCCAGGCCGCTGGAAGCGGCGGCGCAGGCAGCGGCGGCGGTCCCGGCGTCGCAGGCCGGGGACGCCGCGCCCGGCGGGCGAACGCTAGCCGGGCGAGTGCTCGGGGGGCGAGGCCGGTGAGCACCGCTACCGTGACCCCGGTACTCGCGGCGCAGGACATCAGGGTGAACTTCGGCGGCCTGGCCGCGGTCGGCGGCGTGTCGCTCGACGTGATGCCGGGTGAGTCCGTCGGTCTCATCGGGCCCAACGGATCGGGCAAGTCGACCATGCTGAACGTGCTGTCCGGCCTGCAGCGGCCTACCTCGGGGACGGTGCGGCTGCTCGGCCAGGACGTCACCAGGCTGCCCGCCTACCGGCGGGCAAGGCGGGGGATGGCCAGGACCTTCCAGCGGCTGGAGCTGTGGGGTTCCATGACCGTGGCCGAGAACGTGCGGACCGCGGCGGACCTAGCCGGCCGCTGGAAGCCCGGGCACCAGGCGGCCGAGGTGGCCGAGGAGGTCATGACGGCCATCGGCATCAGCCACCTGGCCGGCCGGGAGATCTCCGAGCTGACCAGCGGGCAGGGGCGGCTGGTCGAGGTGGCGCGGGCGCTGGCCGAGCGGCCCAGCCTGCTGCTGCTCGACGAGCCCACCGCCGGGCTCAGCGATACCGAGACCAGGCAGCTGACCGAGCTGCTGGCCGGGATCGTCGCCGACGGTACCGCAGTGGTCCTGGTCGAGCACCACGTCGAGATGGTGCTCAGCCTGTGCTCGCGGGTGACGCTGCTCGACTTCGGCAAGGTGATCGTGGCCGGTGACACCGAGACGGTCAGGAAGGCGCCCGCGCTGCGCGAGGTCTACCTGGGAGCACGCTATGCCGCCCGCACTTGAGTTGCGCGGCGTCGGGGCCGCCTACGGCGCCACGACCGCCCTGTTCTCCGTCAGCCTGCTGGTGCCCGCCGGGCAGGTGGTGGCGCTGCTCGGCCCCAACGGCGCGGGCAAGACCAGCACCCTGCGGGTGCTCTGCGGCCAGCTGGCCCCGCGCGGCGGCCAGGTCATGGCCGACGGGGACGACGTCACCGGGCACTCGATGCGCCAGATGGCGGGCCGGGGCGTCTGCCTTATCCCCGAAGGGCGCGGCATCTTCCCCGGCCTCACCGTGGCGGAGAACCTGCAGATGCACAGCCACCTGCGGCCCGGCGTTCCGGTCAAGGAGCTGCAGGAGATCGCCTACCAGCGGTTCCCCAAGCTCCGTGACCGCCGCAAGCAGCTGGCGGGCACCTTGTCCGGCGGCGAGCAGCACATGCTCGCCCTCAGCCGGGCGCTGACCACCGACCCCAAGGTACTGCTCATCGACGAGCTGTCCATGGGGCTCGCCCCGGTGCTGGTCGAGGAGCTGTTCGAGGTGGTGCGGGGCATCGCCCGCGAGGGCCGCACCATCGTGGTGGTCGAGCAGCTGGCCGACTACGCGCTCGAGGTCGCCGACTACGCTTACCTGATGCGGCTGGGCGAGGTCGTCGCTGTGGGGCAGCCCGCGGACGTCAGCGACCAGATAGCCGACCTGTACGTGGGCGGCGCGCGCGGGGCGCCGGCCGGCCCCGGCGGGCCGGACGACCCGGACGCCTTCGTGGTCACCCCGGCGGGCACGCTGGTGCACCGGGCCTCGTGCCCGGTCGTCGCCCGCCGGGGTGACACCAGGGCCGCGGACACCGGGGCGGCGACCCTGGAAGCCTGCCGCCTGTGCAGCGGGTGACCCGGCCTGCCGGGGCGGGGCGCGGCGACGGTCACTGCCCGGCGGGTCGTCGGTCGCGGGGCGGACTCCCGCTGCGGCTCGACGGGCAGCCGGTCGGGGCTCAGGTAGTGGGCGATGAGGGCGGCTCCCGGCTGCCGCATCCCCGGCGCGTCCGCCTCCAGCCGGATCTTGACTTTCTCCAGCATGGCGGCCAGCTTCTCTTCGGTCGCCGCCTCGCACTGCTGCCGCTTCCCGGCCTCATGCCAGACCGCCAGCCACCGGCTGCGTTCGTCACGGGCAGGTACACCGTAATGCCGTGCTCGAGCTCGATAACCTCGCCACTGCCCCGGGTGGCCGCCCGGCCGTTACCGCTTGCGAAGACCGGGCTCCGGCCTTTGCCGGCGGCCTTCTTCGCCCGGGCCGAGGGCCCAGAGACCGGAGGCTTAGCCGTACGATCTGGCACGAGTTGTGGGATTTTGTGGGGAACTTGACGATCGCGGCTGGCGCCTGCGTCATGGGACTGTCTCTCTTCCTGCA
This sequence comes from uncultured Streptosporangiaceae bacterium, assembly GCA_964581815.1. Classification (GTDB taxonomy): domain Bacteria; phylum Actinomycetota; class Actinomycetes; order Streptosporangiales; family Streptosporangiaceae; genus Trebonia. The sequence continues at coordinate 1,948 of CAZORE010000131.1, read as the reverse complement.
TTCTTGCAGGTGAGAGGGCCAACAGTCGCCTGTTCCTCGGTGGGCGGTACTGGGCTCGAACCAGTGACCTGCCGGTTGTAAGCCGGCTGCTCTTCCGCTGAGCTAACCGCCCCGCTTGTTCCGGCCGGTGGCACGGGAACCCTGCTAGGGTACCGGCTCCGATGCGTCCAGCGGTACGTCCTTCGCTGGGTGCCGCCCGGCGCTGGGTCAGGGAGCACGGCATACCGATCTATAGCTGGCTCAGAAGCAACTCAGATCGTCTCGCCAGGTCCATGCGGCATAACTGGATCATGTCTTCCACCACCATGGCGCCCAGGCATGGCTATCTGGCGACCGGGGCCCCCGGACCGTCTCCGGCCGGTCCCCCGCGCACCCAGCCGGCGACCGTCCTCACGGTGATCGCGGCGGGGGCTCTCGCCGCGATCTTGCTGTGGTGGCACCAGACCCCGTCCATCCACGGGCTCGGCGACTGGCTGACCAACGCCGGGCGGTTGACCGGGCTGCTTGCCGGATACGGGGTGGTGGTGCTCGTCGCGCTGATGGCCCGGCTGCCGCCGCTCGAGCGCGGGGTCGGCGCGGACCAGCTGGCGCGCTGGCACGCCATGGGCGGGCGCTACACCGTCTGCCTGGTGGTCACGCACGCGCTGCTGATCACCTGGGGATATGCGGTGACGGCCCACACCGGCATTATCAGCCAGGCGAACGCGCTGCTGATGAGCTACCCGGACGTGCTGATGGCGACCGTCGGCGCCTTGCTGTTCGTCGGCGTCGGCATCAGCTCGGCGCGGGCGGCGCGGCGCCGGCTGCGCTATGAGACCTGGTACTACCTCCACTTCTACACGTACCTGGCGATCGCCCTCGCGTTCAGCCACCAGTTCGCCGTCGGCGCGCAGTTCATGACCAGCCTGCCGGCCCGCGTCTTCTGGGGCGGCCTGTACGCTTGCGTGGCCGCCGCCATCCTCTGGTACCGGTTCGTCACGCCGGCTCGCCAGGCGGCGCGGCACCGGATGCGCGTGATTTCCGTGCGGCGCGAGGCGCCGGGGGTGGTGAGCGTCGTGATCGGCGGCAGGCACCTGCAGGAGCTGCGCGCCGAGTCCGGCCAGTTCTTCCGCTGGCGCTTCCTGGCCCGCGGCCTTTGGTGGGTGTCGTCGCCTTACTCGCTCTCGGCGCCGCCGGAGCCAGGCCGGCTGCGGATCACCGTGAAGGCGCTTGGCGAGCACAGCCACGCCCTGGCCAGGCTGCGGCCTGGCACCCGCGTGCTCGCGGAAGGCCCGTACGGCGCGCTCACTAGCGCCATGCGGAGCCAGCGACGAGTGCTGCTGATCGCGGGCGGGGTCGGCATTACGCCGATGCGCGCGCTGTTCCAGACGCTGCCCGCGAGGCCCGGCGACCTCACCCTCGTCTACCGGGCCAGCGAGCCGGGAGACGTGGTGTTCCGCGATGAGCTTGAGCGGCTCGCCAGGGCACGCGGCGCGCGGCTGTTCTTCGTCGTCGGCAGGCGGGCCGACCTGGGCCAGGACCCGCTGAGCGCGGCCACGCTGCGCGCCCGGATCCCCGGCCTCGACCAGCACGACGTGTACGTCTGCGGGCCAGCCGGGATGACAAGCGCGGTGATCCGCGAGCTGCGGACGGCCGGCGTGCACCGCAGGCACATCCACCACGAGTCCTTCGAGTTCTGACCGGGTCTCCTCACCCGGGTTTCCCACCAAGTTCCTGACCGAATTCTGACCGTTGATGAAAGGCACCACTCATGCGCCGTGTCATCCTCGCGATCGTCGGCACCGCGGCCGGCCTCGTGGTGCTGCTGTCCTTCAAGACCCACAGCACAAGCGCCGCCGCTACGCCGCCGGCCGCGATCAGCGGCACCAGCGGCACCAGCGGCACCAGCGGCACCAGCGGCCAGGCCAGCACGCCGGCTGGTTCCTCCGGTGGCAGCAGCTCATCCAGC
>CAZORE010000130.1:17456-21127 GCA_964581815.1 uncultured Streptosporangiaceae bacterium | reverse complement strand
GGCAGCATGCTCAGGAAGAGCACCTGGAGCAGGAAGTCGCTTGGCACAACGTTCGTCCATCCGTCGAGCAGAGTCCCGCAATCATCGACCACGAACCACGTGCCGGCTACCAGCAGGAAGGCGGGCAGCAGCCCAAGGACCACGCTGACCGGCACGTTGACCAGCGTCCACAGCAAGTCCCGCCAGGTCGCCGGGTCCCCGAGGACCCACCGGCAGCGCCGGAACACCAGGAACAGCCGGTTGGCCGGCTTGGCTGACAACGGCCGGTACGGCGCCGCGATCGTCACCCCTGACCACTCGCGCGCCCAGCGGCGCTGCCGGTCGGCCTGCCGGCGCACCGCAAGCAGGCTCTTCGGCGCGAACACCACCCCGAGCCCGGCAGGCAGCAGGAGCACGCAAGCCAGGGAGGCGACGAACAACGGGAGTCCCCCGACGGCGGCCGCCGCCAGGGCCAGGCCCCGGGCGCACGTCCGCGGTGTCTGCCGGACAAGTCGCGCAACGGTCTCGCCAACGTCAGCCATCGCTACCTCCGCGCCCTCGGCACCTGTTCCCGATGCGGCATCAGCCTCAAGGGCCAGGTGCGCGCTCCGGCTCCTATTGTGGCCGCCGGCCGCGGCCAGACTCAGTGGAGTTAACTCCACCGTTCAGGCTCTCGCCTGCCGGGTTGCGGCCGAGCGCGGGAGGAGGGCGCGTTACGGAAGATCACCGCGAGCCCGATCGTACCCAGGCAGCAGCCGTCTCTTCCGCCCCGCTGGTAGCGGCCAGCGGGCAGGTATGGTTCGCTGGCGTCATGTCAACGGCTGCTTCCTTCCGCTCCCGGCTCGTCGCCCGTGAGCCTTTGTACGGCGCCTGGTCGGTGATCCCGTCGCCGCTGAGCGTGCGACTGCTGGCCGCCGCGGGCGTGGACTACGTGGTGATGGACCTGCAGCACGGCGGGGCCGTCGAAGCCGACCTGCCCGCGATGACCAGCGCGATCCGGCTCGCCGGCGCGGTGCCCGTCGCCCGTGTCCGCTATGCGCACGCCGCCGATATCGGGCGAGCGCTCGACCTGGGCTGCGAGGGCGTCATCGTCCCGAACGTCGAGTCGGCCGCCCAGGCTCGCCAGGTGGCAGGCGCAGTGCGCTACCCGCCCGCCGGCTACCGGTCCGCGGGCGGGGTGCTGGCCGTGACCGAGCCCTTCTGCCTCGTGATGGCCGAGTCGGCCGATGCGGTCGCCGACCTGGACGCCACGCTGGCCGTCGACGGCGTCGACGGCGTCTACGTGGGGCCCAATGACCTGTCGCGGTCCCTGGGCTGCAAGCTCGACCTGGATGACCCGGTGCTGAACCGGGCACTGCAACGCGTCTGGGCCGCCTGCGCCGCCGCCGGCAAGCCCGTCGGGGTGCACGCCAGCGACGGCACGACCGCCCGCCGCTACCGCGAGGCCGGCTGCACAATCCTCACGACCGCCGTCGACGGGGTCGCGATCACCCGCGACGCCGCCGCCCAGCTCAGCCGCGCCCGCGCCTGAGCGACCCGCGGCTCCATCAGGCGGTGTCCTCTTCCTGTGCTGGGCCGTGCTCGCGGAACAGTCCGCGGAGCCGCTCGACCTCTTCACTGAGCTGACGGACCTTCTCCACCAGCGATGGCAGGTCCGGATGCTCGGCTGCCCACAGCTCCTGGTGGGCTCCCTTGTCGGCGAGCAGTTGTCTTTCCCTGTCGCCAAGCGACGCGGCCCGTTCGTAGTCTTCCGCGGCGGCGGCGGCGGTCCGGTCAACGCGGGCTTGCCGGATCTGCTGGTCGAGCTCAGGGGTCGCCGGCGCGAGGCCCGCCCGCTGCTCGACGGCGGACAGGCGAAACTCGACATCGCCGGCAGCGGTCACGCGAGCCGACGGGCCCACGGCCAGCAACTGGATGACCTGGTGGCGAACCTGGTTCAGGTCCGCGCCCAGCTTGGCCAGGACCTGCGCGGCAACGCCGTCGCCCTCCCTGACCAGGCCGAGCAGGATGTGCTCGGTCCCGATGTAATTGTGACCGAGCTGCATCGCCTCACGCAGCGAAAGCTCAAGCACCCGCTTCGCCCGGGCGGTGAACGGGATGTGCTCCGGCGGCGCCTGGTCGCCCTGGCCGGCGATCTCCACGACCTGCTGGCGGACCGCCTCCAGGTCGATGCCGAGAGACTCAAGTGCCTGCGCCGCGACACCCTCGCCCCCGCGGAGCAGGCCGAGCAGGATGTGCTCCGTGCCAATGGAGTCGTGATTGAGCATCCTGGCTTCTTCCAGCGCGAGGACGATCACCGCGCGGCCCCGGCCGGCGAACCTGCCGAACGTCGCGCTGCTGGGCTTTTCGTCCGCGCCGGACTCAGGTGCAGCCATCGCCGCGTCCTCCGGTGGCTCGCTCAAGAGCACATGCGAATGAGCATGGCCCGTCGCCACATTCACCGAAAGGATGACGGCACTTTCACCGTGCCGTCAACCGTGTTGAATTGTGGTCATGCGTGCGATGGTGCTTGACCGCATTCGTGGGCCACTTGCGGTGCGGGAGGTGCCCGACCCCGTTCCGCCGAACGGTGGCGTGGTGGTCCGGGTCCTCGCCACGGGGCTGTGCCGCAGCGACTGGCACGCGTGGGCGGGGCACGACGAGATCAGCCTGCCGCACGTGCCGGGGCATGAGCTGACGGGCGTTGTCGTGGCGACGGGGCCTGGGGTGTCGCGCTGGTCGGACGGCGACCGGGTCACCGTGCCGTTCGTCGAGGGGTGCGGCCGCTGCGAATGGTGCCGGTCAGGGAGCGCGCAGGTCTGCCCGGACCAGCAGCAGCCCGGGTTCACCCACTGGGGCTCGTTCGCGCAGTACGTGGCGCTGCACGCCGCCGACACGAACTTGGTCGCCGTGCCGGACGGCGTCACGGCCGAGGCCGCGGCGTCGCTCGGCTGCCGGTTCGCCACCGCCTACCGGGCGCTGACCGGCCGCGCCCGGCTGACCGCCGGCGAGTGGGTGACGGTCATTGGCGCCGGCGGGGTCGGGCTGAGCGCCGTGATGATCGCCAAGGCCCTCGGCGCCCGCGTCATCGCCGTCGACCGCGGTCCCGGCGCCCTGGCGGCCGCCACCGCGCTCGGCGCGGACCACGTGCTGGCCGCCGACGGCGCTCGCGACATTCCCGGCCTGGTCAGCGAGCTCACCGGAGGCGGCAGCCATGTGGCCGTCGACGCGGTCGGCAGCGAGCAGACCTGCGCGGACTCGGTTCTCTCGCTGCGCCGCCGCGGCCGGCACGTCCAAGTCGGCCTGCTGCCCCAGGCCGTCGGGCATCCCCGCGTGCCGATGGCGCGGGTCATCGGCTGGGAGCTCGACCTGCTCGGCGCGCACGGCATGGCCGCGGCCGATTACCCGGGCATGCTCGAACTGATCGAGCGCGGTGACTTGCGCCCGCAGGACCTCATCGAGCGGGTCATCGGGCTGGACGAGGCGTGCGCCCTGCTGCCCGTGCTCGACACGGCCTCCCCCGCGGGGATGACCATGATCGACCCGCAGCGCCGGTGACTGCCGTCATCCGGCTTGATTCGTTAGTGCGTTAATTGATAGAGTCTTAATAGTTAGAGCACACATCAATGTCGGCCTGAGTGCGAGGGACGCCATGGAGATCACCGCTGACGCGGCCGGCCGGCCAGCGCTGCCGGAGACGGGCCTGCCGGAGA
>CAZORE010000130.1:11118-17356 GCA_964581815.1 uncultured Streptosporangiaceae bacterium | reverse complement strand
CTGCCGGAGACGGGCCTGCCGGAGATACCGGGCGATCCGCTGGCCCTGGAGCGGCAGGTGTGCTTCGCCCTGTCGGTCGCGGCGCGCAGCGTGCTGAGCGTCTACCGGCCGATCCTGGAGCCGATGGGGCTGACTCACCCGCAGTACCTGGTGATGCTGGCGCTGTGGGGACAGTCGCCGCTCGCGGTGAAGGAGCTCATCGAGATGCTCCAGCTCGACGGCCCGACGCTGTCGCCGATGCTCAAGCGCCTTGAGGCCTCCGGCCTGGTCACCAGGACCCGCGATCCGGACGACGAGCGGCAGCTGCGCGTTGACCTGACGGAGCAGGGCCGCGCGCTGCGCCAGCAGGCGCTGAACGTCCCGCCCACGGTCGTGGCGAAGCTCGGCATGAGCCTCGGCGAACTCGAGGAACTGCACCGGGGCCTGACCACGCTCAACGACGCGGCCCGCCGGGCCGGCGTCAAGCCGGTCCCCGGCCCCGCCCAGGACAGCATCTAGTCGTTGCGAGCGCGGCTCTCATCGGCAGGGAGGAAAGCGAAGTGAGCAGCAACCTGACCATGATCACGATCTTGGTGACGGTGATTCACGTCGCCGCGCTCGCGGTCATGATCTGGATCCGGGTCCGGCGGACCGAAGGCGACGGCATCCCGGTCCCGAGTCCGGAGATCACGCCGTGCGCCACGTGCGGCGAGCCGGCCACCGACTGGAGCTACGACGGGCTCGACCCGAATGAGCAGCGCGACTCCCACACCGGCAAGCTCTGGTCCGCCGACATCGCCCACTACCAGCCGGTATGCACGGCCCATTAGACTTTTCCGTCCGCTATGGGACGATTTCCCCGAGCGCTCGACGCCCGGAGGGAGCAGGCCATGGCTGAGCTCGGCATGGGACCAGTCATTACCTGGTACGACGTGCTCGGGCTGCTGCCTGGTGCCTCAGCCGAGCAGGTCAAGCACCAGCACGACGCCAAGATGGGCCTGCTGCGGCCGGAACTGCTCGCGGGCGCTCCGTCGCCGGTCGTCACGGCGGCCACCCGGGCCCGCGAGATTCTCGGCGCGGCCCTGCGCGTGCTGGCCGATCCCGACGATCGCGCGCGCTACGACGAGGCGGCCGGCATCCGGCGCGAGGGCGGCGGCCTGGTCCGCCGCGGCGGCTTCCCGTCCGAGCCCGGGCCGCCGCGCGACGACGGCCTCCTCGCGGGTAACCCGGGAGCCGAACTGCTTGGCGGCCTGCTGGCCCTGAGCGACTGGCTCGCCCCGCATCCGCGCCCGCCGCGACGGGTCGCGGTGCCTGACGTCAGGGGGCTGTTCTTCAGCGCGTGCCTGGACATCACCGGCAAGCTTGGCCTTCGCGTCACCACGGTCAGGCTCACCGCGCACCCGATGCCGGTCGACGGTCTTGTCGTCGCCCAGTCCCCCCGCAAGGGGACGCGGGCGCGCCGGGGCAGTGCGCTGACGGTTCAGGTGTGGCACCCGCCCGCCCGGTCCGTCATCCCTGGCCAAGTCATTCGCTGAGTCAGGCGGACTGGAGGCTGCGCGCGATGCCCTGAGCCGCCACCTGCAGGGCGGCGACCAGCCTGGCCCGTGACCGGCGCAGGTCGGCGACGACGAAGCCGAGCGCACCGACCACGCCGTCGCTGGTGACGATCGGAACGCCGACCGAGCGGGCGCCGGAGGTCATCTCCTCGTCGGTCGTGGCGTACCCGTCGGCGCGCACCCGGTCCAGCTGGCTGGCCAGCAGGGCCGGCGAGGTGATCGTGCGCGGGAGGAAGCGCGGCAGCGGCCCGGCCAGGACCCGCTGGCGGACATCGTCGGGCGCGTAGGCAAGCAGGACCTTCCCGACCCCGGTCGCGTGCATCGGCAGCCGCGAGCCGACCGTGCTGACGACGGGCACCGACCGCGACCCGGAGAGCGTCTCCAGGTACAGGACGTGGTCGTCTTCCCGCACGGCCAGGTGCACCGTCTCGAGCGTGGCACCGTACAGGTCGTGCAGGAACGGGATCGCGACCTCCCGCAGCTCGCGCGCGACCGGGGCGAGCAGGCCGATGTCCCACAGCCGCCTGCCGACGACGTACTTGCCCTCCCCGGTCTTGTGCAGCGCGCCCCATTCGGCGAGCTCCGCGGCGAGCCGGTGCGCCGTCGCCAGCGGCACGCCTGAGCGGCGCGCCAGGTCGCTGAGCGAAAGCTCCCGGTGACGGTCGTCGAACGCTCCCAGCAGGGCCAGGACCCGCGAGGTCACGGTCGCGCCGGGAACCGACGTGTTGCCAGCCATCACAGCCCTTCCGCTGAGTGGAAACGATGCTGGCTAGCATAGGGCAGCCCGCCGAACGGTCCCGTCGTGGTCAGGTTCCGCTTGGATCAGGCGGCGACCTCCAGGTTCAGCGTGGCCGCGATTGCGTCGGCCAGTTCTGCCCCCTTGACCTCGAAGTGGCGAGCGAAGTACGCCCGGTGCTCTTCGTGCTCGTGGAAGTGATGCGGGGTAAGGACGGCGGAGAACACGGGGACGTCCGTGTCGAGCTGCACGCGCATGAGCGCTTCCACCACGGTCGCTGCCACGAACTCGTGCCGGTAGATGCCGCCGTCGATCACCAGGGCGCAGCCGGCGAGTCCGGCGTACTCGCCGGTGGCCGCCAGTTTCTTGATGCGCAACGGGATCTCGAAGGCGCCGGGAACCTCGATCACGTCGACGTCGGCATACCCGTGCTTGGCCAGGCCCGCCCGGCAGGCCGCCACGGCCTGGTCGACGATGTCGGCGTGCCAGCGGGCGGCGACGAGCGCGATGCGATTGGAAGCGGGTGACATGATTCCTCCTGTTCGCTATGTCACCCAGGGCTGACAACGCGAACAGGAACGGCCCAGGTCCGGGCGTCCCGGTGTCGCGTTCTCTTTCATCCGGACTGTGACCGTCGGCTCCGGGATCACACCGGAATCTGCTGGACCCACACCCTCCGCGGAGGCCGTGGCGCTCGCGGGCTCAGCCATCCGGACAAAGCCAGATGCCATTACCGCCGGTGGGGACTTCCACCCCGCCCTGAGAACGTGTACGAACCGGACCCTAACAAATTCTGGTCAGTCATGTCAGGGGGCGCGGGCCAAGAACCTGGGCCGGCTTCGCGCCGGATCGCCTCGGTGTGCTCGCCGGCCTGCGGGGCGTCGCGCGGCGGTCCGGCGGCCAGGCCCGGCATCTCCAGCCAGCGCCCGGGGCCGACCCAGGTGACGCCGTGGTCGTCCCGGTCGACGACGGTCAGCAGGTCATGGTGGATGAGCTGCGCGTCGGCGGTAAGTTCCCGCGCCTGCCGGGCGCGGACGGCGGGGATGCCGGCCGCGTGGGCGCGGGCGATAACCTCGGCCGCCGGGAGGCCTGCGAGCAGCGCCGCGATCGCGGCGGCGAGAGCCTCGTCGCCGGGCTCGACCCGGCCGGGCGGCGGGGCAAGCCTGGCGTCGGTCAGCGCGGGGAGCTGACTGGGCGCGGCGGCGAGCCTGACCCAGCCGTCGGCGGCTTGATAAAGCCGGTCGAGCGGGCCGGGCCCGGTGAAGTCCCGGCCGCCGGCCGGATAGGCGCCGCTACCGGCGGCCTGGACCAGGAACCCGGACTGGAGCAGGCAGGAGGCGGCGCACAACGTGACCCCGATGTGCTGTCCCTGGCCGAGGCGAACGCGGGCGAGCAGCGCGGCGCACGCGCCGAGCGCGGCGAGGCCCGCGGCGAGCACGTCGTTGACGGGGACGGTCAGGAAGACGGGGCTGTCGGCCTGGTCGGGCCCGCCCTGGGCGCGCATGATGCCGCTCATCGCCTGGATGATCGGGTCGAAGCCGGGGCGGCGGCCGAGCGGGCCGGCGTCGCCGAAGGCGCTGATCGACACGGTGACGACCGCCGGGTTGATGGCGGCCAGCCGGTCGTGGGTGATGCCGAGCCGGCTGGCGACGCCGGACCGGAAGTTGTCCACGACGACGTCCGCCGAGCGGACGAGGCGGTCGAACAGCGGCCGGCCGTCGCCGGACAGGTCGAGCAGCGCGCTGCGCTGGTCGCGGTTGTAGACCTCGAAGCTGGAGCCGCCGCGGCCGCCGTGCGCTACCCGGAACTCATCACCATGCGGCGGCCGCTCGATCTTGATGACGTCCGCGCCAAGGTCGGCGAGCAGCGTCCCGACGTAGGGGCCGGCGATGATCGTGCCGAGGTCAAGCACGCGAAGACCGGACAGCGGCGGCTGGGGCCCGGGTTCCCGCGGCGACGGCTCCCGCGGCGGGGGCGAAGGCGGTCCACCGGGCTGGCGCTGGGCGGCCGCGCCCGCCTCGGTAGGGCCAGCCGTGGTCGCGCTCGCCGCAGTTGGGCTAGCCGCGGTGGGGGCAGCCGCAGCTGGGCCAGCCGCCGGCCACGGCGGCCGCAGCTCGGTAATGCCTGGCCAGGAGGTGACCGCCGGCCCGCGGACGCTGGCCGGCGTCAGCGACAGGTTAATCAGCGGGCCGGGCATCACGACCTGCTGGCCGGTATCGGTGACCGCCTCATGGCGCAGCCCGAGCGCCCTGACCTGGTCGTGGTCTAGCCACGTGCCGGGCTCGTTAACCGGCGCCGCGGGGCAGTCCGCTTGCTCAAGCAGGTCAAGCCATTCGTCCCTTGGCCGGGTCGCGAACACCTTCTCCAGCTCGCGGGTGACCCAGGTGAGGTTCTTCCCGAGCCGCAGGTTCCCCGGGTTCCCGCCGACCCGCGGATCTTCCAGGATCCATCCGGCGCCGGCCGCGGCAAGCCCTCGTTCGATGAAGGCGTTGGTGAACGCCCCGAGGAACAGCCACTCGCCGTCGCCGCAGCGGTAGGTCCGGTAGTTGGGCAGGGCGCCGCCAGGACCGCCGGGCCGGTGGACGTGCGGCTCGTCGCGGCCCGCGGCGAAGTTGCCCGGGGAGACCAGCTGCGCGCCGTGCGCGCCGCCCGCCACCGCCAGCGGGGCGAGCGTGAGGCCGCGCTGGCGGCCGATCAGCAGCGCGACCGCGACGATCGCGGCCCAGATGCCCTGCATGTGCAAGGCCAGCGGGAACAGGCAGTCAACGGGGACGTCGGCGTAGGACGACTGGTTCCAGGCGTGACCGAGCCAGGCGAACAGCAGGCCTGCCGATTCCTGGCCGCCCGGCCACGGCGTCTCCTCGAGCAGGTAGGGCGGCATGACGATCCAGAAGCACGGCTCACCAGGGCGCCGGCCGCGGTCGATGAGGTCGCGGTAGGTGACGCCTGGCCCGCTGGCGCCGACGAGCAGCACGTCCGCGCCGGCGATCAGCTGGTCGAGGGCCAGCAGGTCGTCCGCGCTCGACGGGTCTACGGTGACGGCGCGCTTGCCGCGATCCCACATCGGCCGCCCGCGCTGGCCCGCGAGGGGACCCGGCCCGGCCGGATGCGCCTTGAGCACGTCGGCGCCGAGGTCGGCCAGCAGCATTCCGGCGACGGCGCCGGCCACGGTGGCGGTGAGGTCAAGCACGCGCACGCCGGCCAGCGCTTCCGGTGTCGGCAACGAAAGCCTCCGTTCTGTCGCACTAGTGAACACCTACCTCCGTCGCGACCGCCGTGCAAGCCGTCACTTCCCGCCTTCCCCGGACACCTTGTATCAGTTTCTGCTTCCATATCGGACATAACGGACACAGAAATGACCGAAACCGATACAGAGTGCGGAAAACTCGCAGGAACTAATACCAAGTGAGCCGCCCCGGCGCAGGTCCTGCCGTGCCCGGCTGATGTACCGGAGTGCGGCGGACGGGTGCGGCTGGCCGCTGGCGGGCGGGGTTAGCCGCCGAGCAGGCGGCGGACGCGCAGGGCGAGGAGCAGGCGGAACCGGTCGTCTGGGTCGGTCAGGGCGGCGCCGAACAGCTCGGTGACCTGCCGCAGCCGGTAACGGATGGTCTGCGGGTGCACCTGCAGGCGGCGGGCGGCGGCGTTGGCGTCGCCGGCGCTCTCCAGCCAGGCCAGCAGGGTCCGCGCCAGCCGGTCGGCCTGGGCCGGGCTCAGCGGCCGCAGCGGGGCGAGCGCCTCCCGGCTGAGCGTCGCGGCCAGGTCCGCGTCGGCCAGCAGGACGAGCGTGGGCAGGTGGTCCTCGCACCAGACGAGGCCGGCCGGGCCGGCGGTGCCCGGCGCGGCGCCCGGGGTGTCGCCCGCGGCGCGGACCAGGCCGCGCCGGGCCAGGCCGAGCGCCTGGCCTGCCCAGCGCAGCGAGGCGCTCGCCGCGGACAGCGGTACGGCCGGCCCGACGGCGGCCAGCGGC
>CAZORE010000130.1:0-11018 GCA_964581815.1 uncultured Streptosporangiaceae bacterium | reverse complement strand
CCGGGCCGGCCGCCGCGCGGCCGCCGGCCGCCAGCCAGGCGTGCAAGGTCGCCGCGAGCTGCCGCCGCCGGCCGGGGCCGTCCGGGTCGGGGATGAGCAGGCAGGGGTCGCGGCGGGTCAGGTCGGCGAGCACATCGGGCGGCAGCAGCCCCGGAGTGCGCGCGGCAACCGGGGTGAGCGCCACCGCCGCCACCCGGCGGGGCAGCGGCCAGCCGGCCGCCTGGGCCAGGCTCGCGATCGCCGCCGCGGGCGGGGCCGCCGAGCTGGCGGTGAGCAGGTCGAGCAGGCGCCGCCGCAGCTGGCCCGTCTCCCCCGCTAGCTCGGCCCTGGCCTCGGCGTACCCGGCCGACGAGGCGGCCGCGAGCTCGTCCATGTACCAGAAGACCGTCTCCCCGATGCGGGCGAACGCCGCGGAGTCGCCCTGGCCCTGCCGGGCCTGCTCGTGCAGGCGCTGCCAGGTGACCCGGGCACCGACGCGCAAGGCGGCCTGCAGCGCGCCGAGGCTGCGTCCCTCCATCGCCAGGAGCCGCCCCAGGTCGCGGAACATGGCGGCCGCGGCTTCACCATCCGCCGCGGGCACTGGCCCCACGGCCGCGAGGGCCGCTATGTCGCCGACGCGGGCGCGCAGGCCCGCGACGGCCTCGTGGGCCACGCGGCGCACCGTCCGCGCGACGTCGTCATCGCCCGGCTGGGCGTACTCCGGCACCTCGCGCAGGATCGTGGCGGTGATGGCGTCGGCGAGCGAGCCGGGCGGGGCCGCCGGGCTGGCGGGAAGCACTTCGGCGTACTGCTCCACGACCGCGACGTTACTCGCGAGTAACGCTACTGTCACGTGTGCGTTTTTGTCGGCCGGTGATAACCGGCGGCCGTATTCGCTCACCGCGGTGAGCAGACGCGCCGCCGACGCGGACCTCTAATGAGTGAACCTGTCACTCCCAGCGGAAAGAGGGGCCGATGCCGTCCTCATATGGTCCTCACTGGCTGCGCCGCGTCGCGCGCGCGGCCGCCGTGCCCGCGGCGGCCGCCGTCGTGCTGGCGGCGGCTACCGCCGTCCCCGCCCGGGCGGCCGCTCGGCTGCCGGTCAACTACGACTTCATCGCCGGCGCGACCGCGGCCGCGCTGGCCCCGGACACGCCGCCGCCGGGGGCCGACAACTGGTCCTGCCGGCCGTCGGCCGCGCACCCCGACCCGGTGATCCTGGTGCACGGGACGCTGGCCAACATGGACGACAACTGGCAGGCGGCGTCCCCGCTGCTGGCCGACAGCGGCTACTGCGTCTACGCGTTCAACTACGGCGGCGCCGCGCCCACCTCCCTGATTCAGGGCACCGGTGGCATCGCGGCGTCCGCGGCCCAGCTCGCCGCCTTCGTCGACACGGTGCTGGCCAGCACCGGCGCGGCCAAGGTCGACCTGGTCGGCCACTCCCAGGGCGGCATGATGCCCCGCTACTACATCGACGACCTCGGCGGCGCCGCCAAGGTCAACGACCTGGTGGCCCTCGCCCCGTCCAACTACGGCACCACCCTCGACGGCCTCACCAAGCTCGTTACCCTGCTCGGGGTGGCCGGCCAGGTCAACGGGCCGCTGAGCTCCGTGTGCGCGGCCTGCGTGGAGCAGGAGCAGGGATCGGCGTTCCTGGCCGGCCTCAACGCCGTCCCGACGGTCGCCGGCGTGCGCTACACGGTCATCGAGACCGCCGACGACGAGGTGGTCACGCCGTACCGCAACGCGTTCCTGCCCGCCGCGGCCAACGTCACCAACATCACCGTGCAGCACCAGTGCGCCCTGGACGGCAGCGACCACCTGGAGATCGCCGCCGACCCAGTGGCGCTGGCGGACATGCTCAACGCGCTCGACCCGGCGGCCCCGGTCAGCGTCCCCTGCCTGGTCGTGCTCCCGCTCACCGGCCCCGTCGGCCCGGTGCCCAGCCTCTAGCCGACGCAGCCTCTAGGCCACCGTCGGCCCGGGCACTACGCCGGGGGCTCCCCCGCCGGATCCCCGGCGTAGTGGGCGGCGTGGCTGGCGCGCAGCTTGTACTTGAGTACCTTGCCGCCGACGGTTTCCGGCAGGGCGTCGGCGAAGATGACGCCCTTGGGCGCCTCGTACCCGGCGAGGGTCTGCCGGGCGAACTTGATGATCTCCTCCGCGCTCGGCTCACGGCCTGGCCGGGGGACGACGACCGCGGTGACCGCCTCGCCCCAGCGGTCGTGCGGCAGCCCGATGACGGCCGACTTGTCGATGTCCGGGTGCTGCGCGAGCACCGCTTCCACCCGCAGGCTTGACACGTTCTCGCCGCCGGTTTTGACGATGTCCTTGTAGCGGTCGAGCATGATCCGCAAGCCGTCGCTGTCGTAGGCGCAGCTGTCGCCGGAGTGGAACCAGCCGTGCCTGAAGGCCTCGCGGGTGGCGGGCTCGTCGCGGTAGTAGCCGGACATCATCGACGGCGACCGGTAGACCGCCTCCCCCGCCGTCCCCGGTGACGACGCCAGGTCGGCCCCGTCGAGGTCCATCACCATGGACGCGAGCAGCGGGCTCGGCACGCCGACGTAGTTCAGCTGCGGCGCGGTGCGGGCGTACAGCTCGGGCCACTTGTCCGGCCAGAACCGGTGGCAGCTGATCGATTCCGTCTGACCGAAGATCTCGAACGCGAGCAGCTCGGGCCCGCAGTGACGCTTCAGCGACTCCAGGGTGGCGGGCGGCAGTGCCGACCACCCGTACACGGCGACCTTCAGGCTGGTCACGTCCAGGTCCGGGCGCTCGTTAAGCACCGCGTCGATGGCCCGCAGCATGGCCGGGGAGCCGCCCCACAGCGCGGTCAGCCGCTCGGCCGCGATCGAATCGGCGATCGCGGCCGCATTCGGCCGGCGGCCGATCAGCAGCGTGCCGGCCGACAGGAACACGGAGTAGGTGAAGGGCTGGTCGCCGACGTGGTACAGCAGCGGCAGGTAGCTGCCCAGGCGCAGGTCGTTCTCGACCCGCAGCCCCCGGGTCAGCGACTGCGCGAAGCCGAGCGCGGCCAGGTAGGAGCAGGTGTGCGAGATCATCACGCCCTTGGGCAGCGCCGTCGTGCCCGAGGTGAACAGGATCTCCCAGATGTCGTCGCCGTGGATCTCGACCTCGGGCTCGGCGTCGCTCTGGCCGGCGATGAAGTCGGTGAAGCTCACGCTGCCCTCGACCGGGTCACCGCCGATCGTGATGGTGACCGCGGCCGGCAGGCCGCGGTCGGCGAACGGCTGCTCGGCGCGTGGCCACAGCTCGGCGTCGACGACCGCGAGCCGGGGCTGGACCAGGTCGATCATGGCGGCCACCATGTCCGGGGCCATCATCGGGTTGATGGGCGCGCAGACCAGTCCCGCCTTCGCCACCCCGAGCTTGAACAGCACTCCCTCGACGGAGTTCTCGCAGAACATCATCACGATGTCGCCGCGCCGCAGGCCGCGGGCGAGCAGCGCGTTGGCGACCTGGTTGGCCGCCTGGTCGGCCTGCCGGTAGGTCACCCGCGCGAAGCGCGGGTCGGCGTAAGCGCCGACGGCGCCGATGAGCGCTTCCTTGTCGGGGTAGCTCCAGGTCACGCGCTCGGTCAGGTCACCGACGCTGGTGCGCTCCCAGCGGTTGACCGCGCGCCGGTTGTACAGGCTGGTCACGTCGAGCGAAGGTTCCATGGCGGCCAGCCTCTCTGCGGGCACTTTAGTGACTTAGAATTCACTTCGTAGGGTAGAACCAACGAGCCGCCTTGCCTAGAGGTAGGCCCAGTGGCACAGTAGTTAACGACGATTCACTACTCTGCTTGGAGTCGCCCATGCCGGTGCTGAGCTCCCGCGTTGAGGTCGCGAGCGAGGTGTACCAGCGCAACCGCGCCGGGCAGCTCGCCGCGATCGCGGCGCTGAACGAGCAGCTCGAGCTGGCCCGGGCGGGCGGCGGCGCGCGGTACGCCAAGCGGCACCGCGATCGCGGGCGCCTGCTGGCCCGCGAGCGCGTGGAGCTGCTCGTCGACCGGGACGCGCCCCTGCTCGAGCTGTCACCGCTCGCCGCCTGGGGCACGGAGTTCCCGGTCGGCGCGAGCATGGTCACGGCCATCGGCGTGGTGTCCGGCGCGGAGTGCGTGCTGATCGCGCACGACCCGACGGTGCGCGGCGGCGCGATGAACCCCTACACGCTGCGCAAGACGCTGCGCGCGCTGGAGATCGCCCGCAGGAACCGGCTGCCGGTGATCAACCTGGTCGAGTCGGGCGGCGCGGACCTGCCCACGCAGTCGGACCTGTTCGTCCCGGCCGGCAAGATCTTCCACGACCTCACCGAGCTGTCCGCGATGGGCATCGCGACCATCGCCCTGGTCTTCGGCAACTCGACCGCGGGCGGTGCCTACATCCCCGGCATGTGCGACTACGCGGTGCTCGTCGACCAGCAGGCCAAGGTCTTCCTCGGCGGTCCCCCGCTGGTCAAGATGGCCACCGGCGAGGACGCCGACGACGAGTCGCTCGGCGGGGCCGACATGCACTCGCGCGTGTCCGGGCTCGCCGACTACTTCGCCACGGGCGAGCTCGACTGCATCCGGATCGGCCGGCAGATCGTCGCCGACCTCGGCTGGCGCAAGCTGGGGCCTGCGCCGAGCTCATCCGTTGATGAGCCGTTGTACGACCCCGACGAGCTGCTCGGCATCGTCTCGGCGGACTTCCGGGTGCCGTTCGACCCGCGCGAGGTGATCGCCCGGGTGGCCGACGGATCGGTGTTCAGCGAGTACAAGGCCCGCTACGGGACCAGCCTGGTCACCGGCTGGGCGTCGGTGCACGGCTTCCCCGTGGGCATCCTGGCCAACGAGCGCGGCGTGCTGTTCAGCGAGGAAGCCAAGAAGGCCACCGAGTTCATACTGCTCGCCAATCAGTCGGACACGCCGCTTGTCTTCCTGCAGAACACCACCGGCTACATGGTGGGCACCCGGTACGAGCAGGGCGGCATCATCAAGGACGGCGCCAAGATGATCAACGCGGTCACCAACTCGACCGTCCCGCACATCACGATCAACATGGCGGCGTCGTTCGGCGCGGGCAACTACGGCATGTCCGGCCGCGCCTACGACCCGCGGCTGATGTTCTCCTGGGCCAACGCCAAGCTCGCCGTGATGGGCGCGCAGCAGCTGGCCGGCGTGCTGTCGATCGTCGGCCGGGCATCGGCGCAGGCCTCTGGGCGGGACTTCGACGCGGACGCCGACGAGCAGCGGCGCAAGCAGGTCGAGGCGCAGATCGGATCCGAGTCGCACGCGTTCTTCGTCAGCGCCCGCCTCTACGACGACGGCGTGATCGACCCGCGTGACACACGCTCCGTTCTGGGGATCGCTTTGTCCGCGGCTCACTCGGGACCGGTCGAGGGGCGCCGCGGCTTCGGCGTCTTCCGGATGTGAGGGCGGGATGCCAGTGATCAGGAAGCTGCTCGTCGCCAACCGCGGCGAGATCGCCGCGCGTATCTTCCGCACCGCGCGTGCCATGGATATCGCAACGGTGGCGGTGTACTCCGATCCCGACGCGCACCTGCCTCATCCCCGGGAAGCCGACGAGGCGGTGCGCCTGCCCGGCAGCACCCCGGCCGAGACGTACCTGCGGGGCGAGGCGGTCATCGACGCCGCCCGGCGCGCCGGCGCCGACGCGGTCCACCCCGGCTACGGCTTCCTGTCGGAGAACGCCGGCTTCGCCCGCGCGTGCGCCGCCGCGGGCCTCACCTTCGTCGGCCCGTCGCCGGAGGCCATCGACGCGATGGGCTCAAAGACCGCCGCGAAGGAGCTGATGCGCGCCGCGGGCGTGCCGGTGCTGCCTGGTGCCGTGTTCGATGAGCGGGCCGAGCCTGACGAGGCTCAGCTGCGCGCCGCGGCCGCCGGGATCGGCCTGCCGGTGCTGGTGAAGGCGGCGTTCGGCGGCGGCGGGCGCGGCATGCGCATCGTCCGCGAGCTCGGCGACGTGGCGGAGGCGGTCGCGAGCGCGCGCCGGGAGGCGGCGTCGGCGTTCGGCAACGGCACCGTGTTCCTCGAGCGGTACGTGGACTCGCCCCGGCACATCGAGGTGCAGATCGTCGGCGACCACGGCGGCACGGTGGTGCACCTGTTCGAGCGGGAATGCTCCATCCAGCGCCGCTACCAGAAGATCATCGAGGAGGCGCCGTCGCCGGCGGTGGACGACGCGCTGCGCGGTGCGCTGTGCCAGGCGGCGGTGGCGGCGGGCAAGGCGATCGGCTACGTCGGGGCGGGCACGGTGGAGTTCGTGCTCGACGCCGCCGGGCGCTTCTACTTCCTCGAGGTCAACACCCGGCTGCAGGTGGAGCACCCGGTGACCGAGCTGGTGACCGGCATCGACCTGGTTAAGGTGCAGCTTGAGGTCGCCGCGGGCAAGCCGATCGGCGACGAGGTCGTCAGGGCCGCCATCACCGGGCACGCGATCGAGGCGCGGCTGTACGCCGAGGACGTCCCGGCCGGCTACCTGCCGACAAGCGGCGACCTGCACACCTTCGACATCCCGGCCGCCGAGGGGCTGCGGGTGGACGCGGGCTTCGCCTCCGGCACCCGGGTCAGCACCTTCTACGACTCGATGCTGGCCAAGGTGATCGGTTACGGCGCCACCCGCGACGACGCCCGCCGCCTGCTGGCCGGGTCGCTGTCCCGCGCCCGGCTGCACGGGGTCACCACCAACCGTGAGCTGCTCGCCGCGATCCTGCGCGAGGACGAGTTCGCGGCCGGCGCCATCGACACCGGCTACCTGGACCGGCATCCCTACGACGAGCTGGTCCCCGGCCCCACGGCCGCGGCCCGCACGGTCCACCCGCTGGCCGCGGCGCTCGCGGGCCAGGCTGCCCGCCGCGCCGCGGCGCCGGTGCTCGCCAGCCTGCCGTCCGGGTTCCGCAACAACCCGAGCGCGCCCCAGTCCGTCACCTATCAGCCCACGGTCGGCCAGCGCGGCGCCGATCGGAGCGGTGCCGATGAGGGCGGTGCCGATGAGGGCGGTGCCGATCGGGGCTGGGGCGGGCTGGTCGAGGTGACCTACCGCATCGGCCGGGACTCGGTCACCGCCACCGTGGCGGGCGAGCCCGTGCCGGAGGTCACCGTGCTGTCGGCGGCGCCCGGCCGGGTCGACCTGGTGTGCGACGGGGTACGCCGGGTCGTCGACGTGACCAGGATCGGCGCCGTCAGCTACGTCGACAGCCCGCTCGGGCACGACGCGCTCACCGAGGTCGAGCGCTTCCCCGACCCGGCCGCCGCGGTGCACCCGGGTTCCCTGCTCGCGCCGATGCCCGGCACCGTGGTCCGGGTCGACGTCGCCGCCGGAGACACCGTCGAGGCGGGCGCCGCGATCGTCACTATCGAGGCGATGAAGATGGAGCACGCGGTGCGCGCCCCGGGGCGCGGCATCGTCACCGCGGTCGGCGTCGCGGTCGGAACGCAAGTCGACAGCGGTGCCGTGCTCGCTGTCGTGGAGGAGGAAGCCCGCAATGACTGATCCGGTACCGGGTGCTCCGGTCCTGCCTGATCCGGTGCGTTACGAGGTCGTCAACGGCGTCGCCTGGCTGACGATCGACCGGCCCGAGGCCCGCAACGCGCTGAACAAGGCGGTCCGGGAAGGCCTGTTCGCGGGCGCGCGGCGGTTCAACGCCGACGACGATGCCAAGGTGCTGATCCTCACCGGGGCCGGCGACCGCGCCTTCTGCGCCGGCGGTGACCTGAAGGAGATGGCCGATACCGCGCTGCGGGTTCCGCCGCCGGATTTCGCGCCGCAGTTCGGCCGGAACATCCAGGTGGACAAGCCGACCATCGCGGCCGTCAACGGCGTCGCTTACGCCGGCGGGTTCCTGCTGGCCCAGATGTGCGACCTGGTCATCGCGGCGGAGTCGGCGAGGTTCGCCGTCACCGAGGTGAAGGTAGGGCGCGGCTCACCGTGGGCGGCCCCGCTGTCCTGGCTGGTCGGGCCCCGCATCGCGATGGAGATCCTGCTGACCGGGGATCCCCTCAGCGCGGCCCGGGCGCGTGAGGTCGGCCTGGTCAACACGGTCGTGCCGGACGGTGAGCTGCGGGCGGCGGCCCAGTCGCTCGCGATGAGGATCGCCGCGAACGCGCCGCTGTCGGTGCGGGCGGCCAAGAAGACCGTCTACCTGTCCGCCCGGATGGGCATGGCTGAGGCGTTCGACGAGGCCGAGCGCATCTGGGAGCCGGTGTACACCAGCGACGACGCCCAGGAAGGGCCGGCCGCGTTCCGCGACAAGCGGACTCCCGTTTGGACGGGGCACTGATGGGCGGGGCGCTGACCGGCGGGGCACCCTCGGGCGGGGCAGCGTCAGGCGGGAACGGGCCGGCCTCCGGCCGCGCGCTGGCCGACTCGCTGGTCGGCTCGCTGATTGATGACCTCCTCGCGGAGTCCGCCGCGCTGCGCCAGGTGCTGGCCGGCCTGGCCGCGGCGGACTGGGGGCTGGCTACGCCGGCGGCCGGGTGGACCGTCACCGACCAGGTCACGCACCTGGCGTACTTTGACGACGCGGCGCGGCGGTCGGTGACCGAGCCCGAGCAGTTCACGGCCGAGGCGGAGCAGATCGCGGCGACCGGCGCCGACTTCATCGACCAGGTCGCGGCGCGGTACCGCGACACTCCCCCGGCCGACGTGCTCGCCTGGTTCGAACAGGCCAGGGCGCGACTGACGGAGGCCTACCGTCAGGCCGACCCGTCCGCCCGGCTGCCTTGGTACGGGCCGCCGATGAGCCTTGCCTCGTCGGTGACGGCCCGGCTGATGGAGACGTGGGCGCATGGCCAGGACGTGCTCGACACGATGGGGATCGCCCGGGTGCCCACCGCCCGGATGCGGCACGTGGCCGACCTCGGGATCCGGGCGCTGCGCTACGCCTACACCGTCAACGGGCTGCCGGTTCCCGCCGAGCCGATCCGGGTCGAGCTGGCCGGGCCGGACGACGCGCGGTGGGACTGGGGGCCGGCCGACGCGGCCAACCGGGTGTCCGGGACGGCGCTGGACTTCTGCCTGCTCGTCACCCAGCGGCGGCACCGCGACGACACCGCGCTCGAGGTCACCGGGGCGGTCGCGCGGCAGTGGATGGGCATCGCGCAGGCGTTCGCCGGGCCGGCTGGGCCGGGGCGGGCCCCGGCGCCCCCGGCGCCCCCGGCGGGAGGAAGCTGACATGCACGATTCCGCTGCGCTCCGGCGCCCGGCCCGGCGCCCGGTCCGGATCGGCAACTCCTCCGGGTTCTACGGCGACCGGATGGAGGCGACCAGGGAGATGGTCGAGGGCGGCCCCATCGACGTGCTCACCGGCGACTACCTGGCCGAGCTGACCATGCTCATCTTGTGGAAGGCCCGGCAGAAGGATCCCGACGCCGGATACGCCAGGTCGGTGCTCGCCCAACTGGAGCCGGTGCTCGGCACCTGCCTCGACCGCGGCGTCAAGATCGTCAACAACGCGGGCGGGCTCAATCCGTCCGGCCTGGCCCAGGAGCTGGCGGCGCTGGCCGGCCGGCTCGGCCTGCATCCCAAGATCGCCTACGTCACCGGCGACGACCTGCTCCCCCGCCTGAAGGAACTCCAGGCCGCGGGTCACCCACTGTCCAACCTGGACACCGGCCAGCCGCTTGCCGACGTCGGCCGGCCGCCGGTCACGGCGAACGCCTACCTCGGCGGCTGGGGGATCGCCGCGGCGCTCGGCGCCGGGGCGGACATCGTCATCTGCCCGCGGGTCACCGACGCCTCCCTGGTGACCGGGCCCGCCGCCTGGTGGCACGGCTGGGGCCGCGACGACTTCGACCAGCTGGCCGGCGCGGTCGCCGCCGGGCACGTCATCGAGTGCGGGCCGCAGGCGACCGGGGGAAATTACTCCTACCTGCACGAGATCACCGACCGCCGCTACCCCGGCTTCCCCGTCGCCGAGATCGCCGCGGACGGCAGCAGCGTGATCACCAAGCACGACGGGACCGGTGGCCTGGTTTCCGTCGGCACGGTCACCGCGCAGCTGCTCTACGAGATCGGCGACCCCGCCTACCTCAACCCCGACGTCGTCGCCCACTTCGACACCATCACGCTTGAGCAGCTGGCCGGGCACCGGGTGCGGCTTTCCGGCATCACCGGCACGCCGCCGCCGGACACGCTCAAGGTGTGCCTCAACTTCCTCGGGGGGTATCGCAACACGATGACCATGGTGATCACCGGGCTGGACATCGAAGAGAAGGCCGCCTGGGCCGCTGATGAGCTGTTCGGCATCCTCGGCGGGCGCGACCAGTTCGACGACGTCGACGTCCGGCTGCTGCGCTTCGACCACCCGGACGCGCCGGGCAACGAGCAGGCGACGGCCCACCTGCGGGTCACGGTGAAGGACCGCGACGCGCGGAAGGTCGGCCGCCGTTTCTCCAACGCGACCATGGAGCTGGCGCTGGCCGGCTACGCCGGGTTCCACACCACGACGCCGCCGTCGGCGGAGAGCGAGTTCGGGGTGTACTGGCCCGCGCTGGTGCCGGCGGCGGAGGTGGAGCACACCACGGTGCTGCCGGACGGCACCCGCGTCGCCATCCCCGCCACCCGGGCGGCGGCGGGGGCGGACGGGGGAACCAAGCTCACGTTCTGGCGTCCGCCCAGTTCCCCAACGGAACCGGCGGGCGGCGGCGCGCTCGGCGGCACTGGCGTGCGCGCCCCGCTCGGGCGGGTGTGCGCGGCCCGCTCGGGTGACAAGGGCGGCAACGCCAATGTCGGCCTGTGGGCCCGCGACGCGGCCGGGTACGCGTGGCTGCGGGATTACCTGACGACCGAGCGGCTGCGGTCGCTGCTGCCGGAGGCGAAAGACCTTGAGGTGCGCCGCTTCGAGCTGCCGAACCTGCACGCGCTGAACTTCGTGATCGCCGGCCTGCTTGGCGAGGGGGTGGCGTCCTCGACCCGGCCCGACCCGCAGGCGAAGGGGCTCGGGGAGTACCTGCGCTCGCGGCTGGTGACCGTGCCCGCGATCCTGCTCGACGGCGAGCCGACCGAAGGCGAGCCGACCGAAGGCGAGCCGAC